>CBDFGZ010000035.1:0-14029 GCA_965247345.1 Rhodomicrobiaceae bacterium | reverse complement strand
TGGGAACGCAATTATGGTGTCCATGGCGCGGCAAAGATCGCAGCCGCGCATCTGGTCGAACCGCCTCTCGATCTTTCCGTGAAAGATGATCCTTCGGCTTGGGCTGCACGTTTCGAAGGCGAAGTTTTACCCTGGGGACCGGTCCGGTTCGCAGCAAAGGGGCGGATCGAGGACATGGACGGTTATGCCGATGGCGCGTGGTGGGTGCAGGATGCCGCCGCCTCCATACCAGCTTTATTGCTTGGCGATGTGACCGGCCTTCGCGTTGCCGATCTCTGCGCGGCACCCGGCGGAAAAACGGCGCAGCTTGTCGCGCGAGGTGCACAGGTGACTTCGGTCGATATGTCGGCGGGTAGGCTGCGTCGGCTTCGCGAAAACCTGAGCCGGTTGAAGCTTGAGGCCGATATCGTCCAGGCCGACATCATGAAATGGCAGCCGGACGGTCTGTTCGACGCGATCCTTCTCGATGCGCCATGTTCGGCGACCGGCACCATCCGTCGCAATCCCGACATCCCGTATCTGAAATCCGAGGTCGACATCGCAACATTGGCTGCGGTCCAGGTCCGCCTTCTGCATCGCGCCATCGACTGGCTCAAACCCGACGGAACTCTCGTCTATTGCACCTGTTCGCTTGAACCGGAGGAAGGGGAGCGTCAGGTCGAGCGTTTTTTGCGTGAAAAAAAAGGTGTGACCCTTTCCCCGATCCGGGATGGCGAATTTCCAATTCCAAAGGAGTGCATCACCGGCGAGGGCACGTTGCGCACACTGCCATGGCACGGCAAAACCGATACGCAGTCGAACGGGATGGACGGATTTTTTGCGGCGCGGATCAGAAAGCTGTCTTCGTAATCTCATCCGTTGCCGTTGATGTTGGCAGGTGAAGCCCTTTGTCGCGCCGGGCGCACACGATGCGCAAGCTTGCGACGGCGGAGCGAGACGTGCCTTGCTATGCGAGTGTCGTATTGCCGGTTATGACAGTCTCAGGCACATTTCGAACCATAGCGCAGGCAGGCATTTGCGCTTGATGCGACAGGGGAATAGAATGCAGAAGCGGACCACATTGCGCGACGTGCTGGCAGAAGGTTCGGATCACGCGATTGCCATAGCCGCGCCGTCGATGCCGCCACTGACGTATCGCGCTTTGCGGCAGCAGGTTGAGATGACGGGTGCGGCGCTTGCTCCCTTGGGCGTTACGACGAACGACCGTGTTGCCATCGTGCTGCCGAACGGGCCGGAGATGGCGGTGGCCTTCATGAGCGTGGCCAGCTTTGCCGCATCCGCACCGCTGAACCCGTCCTATAAAGCAGATGAATTCGAGTTTTACCTCAACGACCTTAACGCGAAAATTTTGATCGTGGAGGCAGGCAGCACGTCGCCTGCCGTCGCCGCTGCGGAAAAGCTTGGTATTCGCATCGCCACCTTGACACCTGAGCCGACGCGGGGTGCTGGCGCGTTTAAGCTGGCGGTCGGGGAAAACGGTGGCGCTGGTGCCTCCTATGCACAGGCCGATGATATCGCGCTTGTGCTCCACACATCCGGCACCACGTCCCGGCCAAAGATCGTGCCGCTGACCCAGGCCAATGTCTGCGCGTCCGCTTTCAACATCGCCCGCACGCTCAGCCTGTCGCCGAGCGACCGCAATCTCTCCATCATGCCGCTGTTCCACATCCACGGACTGATTGCGAGCGTGCTGGCACCACTTGGCGCAGGCGGCGCGGTGTTCTGTACGCCAGGGTTCAACGCGCTACGGTTTTTCTCGCTAATGGATGAGTGGAAGCCTACGTGGTACACCGCCGTGCCAACCATGCATCAGGCGATCCTGTCGCGCGCGGCAAACAACAGGGCGATCATCGCCGCCAATCCTTTGCGGTTCATTCGTTCATCGTCGGCGTCGCTGCCCCGTCAGGTGCTGATGGAGGTCGAGGCTGCGTTCGGCGCTCCGGTCATCGAATCCTATGGCATGACTGAAGCGGCTCATCAGATGGCCAGCAACCTGCTCCCGCCGGGGACACGCAAGCCGGGCCGCGTAGGCGTATCGGCGGGGCCTGAGGTCGCGATCATGGATACATCCGGCGCACTGCTCACTGCGGGCGCAGAAGGCGAGGTTGTCATTCGTGGCGATAACGTCACCAAGGGTTACGAGAACAATGACAAGGCGAACGCGGAAGCCTTCGCCCACGGCTGGTTTCATACCGGCGATCAGGGTGTAATGGATGACGACGGCTATCTCACGATCACCGGCCGCTTGAAAGAGATCATCAATCGTGGCGGCGAAAAGGTTTCACCCAGCGAAGTGGACGACGTGCTCATGGATCATCCGGCCATCGCGCAGGCCGTGACCTTCGCCATGCCCCACGATAAGCTCGGCGAAGAGGTGGCTGCTGCCGTCGTGTTGCGCGAAGGCATGACCGCAACCGAGCGTGAAATCCGCGATTTTGTTTCGGGCCGCCTCGCCGACTTCAAAGCGCCCCGCAAAGTGCTGTTTCTTGCCGAAATTCCGAAAGGTGCCACGGGCAAGCTGCAACGCATTGGCCTCGCCCGGAAGTTGGGGCTGACCGGTGGCTAAATCTGTTCACCGTCGATGATAACGAAGTGTGAGCAACCGCAGCTTCAGACGATCCCACGTGGCGGTTGTAAAACCCTCGCATAATTCTGGGTGTCAGGGCCGGGCTTGACCCGGCCATCCAGCGCAACGCGGAATTGCCTTTTTATTGTTTTCTTCTGGATGGCCGCCTCTTGGGCGGCCATTACGTGATGGATACATGCGCAAAGACCGGTTGTGACGTTGCGCCTCGCCAAGACGGCTACGTTTCATGCTACATTTCGACAATGACTAATCTGACTGTCTGGTATGACGGCGCATGTCCGCTGTGCACACGCGAAATCGCTTTGATGCGACGTCTCGATAAAGCACACGCAATCACGTTTCTCGATGTGGCGAGCGACGACGCCAGTTGCCCGATCGACCGGCGCGAGTTGCTTGCGCGCTTTCATGCGATGGAAAACGGAACGATGTTATCCGGGGCCGCCGCGTTTGCCGCCATGTGGAGGGCAATACCGTGGCTTCGTCCACTTGGTATGGCTGCGCGAAACCGTACCGTCCTTTTCGGACTGGAGCGGCTTTACCGCGTATTTCTGCGGGTTCGACCGAGTTTGCAGTCGCTCTTGCGCAGGATCGATGCAAGAAAGCAGGTTGCATGACGGTGTTTGTCGATGCGGCAATCAACCCGCCCAAGATGACGCAAGCCCGCCTGATCGCGCTCCTGACGTTTCTCGTGCTGACTCTTGCGACCTTGATCGCGTTGGGAACCTGGCAGCTCCAGCGCCGTGCCTGGAAGGCCGATCTTATTCAAAAGTTCGAGCAGAACCTCGATGGCTTGCCCGTGCCGTATCAAGGGCCAGCGTCTGAGATCGGTCCATCTGCTCGCGAATTTCGGAAGGTCGCTGTGCGCGGCCGGTTTCTGGAAAAAAGCGACATTCTTGTTTTCGCGCCAACCCCATCGCAATTCCAGGGGCTGACGACCGAGGGATACGGCTATTTCGTTTTTACGCCTTTTGTCGCAGCGCTGGAGCAACGAAGCACGATTATGTTCATCAATCGCGGTTTCGCACCCGCAAGCTTTGCCTTGTCCAGCGGCTCGCTGCCCCCCGTTGGCGATGTCACAGTTGAAGGCATGATCCGGTTGCCGGAAGAGCCGACCTTTGCCACGCCGGAACCGGGTATCACGAAACGGATTTTCTACACGGCTCAAATCGATGCCATGTCAAAAACGCTGGCTCTTTCCGCCGACGCGATCGTCGCCGAGTATGTCGAAGACCTAACCCCGGCGGTGCCGAAAATGTGGCCGCGTCCCCGTAATCCGAAACTGTTGTTGGAAACGATCCCAAACAGCCATTTGCAATACGCGTTAACCTGGTTCAGCCTCGCTGGAACGCTCGTCGGCGTGTTCGCGGTCTTCGGTCTTCAACGGATGCGCCATCGGAGTTCCCCTGGCTAAAGCAGAAGTCTGTCGTAATTCCGGACGGATTCAGGTTGACACGTCACACGAGGCCACTTCACCGACTTGCTGTGAACTCACTTATTTTGCTTCTTTGTAGTGATCCTGACACCGATTGAGCAGCGACTTCTCGTTCTGCGCCAGGCACTCCTTGATTTTCTTTTTCTGCTTTGTTGTATAGTTTTTACAATACTGTTCGATATCGAACTTGCACAAATCCATCAGCTTGTAGGTCGTTTTCGAGGCGTAGGCCGCGCTTGAAATGCATGCCGAAAACATGGCCACGGCGATCATGGTTCTCATTTTTTCTCCCCAACCATCATGTCAATGCGTTGCGAAGTAGATCGTAGTCGCGGCAGAAGTACGGCGAGCGACATTTTCATGCACGCCAATCTCATAAAGAAATGTTTATGTCTTTATTGCTTTTTATGGGCGGTTTCGCTAAAGCAGGGTCTATGACCGACCATAGACACGCTGTATAAGGAGCCAACATGTCCACATTTTCCCACCCGAAGCCTGACGGGACAGGCGATTACCTGGTCAAAGACATCACCCTTGCAGACTTTGGCCGCAAGGAAATGGATATCGCCGAGACTGAAATGCCGGGTCTGATGTCCGTGCGGCACGAGTTTGGTGCCTCGAAGCCGCTGAAGGGCGCGCGCATCGCTGGCTGTCTCCACATGACCATTCAGACCGCTGTCCTGATCGAAAGCCTGGAAGCGCTCGGCGCGGAAGTGCGCTGGGCCTCGTGTAATATCTTCTCAACCCAGGATCATGCCGCAGCGGCGATTGCAGCGCGCGGAACGCCTGTGTTCGCGTACAAAGGGGAAACGCTTGATGAATATTGGGAGTATGTGGACCGTATTCTTGAATGGCCGAATGGCGAGACCGCGAACCTGATCCTCGACGATGGCGGCGATGCCACCCTGATCGTGCAACTTGGCTCAGATGCGGAACGCGATCCAGGCGTTCTCAACAATCCGAAAAGCGAAGAAGAAGAAAGCCTCGTCAAAGTCATCAAGGCGCGCCTTGCCCGCGATCATGGATTTTATTCCAAGGTCAAGGCCAACATCAAGGGTGTTTCTGAAGAGACAACCACGGGCGTGTTGCGTCTGTATCAAATGGAACGCGCGGGCACGTTGTCATTTCCGGCCATCAACGTGAACGACAGCGTGACCAAGTCAAAGTTCGACAACCGTTACGGCTGCCGCGAAAGCCTCGTGGACGCAATCCGTCGGGCCACCGACGTGATGATGGCGGGCAAAGTCGCGGTCGTGTGCGGCTATGGCGACGTGGGCAAGGGCTCGGCACAATCGCTTCGCGGTGCTGGTGCGCGTGTTATCGTGACGGAAATTGACCCCATCTGTGCGTTGCAGGCGGCGATGGACGGCTACTCCGTGCAGACGCTTGATGACGTGATCGACAAGGCCGAAATTTTCGTGACCGCGACCGGCAACAAGGATGTCATCACCCTCGATCAGATGCGCAAAATGAAAGACATGGCCATCGTCTGCAACATCGGCCATTTCGACAACGAGATTCAGGTTTCGCACTTGAAGAACTTCAAGTGGACGAACATCAAGCCTCAGGTGGACATGATCGAGTTTCCGGCCGGCAACCGGATGCTGCTTCTCTCCGAAGGTCGTCTTGTGAACCTTGGCAACGCCACCGGACATCCGAGCTTCGTCATGAGCGCGTCGTTCACGAACCAGGTTCTCGCGCAGATCGAGCTTTGGGCGAATGCAGGCAAGGGCAAGTATGACAACAAGGTTTATACGCTGCCCAAGCATCTGGATGAGCGCGTTGCCATGCTTCACCTGGAAAAACTTGGCGTTAAACTGACGAAGCTGACACCGGAGCAGGCGAACTACATCAATGTGCCGGAGCAGGGTCCGTTCAAGACGGACATGTACAAATATTAGGTGTGTGGTCCCATACTGTCATTGAGTCGGCTAACTCTCCCGCACTTTCGGGAGGGTTTATGGGACAGACACTTCAAGGCAATTTCAAGCCTCGGAGTTTTTTCAGGCCGAGGCTTTCAACGTCGTGAAAAGAGATTGGCTGATCGCTTCAGTTAGCTTTCAAAACGACCTTGGTGACTTCATTCTGCTGATTCTTGAACATTTTATACCCCTCAGGCGCATCCTCAAGAGGCATCCGGTGGCTTATTAAAAAGGTTGTGTCAACTTTCCCTTCACCGATCATTTCCAGAAGCTTGGGCAAATACTTATGCACATTGGTCTGACCGGTTTTCATGGTCAGACCTTTTTCCATATACGCTCCGATTGGAAAATTATCGATGAAACCGCCGTACACACCTGGCACCGACACTCGGCCTCCCTTGCGGCAGGTCGCAATGACCTGACGCAGGACGTGGGGCCGTTCGGTCCCCAGATAGAGCTCGGATTTAACCGCATCGAGAACGTTGTCGAAAGCAAAACCGTGACTCTCCATGCCAACCGCATCGATACATGCGTCGGGACCAATCCCCCCGGTCATCTCTACGAGCGCCTCGTTCACATCCACGTTGTGATAATTCAGGATTTTGGCACCAAGCGACTTGGCCAGTTCCAGGCGCCGGGGATAATGATCGATAGCGATCACCTGATGTGCGCCCATGAGAAACGCAGACTGAATAGAGAAAAGGCCAACGGGACCACATCCGAAAACAGCAACCGTATCACCCTCTTCGATGTCGCAGTTTTCGGCGGCCATCCATCCCGTGGGCAGGATATCGGAAAGAAAAAGCACTTTCTCATCGTCCAATCCGTCCGGAATGACGATCGGGCCCACGTCAGAGTAAGGTACCCGCACATACTCCGCCTGGCCTCCGGCATAACCACCCGTCAGATGGGCGTAGCCAAACAAGCCTGCTAAAGGATATCCGTAGGCTACTTCAGACATTTGAGACTGTTCAGCCGGATTTGAATTATCGCACGACGCGGTCTGATTTTTTCGGCAGTGGAAACATTGGCCGCACGCTATGACAAAAGGCACCACGACGCGGTCGCCTTTCTTGAGCCTGGTATTGCCTTTCCCAACCTCCACAACTTCGCCCATGAACTCATGGCCAAGTATGTCGCCTGCTTTCAGTGTGGGTATATAGCCGTCATAAAGATGCAGATCCGAACCGCAAATCGCTGTCGACGTTACCTTGATAATGGCATCGCGTGGGTTTACGATTTGCGGGTCGGGTACAGTATCGACGCGGACATCGTGTTTACCGTGCCAGGTTAAAGCGCGCATGTGTATCTCCTGCTAATCAGAGTGAGGCGATGCAGCTTGGGAATATGATTGGGACACAGGTATTTCTCCTGTCTCCATCAGTTGCTTGAAACGTCTCATATCCTGCCGGAGTTGGATTTTCGGCTCTTTGCGAAAGAGCTTAGCGAACAATCGGACAGCAGCGCCACCGGGAGCATCGTAGGATAATGTCACTGTAACTTCCGTCCCACGACCTGGAGGGCCATCCCGGAATTCAATGGTGCCGCTGTTGCGGATATCGGCTCCGGGAACAGATTCCCATGCAATTATTTTTCCGGGAGTATCCTTCGTGAGTATTGCATCCCATTCAACAGTCTGTTCCGCAGGTGCGGAAACAACCCAGTGCGTTTTATTGCCCTCGAATTGAGTGACGCTTTCTATGTTTTCCATAAAACAATGCGAGATTTGGGAAATTTCGCCAAAATGTATATAGCTCCAGGCGCGGTTTATTGATTGTCACCGTTTTCGCTGCAAGTTTAGACGACGCCCAGTCTTTTCCTAAGATTGCTTTAACCTCTGATGTGTCTCGCAGCGTACTTACAGGTGCATCTCCAATCGTTGGCGTCAATCC
Organism: Rhodomicrobiaceae bacterium; assembly: GCA_965247345.1. GTDB lineage: Bacteria > Pseudomonadota > Alphaproteobacteria > Rhizobiales > Rhodomicrobiaceae > Rhodomicrobium. The sequence continues at coordinate 6,196 of CBDFGZ010000035.1, read as the reverse complement.
TGTCATGTGATCTCCAATTAGCAATTTTTATTGTAACGACAGCCTTCAATGAATGTTCCGCACAAAAGCTGCGTCTCTCATGGAGCACTTCGAGTCAGAAGCGCTTCGCATTCGCCGCATGCTCCCACACTGTGATTGAATCGGGCTAACTCTCCGCACTTTCGAGGAGTTTATGGGACAGACACTTCACCGCAGCGCCACGACCACGCACGTCCTCTGGGCGGCAGCGATGCTTCACCTGGAAAAGCTTGGCGTTAAACTGACGAAGCTGACCCCCTGAACAGGCAAAACTATACCAACGTGCCGGAGCAGGGTCCGTTCAAGACGGACATGTAAAAGTATCAGAATAAGCAGATCGACCAACTTTCCGCTGCATGTCTGTGATGCGCAATCGGGAATTTGGTCATTGCCGGGTTTGACCCGGCCATATAGGCTCGCGTGGAATATCTCCGATCTTATTCCCTTGGATGTCCGGGCCAAGCCCGGACATGACGGAGTTGTGCTTCAAACGGAAAACGATGTCCCGCATCCACACGAGGCAGTGGCATTCGGATTTTTGATCTTGAACGAGGCCCCGATCAGATCGTCGACGAAATCAATTTCCGACCCCGCCATATACGGCACCGATACCGGATCAATCGCCACCCGCGCGCCAAGCTTTTCGATCAGAATATCATCGGCCTCAGCCTCGGGCACGATGGCGAAATCGTAAGAAAACCCCGAACATCCGCCGCCGAGTACGCTGACCCGAAGCGCGGAGGGCCCTTGTTCTTTACTCAGGATTTCGCGAACCCGGTTGGCGGCGCGGTCCGTCACGCTTATGTTGACAACATCGGTCATGGTTAGTTCGCCTTTATTGAACCCTTGATGGAGAGTTTGGACGCATGAGCACGAATGTCAACTCCCGACGGGTCAGTCATGGCTGACCTTGCGCCTTACGCAGCACACCCTGACCTGAGCCGTGGGCGTCTGATCTCAGAAGGACCTTGCACCACACGCACGATCTATCAGCGCGACCGGGACCGCATCGTGCATTCGACGGCGTTCCGTCGCCTGATTTATAAGACGCAGGTTTTTGTCTATCACGAAGGCGACCATTATCGCACGCGGTTGACGCACAGTCTCGAAGTGGCGCAGATCGCGCGCACGCTTGCCCGTGCGATGGGGCTGAACGAGGATTTAACCGAAGCCATTGCCCTCGCACACGATCTCGGCCATACGCCGTTCGGGCACGCGGGCGAGGACGCGCTTCACGCCGCGATGCACGACGTCGGCGGCTTCGATCACAACGCGCAATCGCTTCGCATCGTCACGACGCTCGAACATCGCTATGCGGCGTTTCGTGGACTCAATCTTACCTGGGAAACGCTGGAGGGCCTCGTCAAACACAACGGCCCGCTGGTCGATGACGATGGCAAACCCACGGGTCGTTACGCTGCCAACGGGCTACCCCATGCTTTCCGCGCCTATATGCCGGTGCAAGACCTGGCGCTTGACACGTGGCCATCTCTCGAAGCCCAGATCGCGGCCCTCGCCGACGATATCGCCTACAACAACCACGATATCGACGACGGCTTTCGGGCGGGATTTATTTCGGTGGCAGCGCTGAACGACGTACCTCTGGCCGGTGCGGCGATTGCGGCGGTTCATGCCCGACACGGCGATTTGCCGGACGATCAACTCGTTTACGAGATGAACCGGCGGATGATTACGGCCATGGTCGAGGATGTTCTGGCCGGAACGCGGGCCCGCATCGCGCGGTTGCAGCCGATGAGTGCCGATGCGGTGCGTGAGCTTGGCTTTCCTCTGGCGCAATTCTCCGAAAACCTCAGCGCACAGATCGCGGAGTTGCGGCGATTTCTGTTTGCGAATGTATATAAACACCCTGTCATCTCCGAAAAGATGGAGGGCGCGGCAAAGACGGTGAGCGCACTTTACGAGCACTACTCGAAGCATCCGAACGCTATACCCGGCGAGGGCGCGATCATTGGCGCTATCGAGGATCGTATGACGCGCCAGCGCGCCATCGGGGATTTCGTGGCGGGGATGACGGATCGGTTCGCCATGCAGATGCATGGGGAGATTTTTTGAGACCAGGTATTGATTGTCACGCCCGGCCATGACGAAGGCGACATTAGACGTCGCTAAACCGCTACGTCTGTGATCACTGATCACGCGTCGCGTCATGCGGACCGAGGACAAGAATATGAGCACTCCTGATTTTGGTCTGAATGATATGTCTTTCATTTCCGCATACTGGGGGAAGGCACAACCTCAAGGTCAGGTTGGCTATCCTGCCTCGCATCCGGTCGCGTATCACAATCTCGATGTCGCGGCAGCAGGTGCCGCGATCCTTGATACGAAGCCATTGCTGTTAAAGCGGATCGCGGCGCTTGCGGGGCTGCCAGATGAGGTGGCGCGGACGTGGCTGCTTTTTGCGCTTGCAATGCACGATCTCGGCAAATTCGGCTGCTGTTTTCAATGTGTGGTCGAGGAGCATTGGGCGGGAACGAACCGTGCTTTTTGGGTTGCACGGGGCAACTATCCGCACGAGATGCATCATGGTGCCGTCGGCCATCTTCTCTGGCATGACGGCATCGCGGATAAAGTATCCGATGCCGCAGGTTTCGATTGGGACGCGCGGGATGGGCTTGCGTCGTGGCTTGAGACGGTTTTCGGCCATCATGGCAGGCCCGTCGAAGTCGATAAGCATCGCGGCAAGCTTGTCTGGATCAAGCCTGCCGATATTACGAGCGATCTCAATCTTGATCCAAACGATCCGAACCGAGATCCCGTTGTCGCGCTTGACTTCCCGCGCCCCGATTGGAACGCCGCCGTCACCGAGTTTCTGATCGGGCTGATGACCTGCGCGCTGGCGCCGGAAGATGACCGGCAGTGGTCGGAGCATTGGAAGTCGCCGCCATCGCCGGAGCGTCTTTCCGAGGCGCTGGAAAGGCTAGCCTTCGCGTTCAACCTCGACGGCGATGGTCCTCGGGCGTTTCAGGATTTCGATTTGCGCGAAGGAACCTCGTTTCCGATTCGGAAATTGTTTATTGATGGGCCAGGGGAAAACACTGAGAAGTTCAATAAAGATCATTTTTTCAAAAGAGGGGATATAACGAAACTTTCTCTGCCTCTGGCAACATGCGCTTTGATTACAACCCAATATTACACGGCAGGATTAGGAAGCGGCCATAGGTCGAGTTTAAGAAAACGCGGCTCTCTATCAGTCCTGATTAAGCCCGCCAATTCATCGTATTGGCATCAGATTTGGAGTAATTCTCCGAAACTTTCATGGGCTCCTTCCTACGAGACGGCATCAGCGGCTTGGCCAAGAATTTTTCCTTGGCTAGCATCCATTCAGAACTCAAGTGGCGGCAAGATCACAGGACCGGATGAAGGCCATCATGAGTTGTTGCCTTTTTTTGCGACCCCGCTTTGCCTGCGCCTAACTTTTTCAGACGATCCAGAAATGAACTCAGTTTCAAATAATGGTGGAAGATCAGTCAGTTCGTTTTTTGCCACAACTCACGGAGCTTTTTACCGTGGTTGGCGTCACCATCTTTCACACTACCATGAAGATCCTGGAAAGGACGGCTTCAACAACCCAGTACAGGTTTTAAGCCAAATAGATAGATATCGAGATTGGATCGGCATTTGGGGTCAAAATCGAAATATTTCGCCTGCACAGACAATTAAAACCTGGCATCATCGTCAAAGGCGTTTTTACATTCAGTGCTCGACCACTCAAATCCAGGGACATGGATTTTATATGCATCCGACCGAAAATGCGAAAGTACTCGCATGGGTCGAGGGTTCCGCACCTCTTTACCTCCTTGCCGCTGATCGAGAAAACGATTTCTACGGCACATGTAAGAACCTTGTTCTGGGAGCAAGTGAGGCTGCCGGAGCTATTGTGATGGCAATAAAAATCGCCCGCTCAACGGATGGCAAAGAGGTTGGCCGCGAGCAAGTCGAACGCTTCTGGCGGCAGACCGAAAGCGAGTTCCGTCGTCTTCTGCAAGAACTGGTCGGCGGCGACGATCCGGCCGACGGTAACGAGGAGCTTCGCAAGGGCTGGCTCAGAACCATAAAAATTGCCGCGCTGCGCATTTTCGATGACGACATAGCCCCTGACGACGTGTGGGGCGAAGACCCGAAGCGGCTTGTCTACGCCCGCTCGGAATTAGCGTCCAAGTTCCGCGTAAAATATCATGGCGACAAGACAAAAGGCCTCGTCTGGGATGCTCTCGGTCTCCATCCCCTCATCAAGCCGCCGCGTGGCGGAGCATCCTCAGGAGCACGGCCATGACCGATTTCTCAAAACTTGAATGGCAGTGCAACCGAGCATGCCATGAGTGGTGGCTCAACTTGATGGGCCGCAGCAAACGCGGAGACGACGGTAAGTTCATCCGCAATCCAGACAAAAGTGTCAAAGATTTTGACGCGGATGGAGCGGAGCCAAACAGAGCGGACCGCGCCGCTTTGAGGCGGTTAGCGCGTGATACCGAAATCGATCTCGTCGATGCTTGGCCTATAAATTCTTTCCGAAATTTGGACAGCCGGGTTGCAAAACTCGCGACTGCGGCTGGCTGGCAACTGGGTGAGGAACGGCGGTTCCGTTTGGTGGCATGCGCCGCTTCCGCCATGGCTCATGTTAACGACCTTCCTAAAATCCCCAAATCGATGCCCTGGCTTCTGGCCGGCCCTGAAGAAGACCGCGTTAAGAAAGACTACAAGCCGCCGTTCGCCGAGGTTCGCATCAAGCGGCTATTGCGGGCTAAAGAACCAGAGGACCTCTTGCAGCAAATGCTTCGCGCCGTGGCGATTTTGAAGCGTGAGGCTCCGCCGGGTGATATTGGCGCGTCGATCCTGCTTTGGGATTTCATGCCGTCCGTAAAGCGCCGATGGGCGCGCGATTACTGGCAAGCAGCAATGCCGCTTCCAGAAGATGAAACACAAAAACCCGAAACGCGCGATCACGCAGCTTAAGGACATTGCCATGAGCACATTCATTCAAGCCCATTTCCTCGTCTCCTATCCCGCCGCCAACCTGAACCGGGATGATACAGGACGTCCAAAAACTATGAATTATGGCGGTGCAGACCGGCTTCGCGTCTCGTCGCAAAGCCTGAAGCGCGCCGTTCGCACCTCGCCGGTTTTTATAAGCGCCGTTGGAGGAGAGGAACTGATCGGAGTTCGAACTCAAGAACTTATGGAGCGCATGCTCAGGATTATCGGGAATCGGTTGCCGAGAGATGCAGCCTTGGAGCAGATCAAGGGCACCTTGCTGAAAAAGACTAAAGGCGGAGAAGCCAAATTATTGATAGGTACACAGAAAAAGGAAAAAGATAAAGCAGGCGAAACCGACGAACTTATTCACCTATCAACTCAGGAACTTGCTGCTTTTGATAATCTCGCCGAGGAAATCGCCAGAGGTAAAAAAGTAGAAGCCGATCAGTTCAAGCCATTATCGGACAAACCTCGCGCATGCGATTTGTCCATGTTCGGCAGGATGTTAGCTGGTGCGCCGGAGTACAACGTCGAGGCGGCGGCGCAGGTGGCGCATGCGTTCACCACCCATCGCGCAGTTGTCGAGGACGATTACTTTACGGCGGTGGACGAGTTGAAGGCCGCGCGTAAAGAGGCAGACAAGGGCGCAGGCTTCGTCGGCGTGGCGGAGTTCGGCACGGGGTTGTTCTATCTGTATACCTGCATCAATGCGAGCCTGCTGGTTGACAACCTTCGCGGCGACAAGGATCTATTCCGGAAAGACGGTCGCCGCTTTTATCGAGGCGTTGGCGAAGACAAGCCCGTCCGGCAAGCAGAACAGTTTCGCGAGCCGCGCGTTCGCTTCCTACGGCCTGGTCGAGACAGGAACGCAGCAGCCCCGCAGCCTCGCCGCCGCGTTCCTGAAAACCGGTCCGTCCCGAGGACGACCGAGATAACGGCGGTGATTCACCGGAGGCGGCCATGCAGTCCCAAACCGAATGGCGGCGGCGATCTCTTCGCGGCGTCGGTCGGGCGGCTTGAAACGATGCGCGACGCTTTCGCAAAAGCCTACGGCGCGCCCGCCGAGCACCACGAAATCATGAATGTGCCTGGAGAGAAGGGCACACTCGAAGACCTGATCCGGCTCGCCGCCGATGCAGCACACAACGCGCAACCGCTGCGGGGCAACCGCCATGCCGCGTGA
>CBDFGZ010000034.1:0-93996 GCA_965247345.1 Rhodomicrobiaceae bacterium | reverse complement strand
CGCCTCGGGCAAAGCCTTCCAGGTCCGGATGCGCGAGACTTTTGCCCCGCTGTATTCGAGCTTTTCCTGAAACATCTTGATGCGCTCGGCCAAAGGCTTGTTCGCGCTTTCGGGAACGATGTTCGGTTTCGGGTTTCGCAGCCTCGTTTGCACGACGCCCCGTCGCCCAGGCTCGTCGCCGCGCACGCCGAGCTGTTTGCGTACGCGGGACAGCATCTCGTCCCGTGAATTAGCCATGCGCTTTCGCCTTTTGCCGCTCGCGTTCCTGCCACTGCGCCTGAAAGGTTCGCGACGCAGGCGCTGGCAAATCCCGATGCTTTGTCCAACCGCCCGCGAGGGGCACATAAGACAGACGTCGTTTGCGACCGCCAAGCGCGGACAGCACACGCACGCCAACACTTGACGCGAGTTGATACAGCCGGGGCCGGACGGCGAAGAATGCCCATGTGCGTAATGAAAGTTTGGGAATGGAGACAACCGACTTCGTCGCGAAATCCCGCTCGCGCCAATGCCGCATCATTTTAGGCAGCGGGATATCCATCGGACACACCGCCTGACACCGTCCGCAGAATGTGGATGCGTTGGGCATATGCGCGCCATCGTGGATGCCGATCAACTGCGGCGTGAGCACTGCGCCCATGGGACCGGGGTAAACCCAGCCGTAAGCGTGTCCGCCGACAGCGCCGTAAACAGGGCAATGGTTCAGGCACGCACCGCACCGGATGCATCGCAGCATATCCTGAAATTCGGTGCCGAGCATCTCGGTGCGCCCGTTGTCGAGAAGCACCACGTGATAAGCCTTGGGGCCGTCGGGGTCGCCTTCGCGGCGCGGGCCGGTGGAAAACGTCGTGTACGTGGAAATCTCCTGTCCCGTCGCGGACCGTGCCAGAACGCGCAGGATCGTGGAGGTGTCTTCGAGCGTCGGCACGATCTTCTCTATGCTCGCCACCACGATGTGAACGGGGGGCAAAAGCTGGGTCAGATCGCCGTTGCCTTCGTTGGTGACGATCACCGAAGTGCCCGTCTCGGCAATCAGGAAATTCGCGCCGGTTATGCCCACGTCGGCTGCAAGAAACTTTGCGCGCAGCACAGCACGCGCCTCGCCGACAAGCTCTGAGATCTCGGACAGATTGCGGTCTTTCGGCAGATCGGTGTGCGCCGCGCGGAAGTCGTCCTCCACCTGATTGCGGTTCAGGTGCACTGCAGGCGCGATGATGTGGCTTGGTGCCTCTTTTCGAAGCTGAATGATATATTCGCCAAGATCGGTTTCCACGGCCTCGATGCCCGCCGCTTCCAGCGCCTTGTTGAGCGCGATCTCCTCCGAGACCATGGACTTGCCTTTGGTCACGGATTTCGCGCCCGCGTCCTGGCAAAGCTTGAGAACGATCTCGCGAGCCTCGGCAGCATCGCGCGCCCAATGCACATGGCCGCCGCTCTCGATCACCTTGCGCTCGTATTCCTCAAGATAGATGTCAAGGTTTTCGATGACATGGTTCTTGATGTCTTTCGCAGCAGCGCGAAGCGCGTCGAATTCTGGCAGGCCCGCGCGCGCCTTGGTGCGTTTGACGATGAAGCCCGTCTTGACGTTCCCGAGCGCCTTCTGCAACTGCGGGTCGTGCAGGGCGCGGGTCGCATTCTCTTTGAAATCGATGGATGTGGGTTGCATGATGTCCGATGAGTGGCGTTACAATCCGAGTAAATGCGCAAATTCAAGTTTGCGCAAGCGGCGTGCTTTCAAACTTTATACGGGAGCCGAGCTTTTTCCGTTCTTTCTCACGCGATAATACGCCCACAGGAGTCGGGCCGCAGCGCTTCGCCAGGGTGCCCATGCCTCTGACATGGCGCGCAGTTCCTTCGTACCCGGACGCGTTTCCATATCGAACGCGAGGCGCGCGCTTTCCTGCAAGGCGACATCCGCAGCAGGAAAGATGTCGCCGTGACCTGCCGCGAACAGCAGATACACCTCAGCGGTCCAGGGACCGATGCCCTTGATCTCGCAAAGTGCCGCGATGGCCTCGCCAGCGGCGCGCGCCTCGATGGCGGTAAGATCGAGTTGCCCGCCTTGCGATGCGGTATGCAGGGCGCGAATGGTCCGGATTTTCGCAGCTGAATATCCGGCCTGCCGCAGTGTCTCGTCGGACAGCGCGGCTATCGTCTCGGGTGTGATCCCGCCAGCAGCGGCCTCAAGCCGCGAAAAGATCGCCTGCCCCGCAGCCACCGAAATTTGCTGGCCCGTAATCACCCACAGAAGCCCCTTGAAACCTGGGTCGAGCCAGCGAAGCGGTACAAGCGCGGTGGCTTCCCGGGCCGGGGCAAAAACCGGATGCGCGCGGACAAGTTCGCTCAGGTGCCAGTCGAGATCGTCATCGGAATGAATGTGTCTCATATCGGCAGCATACTCGTAAGGATGAATAAACAGAGTATGGATTAACGTCCAAGGAACCTGAAACACACTGTAACGTGGTTTGAGTTGGCGCGCGCGTTGCAATGGGCTATGCCTCGAAGGCAATCCTAATCTCGAAGGGCATCGCATGTGCGGCATTATCGGCATTCTCGGCAAGGAATTGGCAGCACCCCGGCTTCTGAACGCGTTGAAGCGGCTTGAGTATCGGGGCTACGATTCGGCCGGGATCGCGACCCTCGACGATGGCGGGCTTGTCCGCCGCCGTGCGGAAGGCAAGCTGGCGGCCCTCGACCAACGGGTTCTGGACGAACCGATTTCGGGCGTTTCGGGCATAGGCCATACGCGCTGGGCTACCCACGGCGCGCCCGTCGAACGCAACGCGCACCCTCACATGACACCGCGCGTCGCGCTCGTCCATAATGGCATCATCGAAAATTTCCACGATCTGCGTGACGAACTGGAAGGCGACGGCGTTGTTTTCGAGACCGAAACCGACACCGAAGTCGTCGTCCATCTGCTGGATCGCGCCCTGAAGGCCGGTGAGACGCCGGTCGATGCCGTGCGTGGCGTCCTTGCACGCTTGCAGGGCGCGTTCGCTCTGGTCATCCTGTTTCGCGGTCATGACGACCTCATGATCGGCGCGCGCCGGGGCAGCCCGCTGGCCATCGGGTATGGCAACGGCGAAATGTTTCTCGGCTCCGATTCCATGGCGCTTGCGCCGTTCACGGACCGCGTGACCTTCCTGGAAGAAGGCGACTGGACTGTGTTGACCCACGCCGGGGCAACCGTCTATTGCGAAACCGGGCAGCAGGTGACGCGCCCCATCACGAAAACGCAGGCCTCGGCGCTGCTGATTGACAAAGGCAATCATCGCCACTTCATGGCGAAAGAAATTCACGAACAACCGGAAGTCATCAGCCGCACGCTCGCGCATTACGTCCGGTTCGTTGACAATGCAATCGAGCTTCCCGGCGCACCATTGCCCTTCGACCGCATTTCAAAGGTGACGATTTCCGCCTGCGGAACCGCGTTTTATGCCGCCCTGACCGCGAAATACTGGTTCGAGCGGATCGCCAGGCTGCCGGTGGATGTGGATATCGCATCCGAGTTTCGATATCGCGAGACGCCCTTGCCGAAAGACGGTCTTGCGATCTTTGTCTCACAGTCCGGGGAAACGGCGGATACGCTGGCCAGTCTGCGGTATTGCAAGGAGAACGGGCAAACCGTCGCGGCCGTCGTCAATGTGCCCGAATCGAGCATCGCTCGGGAAAGCCACGCCGTGATGCCGACGCTGGCGGGGCCTGAAATCGGCGTCGCGTCGACGAAGGCATTCACGTGCCAACTTACGGTTTTAGCCTGCATGGCCATCGCAGCCGGTCGGCAGCGCGGTACGATCACGACGTCTGAGGAAGCCGAGCTTGTGCGCGCCCTGGTGGAAGTTCCGCGCCATATTACAACGGTCTTGCGGCAGGAAGACCGGTTCGATGCGCTGGCGCACACTCTATCGCGCGCACCGCTGGTGATTTATCTCGGGCGCGGCTCGACGTATCCCCTCGCGTTGGAAGGCGCGCTCAAACTGAAGGAAATCTCCTATCTACATGCCGAAGGCTTTGCGGCGGGTGAACTGAAACACGGCCCCATCGCCCTTATCGACGAGAGCGTGCCCGTCATCGCCATGGCACCGAAGGACGCGCTTTACGAGAAGATGATGTCCAACATGCAGGAGGTCGGTGCGCGAGGCGGTCAGCTTATCGTGTTCAGCGACGAGGCCGATACAGCAAAGACGGTTCGCGCGCAGGCGTCTTTCCTGCTGCCCAAGGCACATGCCTTTGTGGCACCACTGCTTTATGCGATCCCGATCCAGCTTCTGGCCTATCATACGGCGGTGGTCATGGGCACCGACGTGGACCAACCGCGGAACCTTGCCAAGTCGGTGACGGTGGAATAGGCACGGCGATTGTGCCGACAACGAGCTTGTCACGATCGGGGACCGCAACCGGCTTAAGCAATTTGAAAAGTCGATAACCGGAAACCTTGCTTGTCATCCCCGGCGGGGTTATGTCTCCCATCAAGCAGAAGGAAAACGGTGGCACGCCGATGCATGGAACTCCGCCGAGAAAAGGCTCCATTTCCTTAGGTCTTGGCCTGGAAAGGCTGGGCTTGTTTCCGCTTCGCTTCCCGTTGCTTGCTGCTCTCCTCGTGATCGGCATCACCACGGCAGCCGTGATCGGCACCGCCCGCATCAAGGTTGACGACTCGCTAAGCGAACTGTTCCGTGCCGATAATGCCGAGTTTCGCGCTTACGAATCGTTGACCTCGCGCTTCCCCTCAAATGAATACGACATCCTTGCCGTCATCGAAGGCAAAGACCTGTTGGCGCGCGACAGTCTGAACGCACTGCGCGATGCGATCACCGAGCTTCAGTTCATCGATGGCATGCGGGGGCTTGTTTCGTTGTTTTCCGCGCGCGAGCCGCCAGAAGTCGGCAAGTTGCCAGCGCCATTGTTTCCCTCGGTTCTTCCAGAAGGCGATGACTTCAAGAACCTGATTGCCCGCGCCCGGGAGAACCGGATCATTTCAGGTAAATTGCTGTCGCCGGATGGTGAACTTGCGCTGATCGTGGTTGCGCTCGATCCGGCCACGGTTGCAGGTAAAGACCTGTCGAAGGCTGTCGACGAGGTCAAAGCAACCCTCGTGAAGGGCCTGCAGGGCTCCGGTCTCACCGTTCAGCTTTCCGGCACGCCCGTGATGCAGCTCGAAATCCGCAATGCGGTGCAGCGCGAACGCATCATTTATAACGGCCTCGGGTTCGCGCTGGGCGCAGTCGTCGCATTCATTTTTTTCCGTCGCATCTCGTTCATTTTAATCTCCGCAATCCCGCCCGCCGCTGCGATTTTCTGGGCGCTGGGCTCTCTGGGGTGGCTCGACTTTCGTCTGAACCTGTTTCTGAACGTAATCTCGCCATTGACGATGGTCATGGGGTTCGCCGACTCCATGCAGTTGACCTTCGCAATGCGGGACCGTTTGCTGGCCGGCGATAACCGGCGCGATGCGATCCGTTATGCGGTTCTGGTCGTCGGCCCGGCCTGCGTTCTGAACGGGGTGACGGCGGCACTTTCGTTCGTGACGCTCACCTTCTCCGACTCGGCGCTGATCCAGACCTTCGGCATCGCGGGGGCCATCTCGATGGTGACCACCTATTTTGCTGTTATTCTGATCCTTCCCCTGCTGGCATTCCTTCTGTTACCCCGCGATGAGGCGGCGCTGGCAAAACTGGCGGTTTCCGACACGGCCATGGCCTGGCTTCAGAAAACCTGCCTCTGGATCGCCGACCATGTCACACGGCGTCCCGCAATCTTCATGCTCGGCGGGCTTGCTTTGGTGATCGGCTTCGGGATTGCGCACCTGACCCTCGACCCACGCTATCGTCTTGCCGACCAGGTGCCGGACCGTGAACAGGCCGTTGCCGCTTCCAGCCGTCTCGATTCCAAGCTCACCGGGGCAAACCCGATCCATGTGATGGTCGATCTTCCTTCGGGAAAGACGGTGTATGAACCTGAGCCTCTCGCCGTTCTCGCCGCCATACATACGATTGTGGAACAACAGGCAGGTGTCGGCAACGTGTGGTCCATCGAAACCCTGATGCGATGGCTGCGCGAGTCCGGGCAAAGCGACATTGGAACCCTGAAGCAGTATATCAGCCTGCTGCCGGATTATCTGACGCGGCGTTTCGTGACGGCGAAAGCAGAAGCTGCCGTTGTGACCGGGCGGGTGCCCGATGTGGACGCAAGCAACCTTCTGCCTGTGATCAACAAACTTGATGGCGCGTTGAACACTGTGCGGGCGCAGTATCCGGCGTATCGCATTGCGGTGACGGGACTGCCAGCCATCGCGGCGCGCAACAGCTCTGCCATGATTGCGAAGATCAACCTCAGTCTCACGGCCGAGATGATTTTCGTGTCAGCGTTCATCGGTCTTGTGTTCCGCTCGCTGCTGCTAGGTCTGGTGAGTTTGCTGCCGGGACTGTTTCCGGTGGTCACATCCGGGGCTTTGCTTGCATTGACCGGGGAAGGCCTGCAATTCGCCAGCATCGTCGCGCTGACGGTGGCCTTCGGTCTTGGCCTTAACGCCATGATTCATTATCTCAACCGGCTGCGGCTTGAAGAACGCGTAGGCGAAGACCCGACGGCAGGCGCGAAATACGCGGCGGTCTTGATGGGGCCGGCGCTCGTGCTGACCAGCCTCGTTCTGGCGTGCGGCCTGGCGGTGACGATGTTCTCAGACCTACCCTCGCTTCGACTGTTCGGCAAGCTGAGCGCAACAACCTTGATCGCGGCGATGATCGGCGGGCTGCTGCTCTTGCCCGCGTGCGTTCTGCTCGTTCGGCGCGCCGAAAACGCCGGGCGTCGTCTCATTCGGCGGCAGCGTGCCGCATAGGTCGTCACGCGCGCGTTCGGAATACCGGAGCCGACCTTAATCTTCTGCATCTCCAGAAACGCACGCCACATTAACCCTTATGTTTCTGGCAGCACTCTCCGCGCCTTGAGGCAGCCAAGACTGTCACTCTAGGCATTTCGTGCGGCTTACCATATAAAGGGAGGCGAGAGAGCGCGGATAAACTCGCGCCCATAAGGAGAAGTCGCATGCAATCGCGTTGGTCGCCGGATACCTGGCGTGAAAAGCCCATCGAGCAGGTGCCCGTTTATCCAGACGCCACAGCTCTTGGTGCTGTCGAGGCGGACCTTGCGACGTTTCCACCACTCGTATTTGCAGGTGAGGCGCGGGACCTGAAGAAGCAGCTTGCTGATGTGGCTGCAGGGCGCGCGTTCCTGCTTCAGGGCGGCGATTGCGCCGAAAGCTTTTCCGAGCACGGCGGCGACAACATTCGCGATTTCTTTCGCGCGTTTTTGCAGATGGCGGTGGTTTTAACCTATGGTGCGACGAGGCCCGTGGTGAAAATCGGTCGCGTGGCGGGGCAGTTTGCCAAGCCGCGCTCCGCTCCGACGGAGATCATGGGTGGCGTCGAGTTGCCGAGCTATCGCGGTGATATCATCAACGATATCGCGTTCACGGCGGAAGCGCGCATTCCCGATCCGCACCGGCTCTTGAAGGCCTACCGGCAATCGGCGGCAACGCTGAACCTGCTGCGCGCGTTCGCTCAAGGCGGTTATGCCGATCTGGAGCGCGTGCATCAATGGACGCTGGGCTTCGTGGCCGACAGCCCGGCCGGGCATCGTTATCAGGAGCTGGCGAACCGGATTTCGGAAAGTCTCAATTTCATGCGCGCCTGTGGCGTGACATCGGAAAATTCCGAAAAATTACGCACGACGGATTTCTACACCAGCCATGAGGCGCTGTTGCTTGGCTACGAACAGGCGTTTGCGCGCATCGATTCCACCAGCGGGCACTGGTATGCCACCTCGGGGCATATGCTCTGGGTCGGCGACCGCACACGCCAGCCCGGCAACGCGCATGTGGAATTCCTGCGCGGTGTGAAAAACCCCATCGGCATCAAGTGCGGACCGAGCCTGAAGCCGGACGATCTCAACGGCCTGATCGACATTCTCAACCCGGCGAACGACGCTGGGCGGCTCACGCTCATCTGCCGTTTCGGCGCGGACAGGGTGGAAGCGCATCTGCCGGGGTTGATCCGTGCCGTAAAACGCGCGGGCCGCACGGTGGTGTGGTCCTGCGATCCGATGCATGGCAACACGGTCAAGGCGGCGAGTGGATACAAGACGCGGCCCTTCAACGCGATCATGGGCGAGGTGCAGAGCTTCTTCGACGTTTGCCAGGCTGAGGACGTGTATCCGGGCGGCATCCACATCGAGATGACCGGCAAGAACGTGACCGAATGCACGGGAGGCGCACAATTGATCTCGGATGAGGACCTGCGCGACCGATATCACACCCATTGCGATCCGAGGTTGAACGCGGATCAGGCGCTGGAACTGGCGTTTCTCGTGGCGGAGCGTTTGCGCAAGGATCGCACGGCACAGAGCGAAGTGGCAGCCGCTGTCGCATGAGCGTTCAGGCGTCGGGGCCGTTGGCGGGCGTGCGGGTGATGGAGTTCGCGGGGCTTGGCCCTGCGCCCTTCGCCGGGATGCTGCTTGCCGATCTTGGCGCGGATATCTTGCGTATGGACAGGCACGGCGGGCCTGAGACGTTCGCGGTGAAAAATTCTCCGCTCGACAGGGGGCGACGTTCGATCGTTCTAGATCTGAAAGACGCGGCTTCGGTTGCGACCTGCTTCGCCATCGCGGAAAAGGCCGATGTGCTGATCGAAGGGTTTCGCCCTGGCGTCATGGAACGGCTTGGGCTTGGCCCCGATCTGGTTTGCGCGCGCAATCCACGGCTCATCTATGGACGCATGACAGGTTGGGGCCAGGATGGTCCGCTCGCGAAGACAGCAGGCCACGACATTAGCTATCTCGCGCTGACCGGTGCGTTGCACGCTATGGGTCCGGCAGGAAAGCCGCCTGTGCCGCCGCTTCAACTCATCGGCGATATGGGCGGAGGCGGCGCTTTTCTGGTCATAGGCATTCTCGCCGCACTTCTGGAACGAGAACGGTCCGGCAAGGGGCAGGTGATCGACGCTGCTATCGTCGACGGCACGGCAGCCCAACTTGCCCTCATCCTTGGCCTGCGCAACGGCGGATTGTGGTCTCATCCGCGCGGGGACAATTTTCTCGATGGCGGCGCGCCCTTTTACCGCTGTTACACATGCGCTGACGAAAAATTCGTGGCGGTTGGCGCGATTGAGCCCAAGTTCTTCGCGGCGCTGATCGGAGGACTCGAACTCGACGTGGAGACTTTTGCGGCACGACAATATGACCGTTCCGACTGGCCCCGTCAGCACGCTGCATTCGCGAGCGCGTTCATGGCAAAATCCCGTGACGCATGGGCCGCAGTCTTCGATGGCACCGATGCGTGTGTTGCTCCCGTTCTCGATTTCGACGAAGCGGCGCGTCATCCTCATAACATCGCGCGGCAGACGCTCGTCACCTCGGCTGGCTCGCTGGCTCCAGCACCTGCGCCACGATTTTCCCGCACAGCATGCGATACACACGTGGCACAGCGCAAAAATTCCGACGGTGTTGACGCCCTGAGGGAATGGGGGGTGTCTGGATATTAAACCTTGGCGTGGATTTTTTCGTAGCCTACACTGCATGCATAATGAATGAGGGGCATTGCGATGAGTGACCTGGCCGCCTTGACTGCCACAGATGCCATAGCGGCCATGCGCGAGGACCGGCTTGATCCCGTCGATTACACGACGGCACTGTTGAACGGCATCGAGCGCAAAAATACCGATATTCAGGCTTGGGCACACCTCAGCCGCGAGCAGGCGCTCGAACAGGCCACAGCGGTGGAACGGCACAACTCCCGACGCAGTCATATGCCGCTTTATGGCATACCGGTTGGCGTCAAGGACATCATCGACACCGCGGGCATGCCCACCGAAAACGGCACCCCTCTCGACGCTGGACGACGGCCGCAGGCTGATGCTGCTGTGATCAAGCTGTTACGCTCGGCGGGTGCGGTAATCATGGGAAAAACGGTCACGACCGAACTTGCATTCCTCTCGCCCTCCAGGACACGCAATCCTCGCAACATCGAGCACACACCCGGCGGGTCGTCATCGGGGTCTGCGGCGGCGGTGGCCGCTGGCATGGTCCCTATTGCGCTTGGCACGCAGACAAATGGATCGGTGATTCGTCCCGCCTCGTTTTGTGGTGTTTATGCCCTGAAACCGACGAACGGGCTGTTTCCGCGCGCGGGCGTTCTGGAGGAATCCGCGAGTTTCGACACCGTTGGCATTTTTTCGAGGTCAATCGCGGATTTGGCGCTGGTGGCAAGTCAACTGGCTGTCGGCGAAGAGCAGGGGCAACCCAAGACCGATTATGTCAGGGAACTTGTACGGCCTACGGGACAACACCGGTTTGCCTTCATAAAGACCTCGGCCTTCGATCAGGCCGACCCCGAAACGCGGGAGGCATTTCAAAAACTTGCGAGTGATCTCAAGGGCCGGTGCGACGAGATCGCCTTGCCACCCGAATTCAACGACGTGATCGGGATGCATCGCACCGTCATGTTCGCGGAGATCGCACTTAACTTTGGCCATTACTTTGATCGGGGAAAAGACCAGCTCAGCGATGCGATGCAAGCGGCAATCGAGGAAGGGCGTGAGATGAAAGCCGTAGCTTATGCCGACGGCCTGCGCGCGCGGGAAGTGCTATATCGAAGGTTCGCCCAGCTTCTTGAAGGGTACGATGCTTTCATCACGCCACCCGCCGCCGGTCCGGCTCCAAAAGGTCTATCGTCTACCGGCAACCCGGTGTTCTGCACCATGTGGACCTACCTGGGTGTTCCCGCGCTTAATCTTCCGTTGCTGAGCGTGGCGGGCATGCCGCTTGGAATCCAGGTTGTTGGACGCCGTTTCGATGAAGGACGCCTGCTGCGCGCGGCCAGTTTGATCGTGAACGAGTTAACCCAGAAGGGATATCGCGACTGGTGTGCATGATTGAATTGGGGCATTTTCCCAATGACGCCATATTTTTCGATACTATGCAGTTCATCATTGAGGTGTTAACGAGCGGGCACGTATGCGTCTGATGCAGGCCGTGGTTCTGGTATCCGTTGCAGGTGGCTTGTCAGGCCAAACGTGCGCGCTTGCCTGTGATCCGAGCCGTTTCAGGGATGTCGTATCCTCTGCAAGTGCGGCGATTGCAGAGACCAATCGGGTAAACGGTCGAGTGCTTCAGGAAACGCTCATAAAGCTACGCAAAGCGAGCGGTTTGCCCGACGCCGAGTTTGCGTCTCGCGCCAAGCCCCTGGTTCAAGACCAGGTTACGACATCGATCGATGCAGAGAACCAGGCGATGCTTGCCAAGATTCAGACCCTTGGCATCGATACGCCAGCAGATGCATCGCGTTGCGATTCCATGCTGCAGGATTTGAAATCGCTTATGGAAAAGGTGTCTGCCAATACGCAGACGCGATGGCAGCATATGCTTGGAAAGGTGAACTCCGCGTCTGCCGGACCGATGCTTGCGGGCGTTGCGCCTTGATTGGTTTTTGAAATCATGATGCCTCGCGGATAAGGCGTTGGAATTCCGGCGGCTGGAGGTAGTGATCAGGGCGCGTTTGTGCCCGCGTGCCATCGCGAGAAATCATCTTCCAACCTCGACGCCGCTCAAAAGCCTGCTCCATCCAGTAAGGTGAAACCACTCGGACCAACCTCAATCAGCTTCGCCGAAGTTTCAGTAGCAGTCCGCATGCAGGACTTGGTGCTTGAAAAGTCGGCAAACCGGTTCGTTTAGCAGTACCGGGGCAGTTAAATGCAAATGGTTTCATTGTCCCTTGGAAATACAGGACATCGTCATGTATAATATCAGCCTTCACGAATATTTCTGAGACTGAAGGCGTTGCCAAAAACCGGTGCCATATTCGAGACGCTGCAAGCGGGGACTTTTCTCGGCGCCCTTCCCGAGTCTGCATTGGAGGCGCTCATACGACTTGGGCACGTTAAACATTACGTGAAGGGACAAGTGATATTCGAGAGAGGCGATCCTGGGCACTACATGGTCATCATCTTGTCCGGACGGATCAAAATCTCGAACGTGACCGCCGATGCTCACGAGGTCATACTCAATCTGTTAGGGCCGGGCGATCTGAACGGGGAGATTGCTCTTCTCGACGGACGGCCGCGGACGGCGACCGCAACCGCGCTCGACGAGACAGAAGCCTTCTTACTTTTCAGGCGCGACCTGCTTCCTGTTCTGCGGGAACATCCCGAATCTCTTCTGGAGATCGTTGCCATCCTTTGCGAAAAGCTCAGACAGACATCGTCGATCGTTGAAGACAGCCAACGCTCCATGCAAGGCCGCCTTGCAAGCGCGATCCTGCGCCTGGCGCAACAACACGGCCGACAAACGCGAGACGGGATCCTGATCGACTTCGAACTCAATCAGCGCGATCTAGGCAATTATGCCGGTCTTTCCCGCGAAAACACGAGCCGGCAACTTGGCATACTGGCGAAGGCAGGGATTGCGACGCTTTCTGCCGGCAAAATCCTGATACGTCATAACGAAAGGCTTCTTGCCCTGGCGGAAAGGGGCGAAGCGTTCGAAGCTCCAAGCGCCGCCGGTGAATGAGATCGCGGCCGTTCCTGTCCTGCATGGTTGTAGCGCTCATTCTTGCCGCCATCGTCGTCTCCGGCAGAACCTGGTATCAAACTGCCCGCGAATGGACCTTCGACGCTATCCTGTCGCTCGAACCTGATCGCTCGGGCGTCGATGCGCCCATCGTCATAGACATTGATCGAGAGTCCCTTGCGGTGATTGGACCCTGGCCATGGCGGCGGGATCATCTGGCGAAATTGCTTGCGGCAATAGCAGCGGAAAGACCCGCCGTCCTGGGACTGGACATACTACTCGATGGGCCGGACGAGTTGTCACCGGCTGCCATGGCGCGCAAGCTTGCAGCCGCGACGGGGGACACTGGTTTGTCCGAGATTGCGGGCAGAGTTCCCGATGGCGATCGGGAGCTTGCGTCCGCCATTGACGCAGTACCTTTTGTTCTCGGCATGGTGCTGGATCCGAACGGGGATCATCCGGGTAAAGCAATGACGCCAATCCTTGTGCGGGGGCAATTCGAGGCGGCCGGAATTTGGCAGGCAGAAGGGTTTATCGCGCCGCCGGAAAACATTCTTTTGGCCGCAAAAGGTCTGGGTCTTCTCGCGATGTCCGGAGATGCAGACGGCGCAGTGAGGCGCATCCCCCTTCTTGCGGGGGCCGGCAATTCTCTCGTTCCGGGCTTTGCGCTGGAGATCCAGCGGCTCAACCGAAATGCAACAGCGATCATTCTCAGTCAATCTCCGCTCTCCATTGCGGTCGGCACGCTGCAACTAAGGATGCAGGGAGATGGCATGCTGCGTTTGATCCCGGCAAGGCCGCGCGACTGGCCTGCCCGAACCATTTCCGCGAAAGAGTTTTTCGAGACCCCTTCTCGAAACATAGCTCGCATCAAAGGCCGTGTTGTCCTTGTCGGAAGTTCGGCACCTGAGGCAGGCGGCCTTCGGCTAACGGCGAAAGACATTCTTGCGCCGACGGTCCAGCTTCAGGCAGACACCTACAGTCAACTGGAATCCGGGGTCATCCCGTTTCGCCCTGGCTGGATTGCTATTTTCGAAGGTTTCATGGTCGGTGCCTGCGGTGTTCTGGGCGCGCACCTCGGATTGCGAAGGGCCGTGCGCCGCAGCGCCGTAATTTTGTTGACCTCACCGGCAATTCTTATTTTAGGTCCTGTCGTTATATTTCGCCTGACCTACCTTCTAATCGATCCGCTCCTTCCCAGTTTGACGGTCCTGACCTGCTTCATCGTTACCGCGGTCTTTCGGTTATCCGAAATGATGCGCCGCGAGGCTGCGCTTCGAAGACGGTTCGAGCAGCACCTCGCCCCCGCCGTCGTCCGCCGAATCATAATGCAACCCGACCTTCTGCGCCTCGCAGGGGAAGTGCGGGAGGTGACCGCTCTTTTTACGGATATCGAGGGATTTACTGCGATGACGGAGCGGGCCTCGCCACGACTGCTCATTGCCTGCCTCGACGACTATTTCGATGGCGTCAGTCGGATCGTGATTTCGCATGGCGGCCTCATCGACAAAATCGTTGGCGACGCGGTTCATGCCCTCTTTAACGCGCCTCTCGATCTCGACGATCATCCCCGCCGGGCGCTCGAATGCGCCGTCGCGGTTCAGGGCTTTGCTTTGGACTTCTGTCAAACGCCACGGGCAATGCAACTGCGGTTCGGCGAAACGCGGATCGGATTGGAGACGGGAAAGGCAATCGTTGGAGACGTCGGCGGCACGCGGAAACTCGATTACACAGCCCA
The DNA here is from genome assembly GCA_965247345.1 of Rhodomicrobiaceae bacterium. Lineage (GTDB taxonomy): Bacteria > Pseudomonadota > Alphaproteobacteria > Rhizobiales > Rhodomicrobiaceae > Rhodomicrobium. Next base: position 79,697 of record CBDFGZ010000034.1, on the reverse strand, counting down.
TGGGAATGCCATCAATGCCGCTGCGCGCTTCGAGGCGGCGAATAAGGATTTGGGTACGACTCTCTGCATTGGCCCCGGAGCGGCGGAGTTGATCGGCTGTGATGTGTTAAGACCACTTGGAAAGATCGTCATCAAAGGCCGGACTGAGCCGCAAGAAGTGTTCACACTCTGGCCAGTTCATTATCCGGCTGCCCACAGGAGCGAATACATGCGGGCATTTGCGCGAACCGACCAGTGCCATAAAATAGAGATTCTGCAATCACTTTCTCTGATTTGTCCCGACGATCTGGTCCTGCGAAAGCTCTGTGAAAGGAGCACAGCGCTGTAGGTAATCTTCCCCATAAATAGATTCACAAGTCGAGCGAACAGTGATTCAAGCATCCAACTCGGGAGGTTTGAATGGCGCGCTTTGATCTGACGGATTTCGAATGGTCGGTGATCCAGCCTTTATTACCGAACAAACCGCGCGGTGTTCCGGGTGTTGACGACCGGCGTGTTTTGAATGGCATTTTCCGGCGTCTTCGCACGGGTGCGCCGTCCAGGCGCAGCTTGGCTTCGCAAGGACGGGCCGATATTTTTCGAAACCGTTCAGGCCGGGCACAGTCTGCTCGCGGACCGCGCCTATGACAGCGATGCCTTGCGCGACATGCTGCGCAAACGCGGTGCCCGGGGGAATATCAGGTTGATACCGAACCGGAAAAACTCCCCGCCTTCTCCGCATGGCTCTGCCGCCAGCGCAATGCCGTCGAGCGATTCTTCAATAATATCAAGCGCTTCCGGGCTATCGCCACACGATATGATAAACGCGATGACAACTTTCTTGCTTCCGTTAAATTCCGCATCTGGCTGCGTGCTTATGAGTCGATGACCTAGGTGTCCGGCCGGCTTACAAGTCACGCTGGTAAGTTTGCGTGAAGTTCGAGGATGCGCTCGGTTTTCCAAAAGCTCGGCTGAGTCGGTTGCGAGCCTGGCTCCGCGATGTCAGTTCCCTGTCCGGGGCCGAGCAGGACGGTTTTTCCAGCGGCGCTAACGGCGACGCTGCCCCTTTGCACGACAACGCCGAATGTGCCGCGGCTTGGCCCGGCGTAAAAGACGGTCCCGCGAACGGCAATGAGGCCGTAGGGCGTTTTGAAGCGCAGGTTCCCGTCAGCGGGCCTGCCCTTTCGATCAAAGCCGATCGTGCCTTGAGCGAACTCGATTTCGCCGCCAGCGTCGGCAATGTACCGGTCGATACGAAGCTCGGTTCCGCCGCCGAGACGGAGTTTTGTACGGGTGCCGAGAAGAAGAGCGAGACGCGCGTCCTCTTCTGTGCTGAGCAGATCGCCCAGCAGGACCGCACCCTCGATCGCAAGAGACCTCGTCTTTCCCTCAATCGACGCCGTCGCGTTGCCAACCAGTTCAGCGACGGAGCCCGCGCGTTCTGCCGCGAAGGCATCACGACTTTCTGTCAACGCCGCCAGTCCTCCCGCGCCGAGAGCCAGTGTTTCGCGCCTCGTAAGAATTGTAATTCGGGCCATGGCCGAACCTGTCCAGTCAAATACAGCCGTAATCTGGCTGCTAGAAGAAAATTGCGTCAAACAATCGACTCTGGGAAGCAAGTATCCCATTCGTAACGTCTATGTCTTTTATCTCATCGTTTTAATATGCAGGCGCGCCATACATTCTTCGCGGGAGGCTTGCCGGATCTCGCCCGGGTCCATTCCGATGTCCCGCAGCAAATGCGGTCCAAGCTGACGAAGCATCCTCTCCGAGGCCGCATGTCGCCGCGCTGCCCGAAGACATCCAACGGTTTCCATCACGCGAGTGCGGAGTTTGGCGGCCGAGGAGCCGCTCGCGTCGAATATTGCGCGCACCAGCGCAGCAACGAGTGCTCTCATAATGATGCCCTGTTCCAAGGTTTCAAGTCGTCTTGCCTGACAGATTGCAAACGAGGCGGCAGTGCCGCCCAGCACCGTGGACTTGAGGCAGATACGGCTCCGCCTAACACGGCACTCCATTTGGCCAAGGGATCGACTGGCCGACATATCCCCCGGCAACCGCTCCCGGAAAAGCCGGGATCATTGGACGAGCCGAGCGATCGGAGATGCGGCATCGGGCTTTGTGTTGCACAGCACTTCACCCAGGCACTTGCAGTGATAGCGTGATCGGTGAGGCTAAAGAGGCAGTTTACCCGCCTCCGACGTGACCGGGCAGCCTCTCGGGATGCCTGTCGAGTTGAAGTCGGTCGCTTAAAAAGGATTTTGTCATGACAACCACTTATACCGCTCCCGACTACGAGGCCATAAAGCAACGCCAGCAGGCGACCTGGGCTTCCGGCGATTACGCCATCGTCGGCACGACGCTGCAAATCGTCGGGGAGCGCCTCTGCGAAGCCATCGACATCCAGGCGGGGGAGCGTGTGCTCGACGTCGCGGCAGGCAACGGCAACGCCACGCTTGCTGCCGCCCGCCATTTCGCGCAGGTGACTTCGACTGACTATGTCGAACAGCTTTTGGAGCGCGGAAAAGAGCGTGCTGCGGCTGAACGTCTCCAGATCACCTTTCAACAGGCAGACGCCGAAGCTCTTCCCTTCCCCGATGGCAGCTTCGACGCGGTCCTTTCGACCTTTGGCGTCATGTTCACCCCTGATCAGGAGAAAGCGGCAAGGGAGTTATCGCGGGTTGTTCGCCCCGGCGGTCGCATCGGCCTCGCAAACTGGACCCCGGACGGGTTCATAGGTCAGGTCTTCAAAACGATTGGCAGACATCTTGCGCCTCCGGCCGGTATTCAATCGCCGGCTCTGTGGGGCACAGAGGAGCGCCTCCGCGAGTTGTTCCCCGCTCATCGGCTAAAGGTCTCGAAGCAGCTCTTTCATTTCCGCTACAAGTCGCCGAACCACTGGCTTGAGACCTTCAAGACCTATTATGGCCCCGCCAACCGTGCATTTGCCGCGCTCGACGTGTCGAAGCAAGCCGCCCTGGAAACCGATCTTATCGCATTGCTTGAGCAGATGAACCGCGGCGGTAAGGATACGCTCATTGTCCCCGGCGAATATCTCGAAGTGGTGGTGACCAGAGACTAACGGTGGCATCACGTTGTGCGCACGTGATCAGGTGCGGACACGAAGATCGCGCCCCCGGGAGACGTGGCGTAGCTGACATGTCCGTTGGCTACGCTTCTCACAACAAGCACTTTTTTCTGCACCGGCGTTTGCCGATGCCGGACGCCATCGCGGTATCCTCCGGTCGATGGACTTAACACCCCGTGATTTCATCATGTAGCACAAAAGCGTTTCTGCGGTTGCAGGCCCGGAACACCAACACTCTCAGAGGTCGGTCATGGTTCACATTGGAAGCTGCTTTTGCGGCGCAGTCGAGTTGCAGGTTACGGGTTCACCGGAAGCGATGGGCTATTGTCACTGCCGTTCCTGTCGCTCCTGGTCCGGCGGGCCGGTGAATGCCTTCAGTCTCTGGAAACCCGAAGCTGTGGGGATCACGGCTGGCATTGAGCACGTCGCCACGTTCCAGAAAACCGAGTTGAGCCAGCGCCGCTATTGCGCGAAATGCGGCGGCCATCTCATGACGAATCATCCGCCTTTGGGTCTCGTGGATGTTTTCAGCGCAACGATCCCGACCCTCAATTTCCTCCCCCACGTTCACGTCAACTACGCCGAGACGGTTCTCCCCATGAGGGACGGCCTGCCGAAGCTGAAAGACTTTCCTGTCGAGTTCGGTGGGTCAGGCGAAACGATACCCGAATGAACTTTCACAGTTTCAGGCCTGCGCACGCAAATTCAAAACGGCGTAGGCGAAACATGCTTCCGAGTAACCTTCTCGGCGCTTTGCTGAAATAAAGCACACGGAGAAATAAATTGCATGATTCCGATAAAATACTACTGCGTATTAAATTTCTGGCTGTGGCAAATCACAGGTCTGAATTAACCCGGCATGCCGCCGATTACAGGAAAACTGTGGAACTTGAGCCAACGACACATGGCGGTAAAACTGCCAGTAAAGAAAACTCCATCACGACACATCGGGCGAAGGCAGGCCGATCGTCTTGGCGCTGGCGACTGCCCCGCAAGGCTGGCACAAGAGCCGCCATTAGCGCTGTTTTTCGCATTGTCAGGAAAACCTACTGAACCTCGACGGGCTAATGGACAGGAGGTCCACAATGTCGGACACCAATCGCCTTCTCTATCTTCGCGGCGCTCTAACCGCCTTCGGCCTGATTTTCCTTTTCGGTATTTATCCCCTGAGCATTGTGTGGCCATCTGGCTGGGCCTGGGGACACGAACACTCACACTATCTCACGATGATCATCGGCATTTACGCCACGCTCGGCGTGTTTCTACTCATCGCATCACGGGATCCTCATGCACACAAGAGCATCATCTGGTTCACGGTCTGGTCGAGCGTGGTGCATGGAGGAATCATGGCTGTTCAGTCGTTCAAGGACGCATCGGAACATGGTCACTTATGGGGAGATGTCCTCGCTCTCTTCGTAGTGGCTGTTGTCCTGGCCATTTTGACCCCCCGGTCCAAGGTAACCTTGCCGCGATAACCCCGGACGTTTCCCACCGCCCTGCGCTTAACGATTTCCTCCCGTCCCACCGCTCGGCCTGATTCATGAGGATTTGGCGGTTGCAGGCAAGCGTGGTTACTGCGCCTGCGTCCACTCCGACACATCCCACAGTTTCATGGTTTTGTCGTCGCTGCCTGAGAGGATGAACCGGCCATCAGGAGAGAAAGCGACGGAATTCACGTTCGCGCCCGGAAAATCCCACGAAAAAATCTCAGTCCCGGCCGATGAAATCCAAAGTTTTATTTGTCCGCTTTTATCACTTCTTCTGTCACCGAGTGCCTCGTTTTGACTTCCCGAAATAATATATAGCCCGTCCGGAGAAAAGGCGACCGAACTAACAGAGTTGTGATGCCCGGTGAAGGTGCGCAACTCCTTGCCGCTTTGAACGTCCCAAAGCTTGAGCGTGCTGTCTGCGCTTCCCGACAGGGCTACTTGGCCATCTGGGGAAGAGGCAACCGAATAGACAGGGCCAGAATGGCCAGTATAAAGACGAAGAGACTGATCATTCTTTAAGTCCCAAAACCTTAATGTCTTGTCGAAGCTACCTGAAATCGCTTTCTCTGAGCAAGGAGAAAGGGCAACACAGTAACAGCCGTACCTATGACCATTAAAGCTACGAACAAGCTTTTCATTGGCGACATCCCAAAGCTTTAAGGTGGCGTCAGAGCTTCCCGAAAGCACATGAGTTCCGCTAAGGGAAAACTTAGCGCACCAGACATAATCTGAATGCCCGGTGAAAGTGCGTGTAAGTTGGCGGCTTGTGATATCCCAGAGCTTTATGGTCTTATCCCAACTTGCGGAAAGTGCACGGGTGCCGTCAGGGGAAAATGCAACGGACCAGACCGTGTTCGCATGTCCTTTGAAAGTATATAAATGATCGCGAATGGCCACGTTCCAAAGTTTCAACGAGTGGTCTCGACTACCTGAAAGGGCAAAAAACCCGTCAGGAGAAAAAGCGACAGACGTTACTCCGTCGGTGTGTCCGGTGAAGGCGCGCACAAGCCGGGCCGCTCGATCCTCGTACCCTGCCGCGAGATACGGGTGTGTAGGCTCCTTCCACCCTAGCTGCTTCGCTAAACTTGGGTCCGACTTAGAAAGTATTTGTGCGAGTTCCGACAGCGGGCGTGGAGGTTTTATCTCGACGCCATATGGCGCAGGTTCTGCTTTAGGCGCGGAAAAAGGAAAAATATTCTTCCGTGCCAACGCGGCAAAAATGCGGTCACGATCACTCACTAGACTAATATTGCCAGAGTTGAACGGTGGCAGAACCTTATCCGGGTCTAATTCTTGATCGCGGACCTGCAACAATTTATTCTGCTCATGCGCGATTTTGGCCTCGCTGTAAACCCATTGGGATTTTACCGAATGTTCAGCCCAAATCACGATTACAGCTTTGGCCGCGTCGATCTCGTCCTTGATCCGTTGCGGGAAAAATGTGTCGTCAGGAAGAAGGCCCGTATCCCACCATGTCGTGTAGCCCGCGATTGCAAGATCGGCGGCAAGATCAATGGTAAGTTGAGCGTGCTGTTTAGAGTATGAGATGAAGATATCGGCCACGACTAACCCCGGTCCCGCATCAACCGCCCCTTCTCGCGGTTCCAATCCCGCTCCTTATCCGTCTCGCGCTTGTCGTGCAGCTTCTTGCCGCGCGCCAGCGCCAGCTCCAGCTTGGCGCGGCCCTTGTCATTGAAATAAATCCGCAGCGGCACCAGCGTCACGCCGTCCCGCTGGATTGCGCCGATCAACTTGTTGGCCTCGCGTTTGTGCAGCAGCAGCTTGCGCGGGCGGCGCGTCTCGTGATTGAGGCGGTTGGCCTGCAGGTATTCCGGGATGTAGGCGTTGACGAGGAAAATCTCGCCGTTCTGCTCGCTGGCGTAGCTGTCGGCGATGTTGGCTTTTCCTGCGCGCAGAGACTTCACTTCCGAGCCAGCCAGCATCACGCCCACCTCGAAGGTGTCGTCAATGAAGTACGAGAAGCGTGCTTTCCGATTTTCGGCGACGACCTTGCGGACGGATGTGAGGGCGGGGGCTGCCATGCTATCGGGCGCGCGCGTGCAGCAAACCGACCTTGTCGACAGCCGCGTCGATGGCAGCCCGCGCCGCATCGGACAGCGGCGCGAGAGGCAGCCGCACATCCGGCTTGCCGAAGCCTAGCAGCGACGCGACATACTTTGTGGGAGCCGGGTTCGTCTCGATGAACAGCACCTCATGCAGCGGCATCAACCGCTGGTGCACGGCGAGCGCAGTGGTGTAATCGCCCTTGAGGCACGCATTCTGGAAGTCCGCGCAAAGCCGTGGCGCCACGTTGGATGTGACGGAAATGGTGCCATGCCCGCCGTGCGCCATGAACGCGAGCGCGGTCGCGTCCTCGCCGGAAAGCTGATTGAAGCCCTCGCCGCAGATCATCCGCTGCTGCGTCACGCGAACGGGACTGGCGGTGGCGTCCTTCACGCCCTTGATGTTCGGCAGCTTCGCCAGCCGCGCCATGGTCGCCACCGACATGTCGATGACGCTGCGGCTCGGGATGTTGTAGATATAGATCGGGATGTTGATCGCGTCGTTCACCGCCTTGAAATGCAGGTAAAGACCTTCCTGCGTCGGCTTGTTGTAATAGGGGGTGACGACGAGCACTGCGTTCGCGCCCGCCTTCTCGGCGTGGCGCGCCAGCGCAACCGCTTCCCGCGTGCTGTTGGATCCTGCCCCCGCGATCACCGGCACGCGGCCTCGCGCGATCTTGATGCAGGCCTCGACCACTTTTTCGTGCTCGTCGTGGGTAAGAACCGGCGACTCGCCTGTCGTGCCCACCGGCACAAGTCCGTGGCTGCCCTCCCCGATCTGGAACTCGACAAAACGCGCAAAAGCATCGTAATCGACAGCGTCGCCGTCGAAGGGGGTAATGAGCGCGGTAAACGATCCCTTAAACATTCTTCTGCTCCTTTAATCGTCAGATCGCACGGATCAAGCGGTGGCGGATCATACGCCGAGACGCGAAAACATCCAAGGTCGCTAAATCGGTATCCCTGTCATGGTATTGTCGGATTATCACGGTTTACAGCACGGGCGGACGGATACGCGAGGCGTGCCCTGAAACGCGCGTTGCATATTTTTGATGATCCGCAGTGAACTTAATCTTTGACCTATTTACGATGCAAGAGTCGAGCAAGCCATTGTCGCCAGCAAAACCATTTCGTGACCCGTTCCGGCTTTTGAAAGCCATCCTCATCGGGGTCAGCCTCGGGTTCATTGCTGTTATGCTCGTACCCTATGTCACGAAGTCCCCTGACGGCCGGTATGCCCTGGCGATGCCGAAAGACAACGCGACCGATCCTCTGGACGCGATAAAGAAGTCACTGCGCCCCACCGGAGCAAAGCCTGCGTTGAGAACCGCTCAGGCGCCAGAGAATTCGTCACAACAACCGCACCAGCAACCTCAGACCGAACAGCAACCTGAGACCGACCAGAAGCCACAGCCCAACCAGAGAGGCTCCAAACCTCCGTCCGAGGCCGTGCAACCGTCTGCCCCCGAGCCTACTCCGGTCACGGCACCTGATGAAAAGCCGGAGCCGAAAGACGAGGTTCCGCAGCCGCCAACGGAGACCGTCACCGGCAGTCCCAAGGAAGAAGTCGCTCAGCTCAAGCCCGCGATCGACCTCACCTATCCAAAGCCATTCACCACCGAGGAAATGACAACGGCGCTCGCTTCTATCCTTTCTTACAAGATCAGCGATACCGACAAAGCCGCCGTGACCGATGCCACCAATGGAGCATCGCGGGGAATGGAAGCGTCGAAGCCCTTGCTGGCAAAGATCAGCGACGTGTCCGCGAGAAAATTTGCCGAATGGCGGATCCTTCGCGCATCCAATCCTGAGTTCAGCGACACGCTGGCGTTCCGAACGGCGAATCCGTTGTTTCCACCGCCGCCTCTGGATGCCGTCGTGGAAAAGGCCTTGTTCGCGTCCAGCGCACCATCCGCTGAAACCTTCAAGATATTCGCGAACAGACGCCCTGTTACAGGACCCGGCAAGGCCGTTCTTGGTGCCGCCTACATCGAGAAAGGTGAACGTGACCGTGGCCTGAGCCTCATCCGGCAGGCTTGGTCACGTCATGACTTCGACGCCGCCGGTGAAGCGCGTTTTCAAACAAAATATGGCAGTTATCTCACCGATGCGGATCGTGAGACCCGCAAAACATGGCTGGCACTTAAAGGCAAGAAGGCGGATACGAGTAAAAAGCTTGCGTTGGCGGCGTCTGCTGCGGCCGGAGCGCGGGCTGCGGCACGGCTCGCATCGCAGCGGTCCGCGGCAATGACCGCGCGTCAACGGGTTCAAGCCGTCAGTGCGAGGGGGGCTGTTCGCGGAAGAACGGGTGCGCGATGGGTGCGCCCCGCTGTCCGTGGCTACAAAGGTAAGGTAACACCGGTTTCCCGGCGTCTTTCAACGCGTCGTCGCGGTGCGGTACTGGAGCGCGACGTCAACCCCACAAAGCTGTTGCCCAATCCGTCATCACGGGCCAGGTCGTCCCAGTTCGGCGTTCAAACTCTCGCCGTGCCTGTGCTGTTTGCCGCACCTTCGGAAGATAAAGCCGCGTCCCCTCAGGCGGCCACGAACACCGATGGAAAGCAAACTTCACCGCCGCCCGCATCTAAAGCCGAGGACACGAAACCTGCGGCCACGGCGGAAAAGCCTCAGGCCGAGAGCAAGCCCGCTCCTGCGGTTCCAACGCCGCCAAACCCTGTGCCGGAGCCGGAGAGTGCCTCTGCGCCGAAGCCTGCGGATAAGAAAGCGGCTGCTTCCTCAAAAAAGACGAACAACGGTTCGATCAACCTGTTGAAAGAAAGTCAGTCCGAAAGCGGTCCCCTGCTCACCCGACTGGTCGCACTTAAACGGCAGAAAGCGGACAAACGGCTTTGGAGCGTTTTGCGATCCGTGAAGACGGAGGCCGCAGACCTCGCCGACCCCGAGCGCTGGTGGGAGTTCCGGCGTCAGGAAGTCCGGCGCGCGCTCAATCTGAGCAAGTTCAAGACGGCCTACGGGATCGCGAAGCATCACGGTCCGCTGGACGAAGAGGCCCGTGCCGAAGCGGAGTTTCTGGCCGGCTGGATCGCTCTTCAGTTTTTGAAGGATGCCAATACGGCGACCGTTCATTTTCAATCGTCGGTTGAAGCGCGCGGCAGCGGTCGCGATCAGGCGCGATCAGCCTATTGGCTTGCGCGGGGAAAAGCTGCACTTGAACAACCGGGCGACGTGGAAACCAGTCTGCGCGCAAGCGCCAAGCGCGCCTGGAGCTATTACGGGGCTTTGGCAAAGAACGCGTTGCGTGATGGCAGCGCTTGTGAGTTCCGGGCGCCGCCCAAGCCGACATCTGACGATATCGCGGCGTTCGTGAAGCTCGACGCCATCAAATCGCTGATGATCCTCAAGCAACTGGACCAGCAAGGCGCGCTCATCGGCTTTTTCCTGGATCTCGCGCGACAGATCGACGATCCCGTCCAGATGACGCTGATGTTGGAACTCGCGGAACGCATCGCATCCCCGTCCACCGTTGTCCGAACGGCAAAGATCGCCATTGGACGCGGGTTTCCGGTGGAAGCTTATGCCCTGCCAGCACTTCTTCCGAAGTTCGATGCGGCAGGCGACAACGAAAAGATAGAGCTGCCGCTGTTGAATGCGCTCACCCGTCAGGAAAGCGAGTTCGATGCCGGCGCGAAAAGCCCGGTCGGCGCGCGCGGGTTGATGCAGCTCATGCCTGGGACCGCGCGTCTGGTCGCATCGGGCAACAAACTGAAATACGAGCTGGGGCGGCTGACTTCGGACCCGTCGTACAACGTGACCCTCGGGTCGTCGTTTCTCGCGTCGCTGCTGACGCAGTTCGATGGGTCGTACATCATGTCACTTGCGGCCTACAACGCAGGACCAGGACGCGTCGCGCAATGGAGCCGGGAGTTTGGCGACCCGCGACGCAAAACCGTGGACCCGATCGACTGGGTTGAGCGCATTCCGTTCACCGAAACCCGCGAGTATGTTCAGCGCATTATGGAAAGCACCCAGCTTTATCGTTGCCGGTTCGAGAAGGGCAAAGCACAAATACAGATATGGCAGGACATCAATCGCGGGCGTCCCGGTAAATTGCCCGAACCGATCTTGATTGGCAAAACAGGGTAGGGTCATCTCCATGGACATTCCCGTAGACGATGAGCCAGGCATATACCGCGAAGTGACGTGGCGAAGCCATGACGATCTCACGCTGTCCGCACGCATCTACGGCAGCGCATCCGCGTTTCGTCCCGTGGTCTGCCTTGCGGGACTGACGCGCAACGCCCGCGATTTTCACGATCTCGCGGTCATGCTCTCCTCCGATCCGCGTCGGCCAAGGCGGGTGTACTGCCTTGACTATCGAGGCAGAGGAAAATCGGACTGGGACCCGAAATGGCAAAACTACTCGCCATCGGTGGAACTGCTTGACGTCGATGTATTCCTCACCATACAGGGTTTGACCGATGTGGCTTTGATCGGCACCTCGCGGGGGGGTATCATCGGGATGCTTCTTGCGATCATGCGACCGGCTGCTCTGGGATGTCTCGTCCTGAATGACATTGGCCCTGTGATCGAGACGGCGGGGCTTGCGCGCATCATGGGATATGCAGGGAAAATTCCCGTTCCCCGCAATTGGCAGGAAGCGCGGCAGGTGGTTCGCGACATCAACAAACGCCAATTCCCGGCTGTCGACGAGGCCGGGTGGGAAAAACTGGCCCGCCAATGGTTCAATGAGATCGACGGCAAACCTGCGGCGGCTTACGATCCGAAGATCGGTGCGGCACTATCTGAGGTCGATATTTCCCGGCCCATGCCCGACATGTGGCCTTATTTCGATGCGCTGCAATCTATGCCGGTTATGGTCCTGCGTGGCGAAAACTCGGATCTTTTATCCGCAGCAACCGTGCAGGAAATGCAAAATCGTCACCCCGGTCTGGTATCCCGCCTCGTGCGTGACGAAGGCCATGCGCCCCTGTTGAACGACGTTTACACGCAAAACCAGATTGCGGATTTTCTTGCGTCATCAGATGGCGGTTGACACATCTCGCATCTGGATGGCAACCAGTTTCCTTCCCGCCCGCGCGAAGGCGTTGAGGCGTCGGGCTGAGGTTTTCATAAAACACACCTACGCGATTATTGCCCACTTCATGTATGGCAGCGTGTCGACGCAAAATAAGATTTTCTCAACTTGATTTGAGTGGATCGAATCACTGTGTGACGCCCGCGCTACACACTCCAAACGCCGCAAGCTCACGCGCCTGTCCAAAGAGCATTGCGGCCAGCGTAGATCGCCGTGTCACCCAACTCTTCCTCAATGCGGATGAGCTGGTTATATTTCGCGGTGCGGTCCGAGCGCGACAGCGATCCGGTCTTGATCTGCCCAGCGTTCGTGGCGACCGCGATATCGGCGATGGTCGCGTCCTCGGTCTCGCCGGAACGGTGCGAGATCACGACCTTGAACGACGCGCGCTGCGCCATGTCCACCGCATCGAGCGCCTCAGACAACGTGCCGATCTGGTTCACTTTCACGAGTATCGCGTTGCCGCAACCGCGTTTGATGCCTTCCGCGAGCCGTTTCGGGTTGGTCACGAACAGGTCGTCGCCCACGAGGTTGCACTTGCCGCCGACGGCTTCGGTAAGCGCGCGCCAGCCCTCCCAGTCATCTTCGGCCATGCCGTCCTCGATGGACACGATGGGATAACGCGTCACGAAATCCTGATAAAACGCGACCATGTCATGCGCGCCGAGGCTCTTGCCTTCGCCTTTCAGTTCGTATTTGCCGCCGTGATAAAACTCGGTCGATGCCGGATCGAGGGCGATGGCGATGTCGTGAGCGGGCTTGTATCCGGCTTTCTCTATGGCGCGCATGACAAAGCCAAGCGCCTCGTCCGCCGATCTGAGGTTTGGCGCGAACCCGCCTTCATCACCAACGTTGGTGCTGTGTCCGGCGTCTTTCAGCAGCTTTTTCAATGTGTGAAATGTCTCCACGCCCCAGCGAACGGCTTCCGCGAATGTTGGCGCGCCCACGGGCATGATCATGAATTCCTGGAAGTCGATGGGGTTGTCGGCATGGGCACCGCCGTTGATGATGTTCATCATTGGAACAGGAAGCACACGGGCCTGCACGCCGCCGAGATAGCGGTACAACGGCATGTCGGCCGCGATGCTGGCCGCCTTCGCCACCGCAAGCGATACACCGAGGATCGCGTTCGCGCCAAGCCGCGACTTGTTCTCCGTGCCATCCAGCATGATGAGATTTTTGTCGATGCGGCGCTGGTCTTCCGCATCCATGCCCTGCAGCGCATCGAAAATTTCGCCGTTCACCGCGTCAACCGCTTGCAGCACGCCCTTGCCGAGATATCGCGCACCGCCATCGCGTTTCTCGTTCGCCTCATGCGCGCCCGTGGATGCGCCCGACGGCACCGCCGCGCGCCCGACCGAACCATCTTCCAGCACAACATCCACTTCCACGGTGGGATTGCCGCGACTGTCAAGAATTTCACGGCCGATGATGTCGGTAATTGCGGTCATGGCAATGCCTTGCGTTGGAATGGAGGAAACCAGGTCGCGGAAAGCAATACCTGAGAGTGCTGACGGCGGCAAGGCTTAGGCAAGTGCGGCTGCGATATGGATCGCGCTTCCTGCGATGAAGATTATGAACAGTATTTTGGACATGCGATGGGCAAGACCGAAAAACGCCGGTTGTAACGCTGCCCGGAAAGCCCAAAACGCGGCGCTGATCCACAATAGGGTTTTTATCGCTGGTGATGGCATATCAGTGTAGACGGCCATGAAAAGCACGACCGCAAGTGCGCCGAATATGAACATGCCGCACAAATTCAGGACTTGCGTAATTCCGGAGTTCACCCTCCCGGACGGGGAAAGGGATGAGGGCCATTGGAACAGCTTCCAAAAAAACATATGGAAGATCGCTAGGCATAAATTGTAGACTGCGGCTAGCAACAGCATAGGTTTCATTTGTAGGGTTCATGCAAACATTCGAAAGGATACTACTAACAGGGCAAAAGGGAAATGCGGCACTTCTGCTCTTCTCCGGCGGGCAGGACTCGGCGGTATGCCTCGCGTGGGCGCTGTCACGTTACGACCTCGTTGAAACGGTCGGCTTCGACTACGGTCAGCGTCACGCGGTGGAAATGCAATGCCGCTTGCGCGTGCGTGACGGGATGGCCGCCGCGTTTCCGGCCTGGGCCGCGCGGTTCGGCACGGATCACGTCATCGATTTATCCGTGCTCGGCGGCATCAGCGATACGGCGCTCACCCGCGATGCGGAAATCGCCATGACCGCGAACGGCCTGCCGAACACGTTCGTGCCGGGTCGAAATCTCCTGTTCTTCACGCTAGCAGCGGCGCTTGCCTATCGTCGTGGCATCCGCGATCTCGTCGGCGGGATGTGCCAGACGGATTATTCCGGCTATCCCGACTGCCGCGCCGATACGCTTTCGGCACTCAATCAGGCGATCAACCTTGGCACGGCGGAGCATTTCCGCATCCTGACGCCGCTCATGTGGCGCACCAAGGCCGAGACCTGGGCCATGACGCAAGCGCTTGGCTGCGACGCGCTCGTGTCGCTTATCGTGGAAGAGACGCACACCTGTTATGATGGAGACCGCACACATCGCCACGCGTGGGGCTATGGCTGCGGGGTGTGCCCGGCGTGTGACCTGCGTGCAAAGGGGTATGCGGAGTGGGCTCAATCAGCGCTCACGGATTATGCGAAAACTCGCGCTTGACATCCTGAAGGTATTTTCTGCTACGCATAGGCATCATCACCGATCCGGGCGACAGTGTGCACAATCAAACTGACGATACGTTTGGAAAATACGCATCGCAGTCGCGCTGGAAAACGCATGTCAGACATTTGTTGACGCGCAAGGGCGTCCCGGGCGTCATTAAAAAACGGTTCCGAAGCTTTCCGAAAAACATGGTGGCGGATGTCGAACTGGAAGGCGTGAAGTTTCGGTGCTACCCGTTCCAGAACGATCATGATCGTCATATCCATCAAGGAACGTTATTCAAAAATGAAGCGGCGGAGTTTGCTTACCTAACGAACAAGTTACAAGGAGCCGAATTTTTCGTCGATATCGGCGCGAATGTCGGGGCCATCTGCATTCCCGTGGCCTTGCGCTGCAAAACCCTGCGCAAAATTCTCGCCATCGAACCAAATCCCGTCATCGCTGACAGGCTTCGATATAATATCGGGTTGAACAACATCACGAACATTGAAGTGAAACAGGTCGCAGTCGGAGAACAAACCGGGGTTATGCGCTTGTGGTCCAACAGCCCCGTGAATGCGGGGATGGGTTCTTTCCACATCATTGGCAGCAAAGGTCGCGGTGATTTTAAGGATGTGCAGGTCGAACCCTTGCTTACGCTCATTCAACAAGCGGCGATGCCGCGCATTGATCTTATGAAAATAGACGTTGAGGGATACGAGGATCGCGTATTGATCCCCTTTTTTTCGCAAGCCGGCCGCGCATATTGGCCAAAGGCAATCATGATCGAACACGCCTCGCGGGCGCTCTGGACCGAGGATTGCGTTGAATATATGATTTCCAAGGGTTACAGGGTCGAAGCCTCGAACGAAATAAACACAATGCTAACTCATTGATCTTTTGATCCTACGTTCTGGAGCTAGTTATGACTGCAGCAGCTTTTCCAAAACCACGCACGGACCTCAAGCCAAACACGGCCGACTTCGAGCGCATACCCTTCGTGAAGCCCACCGGCTTTCGCGAATACGACGCCCGCTGGCTGTTCCCGCAGGAAATCAACCTGATGGGCATGCAGGCCATAGGCATGGCGATGGCGGGGCTGATGCGCGAGCGCGGCGTGCCGGTGCGCATCGTGACGGGGCATGATTTTCGGTCGTACTCGTCGAGCATCAAGTATGCGCTCATCTCCGGCATGCTGGCGGGCGGTGCGGAAGTGCACGACATCGGGCTGGCGCTGTCGCCGATGGCATACTTCGCGCAGTTCGCGCTTAAGGTCGAGGGCGTGGCGATGGTGACGGCAAGCCACAACGACAACGGTTGGACCGGCATCAAGATGGGCATGGGGCGGCCCCTGACCTTCGGGCCCGATGAGATGACAGCGCTGAAGCACATGGTGCTGGAAGGCCGCGCCGCGACCCGCGATGGAGGCCGGTATATCTATCACGCCGATATCGGTCAGCGGTATATGGATGACCTCACCAACCGCGCGCCGTTTACCCGTAAACTGAAGGTGATCGCGGCCTGCGGCAACGGCACGGCGGGAGCGTTCGCGCCGCAAGTGCTGGCGAAGCTTGGGTGCGAGGTTGTGCCGCTGAATACCGATCTCGATTACAACTTTCCGAACCACAATCCGAACCCAGAATCCCTCAAAATGCTGCATGCCCTCGCGGATGCCGTTAAAGCACACGGAGCTGACGTGGGGCTTGCGTTCGATGGCGACGGCGACCGCTGCGGCGTGTCCGACAACGAGGGCGGGGAAATTTTTGCCGACAAGGTGGGCGTGATGCTGGCGCGCGATATCTCCGCGCTGACGCCCAACGCGAAATTCGTGGTGGATGTGAAATCCACGGGACTGTTCAGCACAGACCCGGTGCTCATCGCGAACGGGGCGCACACGACCTACTGGAAAACCGGCCATTCTTATATCAAACGCTATAGCCATGAGACCGGCGCGACGGTCGGCTTCGAGAAATCGGGGCACTTTTTCTTCAATCCGCCGCTCGGGCGCGGTTATGATGACGGCCTGGTTGCAGCCATTGCCGTCTGCGATATGCTTTCGCGCAACCCGGGCAAGTCTATGGCCGACCTGCACCGAGCTTTGCCGAAGACGTGGCAGTCGCCCACCATGTCGCCCCATTGCGCGGATGAGACAAAGTATGGCGTGGTGGATCGCGTGATCGCGCACTTCAAGGGTGTTGCCGAGCGCGGTGAGACGCTCGCTGGCCAGCCAATCCGCGATGTCATCACCGTGAACGGCATCCGCATCATGCTTGAAGATGGAACATGGGGCCTGGTGCGGGCATCATCCAACAAGCCGGAGCTGGTAGTTGTCGTGGAAAGCCCCGTGTCGGAGGCTAACATGCGCGCGATCTTTGCCGAGCTTGATGCGCATCTGAGCACGTATCCCGAGGTTGGCGAGTATAATCAGAAGATTTAGAGCGCTATGCGTTTAATCGCAGTCACGCATGGCGCTTTAACATCGTCAGGCGATATCTCAAATTTGGGCATGATCTCGGGGCTAGCCCTGGATCGAACTTACGACTGCAGACGAAGTGAGAACTGTTGCAAACTCGCCCATGCAGATGGGCGAGCGCAAACCGGTTAATGGTTTCCGGGTCTGGGCTCGCTTTCCCGTCGCCAAGCCACTCGAAGTTGGCGTTGGACGAAAAGGCAGCGCAGGCATCGGAAACAACTATGGTTTAGAAGCCCAGGTTGGCAGCCATCCCCGTGGTCGTGGAGATCGTCGAACCCCATTTGGATATCGATCAAAATCACGGCAGCCGGCGTTTTAGACATGGTTCAACCTGCAAGGCTTGCCGCGATATTCACGGTTAGAGCAAGCACGGCCGTGTTGAAGAAGAACGCGATGACGCAGTGCAGCGTGACCAGACGGCGCAAAGACCGGCTGTTTATGGACGTGTCGGACGTCTGTGACGTGGCGCCAATCGATGTGGAAAAATAGAAAAAGTCCCAGTAATCGGGAATATCGCATCCAGGAAAAGTGAACCCGCCACGAGCGTCACTGCCTTCGTGTGGCCGGTAAAACGCGTGGGCGTAATGGAGCGCGAACGCGACCTGAGTCACCGTCCAGGATATCATGATGGTCGCAACGGCAAGGGCCGCCAGATAGAGTTTTTCCTGCGAGTCGACCGTTGGGAGCTTGCCCTGCCCGATCAGACCGCCAATGGCGGCGAAACTCGCACCGATGGCCAGTAAAATCAGGGTGAGGATTACAAGTCGGCTGTCGTCCCGTCGCGCGGCTTTGGCCTTGATGTGCTGCGCTGTGCACGATGCCATCAACTGAAATGCGAAGGCCAGATACACCAACCCGCCGATATCCCACGATAGCGCGGCTCTGACCGTCCGAGGCCATTCGGCTGGCATAAAAAAACTTGCCGCAATGCCGGCAAGCGCGCCGCCATAAACGCGTGGTCTGAGCGCAAGCGAGGAGATCACGGCCCGCGGATGATACCAGCGTCTTGGCTTTATAGACATTGGCGCTGTGGCGATCATGTGAAAACCTCAAGCCTTCAAGTTTACGCGGCCGAGGCAGCGCTCATCGGAAATCCGCCCGGCATCGAAGCGTCTTTCTACGGTGCAACACAGCTTACGACAGATCGATCGCGAGTTTCTTGAGATCTTCAAGGGAAACGATTTGAAGCGCGAGCACGTTGGTGGCACGCAAAATCACTTTCGGCGCTTTGCCTGCCTCGAAAGCCTGCGCCCAGCGACCGGCGCACAGGCACCAGCGATCCCCCGCCTTCAATCCGGGAAAATTATAATCTGGAACCGGCGTCGAAAGGTCGTTTCCGGCCTGCTTGGAAAAGGTCAGAAACTCGTCGGTCACAAGTGCGCAAACCGTATGCGAACCAAAATCGTTTGGCGCGGTATTGCAGCAGCCATCCCGAAAAAATCCGGTAAGCGGCATATCAGAACAAGTGGAGATCGGCTCTCCGAAGACATTCTTCTGAGCCATATCCTCGGCACCCGGCATGGACCACTCCCCGTGTGAACGTCTTCCGCCTACTTGACCGGAACCAACCGCACAAGCACATCCACCCGCGAAATTTTCATTCCCGGCGGAGGCGCGGGCATGTTCTCGATGGAAAGGTCCATCTTGTCTATATCCACAAGCACGCCGTCTTTCTCGAAGTAGAAATGAAAGTGATCGGACGTGTTGGTGTCATAGTAGGATTTCGAGCCTTCGACGGCAATCTCGCGGATCAGGCCAACCTGCGAAAATTGGTTGATCGTGTTATAGATCGTGGCCAATGAAACCGGGATACCCCGCTGATTGGCCTCCGCGTGCAGCATCTCCGCCGTTACATGCCGGTCGCCTTGTCCAAAGATCAGATCGACCAACGCAAGTCTCTGACGCGTCGGACGAAGTCCTGCGGTCCGCAGGCGCTCGACAGTTACGCACAATCCTTCGTTCGCCATATCTTCGGTTTCCTTTTCAGGCAGCACCTTAGTATAGAGATTGCAAGATGGGTCTGCAAGCGCTGTCCCGGATCACTCTAACGGCGATCTTGACGCATATGGGTTGCGGGATACGTTGAGTGTGATAGTTAAGAGACGCTGACGGGAGCAAACAGCATATGCTGCCCGCAAGGAAAGGGAATCATGGCCGAACGCCGCCACCAATTCGAATATGAGGATTTGCTTGCTTGCGGACGGGGCGAATTGTTCGGACCTGGCAATGCGCAGCTTCCGTTGCCTCCTATGCTGATGTTCGATAAAATATCGACCATCTCGGAGACCGGCGGCGCTTATGGCAAAGGTCAGATTATAGCGGAGATGGATGTCCGGCCTGACCTCTGGTTCTTCGCGTGCCACTTCAAGGGCGATCCGGTGATGCCGGGCTGTCTCGGACTTGACGCTTTGTGGCAGATGCTCGGCTTTTTCCTGGGCTGGCTCGGTGCCCCGGGAAAGGGACGGGCGCTTAGCGTCGGGGAAGTGAAGTTTACTGGAATGGTGGTTCCGTCTGTAAAGAAGATCGAGTATATCGTCGACCTCAAGCGCGTGATCCGCCGCAAGCTGACCCTTGGCGTGGGTGACGGGTCCTTGAAGGCTGACAACGCGTTGATTTATTCTGCAAAGGACCTTCGTGTGGGCTTGTTTGCCGACGCGAATATGGGCATGCAGGCGGCGACTGGCTGAGATGTGTCCTGGCCGTTCGCGGTGTGATCTTAAAGGCTGACGCGGCAAGGTGGTTCAAGATGATCAGACGTGTTGCTGTCACTGGGATGGGCATTGTCTCATCGATTGGAAATAACACACAGGAAGTTTTGGCATCGCTTCGGGAGGCGCGATCGGGGATCGTTCGTGCGCCAACCTATGCCGAACGGAACTTTCGCTGTCAGGTCCATGGCGAACCCCATATCGACTGGGAGAGCATGATCGACCGGAAAATTCGACGGTTCATGGGTGCGGGCGCCGGCTGGAACTACATCGCCATGAAACAGGCGATCCTCGATGCCGGACTCGATGACAATGAGGTCAGCAATGAGCGCACGGGGCTGATCATGGGGTCGGGCGGCCCCTCGACACGGGCGATCGTTCAGGCCGCCGATACGACACGCGAAAAAGGACCGCGCAAGGTGGGGCCGTTCGAGGTTCCCAAGGCGATGTCAAGCACGAACTCCGCGACCCTGGCCACGCCGTTCCAGATCAAGGGCATAAATTATTCCATATCGTCGGCCTGTTCCACGTCTGCGCATTGTATCGGAAATGCCGCCGAGATGATTCAATGGGGCAAACAGGACATCATGTTTGCCGGTGGGGGCGAAGAGCTGGACTGGACGCTTTCGGTTTTGTTCGATGCCATGGGAGCCATGTCCTCGAACTTCAACGATACGCCCCAAAAGGCGAGCCGGGCCTACGACGTGAAGCGCGATGGTTTCGTGATCGCGGGCGGCGCGGGTGTGTTGGTTCTGGAGGAAATGGAGCGGGCAAAAGCGCGAGGGGCAAAGATCTACGGTGAACTTTGTGGTTTTGCCGCAAACTCCGACGGGTTCGATATGGTCCAACCGTCCGGTGAGGGCGCGGCTCGTTGCATGAAGCTTGCTTTGCAAACCGTCAAATGCAAGGTTGACTATATCAATCCTCACGCAACGTCCACGCCGATTGGCGACCTGAAAGAAATCGAGGCCATGCGTGATGTGTTCGGATCGAAAGTTCCGCTGATTTCGGGGACAAAATCGCTCACGGGCCATTCTCTGGGAGCCGCAGGAGCGCAGGAAGCAATTTACTCGCTCCTGATGATGAACAACGGGTTTGTTTGCGAATCAGCCAATATCGAAGAGCTGGACCCTGCTTTCGCGGATATCCCCATTGTTCGGGAACGGCTCGATAACGTCGACCTTAACTGTGTCATGTCAAACAGTTTCGGGTTTGGTGGCACGAACGCTACGTTGATTTTCAAGCGGCCCGGCATTTAACCGCCCGCATTCAGTTGGAGATGGTTTCCCCAATGACAAAGTTGGATATTACGAAGCCAGGGCCGCTAATGGCTGGTAAACGCGGCCTGATCATGGGCGTGGCGAACGAGCGATCCATCGCCTACGGGATTGCACGCATGCTTACTGCTCACGGTGCTGAGGTGGCTTATACTTATCAGGGCGACGCATTCGGTCGTCGTGCCATTCCGCTGACTCAATCCCTGGGCGGCAAGATCATTCTCCCGTGCGACGTGTCGGATCTGGCATCAGTGGATGCCGTTTTCGCGGATCTGACGGCGAAGTGGGGGTCAATCGATTTTCTCGTGCATGCCCTTGCGTTTTCCGACCGGAACGAACTCAAAGGCCGTTACGCCGATACGTCACGGGAAAATTTCGCCAACACGATGGTCATCTCGTGTTTCTCATTCACGGAAATTGCAAAACGCGCGGCCGCTTTGATGACTGACGGCGGGTCCATGATCACGCTGACCTACGGCGGGTCCATGCGTGTTGTGCCCCGTTACAACGTGATGGGTGTTGCCAAGGCGGCGCTTGAAGCATCCGTGCGATATCTGGCGATGGATTTCGGGCCACAGAACGTCCGCGTCAATGCTCTGTCACCCGGACCGATGCGCACTCTCGCCGGGGCCGGTATCTCCGATGCCCGGGTTCTGTTCAACTATCAGAAAATGCATTCTCCCCTGGGGCGCACGCCGTCGCTCGATGAGGTGGGCGGTGCCGCATTGTACCTGTTATCGGACCTTTCGACGGCGGTGACCGGCGAAGTGCATTATGTGGATTCCGGGTATAACATTGTCGCGATGCCAAGGCCCGAAACGATCAAAGACAGCGGCGAGGGCACGGCACCTGACGGCGTGGCGATGCAGCCGCAAGCGTCGTCTATGGTGGAGAGTCGCGCAGCGGAGTAACGTCGATCCTCGACCGAGATCGCACGCGGGTGTTTATGCGCGGTCTGATGCTGAACGAATGAGTGAAACTGTCGAACCAGTGTTTAAGTTTCGCCAGTTTATCGCGTCAGCGACTTGAAATGAAGATGTTCGCGATCCTGTTGGCGGGCTGGGCATTATTCTCCGCAAGCCAATTTCACGGTTTTTTATCCTCTTTCTGCACGCCCATGGTTGAGATGGCGCGGGCCATGGACACAAACTCTGACGGCATCATGACGACCGTGGTCGTGTTCTGTTCCGCGCCAACTTCGGTAATCATCTGCATCCGGCGAAGTTCGAGACCCGCCGGGCATTCCATGATCGTCATCGCCGCATCGCGCAAGCGTTGAGCGGCCTCCATCTCGGCCTCCGCTTTGATGATACGCGCACGTTTTTCACGGAGCGCTTCCGCCTCCTGCGCCATGGCACGCTGCATGGATTGCGGAATGACCACGTCCTTGACCTCGACCAGTTGCACGTCCATGCCCCAGGGGTGCGTGACCTGATCGATGGTGATGCGCATTTCTTCCGCGATTTTCGCCTGTTCCTTCAGCAGTTCATCGAGCGAATGTCGTCCGATCACGTTCCTCAACGTAGTCAGTGAAATCTGCGTCACCGCTGCGAAAACGTTTTCGATTTCCACCACGGATTTAGCTGGATCGACGATCCGATACCAGACCACCGCATCGACCCGCACAGGTACGTTGTCCCTGGTAATTGCTTCCTGTTTTTCCAGCGGCGTGGTCACGACCCGCTGATCGATCACGATCCGTTGCTCGATAAAGGGGATGAGAATGTACAGGCCCGGCCCCCGCGTTCCCACGAGCCGTCCCAGCCGAAAAATCACGGCGCGCTGATACTCGTTCGCGATGCAAACACTCATGAACAACAGGATGACGACTGCGACAACAATGAAGACCGGTAATGTCGCGAGTTGCATTTGGAAACCTCAGATTACAAACTTGAAAGCCACGCGATGCGCGGGGCATAAATTCAACTCTATAGCGATCTGAAATCCGCCTAAACAAAGTCCGCGCAGCCACTCCGCGTGGTTTCTCCAGAAGCAATCGCATTGGGCAATAGTTTAGTTGCGATGTTTAGTAACGCATGCATTACTAAACATCGATCGAAGCTAGCGCACAAGAACGCGGCGTCGTTCGAGGAAATGTTCATTCATCGAGTTTAGACAGGTGCTCGCGCGGAAAACCGAAATAGGTCGTTAACGGTCTGGTTCGGTTCATTCGTGGGTCCGCTAAACTCCAAGGGAGGTCGAAGACATGAGAAAAATTCTGTTGGGGCTGGGATCGCTTGCAGCCTCTGCCATTCTTACATTCAATATCGCGCAGGCTCAGACAAAACAGCTCACGCTCTGCTGGGCGGCCTGGGATCCTGCCAACGCGCTCGTTGAACTTTCAAAGGATTTCACGACGAAGACCGGCGTTCAGATGAAGTTCGAGTTCGTGCCGTGGACGAACTTCGCCGATCGCATGCTCAACGAACTGAACACCAAGGGCAAGCTCTGCGATCTCATGATCGGCGACAGCCAGTGGATCGGCGGTTCTGCCGAGAACGGGCACTATGTCAAGCTGAATGACTTCTTCGCCAAAGAAGGCATCAAGATGAGTGACTTCATGCCGGCGACGGTGACGGGTTACTCGGAATGGCCCAAGAATACGCCGAATTACTTCGCGCTGCCCGCCATGGGCGATGCAATTGGATGGACCTATCGCAAGGACTGGTTCGCAAAGCCTGAGCTTCAGGCCGAGTTCAAGAAAAAGTACAACCGAGATCTTGCTCCACCGAAAACCTATGCCGAATTGAAAGAAGTCGGCGAGTTTTTTCAGGGCCGCATGATCGACGGCAAGAAAGTTTACGGCGCGTACATCTATACCGAGCGCGGGTCTGAAGGCATTACCATGGGCGTAACGAACGTCCTCTACGATTATGGCTTCAAATATGAAAATCCGAAAAAACCATACGATATGGAAGGCTTCGTGAATTCCGCCGATGCCGTGAAGGGTCTGGAGTTTTACAAGGAACTGTATAAGTGCTGCACACCGCCCGGCTTGACGAATGCGTATATGCAGGAAGGCCTCGACGCGTTCAAATCCGGCCAGGTCGCGATGCAGATGAACTTCTTCGCGTTCTTTCCCGGTTTGTATAAAGACCCGAACGTGGGCGGCGAGAAGATTGGCTTCTTTGTGAACCCGTCCGGCAAGGAACATGCGACGCAGCTCGGCGGACAGGGCATTTCGGTGGTTTCCTATTCCCCGAACCGTGACGCTGCTCTGCAATATATCAAATGGTTTGCCACGAAGGACATTCAGCAGAAATGGTGGAACCTTGGCGGTTACACATGCCTTCGCGCCGTGCTTGAAGACCCTGCATTCCCGAAAAGCGCGCCGTTCGCAGGTGACTTTTTGAAATCTATGTCGATCGTCAAGGACTTCTGGGCTGAGCCGTCTTACGCGTCGCTGCTGCTCAGCATGCAAAAGCGCGTTCACGACTTCGTCGTCGCCGATAAGGGCACGGCCAAGGAGGCGCTCGATCTGCTCGTGAAGGATTGGCAGAAGACGTTCAAGGAAGAGGGCAAGATTTAAGAGATATACGTCATGGCCGGGCCTGACCCGGCCATCCAGCTACCCTGTGCTTTCGGTTCGAAGTAAATCGTTACCTGCGCTTCAAAGGCAACTCAACATAAACTTGCGCTGAGACCTGGATGGCCGGGTCAAGCCCGACCATGACGGCAACTCGCACGCGAGATAGCTCCGAAGGTAACCATGACGGTAGACTCAACCCTCAACACGCAACCGATCCTCGACCGCGCCGCTAGCGCGACACCGGATACGTTCGCGCGGCACGTGCGTGGGTTGTCGGACAAGTCTCTGGCGTGGATCATGATCGCGCCGACAATGCTGCTGCTGCTCGCGATCAATATTTTTCCGCTGCTCTGGACGATCCAGCTTTCATTTACGAACTTCCGGGCGAATCGGCCCAATGCGGTGGTGCGCAACGTTGGCCTCGACAACTATCATTCGATCCTGACGGATGCCGATATCTGGACCGCGATGCAGGCCACGGCGCATTTCGTCATCTGGACGATTGTGTTGCAGACGGTGATCGGCTTCACTCTGGCCTATCTCATAGACCGCAAGTTTCGCGGGCATGCGTTCTGGACCACGCTCATCCTCGTGCCCATGATGCTGTCGCCCGCCGTTGTCGGCAATTTCTGGACGTTTCTGTACCAGCCGCAGATCGGCCTGTTCAACTACGTGGTGGCTTTCTTTGCTGGCATCCCGCCGTCATCCTTCGAGATGATCGGTTCGGTGAAGCTCGCGCCCTGGTCCATCATTATCGTCGATACCTGGATGTGGACGCCTTACGTGATGCTGATCTGTCTTGCGGGCTTGCGCTCCATTCCCGACTACATCTACGAAGCCGCTGAAGTGGATCGCGCGTCGAAGCTTCGGCAATTCTGGTCGATCACGCTGCCGATGGTCCTGCCGTTCATCATGCTGGCCGTGCTGTTTCGCGGCATCGAGAACTTCAAGATGTTCGACATGGTGAACTTGCTCACCTCAGGCGGCCCCGGATCGACCACGGAACTTGCGTCGATCACGCTCAAGCGCGAAGCTTTCGAAAAATGGCGCACCGGGTTCTCGTCGGCCTTCGCCGTGATCCTGTTCGTCACGGTGTTCGGCCTCGCCAATATCTATGTCAAAGCGCTGAACAGGGTAAAAAGCCGATGAGCGGTACAATGACAAGCACGGCCCATTCGGTCGTTGAACCCGGCCAAAAGACGCGGATCGTGGCGGGCAGTATCGTGGTGCTTTACGCGCTGATCTCTATGGTGCCGCTGTTGTGGATTTTTGCCACCGGGTTCAAGAATCCGCAGGATTCCATCAGCTATCCACCCAAGGTCGTGTTTCAGCCGTCCGTTGAAGGCTATTGCAACCTGTTCACCACGCGCTCGCGACAGGCACCGGAGTATATCGCGAACCTGCCTAAACCTGACGGCGTGTGCGAAACGGCTGCGCGCGATCGCAACATGGTGATCGCCGGGCCGTCGAATTACATCCCACGCTTCATCAACTCGCTGATCATCGGGCTTGGGTCGACGTTTTTCGCGGTGGCCCTCGGGACGCTGGCCGCTTACGGGTTTTCCCGGTTCAAGGTGCCTCTGAAAGACGATTTGCTGTTTTTCATCCTGTCCACGCGGATGATGCCGCCTATTGCGGTCGCGATCCCGGTTTATCTCATGTACCGCGAGCTTGGCCTGTCAGACACCAAGCTCGGCATGATCCTGCTTTATACATCCATTAACGTGTCGCTCGCCGTCTGGCTGCTAAAGGGTTTTATCGACGAAATCCCGCGCGAATATGAAGAAGCGGCCATGGTGGACGGCTACACGCGGCTGCAGGCGTTCCGCAAGGTTGTGCTGCCCCAAGCCTCCACCGGCATCGCGGCGACCGCGATCTTTTGCCTGATCTTCGCCTGGAATGAATACGCCTTCGCGGTGCTCCTCACCTCAGGCGAGGCGCAAACCGCGCCGCCGTTTATCCCGATCATCATCGGCGAAGGCGGACAGGACTGGCCAGCGGTCGCGGCGGGGACAACGCTGTTTCTCGTGCCCATTCTCGTGTTCACGGTACTTCTGCGGAAGCAGCTTTTGCGAGGCATTACATTCGGCGCGGTGCGCAAATGAGCATGGACCCGCAAACCGTCCGCCGCCCGCTTTGGACGAGGATCACGCGCCGCCAGCCTTGGGAAAGCATTGGCATGGCGCTGATCGCGGGCGGCATTTTCATGCTCATGCAGCCGTTCTCGCTCGATCTGTATTCCTATTCACTCATGACGATGCTTGGCGGCGTCATCCTGTTCATGGTCGCCGGAAAACTGCCGGAGGCTTACGGTGGCTGAAATCCGGGTTGAGAATCTGTATAAATCGTTCGGTGACTTCGAGGCCGTGAAAAGCCTGTCGTTCACCATAGCGGACGGCGAATTCTTCTGCCTGCTCGGTCCATCCGGCTGCGGAAAGACGACCACCTTGCGCATGATCGCCGGGCTTGAACTGCCCACATCCGGCGAGATCAGGCTGAGTGGAGATGATGTCACCTTCAAACGCGCGGGTGAGCGGGACATCGCCTTTGTGTTCCAGCTCTTCGCGCTTTATCCCCATATGACGGTGCGCGAAAACATCGCGTTTCCGTTGAAGTCCGTGGGCGTTCCGCGGCGCGAGCGGACAGCCCGCGTCGAGGAAGCAGCCCGGATTTTGCGCATCGCCGATATCCTGGACAGACCCGTTTCCGGTTTGCCTGGCGGCGACCGCCAGCGTGTTGCGCTGGGCCGCGCCATCGTGCGACAGCCGAAAGCTTTTCTGATGGATGAGCCGCTCGGTGCGCTCGACTCCGAGTTCCGCCACGTGATGTGCGGCGAACTGCGCGGACTTCATGACCGGCTTCGCGCCACCACGGTTTACGTGACCCACGATCAGCTCGAAGCCATGTCCATGGCCAGCACAATCGCGGTGATGAACAAAGGCCGCATCGAACAGCTTGGGCCCCCGCAGGAAATCTACGACCGTCCGGCATCCATGTTCGTGGCCGACTTCATCGGGTCGCCCCCAATGAACTTTCTCGATTTTCATAGCTCGTTGCAACGCGGTGCGGATCGTATCGCAATGAATGGTGCCTTCGTCGGCGTGCCGCAGATTCGTGAAGACATTGCGGACAGCGCGATGGTCCTGGGCGCGCGGCCCGAGCATGTGCGCTTTTCCGATGCATCGGCGCTTAGGGGTGAAATCTATGGCGCGGAATATCTCGGAACCACGCAGATCGTTACCGTCGTAACGGCGCATGGCACCGTTAAGGCGCGCATCCCTGCGAACGCATCGGTGAAAACCGGGGAGAACGTGGGCCTCGCGTTCAAGCCTGAGAAGTTATCGTTGTTCGACAAAACAAGCGGTCGCGCCATACGGACCGCGATGCACGGTGACGCCCATGGCTGAGGTGCGTTTGAGTGGCATATCCAAAAACTTCGGGGCGGTTTCGGCGATATCAGGCCTGTCGCTCGATATCGCCGACGGCGAATGCTTCGTTCTGCTAGGCCCAACGGGTGCGGGAAAGACGACGACGCTACGTTTGTTGGCCGGACTAGAAGCGCCTGATGCGGGCACCATTACCATTGCCGGGCAGAATGTGACAACGGCACCGCCTGCCGCGCGCGACGTGGCGTTCGTGTTCCAGCAATATTCGCTCTACCCCCACCTCAGCGTTTATGACAATCTGGCGTTTCCGCTGAAAGCGCCCGGCCGTCGTCTCGACAATCGCGCGATCAAAGCCCGTGTCGCTGAGGTCGCATCGTTACTGCGCATCGACGACAAGCTCAACAACCGCGCAACTCAGCTTTCCGGGGGGCAAATGCAGCGCGTTGCCATCGGGCGCGCCCTTGTGCGCAGGCCAGCGATATTTCTCATGGATGAGCCGCTGTCGTCGCTGGATGCCAAGCTTCGCTCCGATTTACGTATCGAGTTGAAGCGGATCCAGGAAACGCTGAAAGCCACGATCCTTTACGTTACGCACGACCACGCTGAGGCCATGACGCTGGGCAATCGCATTGGCGTGCTGGAGCGCGGCAGGCTCGTTCAGGCGGGTACCCCGCGCGAAGTCTACGAAAATCCCGTCAATGTGCATGTGGCGGCGCGTTTGGGGACACCCACGATCAACCTTGTGCCTCGCGGCGTATTCGCGGGCGAAGCCGCGCCGACCGAGACGGCCACCATCGGCGTGCGGACCGAACATCTGCGGATCACGAAAAATGCATCCGGCAACGGCGGTGCGGACACCGGCTCGAACAACAACACCGTCGGAAAGGTGACGTGGATCGAGCATCTGGGCGACCAGAACCATGTTCATATCGCGATCGGTGGCGAAAAACTGGTCAGCCTCGCCAAACCGGATTCCGGCATCGAAACGGGTGACGTGGTGGCCGTGAACCTTGTTTCGCCTCTGTTTTTCGACGTGGCGGGAGATCGTCTGCAATCAAATCGGATGAGATAATCGATGAACCAGGCTCTGCAAAAAAGACTGATCGACGCCATGACGGCAACCATCTTTGCCCATGCGGATGAACTGACGGCACTGGATCAGGTCATCGGCGACGGCGATCACGGCCTCAACATGCGGCGTGGCTTCGAGGCAGTTGCCGCCGATGCCGAGGCCTTATCCGCTAAGCCTTTGCCCGAGGCGTTGAAAGCCATCGGGATGTTGCTCGTCATGCGCGTCGGCGGTGCGTCCGGACCTCTGTACGGAACGCTGTTCATATCGCTCGGTAACGCCATGCCGCTCAACCCGACGCCTGAAGATGCCGCGATTGCGTTTAAGACGGCCATCGAAGCCGTGAAAGCGCGAGGCAAGTCCACCGAGGGACAGAAGACGTTGCTCGATGTGCTGACACCCGTGGCCGCTGAACTCGCGGGCGGTGGCCAGAACCTTCTCGCGCGGCTTCCGGCTAAGGCTGCCGAGGCGGCGAACGCGACCATCCTCATGAAAGCCATCCGTGGTCGCGCATCGTTTCTGGGTGAGCGGTCGGTGGGGCACATGGACCCCGGCGCGCGGTCGGCATCGCTGCTTGTGACGGCGATCTGCAAGGTTTTGGAGGAGCAGTGATGGCAAACGTCGGGATCGTGATCGTGTCGCACTCGTCCAAGGTGGCGGAAGGCGTCGCAGATATGGTGCGTCAGATGGTGGGAGATACCGTGCCGTTGAGTTTCACCGGCGGTAACGCGGACGGCGGCCTTGGAACGGACGTGGCCTCGATCATGGCCGCGATTGACAGGGCGTGGTCGGAAGCTGGCGTTGCGATCCTCGTCGATCTTGGCGGTGCCGAGACCAACAGCGAGATGGCCATTGAGATGCTAGACGAGGCACGCCGTGGTCGCGCACTGGTCTGCAACGCGCCGATTGTGGAAGGGGCTGTCATCGCAGCAACCGAAGCGTCTGGCGGCTCGCTGCTGGCCGATGTCAAGCGAATGGCCGAAGAGCTTTCACCGCCTGCGCATTATTAGGGGCATTATCATGACCACGTCCGCAACAGCTTCAGCGACCCTGACCAATGCCGTCGGCCTGCATGCCCGTCCGTCGGTCAAGCTGACCCAACTCGCCAAAACGTTCACGTCCAGGGTGGAAATCGCGCTTTCGGAAAACGGCCCCTGGGCCGATGCGAAAAGCCCGGTGGCGATTATGCGCGTGAAAGCACCGCAAGGCACGGTCCTGCATTTCCGCGCGAAGGGCGACGACGCGGACAAGGCTGTCAATGCCCTCAAAAAGCTGGTTGAGGACCGCTTCGGCGAAGCTGACCATGGATAGCATTCTGCCGCCTTCCGCTCAGAACCGCCTTCTCGGACGCGCGGCGTCACCCGGACTGGCATCGGGTCTGCTGTATATTCTGCGAGATCGCAACGCATCGGCCCGGGTTGGCACCAATGACCCCGCGCGGGAAAGATTCGCTCTGCAATCCGCACTCGGCGCGGCGGCGGCTTCACTCGGCAAGATCGCTTCCACCGCGACGGGCGACGGCGCGGCCATCCTTGGTTTCCAACTCGCGTTGATCGAGGACGAGGCTCTGTCAAAGCCGGCCTTCGACGCGATTTTGACTGGCGCGTCGGCTGAAAATGCTTGGATTGCCGCCATGAACGCCGAGCTCGTGGGATACGAACAGGCGCAGGACGAACACTTTCGGGCGCGTGCGTCGGACCTGAAAGACTTGCGCGACCGCGTGCTGGGTCATCTCGCGTCGGACGGGGCCTCGACGCCCTTGCCCCCTGCGGGTTCCGTCATCGTGGCAACGGACCTTCCCCCGTCGCAATTTCTGGCCATCGACTGGTCGAAGGGCGGCGCGATCCTGTTAACGGGCGGAAGTCCCATGAGCCATGTGGCCATGCTTGCCAAGGCGCGGGGCGTGCCCATGATCGTGGGGCTTGACGCGAGTTTACTCGCGGCTCGCGGGACAGTCCTGGTGGACGGTCAAAAGGGCGAGGTGATTGTCGATCCCGATGCCCACGTGGATGCTCAGTTCCAGGCGCGCCTTGTTGCAACTGCCCAAGCCCTCGCTGACGCCGACCGGCTCAGAACGCGGCCCGCGCAAACGAAAGACGGGACGCGGATCGCGATCCATCTGAACATTACGGATGTTCGCGAACTGGAAGGTCTCGACCCCGCGATCTGCGATGGCATCGGTCTCGTGCGAACGGAGTTTCTGTTTACCACCGCCGCAACCCTTCACGATGAGACGTCACAATACGAAGTCTACCGCAAGATCGTGCAATGGGCCGCCGGCCGTCCCGTCACAATCAGAACGCTCGACGCGGGAGGCGATAAGCCCATTCCGGAATTTACCGTGGAGGGCGAAAGCAATCCGTTTCTGGGCCTGCGAGGCATTCGGCTGTCACTCAGGCACCCGGAAACGCTTCGCACGCAGCTTCGCGCATTGATCCGTGCTGCCGCTCACGGCCCGATCAAGATCATGCTTCCCATGGTCACGGTTCCAGCGGAACTGAATGCGGCGCGCGGGATGTTGAATGACGAAGTACAGGTTCTGGTCAGGCAGGGGATCGCTGTGCGGCAAACCCCGCTTGGCATCATGGTCGAGGTTCCAGCCACCGCGCTTTCGATTTCGGATTTCGCCGCGGATTTTTTCTCTATCGGATCCAACGACCTGACGCAATATGCGACGGCGGCTGGGCGCGACATCGGCGCGGTGGCGGAACTGGCGAACCCCCTTCATCCGGGCGTGCTGCGTCTCATGGAGGCCGTGGTTCTACATGGACGCAAGCAGGGGCTAGACGTCTCACTTTGCGGCGACGCTGGCGGCGAACCAGCCTTGATCGCACGGTTTCTGCAAACGGGCCTGCGATCCTTCTCCATGTCGCCAAGTCTCGCAGGCCGCGTGAAAGCCGCGATTGCCGAAGTCGACCTGAGAGAATTCGGACCGTTGCCATGACCCAGAACGCCATTCGCCCTCGCGTCAGCCTCGTCGTCGCCTACAAACAGGTGCTGACGACGGTGCTGGAAAATCGCCCCTCCGGAACACGGCAGCGATTGGCTGAGGCTCTTGACAAGAACCGGTCGTTCGTCTCCCAGATTGCGAATGCCGCTTATCCCATTCCGATCCCGTCCCAACACCTGCAAACCATTTTCGATGTCTGTCATTTTACGCCGGGCGAGCGCCGCGAGTTTATGGACGCCTACTCTCGGGCGCATCCCCATCGTCTGACCGTGGTCGCGCCATCGGATACGCCCGCGCCAAGCATGAGGACGCTGAAACTTGAGGTTCCGGATTTCGGCGATCCGGAAAAAAATCAGGAATTCGAAGACCTTCTGACAGCATTGGCAAAGCGCATTGGGCAGTTCGGGCGCAGCACGGAATGAGGAGGATACCGAAATGAAAAAACTGATCAACGCACCGGACACCGTGATTGCGGAAAGCCTTGAGGGGTTTGCGGCAGCACACGCCGATCTTGTAACGCTTGGTGGGGAACACAAATTCATACGCCGCAAAGCTTTGAAACAAGGCAAAGTCGCGCTGATTTCCGGCGGCGGGTCGGGACACGAGCCTCTACATGGCGGCTTCGTGGGATATGGAATGCTGGATGCCGCTTGTCCGGGACAGGTGTTCACATCGCCGACGCCGGATCAGATGCTGGCAGCGGCACAAGCCGTGGATACAGGCGCCGGTTGCCTCTTCATCGTCAAAAACTATGAAGGCGACATCATGAACTTCGACATGGCGCGGGAGATGTCAACCGGCGGGGCCATCGCCACCGTGATAACCAACGATGACGTGGCGGTCGATAACTCGCTGTTTACCACGGGGCGACGCGGTGTTGCCGGGACCATGATCGTTGAGAAGATCCTCGGCGCGGCCGCCGAAGAAGGCGCGGACCTTGGGACTTTGAAGGCGCTTGGCGACGACGTGAACAGCCGGACGCGATCCATTGGCGTGGCGTTGACAAGTTGCACGGTCCCGGCTGCGGGCACGCCGACGTTCACGATTGCGGACGATGAAATGGAGTTTGGCGTCGGCATCCATGGCGAGCCAGGCCGTCGCAGAGTCAAGATTGCGCCCGCCTCCAGCATCGCCCTCGATATGGTGGATGCAATTATGGCCGATGTTGGCGGAAGCGTCACAGCGCCGATGCTGGTGCTTGTCAACGGCTTTGGCGCCACGCCGAGCATCGAGCTTTATGTGATGTACAATGCTCTGCGGCGTGAGTTGGAAAACCACGGCGTGACGATTGCCCGCTCGCTTGTCGGGTCGTATGTCACATCGCTCGACATGGCGGGTTGCTCGTTGACCGTAACCGCGTTGAACGAACGGCTGATCCATCTGTGGGATGCGCCGGTGCATACACCCGCTCTGCGATGGGGTATGTAGAGTCTGTCCGCGTTAAACATCATCACGTCATGGCCGGCCTCCGCCCGGTCATCCGGCGAACAGTCATAATATAAACAGACAAAAGTCTGGTTGGCCGGGTCATGACAAAAACGTCCAAGTCTTCGGCTCAAACCATATAGCCTCGAGAGCTAGAGTTTGTCAGCGGTTGAACGAATCGGGATTCCCATTTTGAGCGAACCGTGATTCATCATGGATGCTGGAGGAGGCCAGTATGCATGACGCGAGCTTATTCCATGGACTTGCGTAAGCGTGTTGTGGATGCAGTGGTATCGGGATCGACGGTGCGTGAGGCTGCGTCCCGCTTCGGCGTTGGGGTTTCGACAGTGGTCAAGTGGCATCAGCGGCAACGCACAACAGGCAGCGTGGCGCCGAAGAAAGTTGGCGGCCACCGCCGTCCGGTTTTGCGTGAGCAAGCCCGTATTTTTATCGTGAGGCGGATTGCCGAAAAGCCTGATCTGACGGTTCGCGCGTTGCAGGCGGAGCTGTTGGAGCAAGGCCTCAAGGTCAGTCACGACACGGTATGGAAAGGCCTTAAGGCCGAACAATTGAGCTGTAAAAAAAACCGTGTTCGCACAGGAGCAGTTGCGGCCCAAGACGGCGCGCTTTCGCGAGCGCTGGAAGGCCTATCAGAACAAGATTGACCCAGGACGGCTTGTGTTTGTAGACGAAACTTGGATCAAGACAAACATGACGCGCGTGCGCGGCTGGAGCAAACGCGGCATACCCCTTCACGCCAAAGTTCCCCATGGGAACTGGCAAACGCTGACCTTCATGGCCGGGCTCCGGCTCGACCGCATTGACGCTCCATGGGTGCTGGATGGCCCTATCAACCGCGAAAGCTTCGATGCTTGGGTCGAGACCCAGCTCATCCCCCTTTTGAAACCGGGTGATATTGTGGTTCTTGACAACCTATCGAGCCACAAAAGTACAAGAGCCAGAAAAGCGATTAAAGCAGCGGGCGCCCACCTGTTCTTCTTGCCGCCCTATAGCCCCGATCTCAATCCGATCGAGCAAGTCTTCGCGAAACTCAAAACCCTTATCCGAAAGGCCGAAGCAAGAACGGCCGATGATCTTTGTGAAGCCGCTGGCCGTGTCCTTCAAATGTTTTCAGCCACCGAATGCGCGAACTATCTCAGAAATGCAGGCTATGCTTCCATCTGAACCAAACAGCCTTTAGATGACTTTACACGCAAACCACGCGTCATCCCGGTGAAAGCGGGAAACCATGTAGCAAAATTTTCGACGCTGAGAGATGGGTCCCGGCCGAAGTTGCTCTCGTAAAAACAGGGGCGGTCTCATCGCTCGAGTGTATTGCGATCTAGCAGGCTGCTGAAAAACTCAGAAACTAGCTGATGCGAAACTGCAAAAATCGAAAAAATCGAGTCTGTGATCGAGCTGAGTGAAGCAGACATGCTCAATTGTTCTTCAGCTCGCTCTGAGAGCATCTCGGCAGGCGCCCAAAAACCTTTTTCAGCAGCCTGCTAGAGCATTTTCGGCAAAAGTGTAAGCGGTTTTGCTCCTCGAAAATGCGGTAAAACAAACAGTTAGATCGCTTTCAAGACTCTGATCAAAGCGAAAGCGCTCTAACATCATCCCCTTTAGGCATCGGGCACAAACTCTGACGTTGAGCTTGCAGCGCCCGTTGTTGGACGCGCGCGACTTTTGACCCTCGGCAAGAAACATTCGCCGGCGAGTATCAAGAACGTTGAACGCTGTCTCACCGCCAAAAAACGTCAGTGTTTTGCCGTCGTCTTTGGCAACAGGTTTGGAGGCGTCGCCTCCTGTGACAGCAACCGGACGGCATGGGCAAGAGGCATTGTTTCCGTAGCCTGAGACCCCAACCGCCGAATTGAAGCGGTTTTTTCCTCGGCTTCTTTCTTGCCGACGATCATCATGACGGGAACCTTTGCCAGACTGTGTTCGCGGACTTTATAGTTTATTTTCTCGTTTCGCAGATCGATTTCCGTCCGGAGCCCAGCTTTCGCGCAGGCGGCGACGACCTTGCGGGCGTAAGCATCGGCATCCGAGACGATGGTTGCCACGAGCACCTGCAACGGCGATAGCCATAACGGCAGATGCCCCGAGTAATTTTCGATAAGCATGCCTGTGAACCGTTCAAGGCTGCCCGTCATGGCGCGGTGGAGCATCACGGGTGTATGCTTGGCACCATCTTCGCCTATGTAGAATGCGCCAAGCCGCCCGGGAAGATTGAGATCGACCTGGATCGTACCGCACTGCCATTCGCGACCGATCGCGTCGCGTAGCGTATACTCCAGTTTTGGCCCGTAAAACGCCCCTTCACCTGGACTCATGGTGAACGTCTGTCCGGCCGCGAGCACGGCCGCTTCCAGCGCACCCTCGGACTGATCCCAGATCTCGTCGCTTCCGATGCGCTTCTCGGGCCGCGTCGCGAGCTTGATGACCACATCGTTAAACTGGAAATCGCGATAGATATCCATGATGAGGTTGTTCATGGCGACGCATTCCGCCGTGATCTGGTCCACGGTGCAGAACACGTGCGCGTCGTCCTGCGTGAAGTGCCGAACGCGCATGATTCCATGCAGCGCGCCCGATGGCTCATACCGGTGGACCTTGCCGAACTCCGAGATCCGCAACGGAAGATCACGATAGCTTTTAAGCCCGTTCTTGAAAATCTGCACGTGACCCGGACAGTTCATCGGCTTGCAACAAAACACGCGCTCATCCGGCGTCTCCGTGACGAACATGTTCTCACCGTACTTTTCCCAATGACCGGACTGTTCCCAGAGCCTTTTCTCCATCATGTCGGGGGAGTTGACCTCAAGGTATCCCGCTGCGTTTTGACGTCTGCGAACATAATTCACAATGGTTTGAAACAGCGTCCAGCCCTTCGGATGCCAGAAAACCGAACCCGGCGCTTCTTCCTGAAGATGAAACAGGTCCATCTCACGCCCAAGGCGGCGATGATCGCGCTTCTCGGCCTCTTCCAGTTGCCGAATGTGAGCGCCGAGTTGCTCCTCCGTCGCCCAGGCCGTGCCGTATATTCTTTGTAACTGCTCGCGGCTCGAATCGCCTCGCCAGTAGCTGCCGGAGATGCGCATGAGCTTGAAGGCTCTGCCGACTTTGCCTGTCGAGGTCATGTGCGGACCACGACAGAGATCGAGCCAATCCCCTTGCCGGTAGATTTTCAAGTCTTGATCCTCAGGGATCGCATCGATGAGTTCGACCTTGAACCCTTCGCCTTTCGCGGCGAAAAAGTCTTTGGCCTGCTTTCGCAACCAGACTTCCTTCGTGAACGGCTTATCTAACGCAATGATATCTTTCATCCTGGCTTCGATCTTAGCCAAGTCTTCTGGTGTGAAGCTTACGTCCCGATGAAAATCGTAATAAAAGCCGTTCTCGATCACGGGGCCGATCGTCACCTGCGTGCCCGGATACAGCGACTGCACGGCCTCCGCCATCACATGAGCAGCATCATGACGGATAAGCTCCAAAGCTTCGGGATCGTCTCGCGTGATGATCCTGATCCGTGCGTCGTCCGTGATTTTGTCGGCGAGATCGCGAAGCACGCCATCCACACTTATGGCGACGGCCTTCTTCGACAGGGATTTGGATATTGAACTGGATACGTCAGCGCCAGTGATACCGGCCTCGAACAGGCGCGCGGCACCATCCGGAAATGTCAAAGTGATCATTTGCTTGTTCTCTCACTCCCGCATACATCGCGGGTAAGACCGTTTGTGGCTATCGGTTAGAAATAATGGAAATTTCACAGATATGGAATAAAAAAAGGCGGCCCGAAAGCCGCCCTTAAGCATGAGAACGATGACTACGACTTTGCTTTTGGCTCGACGCACTTGCCTTTGCTGTAGTACTTGCCAATGCCGCAACGACCTGGACGTGCAGACTTTTTGCCGCCACCTTTTTTGCCGAACTTGCGAGCCATTTTCTTGGCCTTGCCCTTGCGGACCAATTTGCCTTTTTTAGCTTTCGCTTTTCCCGCTTTGGCTTTCGTCGCCTTTTTATAGGTTTTTGCTTTTTTCTGGATGAGTTGATAGGTCGAAGATGGCTTAACGGCCTGAGACGAACCAACGGTTGCTGCCGACGCGCCTAAAGAAACCACCGCGAAGAAAGCGGCTACGACTGCTACGATGATGCTACGCATGTTTTGCTCCTGATCGTTTTCTGCATGGTTGTTAAAAAAATAAACCTACGCTGCCTTTTTCTGGGCAACTTTTTTAGGCTTCTTAGCAGCCTTGGGCTTTTTTGCCTTAGCTTTCTTGACAGGCTTCTTTACAACTGCTTTTTTAGGCTTCTTTTGAACGAGTTCGATAGATGACGGTGCCTTCACGCTCTGCGCGACTGAAGCGACAGAAGCAGCGTTGGCGGCAGAAAACTGCACAGCGAAGAACGCAGCCGCGATAATAGCGGCGGATAAAACGCGCATGTTCCAACTCTCCCACGTTGATGACTTCGTCGTGAAGCGCCAGACCCCAACATACCCCAGCGATCCCCACCGTTGACATTAAGCATGGTGGACATGAACGGCAAATGAAAGTTTTGATTCTGGGCAGTACGGCAACACGCAAGACGGACCGCGTTGTAACTATGGCACAACCGCTGTCATTTTCTGGAAGCGACATGCAGCGGTCATAGATGAAAGTATTATGAGGTCGTTTGCGTGACCGTGTAAAATCTTTTTCTAAAATGAGTTTCAATCCTGAGAGGCATTCTTGACTTTGCTTTCAATTTGCAAGGTTGTTTAGCTCAGGGTTCGATTGTGGCGCGAAATTCAACCTGACACCAATCCCGGACACAACGATCACGTGGAGTGTACAGGTTCCGGAGCGACAGTTGCGTATCGCTCGAACCCATCCGGTTCTGGTGCCTGCATCCATCCACAAGCACGAGCGATGCAACCCGTTTCTTCCGTTCCGACGGTTATTGACATAAAATCCCGAATTCGCGCGAGTGACGACAGAGATCACTCCATTTGGCCGGTCATAGCATTCCCCGCGAGGGCGGGGAGCTATACCTGCTGCAAGTTCGGTCGATGTTTTGAACCGTGATTCCGATATCACGAGACCGACACATCGTAACTCGACTGAAACGCGACCGGGCCTAAGTCTGTGGTTGCGGCTCCATACCGCCCAAATCAGGTTCGTCGGTTGGCTTGCGCGTCCTGCCGCCTACCGATGGCACGGCAGACCGGCGCTTCGATTGATCGTCGCTCACTGGCAAGTCACGCACAGGGGGCTTGCCATTCAACAGATCGCGTACTTCATCCCCCGAAAGGGTCTCGTATTCAACAAGGCCCTTAGCCAAAGCATGCAGAGATTCCAGATGTTCCGTCAGTATCTTGCGCGCCCGTTTTGCGCCTTCGTCAACGAGACGGCGGATCTCGGAATCGATAAGTTGTGCGGTCTCGGGTGACATGTTCTGCGTGCGAGCGACGGAGTGGCCGAGGAACACCTCGTCGGTGTTATCACGATAACGGATCGGGCCAAGCTTATCGCTCATGCCGTATTCGGTCACCATGGCACGCGCGAGATTGGTGGCCTGATTGATATCGCTTGCCGCACCTGTGTTGATATGCTCAGCACCAAAAACCAGTTCCTCCGCGACACGACCACCAAAGCCCATGGCAATCTTGGCCTCCATTTCGCGCTTGGTCATCTTCAGCATATCCTGCTCGGGAAGGAAAAACGCGACACCAAGCGCCCTGCCTCGCGGAATGATCGTCACTTTGTGCAGAGGGTAGTTCCCATCAGCATAGAGACCGACCAGAGCATGCCCCGCCTCGTGATACGCGGTTTCCAGTTTGTCCTGTTCCGTCATCACCATGGAACGGCGTTCTGCGCCCATCATCACCTTATCCTTGGCATCCTCGAATTCATGCTGGGTGACGACCCGCTTGGAGCGGCGCGCTGCCAGCAATGCGGCTTCGTTGACGAGGTTGGCAAGATCGGCACCCGAGAAGCCCGGCGTGCCCCGCGAAATAACGCGAAGATCCACATCCGGAGAGAGCGGCACTTTGCGCACGTGGACTTTGAGAATTTTCTCGCGTCCAACAATATCCGGATTCGATACGACGACCTGTCTGTCAAACCGGCCCGGGCGAAGCAAAGCCGGGTCCAGCACATCGGGCCTGTTCGTCGCCGCAATGAGGATGATCCCCTCGTTGGACTCGAAGCCATCCATCTCGACGAGGAGCTGGTTCAGCGTCTGCTCGCGTTCGTCGTTTCCACCTCCAAGACCAGCACCACGGTGACGTCCAACAGCGTCGATTTCGTCAATGAAAATGATGCAAGGCGCGTTCTTCTTCGCCTGTTCGAACATGTCCCGGACGCGGCTAGCACCGACACCGACGAACATTTCAACGAAGTCTGAGCCGGAGATCGTGAAAAACGGCACGTTCGCTTCACCGGCGATAGCGCGTGCAAGCAGCGTTTTACCTGTGCCTGGAGGTCCGACCAGAAGCGCACCGCGAGGAATACGCCCGCCAAGTCTTTGAAACTTCTGTGGATCGCGAAGAAACTCAACGATTTCTTCGAGATCACTTTTGGCCTCGTCAACGCCAGCCACATCGTCGAACGTGATCCGGCCCTGTTTCTCGGTCAAAAGTTTCGCCTTGGACTTGCCGAAACCCAATGCCCGGCCGCCCCCTGACTGCATCTGTCGCATGAAGAAAATCCATACGCCGATCAGCAGCAACATGGGGAACCAATTCGCGAGAACACTCAAAATCCAGGGCACATCGTCGCTGGGCGGCTTGGCTTCGAAGGCAACGCCCTTCGAATACATGCGCTCCACCAATTGCGGATCGGTGGGACCGAACGTCTCGAACGCCTGTCCAGTGTTATTGTAAGTCCCGGTGATGCGCCCACCGGACTGGCCACTCGCCAGGATTACGTTTCGCACGTTTCGATTGTCCACCTCAGCCAGAAACTGAGAATAGGTAATGGGGAGAGCACGCGAGCGGCCTGGGTTATTCTGTACCAGACTGAAGAGCGCAACCAGCATAAGGGCGATGATGATCCAAATCGCCAGATTTCGGAAATTCGAGTTCATGGAGGTGGTGTGTTCCTCTTTAACCGCACAACGTCGTAGCGGAAGGCGCAAGCACGTACCGGCTTGATGTTCCTTGCCTACTCAGCGAGGACTGACGATCCGATTAGAACCAAGATAGGGTAAGGCGTGGCCTTTGCCAAGCACGCGCGACGTGGCGTCTCATGTGTCGTTAATATAGGGCAGAGATTGGGGGACGAAGCTGGCTCGAACGTGGGGGGCGGCTGGATCCCGTTTCCATCCCAGCAACGGAACGGACATGACCTCGGTCCCGATCAGGATGGCTGGCGACGCTAATGCCGCAAGCCGGTCGAGGGGCGATTTCTGACGGAGCGCTGCCCGCAGTTCATCGGGCATGGATTGCCGACTCATTGAACCTAACGGGCGGATCGTGGCAGGGCTGTCGCAGGGCTCCGCCATGCACAACGTGACCCGCCTATCCCAGATACAACTCCCACCGGCAGGCAAAGCCAGATCGACATTGCGCATGCGGCCATGCTCCCGGATGAATGCAATCGAGTGCTCGTCGACAGCCACGATGCGGCAACCACCGAGCGCCGTTCTGATTTCCCGTTCGCTTAACTTGAGAGCAAGGCGTTCAATTTTGAAGGATTCCGCTGGCTGTGCGTTGCCACCGATAAGTCCAAGCACTCGCGCCAGCAGCCTGATTTTGATTTCTTCCGGCACCTTGTCGAATGCGTCCCTTTTCAGGGTCCCAAGACCCAGCGGCGACACAGTGAAGGCCTGCCTCAAAGTATCTTCGGTGAACTCCTTAAGAGCCTGCCGCCCGCGATGGAGCCGTGTCGCCGACCGGGCCAACACCTCCTGACGCAGACCGACCTTTCGCAGCAAAAGCATATTTTGGCGAACGGCAATCCGCTCGAACGATGCATTCTGATTGCCTGGATCGGTGACGAACGCGATTTTATGCGCAGCGCAATGCCGGATGATTTGCGCTTTCGAGATGGCAAGCAGGGGACGCAGGATGGCTACGTTGCGCTGCATGGAAACTTCCGCAATCCCGGAAAGACCATCGACGCCGCTTCCCCGCTTCAGGCGCATGATGAAGGTTTCCGCCTGATCGTCCTCGGTGTGCGCGGTGAGAAGAGCTTCGACGCCATGCGCGTTGCAATAATCGAGCATCAGCGAATAGCGCGCAGTGCGGGCTGCATTTTGAAGCCCGGACTTCGGCTTCGGCTCATCCCAGGTCAGGGTTTGATGTTTGAAGCCGAGGGCCAACGCGGCATCTGCAACGAATTCGGCCTCCGCCCATGATTGAGATCGAAGTTGGTGATCGACAGTGAGAACCGTTATGACAGTCGTCGGCACCGCCGGTTGAAGCGACAGCCATCGGTGCACAAGATGCATCATGCACATGCTGTCTGGGCCGCCGGATACCGCAAGGGCGGCGGAATGAACGTGTTTCAGGCTCGCAAACGACGCGAATAAACGCGCATCCGGGATCGGCGTTACAATACCAGCCTCCAGACGCCGGTGTCCGTCACAGTGTGTAGCAAAACCAATTGTCAAACCCTTCTGGCAAGCTGTGTGATCGCGCGCTCGATCCCGTCCAGCGTAAGGGGGTACATGCGGTTGGAAAAGAGCTGCTGAATGATTTTAATCGAGGCGGTATATTCCCAATAACGCTCGGGCATCGGGTTCAACCAAGCCACATGCCGGAACCGGGCTAATACGCGGGCGAGCCAGACCTGCCCCGACTCCTCGTTATGATGCTCCACAGAGCCGCCAGGAACCACGACCTCGTAGGGACTCATGGCCGCATCTCCAACGAAGATGACCTTATAATCCTCAGGGTAGGTCTGCAAAATCTCAAGGGTGGGCACGCGTTCAGCCCAACGCCGCGCGTTGTTCCGCCAGACGCTTTCATACATACAATTGTGAAAGTAGAAATAGTCCATGTGCTTGAATTCGCTTCGTGCGGCGGAAAACAGCTCCTCGCTCGCGCGCACATGATAATCCATCGAGCCGCCTACATCGAAAAACAGGAGCACCTTTACCGTGTTGCGTTTCTCGGGACGCATGGCAAGGTCGAGATAGCCCTTATGAGCCGTCCCGCGAACGGTCGTATCGATATCGATCTCATCCGCTGCACCTTGCCTCGCGAACTGGCGAAGCCTGCGCAACGCGAGCTTAAGGCCTCGCGTTCCCAGTTCGACGTCGCCATCGAGGTCCTTGAAGTCGCGTTTATCCCAGACCTTGACCGCACGAAAATTTCGGTTGCCATCCTGGCCGATGCGCACGCCTTCCGGGTTGTAGCCGTAGGCACCGAACGGCGATGTTCCGCCGGTCCCGATCCATTTCGAGCCGCCCTGATGCCGCGCTTTCTGTTCGTCGAGACGCTTCTTCAGTTCCTCCATGATCTTATCCCAACCGCCAAGCGCCTCGATCTGCGCCTTCTCCTCGTCGGTCAAAACGCGTTCCGAAAGCCTGCGGAGCCATTCCTCGGGGATATCGGCTGTGATTTCGGGGCCAATCGCAGCATCGAGGCCGCGAAAGACGTGACCGAAGACCAAATCGAACTTGTCGAGCAATCGTTCATCTTTGACGAGTGCGGTGCGCGCAAGAAAATAAAACGTCTCCACGTTCGTTCCGGCAATGCCTGAGCTTAACGCGCGTAAAAAAGCGAGAAATTCGGTCAAGCTAACCGGGACGCCCGCTTTCTTAAGCTCATAGAAAAACGTGATGAACATGCCGGGATCACGCTCCGCTTTTGAAAATGCGAAACCT
This sequence comes from Rhodomicrobiaceae bacterium, assembly GCA_965247345.1. Lineage (GTDB taxonomy): Bacteria > Pseudomonadota > Alphaproteobacteria > Rhizobiales > Rhodomicrobiaceae > Rhodomicrobium. Next base: position 36,732 of record CBDFGZ010000034.1, on the reverse strand, counting down.
GGACGGTTTTGACGGTTTTGACGGTGGCGTGGCTGTCGGCTTGGCTGACGGTTTTTCGGTTGTTGCGCTTTTGTCCGCGACAGCGGCGTTCGGTGCGGCGATGCTGTCATCGGGTTCATCCACCGAGGACAACCGGTCCAGAAGCGAACCCTTCGCCACTTTCCGGGCGCGCGGGCGATCTTTTCCTTGGGCTTCGTCTGCGCCCGTCCGATTGCGTAGACCCGACAGAGCTTCGCGTGGTGTCCGGCCTCGCTCGGTGCCCTCCCCCGAGGCCGAAAACGGCTTCGATCGCACACCGTCTCCAAATTGGCCAGCAGACGCGACCACGGCGGGTAGAAAAACGCGAAGCGGCGCTTGCGCGGTTTGCGCGCGCTCACGGCCGGACGTAGGGCTGGCGTTAACGTCTACGGCTGGCTGAACCTGTACGAGTTGCTTGTTTTCTGGCGGCGTGACCCTAGCCTGCACCACCTGAAGCCCGGCAATCGTGTAAGCGATGCCGATCACGATTTTCTGGCGCGCCCAGGCCAGCACACCATCGGACGTTTCGCGGAACTGTTCAGCGCGCCGTTCCAGTTCGAGCCGCGCCAGAAATTGACGGCCCTTGTCGGTGAGCTGAGGGGTCTTCGCCAAAAGCTCGGCGTATCGTGCGCGGAGCTCGCGGGCTTCCAGCAGAAATTCATAATGGCGCTTCAAGCCACCACTGCCCTGCGCGATAGGGCCAGCACGTTCGAAGGCTGCTGCGAACTGCGATGGCAGGTCGTCGCGCGCACGACGCAACTCGACAACGGCGCCTTTCAGTCCCTTCGATGTCATGGTGCGAGCAAGGCTCTGCGCGGCTGCGGCCAAATCCGACAGCGTGTGCCTTATCCCGCGAAGCGCACCGCCGATTGACCGCACAGCACGGAGCGGGCCGGTGACAACGTCGGATGGTTTTGGCAACCTGCCTTTTTCCTGTTCGCTTTCGATCTGCCGTTCGACTTCGGCACGAAAGGCCACAGTTTCGTCACTTGCCAGCGACAGGCGCAAATCCAGGGGGTCTTGCCGGCGCGCGACCGAGGCCGAGAACCGGTCCGAGAACAAAAGCGCTCTGGCTTCGCTGCGAAAATCGTCATATGCGGCGTGGTCGGTCAGTTCCGCACCAAGGGCTCCGATGTCCTCCATCAGCAGAACCTCGGATGCCGCCCAGAAATCGCGACGGACTTGAAGAATTTCCGCAAGCGGCTCGAAATCCGGTCTGGAAAACATACGGGATACGTTTTTCCTGGTACTGTTCACGCGTTCGAAAAACGCGCTTTGCCCCTCTATGGCATTCAACAAATTGCGAACATCCTCTCGCAGGGTCTCATCTTCGTTGGGCTGGTTGAGGCCGCGTTGCGACGCCTTTCGCTGAGGAGGCTGACGTAAAACGTCGAAGATGCTTTTCGCCTCGTCGATGATCGCAATCGCATCATCTGCCGCACGGCGCTGCCGGGTGTGATCGCGCCTGCGGAACAGCCGGTATGTCAGCCAAAGCACAAAGCTGACTGCAAGCCAGAGGCCGATAACTGCGGATAACGAGGAAAAGGTTTTCATGAAAGGTGCGACATCAGCATTTCGATTGAGGACGACAGCCGTTCATATCAGACAGCCATCCGCCACGTCGATACAAGACCGCATCGAGACTGCGTGAGCCAAGCTGGGTTCCTCGCGATGTTTAACTGCGCCATCGCAGACGTCGTTTGGTTGGTTGAACCAGCACCTCGTCCGGTGCCCCAAAATGAGCAAAATATCGCGTCTGGATCAATTCGACCGGCATGATGATGAAAACGTCCGTGGTCCCGAACTGTGCATCCACAACGGCGCCTTCGCCCACGAACGCTCCGAGCCGCAGATACCCTTTTATCAAGGGAGGCATCCCCTTCAGGGCTTCCTTTGCGTTGATTTCCGATTTCGGCACCATATTCATATCGACGAACTGGTCGGGTTGAGCCTTCACGTTCCATTCGTCGGGGGCCTTTGCAAAATGGTGCAGGAAGCTCAATGCCAGCGCATGCTCTTTCGGGTCGGTGCCTGGAAAACTGGCGCAGCCCAGCATCACGTCCATTCCCTGCTCGCGGATGTAGCTCCATAATCCTTGCCACAGCAGTTCAACAGTCCGGCGGTTGCGGTAAGGCTTCAGAACGCAGCTCCGCCCGAGTTCGAGAAACCGGTGGGTTTCGCGCTTCTTCTCGATGAGCGGGGCCAAATTGTATTCGGCCTGCGTATAAAATCCCTGATGTCGTTCAGCCACTGTCTGTTTCAGAACCCGGTAGGTGCCTACGACCTTCGACTGACGACGCCATCGTTTTCCGTCGTCGATGGATCGGTCTATGACAAGGAGATGATCGCAAATGGCGTCGTAGGAATCCTCGTCGCGCCCTCTTTTCAAAGTCCTGGCGTCTGGGATGGCAGCCATTTCGCGATAAAACACATCGAACCGCAGGCGCTGAGCCCGCCTGATATCAGCCTTCGAACGCGCCAGCCGAACTTCAAGGTTTCCGATCTGACCATAAACCCGAGCAGGCTTCCGAAGTCGAAAAAACCCGAATGGCTTCGAACGCCCTGCTGCCATGCGAAGAAGGCGGATGGGTTTGCCCCGCAAAGCCTTCAGACGAACTGCGGCTCCCCTAGACGGTGATCCCATCAAACCTCTCTGTTTTCCACATTTGAGTTTCTGTTCAAGAGGTAAGCCACGCAATGCATTTATACCATGCCCCGCGTTACCCGGCGGCGGTACAATAGGATTATAAAGTATAGCTTGCCGTCGACCTTGACGCAAATGCCGATGCTGGGCATTACGCTCTGACCACGGAAGCGCTTCTTGGGCAATAAGGCGGACATGATGAATATCGCGCCTGATCGGATGGATTTCAGCTTCAAAGTTCTGGCCACCGACGGCCGCGCCCGGCAGGGCGAGATCGTTACTCCGCGTGGCGTGATACGCACCCCCGCATTCATGCCGGTGGGCACCGCCGCGACCGTGAAGGGTGTGTATCTCGACGCGGTCCGGGATGCCGGGGCCGATGTGATCCTCGGTAATACTTATCACCTGATGTTGCGTCCCGGAGCCGAGCGCATGGCCCGCCTTGGCGGTCTCCACCGCTTCATGGGCTGGCATGGGCCGATTTTGACCGATAGTGGCGGCTTTCAGGTAATGTCGCTGAGCCAGCTTCGCACGCTCACGGAAGACGGCGTTGTCTTTCGAAGTCACGTGGACGGCACGTTGTATAATGTAATCCCCGAACGCTCCATCGAGATACAGAACCTGCTCGGTGCCGACATTCAGATGCAGTTCGACGAGTGCGTACCCTATCCGGCGACATACGCCGAAGCCGAACGGGCCATGGAGCTATCGTTGCGGTGGGCGTTGCGATCCCGTGAGGCTTTTGCGCGGTATGGAAAGCAGGGCCGTGCGCTCTTTGGCATCGTGCAGGGCGGCATATATCCCGATTTGCGCCAAAGGTCCGCAGAGGCGCTGGCGGGCATGGATTTGCACGGCATCGCAGTTGGCGGCCTGGCCGTTGGTGAGGGTCAAGCCTTGATGCTGATGACGCTCGACGCGGTCGCGCCGTTTCTGCCGCGTCACAAGCCGCGCTACCTAATGGGTGTTGGAACACCCTCCGATATCATCGGTGCGGTCGAACGCGGCATCGACATGTTCGATTGCGTGATGCCGACGCGGTCGGGCCGTCATGGTCAGGCGTTCACCTGGTGTGGCAAGCTCAACATGCGCAACGCGGCGCACATCGAGGACATGCAACCCATCGATGCAACCAGCACCTGCCCTGCCGCCCGCGATTATGCGCGCGCCTATATTCATCATCTGTTCAAAACCGGCGAATATCTGGGTCCCATGCTGCTAAGCTGGGCCAACACGCATTTTTATCAGGATTTGATGGCAGCCATCCGCGCGTCCATCGCCGATGGCAGCTTTGCACAGGTTGCCGGACGGGTGCGCGAGGCTTACCCGTCGGGCACCGTGGCCGATGATGCCGGTGCCGACGCCGAGCGCTGACGCTCGCGAAGGAGCAGATAAATTCCCGACGAGATGATGATCGCAGCCCCCGCCAGTGTCCACCAATCGGGCTTGTCGCCAAAGACGGCGTATCCGATCACGATGGTGAAAACGATGTTTATGTAGCCGAAGGGAGCCAGTACCGGCGCTGGCGCCTGACGGTGAGCAAGGATGACGAGCCAATGGCCGAAACCACCGAAGAATCCAAGCATGAACAGCAGTATACCCGCACCCACGCTGTGGGGCGTTTGCCACGTTGAAAGCGCAAGCGGTGCGATCAGGACCGCGCCTGCGATCGGGGAAAACACCTGCGTCACTTGTGCCGAATCGTAGCGAGCCAGGTAACGCGTCGAGACACTGTAAAGCGCATAGCTTAAGGTCGAAAGAAACGAGAGGCTCGCCGCCCAGTGGATACCGCCGTAGCCCGGCCTCAACACCAGAATTACGCCCGAGAACCCTACACAGATGGCGAGCAACCGGCGCCATCCAACCCATTCCCCAAGCACCGGTCCTGCCACCGCCGCAACAATGAACGGCGACAGAAAGAAGATCGTCGCCGCCTGGTCGAGTTGCAGATATTGAAGTGAGAGAAAATTGAACATGGTTGCGCCGAGGAGGAATACACTCCGTAAAATCTGCAATCTGCGGTGCTTTGATGTCAGTGCGGCGCGAACAGGTTCGAGACCAAGGAACGCGGTGTTCAAAACGATGTGGCTCATGAACCGGATCCAGATGACCTGGAAAACCGGGATCGACGCGATGGCTGACAGATATTTTGCGCTGCTGTCGAGCAGAGCAAACGAGAATGTCGCGCAACACATCAGGACAATTGCGAACAAACGGGTATCGGACTTTGACACAAAACGCCCGAGCGCGTTTGCTTTTTGCATTGTGAACAGCCGCCTGCCGTGGAAGGGGTGAAGCGCACAGCATCGCATCGCAGTCACATCGGCGCAAGGAAAAGCGGCTCTCACATCATCGTGGGAGCGTTAAGCGGATCGCATGATATCAGTTACTCCGCCGAAGCCGATTTGCTCACAAGGCGAAGCTGCACAGGCTGCGGGTCGCCCGCACCGGTCCCAGGTGCCGCGCGAGGGTCCATTTCGAACACCGAGGGGGACGATTTTTCCGGTATCAATACGAATGGATCGCGCTCTTTGGGCGCAATCGGCTGACGGGCCTGCATGCGCCAGAATACGAGCCCGGCCAGCACCGCATGGATTAATGCGGTATAGAAGAATATGCCCGATGGCCCGAACGCGGCCAAGGCGGTAGAACCCAGCAAGGGGCCCGCGATGGCAGCGCTTGCGAAAATCAGGAGCAGGTTGCTGCTGACGTCGACGGACTCACCCGCCTTTGCGTAGTCATTGGCATGGGCAACCGATAACCAGTAAATAGGCAACGCGCAGGCACCGAACAACGCGCCGAGAATGAGCTTTGATCGACCATGGCGCGCCGGTGATCAGCGCCAAGATCACCCCGAGCACGCTGGCTGCGATGGAGATGACCAACATCACGCGCCGGCGGTCGATCGTGTCCGACAACTTGCCAAGTGGCCATTGGGACAGCGCACCGCCAAGCACCACACACGTCATGAAAAACGCGATGAGCGAGGTCGGCATTCCGCTTGCCTTCGCGTAAATCGGACCAAGCGCCCAGAACGCGCTGTTGGCCAGGCCGGCGCCCACGCAGCCAAGTACGGCAGCCGGAGACAGCCCCCACAGCCACGCTGGACGCGGCACCGGTCGTCTTGGCGCGGCCGGCGGTGGGGTTAAAGTCAGCGCGAGGGGGACGCCCGCCACGGAAAATAGCATCGCTGATAGCGAAAACAGATGGAATCCGGCTGGATTGGCAAGATTTAGACATTGCTGTCCGACCATGATCACGCTGAAGTTCGTGATCGTGTAATAGGCAAGCACGCGCCCCCGCTGGCTGTTCGGCACCGCGCTGTTGATCCAGCTTTCCAGCACGGTCAGTATGCCCGCGAAACACATCCCGGTGATCGCCCGCATGAGCCACCAGAATGGTGGAGCCTGCCAGATGGCCTCCAGAAGCGGGGAAATCGTTGCGATGGCGGTAAAAACGGTGAAGGCACGCGGGTGCCCTACCCGGCCTATGATCCTTGGACAGACGATGCACCCGATGGTGATACCGAGCCAGTACGCGGACCCGATCAAACCGATGTTGAGGCGGGAAAATCCTTCAATGTCCGCGCGCAGAGGAAGCAGAACGGTTTCGAGGCCATTTCCGCACAGCACGATGGCCGCACTGATGAACAGGGCCGTGACCGGCCTTAACAAACCAACCATGGCTGGCATCCTCAGGGAATTATGCAACAGTAGCTCGTCGCAAGTATAAGCTCAATCGCGGCGCTGTCTTGTGGAGATCGATTGTATGGTGCCGCGCATGCCCTGGTAAGCAATCCCTTATTGTCCAGGCCAGTGGAAGTTCGCATTCCGCAAAGAAGAGGAAAGTCTACCGCCGCCAACGCGTTTGCCGCCCGATCTCGATGACCCGGCAGCCGCCACTGACACGCGATCCCGGTCCCTGGACCGTCGCCTCTTCTTCTTATGTTTTCGCCGCGTCCTGTTTACGGTTACACGGTCATCATCATCGTCCCTGCTCGCCAGTGATGGGCGCTGACTTTCAGGTGCAACTGTCTTCGACTGCGGTGGGGACGAAACGGAGGTTTCATCAGTAACGCGAGGCGGCGATTTGCGACTTTTCACAGGTGCCATGTTCTGCTGCGGCGCGCTTCGGCTTTTTTCTTCCGCGACGACGGAGTCCGTTTCCCTGTTTATGCCCGGAGGCAGGTAGCTTTCAGTTGCACGGGGCTTGGGACGTGGTTGCGCATCCGATTGTTGGCCTGTCTTTAGTGACGCATTTTCAGACCCCTGCTCTTTAACTGTGTCCCACCGCACGGCCACAGGTCCGTTCGGCGCAGTAGGCATTGTTACGACAGGCGGGCGCTGGTCTGCAACCTGATCCGACATGGCTGCACGACTTGCGGGCATCCTTTCGCTGCGAAACAGGTTCGCAAGCCGGGGCAGGCCGATCACAATGCCGGCCATTAGCATAAGCACGGCGAGACGACGCATGATCAACCTTGTGGCAGGGCAAAAAACATCAGACCGAACCAAACTCGCGGGGACAGGCGCCGTACCGGATCATGCTCGCGCCACAATCAAAACGCAAGGCGCGCATCAATCTAGGTATTGATCAATGAATGGCGAAACGTGAATATTCCTGATCACTCAAGTTATCAACATGATGTCGCAGGATCCCACATCAAACGCTATATCTTGTTGAAAATATTTTAAGCTCGCTTGGAACCATTCGAATCACTAAAACCGAATCGGGGGTCTTTGTAAGGAGCTGTAATTGCTGCAAAAGTTTATCCTGCGGGGGATAGCCTAAAGCTTTTGCGTGTAAGCAATGCCAGTCCCGAACTTTATAGAATTTTGCGTTGCTCAACGCGCCTGTCGGCGCGGGGTATTTGGATTCATGTTTAGTGTTGCATATCGGTCTTGCAAGTTGGCCCCCACCATGGCGCCACATGCGGATGAGGCGCCCCAAACGGGGGCAAAGATGAGACATGTTTTAGGTATCGGAGGCGTGACCGCTGCTGCGGTTTTGTTGATCGTGTCTGCCGCCATGAACTGGCGGTTCGGTTATACACTTGGAAAATCGGAATTCGAATCGCAACTTTACGGCGCGGCCAGTGCTGCGGCGGACTGCTTCAAGGCGCTGTTGCCTTTCTTTATTTTTGCGGCATTACGCAATCGCACCTACAGCCAGGCGCTCGGGGGCGCATTGCTGATGGCTGTGTGCTTCACCTACTCGTTCACGTCCTCTTTGGGTTTTGCCGCACTGAACCGCACCGACACGAACGGGTCGCGCGCGCTGAAAGCCGAGACCCATCAGGACTTGCGGGTGGAACTTGACCGCGCACGCGAAACCCTGAAAACACTGCCACCCTATCGTCCTGTTGGAACCGTGCGCGGTGATATGGATGCCGTCCAGCAAAACGGACTGTGGTCGCAGACCGCACAATGCACCAACGCAACCGTGCCAGCGAGCCGCACCTATTGCGAAGGGTTTTTCAAGCTCAAGTCTCAGCTCGCCGTATCGGAGCAGGCAGAAAAACTCGAAACTCGCCTTGCGCAAGTCCGGGCAAAACTCGGAGAGACAACCGCCGAGGCAGTAACCCATGCCACTGACCCGCAAGCACAGTTTCTGGCAAGCATTCTTCATCTGACGCCAGAGCAAATTCAGATGGCGCTAACGATCTTGATCGCGCTTCTCGTCGAGCTTGGCGCAAGTCTTGGTTTTTATACGGCGTTTGCGTACTGGCGCATCTTCGATGTGAAAGGGTTGCCTGCTGCGGAAGAAGTCCGCGTTGTACGGGCAGCACCTGTTGCAACCGTGGTTGCCCCGGCCTCACGCGCGCTTTCGATCGTGGAAACCGTCGATCCCGAACTGGAAGAAGCCCAGCCCAAAACCGACGTCGAACTCTATTTCGACGAACGCGTGGGTCGCGACAGCGGCGCCAGCGTGACAGCCCTTGCACTCTACGACGACTATTGCCAGTGGTGCGAGGCGAAGGCCAAGCAACCGTTGGGGCTGCCTATCTTCACGCGACGGTTCAGCGATCTCGGTGTGCAGAAAGCGAAAGTCGCGGGCCGGATACGATATATGGACGTCCGTCTGTTGTTCAGCGGCGAAGATGACGGGCTTCGAGAACTATCCGCCGTGTCCTGACACACGCAACGTCATGAAGACCTGAAAAACCGGCGAAAGCCGGTTTTTTCGCGCTGTTGCCGTGCCCGAGCGTCAACTCAACTCAGCCAGGATCTCACGCCGCCCAGTGCGGCTCGGCGCGCCAAGGATTCCCTCCTGCTCCATGCGTTCGATCAGGCTCGCCGCCCGGTTATAGCCGATACCCATCCGCCTTTGCAGATAACTTGTTGTCGGCTTGCGGTCCTTAAGAATGATGGTGACGGCTTGGTCATAAAGATCGGTCGCAGTCTTGCCTTGGTCGCTGCGCGGCGGCGCTTCATCGAGGTCGTGGCTGTCCTCCAGGATATCATCGCGATATTGAGGCGATCCATGCGCTTTGAGATATCTGGCCACCGCTTCCACCTCGTCGTCGGTCACGAAGGGACCGTGCGCGCGAATGATACGCCCGCCGGACGCCATATAGAGCATATCGCCAGCGCCCAGAAGCTGCTCCGCTCCCTGCTCGCCGATAATCGTCCGGCTGTCGATCTTGCTCGTCACCTGAAAACTGATGCGGCTCGGGAAATTGGCCTTGATGGTGCCGGTCACTACGTCGACGCTCGGTCGCTGGGTCGCCATAATCAAATGGATACCGGCAGCGCGCGCCATCTGCGACAGGCGTTGCACCGCAAATTCCACATCCTTGCCCGCGACCATCATCAGGTCTGCCATCTCGTCAATCACCACCACGATGTAAGGCATCGACTGCGCGTCCATGGTCTCGTCTTCTTCGAGCATATCGCCCGTAACAGGATCGAAACCCGTCTGCACGGTCCGGCGCAGGGGTTGACCGCGCAAAATCGCGGCCGCGACCTTTGCGTTGTAACTCGCAATGTTGCGCACTCCGAGTTTCGACATGCGCTCATAGCGGCTGCCCATCTCTTTCACCGTCCATTTCAGGGCAGCGACGGCTTTCTTGGGATCGGTAACGACAGGGGCCAGCAGGTGTGGGATGCCGTCGTAGGCCGACAGCTCCAGCATTTTCGGGTCGATCATGATGAAATTGCACTGGCTTGGAGGAAGGCGATAGAGCAAAGACAGGATCATGGTGTTGATGCCGACCGACTTGCCGGAACCGGTGGTGCCCGCGATCAGCAGATGCGGCATACGCGCCAGGTCCACGACAATCGGCTCGCCACCAATGGATTTCCCGAGCGCGAGAGGAAGCGACGCCTCGGAATTTTCATAAGCCGCCGACTCGATCATGGTCCGAAGGCCGACGAGTTCGCGTTTCGCGTTGGGCAGTTCGATGCCGATGGCATCGCGACCGGGGACGACAGCGACACGGGCCGATAACGCGCTCATGGAGCGGGCAATGTCATCGGCAAGCCCCACGATCCGCGATGATTTCGTGCCCCGTGCGGGTTCCAGCTCGAACAGCGTGATGACCGGACCGGGATAAATGCCCGTCATACGTCCTTTGACGCCAAAGTCGGCCAGTACATCCATCAGCATCGCGGCCCGCTTCATCAGAGCCGGGTCGCTTGCCGAGATGGGTCGCGATGTGCCTGGCATGGACGTAAGCAGATTGAGAGGCGGAAGGTGCGAATCGAGATCGGGCGCACCGGCTTCCGGCGGTTCGATCCGAAGACTGGCCAGTTCTTGCGCCAGATAGGAGGCGGCCCCGGTCCTGAACCCGTTCAGATTATCCGTCACCCGCCTGATCTGATCGTGGACGGCATTCGTTGTTTTTGCGGTCACGCGGAGGAAGGGTGCCGTCGCACGCTCTGCCTCGTCGTGCGAACCATTCGAATCGGCACCCCCGCGTTTTGCCGGGCCGAAGAAGGGTTCGACACGGTCATCGCCGGTCTGCTCATCTTCTGCGCGGCTGGCTGCTTCCTTGAACGCAGACATAGGTTCATAGGCGTACACATCAACTTTGGATGCTGGCTGCCCCCAATCCGCAAATGGGGAACGCAGGCCCGTGCCTGTTGCCGGGATTCCAACCACACGGGTGCCTGTCATCTTCTGCTTCAGTATGGCAGGCGGTGCGGCGGGATTCGAAGCAACCAAAGGTGCAGGCGGTTTTGCTGAAGCCGCCGTCCTGGACATCCAGAACTCTTTGCGCGGTGACGATACTTTGACCAGTGCCCGCGCCCGGGGCGAAAACCGGCGGGTCCAGCTTGTGAAGCGACGCCTGTCGTTTTCGTCTTCTGTCAATGGCACGAACTCTGTTTGCGATGACGCCTTGGCCCGAGAGACGGTGCTGCCGATCAGTTGGCGTTGCCAGTCACGCCACCGCATACCGCAGGCACGGGTGAGCGACCATAATCCCACCACACCCAATATCAATGTCATAAGGGGCCAGAGGACGGACGGCTGAACGGCACTTGCGGTCGCGGCGATGCGCCCGGCCACGAAAGCACCTGCCCCACCGCCAAAGCCAAGGCTCAGGGGCGACTGTTGCGGCACCGGAAGGCTGGCGAAAAAAGCGGGCAGCGATAAAGAGCACACGATCCAGAACAGAAGCCGGGAGCGCAACCGCAAATACGGCGCGTTCTGCAGAAGCGCGAAACCGAGCGCCGCAATGGGGAGGACGATTAACACCGAAGCAAGCCCGAAACTGCTCATCAACCAGTCGGAGGCCAGCGCGCCTCGATGACCCATCCAGTTTCTGATGGCCGATTGCGCCGCATAGTTGAGGCTAGGATCGTTAAGCGACCAACTCGAAAGAGAAAGCCATAGAAAGCCCGCGACGCCAATCAGACCGAGCGCCACAATGCGCCACGGAAGCAACCACAGTTCCGCCGACACAGCTTTCGGGAAAAACCGGTTTGACCGTCTTCGCATGAGCCGCCGCCACTCCAACGCACAACACAATCAAAGCACGACACCGGCAATCCGGCCAAGAGCCTCAGCGGTGAAGCGAGGCTGCTCCACCAGCGCAATCCGCACATAGGCGGCACCGGGATTGACGCCTGTTTCGCTCGGCTGCGCAAAATAAGCTCCAGGCACAACTTTGACACCACACCGTTTCCAAAGCGTTAAAGCCGCCGCCTCTCCGCCGCCCAGCATCGAGACATCGAGCCAGAGGAAAAATCCTCCGGCGGGCGTGTCATAGTTCGGTAACCTCTTCAGATGTGCTTCCGCCTGGCGAAATTTCTCGTCATAAAGCCCCCGGTTTTCAACGACGTGACCCTCGTCCGACCAAAGTGCTGCGGATGCATGCTGGATCGGCAGCGGGACTTGCGGGCAAGCCACGTTACGAAACTTGAGGAAGTCCGCGATAAAGGCCGCGTCGCCTGCGATAAAACCTGAACGAAGGCCCGGTGCATTGGACCGCTTTGACAGGGAATTAAAGACGAGCACGCGGTCGAGGCTGCCCGTTGCGGCCGCCACCGCGATGGCGCTCACAGGCGGCGTGTCGCGATACAGCTCGGAATAACACTCGTCAGCAAACACATAAAAACGATGCTGCCTCGCCAACTCGATCAGTTTTGCAAGATAGTCACCACTCGCGACCGCGCCTTGCGGGTTGGCGGGCGAAGCAATGTATACGGCGGCTGTGTGTTCGAGCAAGGCAGGGGCAATCGCATCGAGATCGGGGAGATATCCCGTCTCGCGTCCGGCATCGAGGAAAACGGGCTTGCATCCCGCCGCCAGCGCCGCCGCATAATACGCCTGATAGAACGGGTTCGGCATGAGAACGACTGGTTGCGATATCGTCCGGGCCAGCGGATCGGACCATTTCCGCGCCGCCGCCACGACAAGAGCCGAGACGAGGCCCTCGCGCGTGCCGCAGAGGGGCAAAACATGCTTTTCGGGGTCGATCACGCCTTCGCGCAGGGTAGACCGCTGCGTGATCCAGGCGGCAATGGCGTTGCGGAGTTGCGGAATGCCGGCAATCGGCGGGTATTTCGCAAACTCGCCTGCGTGGCGCGCAATCGTCTCGATGACAAACTGCGGCAGGGTGTGTTTCGGCTCGCCGATAGTCATGTCGATGGGTGGCAGTCCCGGCTCATGTCCGGCGAGTAAACCTCGAAGCCTCTGGAACGGCGATTGTACGGCGAACGTTTCTGCGGTTATCATGCATCGGCTCATGCTGAACTGGGGATGTAGGACCTTATTCGCTTTCAATGGGTGGGTCTTGAGGATGACGGGACCTTCGCCCCGCTGGTTTCTAGCCACTCGCATAGATCAGGGTATAGCATCCCGGTTCCGACAGAAACGCGTCAATGCGTCTAATGGGATCAGACGCGGTCTCAAAAGCTATTGCGCCAAACCTATATACAATGATCAGACAAGAACACGGAAAGTCCCTCCGCAATGCTTTCGCCGCTGCCGACAGCCAAATCGCAGACCATGATCGATCCGTTCGGACGACACATCAGCTATTTGCGGGTGTCGGTTACGGATCGTTGCGATTTTCGCTGCGTCTATTGCATGGCGGAAAACATGACGTTTCTGCCGAAGTCCGATCTGCTCACGCTGGAAGAACTGGACCGCATGTGTTCGGCGTTTATCGCCAAGGGTGTGAGGAAGTTGCGGCTGACGGGCGGAGAGCCGCTGGTGCGCAAGAACATCATGAGCCTGGTACGCAGCCTGTCGCGACACCTGGCAACCGGCGCGCTGGAAGAACTGACACTGACGACCAACGGCAGCCAACTTGCGAAATATGCGGGCGAACTCGCCAATGCTGGAGTGCGGCGCATTAATGTTTCTCTCGATACTCTGGATCCGGCGAAATTTCAGGCCATCACACGCTGGGGGGTATTCGACCGGGTGATCGAAGGCATCGACGCGGCGCAGGCGGCTGGCATCGCGGTCAAGATCAACATGGTCGCGCTGAAGGGCGTGAACGAGGACGAGATCGAGGCCATGCTGCGCTGGTGTCACGGGCGCGGGGCGGATCTGACGCTGATCGAGACCATGCCGCTCGGCGATATCGACGGCGACCGCACCGACCAGTATCTGCCGCTGTCCATCGTGCGGGCGCGGCTGATGGACCGGTTCACCCTCGATGACATCCCCTATCGCACGGGCGGCCCGGCGCGCTACGTGACCGTTCGCGAGACCGGCGGCCGCCTCGGCTTTATCACGCCGATGACGCATAATTTCTGCGAAAGCTGCAACCGCGTGCGCATCACCTGCACCGGCACGCTCTATATGTGCCTGGGTCAGGAGGATGCGGCTGATTTGCGTACGCCGCTGCGCGCGAGCGAGGCGGATGATTTGCTCAACGCCGCCATTGATGAGGCCATCGGGCGCAAGCCGAAAGGCCATGATTTCGTGATCGAGCGGCGAGGTGCGGCTCCCGCCGTGACGCGGCATATGTCCATGACGGGGGGTTAGTCTTCGTGATTGCGATGTTAGGTGACAATTGACAGCTAACTTATTTTTCTGTAAATTATGTTTATGTCGATCCAGTCGATTCGCCATAAAGCGCTCGCTCGGCTGTTTGAGACCGACGAACGACGTGGCTTGCCTGCGGATCAGGTCGCCAAACTTCGGCGGCTTTTAGCAGCACTCGACGCCGCGTCAGACATTGAGGAGATGAGAGTTTATCCCGGTTGGCGCGTGCATCCGCTGAAAGGCGACCTTGATGGGTTCTGGAGTGTCGCAATAACGGGCAACTGGCGTCTTATTTTTCGGTTCGACGCAGGAGACACCTTCGATTTGGATCTGATTGATTACCATTAAGGAGTTGAAGATGCCCATGAACAATCCCTGCCATCCCGGCGAAATTATACGTGAGGATGTGCTTGCGCCCCTTGGTCTGAATGTCAGTCAAGGCGCGAAAGCGCTCGGGGTGACGAGGCAGGCACTTTCAAACATGCTGAATGGCCACACTTCGTTGACGGCCGAGATGGCTTTGCGTGTTGAGAAGGCGTTCGGACCCAAGATGGAGCATCTCATGCGGATGCAGTTGAACTACGATCTGGCGCAAGTTCGCGCGAGAGCAGGAGAGATAGCCGTGTCGGCGTTTCGGGCGTAACGATGCAAGCGATTGAATATCGCGAGCCCGCATCTTTACAGTCTGACCATAAAGCCATATATTATGGTCATAATGGAGATCGAAGATGGCCATCTGGCAAGTGCAGGACGCGAAGACACGGTTCAGCGAACTGATCGACTGCGCGCAGCGGGAGGGTCCGCAGACGATCACGCGACACGGTGCGGAACGCGCAGTACTGCTATCCATTGAGGATTACCGGCGGCTCACGACAACGCCCTCCGCATTCAAGGCGCACCTGCTTGGCGGCCCCAAGGTGGATGACTTTGACGTCGCGCGAGACCGCGACGCGGGCCGTGATATCGATCTTTGAATATGACCGGCTTTCTGCTCGACACGAACGTGCTATCGGAAACGCGTAAAACGCGGCCAGATGCCGGTGTAATGTATTTTATCATAAAGGCCGACGCCATACAGTTATTTTTGAGCGTTCTCACGATTGGCGAATTTTATAAAGGCATAGAGAAAAAGCGGCTGACTGACTCTGGAACCGCGGACCAGATCGCGGCGTGGGTTCACGGGATCGAGACCGGCTTTTCCGACCGCATCCTGATCGTCGATGCCACGGTTGCGCGTGTATGGGGCGAGTTGAGCGGCATGCGCAGCACGCCGGTGATCGATACGCTGATTGCGGCCACGGCTTTGGTGCACGGGTTGACCGTCGTCACGCGCAATACGAAGGATTTCGTTGGGACGGGAGTTCCGTTGCTCAATCCGTGGATGAGTGTTGTCCTTCCTGTGTGAGAGCAACGTTGCCCCAGGTTTCGGAAGAGGGCGTTATTCGTCAATATCTTGATGCCGATTGAGACCGGTCTATTGTTTGGCTCGGTGTTGTTCCACATGCCCGATGCAAAATACGGCCTTGTTCGACTCGGGCGCATCGCCTAAAGTGCAGTGATGGCCACCTCATTCACCGACAATGCGCGGCTTGCTGCCATGGCGGTCAACCATGCGGGGCGCGCGGCTGTTAAAGTCGCCTTGCAGTCTCCAGTTTCGCGCTGGATGGCGGGAGTTCCCACGGCATACCATCTTCTCATTCTCCCTCAGGACTTGCGGACGGGCGACCCGAGTTTCGCGGTGGAATTGCAGGAAGGTTTTTTCGGGCTGGCCGGGTCCACGGCACCTATCGGTTCCGAATCCCCCTTCAAAGTCATTCCGCCGACGGTCGCGTGGCACCGGGAGTTGTATGCGTTTTCCTGGCTGCGTCATCTTCATGCCGCAGACGACAATATCGCCCGGGAGCGTGCACGAAACCTTGTCACAGACTGGATGACGCTCGGTCGCCGGGCAGCTCCGATCTCTCACGAAACGGACACTGTTGCCCGCCGCGCCATAGCTCTGCTGTCACACGCGGCCTTTCTGCTGGATGGTGCCGATCCTGATTTCTACGACGCAGTGATGCGGGCGCTGAGCCGCGATCTTCATAATCTGACGGTGATCTACAGCGACGGCACGGGCGTGTCGAAACTACGAGCACTCACCGCCGTTTTGCTGGCGGGACTCTGTGTCGCCGAACAGGAACAGTATCTCACCTCGTATCTCCCGGTCTTCAAAGCCGAACTCGACCGGCAAATCCTTCCTGACGGCGGGCATGTCTCGCGCGATCCTTCAGCCTTGATCGAACTCCTGCTCGATTTCCTCCCCCTGAAGCAATGTTTTGTCGCCCGGCAAATCGAGCCGCCCGAAGCTCTCTATGCTGCCGTCAACCGGATGCATCCCATGCTCCGCTTTCTGCGGCTCGGGGACAGTAATATCGCCCGGTTCAATGGCATGGGTCCAACCCTTGTCGATCAGGTGTCGACGGTGTTCGCCTATGACGATGTTTTTGCGGAAATGAAGGTTATCGCGACCGCAAACTCAAATTATGCGCGGCTCAAATCAGGTTCCGTGACCGTGGTGGCAGACGGCGGCGGTCCGCCCGCCCTTTCGCAAAGCATTCGTGCTCACGCCGGATGCGCCTCGTTCGAGATGAGTGTCGGTCATGAACCGCTGATTTCAAATTGCGGTGCGCCACCTGACGAAACGAGCGACTGGTACGTCGTATCCCGTTCTACAGCCGCTCATTCCACGCTTGCCATTAATGATCTTTCGTCCGCTCGACTTGTAAAGACACAAAGCGGCGTCAGGAATTCCGAAAAATTCCTGTTGTCCGGTCCGCGTTCTGTCAAGGTCGAAGCGGCGGAAATGGACAACTCCACCAATGTCAGGATCGTTCACGATGGGTATCGGGAGCGGTTTGGCCTTCTTCACAAAAGGCGGTTAACCCTGCGCAGGACCGGCCTTGAGCTTGAGGGGCAGGATCAACTCGTCGCGGCGGGCGAGGGTGAGGGCTTGAATACGACAGACGCGCAGTTCGCGATCCGGTTTCACCTGCATCCGCGCGTTTCGGCGACCCTTTCCAGAAATACCAACGTCGTAACGATGACTACGCTCGGCGGGCAGGTCTGGCGCTTTTCCGCCGAAGGGGCCGAAATCGACATGGAAGACAGCATATTTTTCGCGGACCCGATTTGTTTGCGCCGCACGTTGCAGATCGTTCTGAAAGGCCGTGTCTCGCCGTCGGTCTCAGTGGTTTGGCGTATTGAGCGGGCGGCGGCGAAGGCTCAGGCGATGGAAAACGACCAGCGGCTGTCGCCGGGTTTCTAACGATGTTACCATTCGCTGTGCTCCCCAGGGCATGGTTGGTTTGGATCGCAGCACAGTTTGACGTCGGCCTCGCGGAAGCGGGGGATTCACGTCCGAGTGTTGTCCGTGCGGTAACGCATTGCGAAATGTATCCCGCCCGCCTTCGGGAGAATGGCGTCCGTGGCGACGCGTAACCGATCTGGCCTCAGCCGGACTAGAAATAGAGGCATGACGTGACAAAGAGCAAGATACGCCGCGCACTGATTTCGGTGTCGGACAAGACGGGTTTGTTGCCGTTTGCGCAGGCGCTGGCCGGGCTTGGTATCGAATTGATTTCTACAGGCGGCACCGCCCTGTATCTGCGTGACCACGGCCTGGCGGTGACGAACGTCGCTGATGTCACGGGTTTCCCGGAGATTCTTGAAGGCCGGGTGAAGACGCTGCATCCGGCAATTCACGGGGGCATCCTCGCCAACGTCGATCAAGCCAGTCATCGAAACGACCTTATGGCCCATGGTATTTCGCCCATCGGCCTGGTCATCGTGAATTTATATCCGTTCGAAGACTCCGCGCGAACCGCCGGCAGTCGCGCGACCGTGATCGAGCACATCGATATTGGTGGGTCCGCTCTGCTCCGCGCGTCGGCAAAAAATCATGCGCACGTAACCGTGGTTTGCGATCCCGTCGACTACGGCGAAGTCGTAAAGCAACTAAAAGCGAATGACGGCGATGTGCCCATCGAAGCGCGAACGCGTTTTGCCGCGAAGGCTTTCGCCTTGACGGCAAGCTACGACGCGGCCATCGCCGCGTGGTTTGCAGACGGCGATGCTTCAACGCCGAATCAACTGCTGGTTACCGCGACCCTGAAACAGCGTTTGCGATATGGAGAAAATCCCCACCAGCAGGGTGCCGTATATCAATCTACGCGAACAAACGGTCCCTCCATCGTTCAGGCGCGGCAGGTTCAGGGCAAAGAACTCAGCTACAATAACTTCGCAGATGCCGATGCGGCCTTCGAGCTGATCTCCGAGTTCAACCCTGCAGTTCCCGCCGTGGCCATCATCAAGCACGCGAACCCCTGCGGGGTCGCCACCGGGCAATCGTGGGTTGAGGCGTATAACCGCGCGTTTGCTTGCGATCCGGTCAGCGCGTTTGGCGGAATTGTTGCGCTGAACGGCGTTCTGGATGAAGACGCGGCGCGAACTGTTCTTTCGGTCTTCACTGAAGTTGTCATCGCCACAGATGCGACGGACGCGGCGCAGCGCGCGTTTGAAAAAAAGCCGGGTGTCCGCCTGCTGTTAACGGATGGGCTTCTTGACCGGAGCCATCGGTTGCCGAACCTGCGTTCTGTCTCCGGCGGATTTTTGATGCAGGACGCGGATGTGTTTGAAAGCGATCCGTCGCATTGGCGAACCGTCACGCGGTTCAAGCCCACCGGGCATCAGCAGCAGGATTTGCTTTTTGCCATGCGCGTCGCAAAGCATGTGAAGTCGAATGCCATCGTGTTTGCGAAAGATGGCGCGACGCTCGGAATCGGGGCGGGCCAAATGAGCCGCGTCGACAGTGTGCGTCTGGCTGTTTGGAAAGCCGCCGACACGGCGCGCGCACGCGGGGCGAGCCGGATCGTCTGCAAGGATCGGTCGTTGCGTCCGACGCGTTCTTTCCGTTCCCCGATGGCATGATCGCGGCTGCCGATGCGGGTGCTACGGCGATCATACAACCGGGAGGATCAATCCGCGACGACAGTGTTGTCGAGGCCGCTGACGAACGGGGCGTCGCGATGGTCTTCACGGGGACGCGTCATTTCCGCCATTAAATGCAATGGTTTATGCAACCGACGACTTTCGATAGATGTCACGCAATTCATGAAGCCGGGTAACGCATTCGCCGAGCATGTGAGCGTAAGGGTGCGGAAGTTCGAGGTTGAAAACAACGTCATCGGGAAATGCGCACTCGGACATGATTTTATCCCAGGGCAGATTGCCCCATCCCAGCGGCAGATGAAGATCGCCCAGCCCGTAAGCCATGCGCTCCGAGCGTGAAACCGTCCTCAAACGCGTGGGGTCGCCAAACGAATCGTGAATATGGAGGTGCTTTGCGACGCGGGCGAGGGCCTTTGCCTCTGTCAGAAAATCCGCACCCCGCGCACGGCACGTGATGGCGGCGTGAGAAAAATCGAGGCAAGCGCGGACATTCGGATGGTCGATGGCACCGATTTCCGCCGCGAGTTTCGACGGCAACGCGGTATGGTCGCTCTCGTGGCTTACAAAAATATTTTCGACTGTCAGGATGACATTGTGGTCGGCTGCGAAAGCGCCGAGGATCGAAAGCGCCTTGCGCTGAGCGGCATAAGCTGCGTCGATGTCAGGCTCGCTTTTCGCGTCCGTAAACCCGGTGTGAATGATGAGATGAACCGCGCCAAGTTCAGCGGCGATCTCGACGGTGGCCCGGGCGACAGCCATGTGGCGCGCGTTGATCTCGGGCGCTTGCATGAAATTCATCGCGATCGGGCCGTGCACCGTATAGCGCAAGGCTCGACCGACGAGGGCCGTTTTCAGCTTTTTGAGTTCTGACGCGATAATTTTCCCGCCGGAGATCAAATCCATCGTGAAGGCGGGCAACTCGACAAAATCAACCCCGAGCCTTTGGGCCTCATCGAGATCACGCTGCAACCGCTCGAAATGAGGGTCTTCGCTCGTCCCGCTGGAGAAGCCAATACCTAAAACTGAGCGCATCGTTCTGTCCGCGTTGCCTTTGCCGGATGGTGCGACTTAGGATCAAATTCCCCGAATGAGATTGCCGAAAAACAAAACAAGATAGGCAATCGCGAAATACGCCGGGGTTGCGCTGTAAGGGATCGAGCTCGCGGCCTGAGGCGCGAACTGGCCAATTAACCCGATCAGAAAAAACAGGAATGCGATAAAAAACGTCGTTTTGGTCGGCGGTGTCAATCTTGGCATTCTTTCCCCCGGTCACTTACTGCGATTGTCTCTTTCCTGCGCCAATCGGATGAAGCAAACAAGGCCTTAATGCGATCCTTCTGCGGGCGCTATGGAAACTGTCTCCGCAAGAACCCAGCCGTTTAATCCCCATGGCGAGTTTAAGGAATAAACGTTCGACCTTTTCGCGTTAATGAAACTTGTGGCCGCGTCCACGTCAAAAGTCCATTTACCTGTCGATTGATCAAGTTTCGAGAACTCCAGAATGTGCTTCATCTCGCCTTGATAAGCGGCGAGAAATACAGGGATTGGGTTTTCCGTTATACCGAAGACGATGTTTGCCGAACATATCATCCTGAAAACGATAACCGCGGACACCCGCGAACACGATATTCATAAGTTGACAGGCTCCGGCACCCGCCTGTCGATCTCGGTCCTGATCGTGATCGTTCGTTCTTTGCCGTCGACCTCATAAGACAGAATGATATTGTCATTCACCGAACGCGAACTTCACCCCATGAGCTGACAACGCTACCTTACGCGTCGCCCCGGACCCCAGCGGTTTTCATTCCGCACATCGACGCGGCGCTGGGTGGAGACGCACACGTGATCGCCAGCAAACGCCTCACGCCAGACGAACCCTTGCAGACACGTGTCCGGACCGTAGGGGCCGCCGCGCGGATTGCGTCGTGAGCCGGCCGACTGGTTTTCCCGTGCCACCAGCGAACGCGACCCCGGAAGCACGCAGACATGATCGTTGCGACCGGCCTCGCGCCAGACAAACCCCTGCACGCAGGTGTCAGGCCCATAATTCAGCGGCGGCGTGGAAGCGCCCGGGACCACGGCGCATGCGCGGTTTGACGGCACTTGCGAAATGCAGCCTTGTGTGCCGCCCTCGGTTCGCGCTCTCATCTGAAAGCAGAATTGCCGACCCGGCTGAAGGCGCTTGAAAATCTTGAAGCCGTAGAGATTTCCTTCACCGGTCGAGCCGAGACCAGGAGCCGGGCTTCCATCTGGATTGGTGACGTAAATGTCGTAATATCGATATCCAAGGGAATCGGTCTCATTGCGACGTGTGGTGTCCCTCCAGCTCAGTTTGATGCCTGGTGTCTCGCCCGCTCGGCGCACCGGGATGGGATCGGCGCGAACATCTGCAGGTGTCCCCGGCCGGTCCCCGCAGGACGCCATGGCCGGCGCAGGGAAGCCGATGCTGCACGCGGTGCCAATGATGACCGTATAGGAAAGCGTAGATTTGAGTTTGAGAATAGCTTCTGAAGTCGACATTGCAGTGCTCCGGCAGTGAGGAAGGAAACGATCGCATTTTTGTGCTTTCCCTCCCTTATCGGGATGATTATACATGCTCGCCTTGGGGTCTGGCGCTGGCGGTCCATCCTCAAACGGGCCGGATGATTGCCAGCCAGGCGATGGCGCACTGACATGCGCATCAGCGGACCGCGCGGCGCGAAACGTTGAAGAGGTGGAGTTTGCGATGCAAAAATTCGATACACTGACGAGCGTTGCAGCCCCGATGCCAATGATCAACGTCGATACGGACATGATTATCCCGAAGCAGTTTTTGAAAACCATCCTGCGAACGGGGCTTGGAAAATCGCTGTTCTACGAAATGCGCTTCGACGACGATGGCAAAGAGAACCCCGACTTTGTGCTTAATAAGCCCGCCTACCGCAGCGCGCACATTCTCGTGGCTGGCGAGAACTTCGGTTGCGGATCGAGCCGCGAGCATGCGCCCTGGGCTTTGCTCGACTTCGGGATTCGCTGCGTGATCTCGACCTCGTTCGCCGACATTTTTTATAACAACTGTTTCAAGAATGGCATCCTGCCGGTCGTGGTCACGCCGGATGAACTGGAAAAACTGATGGACGACGCGCAGCGGGGTGCAAATGCGACGCTCACCATCGACCTTGATGCGCAGACCATACAAGGTCCGGACGGCGGCACGATCCGCTTCGATATCGATCCTTTTCGAAAGAAATGCCTTTTGGAAGGCCTTGACGATATCGGCCTCACGCTTAAGAAAGCTGATGCCGTCGAGCGATATGAGGAGCAGACCTCGATGGCCCGCCCATGGGTTTAGCGGACGTTCTGACACTTTCGGCTTTTCTCAGTTAATGAGACAGCGACATCTCGCTTTCGGAATATAAACGCTCACGCAGCACGCGGCACAGGAACCAATCGAGCTTACCAATGTTCATCAGTCAGGTTGAACATTCACGAATGGAAGTGTCATGAGAAATTTCATAATCGGCGCGTTGATTGTCGCATTGATTGCAGTGGTTGGGTTTTATGTTTACAAGCAAAACAATATCGTGATTTCGAAACCGGATATTCCGGCAGTTCGGGTGAATTAGAGCCGATCCCGATCAAAAGGAATCGGGTCAACGGCTGTAAGTTATTTATACGAGAGCGGTTCTTATCCGAAAACCGCATCACACTTTTCGGGAACCGCTCTAGCTTAACGACTTTTACCAGATCACAAACAATTTGAGAAAGGCTGCGTACTCGCGGCCATTCTCAACGGGCTTCTAGTAGCGGCCACCACCGCCGCGACATTCCTCGCGATACCGGCGACAATTACCGGCGCCAGTCTCGCCACGCTCATCCTTGAAGATGCACGCGCGCCGTAAATATTCGCAGCTTACGCGCGGACGACCACACTCTTCGCGATAGCGGCGGCAGTTGCCCTGACCCTGCTCGCCGAGACGTTCCTTATATTCGCAGGCGCGCCGGAGTTCTTCGCAGTGGTAGCGTCCACGTCCGTACTGGACGAATTCCAAAGCCGATGCCGAACCCTTCAGGGTCACAACGTCGCGCCCAACGACCTGCCCCGCCGTCGCGCCGGAAAACGAAGCAAATACAAGCGCAAGCGCCATCACCATGCCGCTGATCATAGTCCGCATAAAATCCTCCAGTATTTTCAAGTTGGAAATTCAGTCCAGCAACCGGACATACATAAACGGTATCTTAACGCGTCTGAATGAACGATGAACTGTTTATATCCGTATTTCGACCCTATCATGGATGTTGTGACCGACTACGGACGAATTGATGGCGGAACCAGAACAAAGCGGGTTAAGCTGAACGGATGGCTTCTTCGATGCCAAGCTGGGCGAGGATATGTGCGCGCTCGTTGCCTTCGTCGCCGTCATGACCTTTGACCCAGAGCCATGAAACGGAATGCGCCGTGCGCGCGGCGTCCAATCGTTGCCAGAGGTCTGCATTTTTGACGGGCTTTTTATCTGCGGTTTTCCATCCGTTGCGCTTCCAACCAAAAATCCATTGAGTGATGCCGTTGCGCAGATATTGCGAATCCGTGTGAAGCTCAACCTGGCATGGCCGTTTCAGGCTTTCCAGCGCGCCTATGGCCGCCATGAGTTCCATGCGATTGTTGGTGGTAGCGGGGTCGCTGCCGAAGACTTCGCGTTCCGCGTCCTTGAAGCGAAGCAGCGCGCCCCATCCTCCCGGCCCGGGATTGCCCTTGCATCCGCCATCAGTGTAGATCACAACTTTGTCCGGAGGCGAACTCGCGGGGTCGGTCGGCAGATCGTTAGAGGCCATAGGCACTCACTGACTTCACATCCCGATGGAATGTCAATTTCCGCCAGTATTCCAGGGGGTCGAGTCGTTTGACCAAGGCGGTTTCAGGGGTTTCGAACCAGTCCAGGAGACGCGTAAGGAGGAATCGCAAGGCTGCACCGCGCGCCAGCAACGGCAACGCGTCCAGTTCAGCTTGATCCAGCGGACGCACGCTGCCATAGCCTTTCAGCATGGCTCTTGCCTTGGTGACATTGAACGAGTGATCCTGTTCGAAACACCACGCATTCAGGCAGATCGCAAGATCGTAGGCGAACAGGTCATTACAGGCGAAATAAAAGTCTATCACGCCCGATATTTTATCGCCGAAGAACAGCACATTGTTAGGGAATAAATCCGCGTGAATGACGCCCTGCGGTAGGCCTGCTGGCCATGATTCGCGGATCGTCGCGTATTCGGCGCTCAGCGACGCCGTCATCCCGACGCACACGCGATCCGCGCGGTCGTCGAGCGCGCTCAATAGGTCGTTCCACCCCGAGAGCGAAAGAGCGTTCTTGCGCGATACCGGAAAGTCAAGTCCGCCAAGATGCAAAGCGGCGAGTACGGCGCCCAACGTGAAGCAGTGCTGAACCGACGGCCGAAGCAGCGAATACCCATTCAGGAACGTCACGAATGCGGCTGGCTTTCCCGCCAGAGTTTGCAGCACTTCGCCGGACCGGTCGTGAACCGGTGTTGGGCAATGGATATTCTTTCTGGCAAGATGTTCCATCAACCCAAGGAAGAACGGCAAATCCGCCGACGCGACCCGCTTTTCGTAAAGTGTCAGAATGAATTGACCCTGACTGGTCCCCACGTAGAAATTCGAATTCTCGACGCCTTCTGCTATACCTTTGAACGCAGTCAGTTCACCAATCCCGTAGCGCTTCAGGAGAGTGTGCAGGTCTTCCGCCGTAACTTCCGTGTAGACGGCCATGCGGAGCCGTTTACTGTGCGGCTGCGGTCTGAAGCGCGCGTGGAATTTTGAAAATCACGTCTTCGGTGGCTGTGGTGACGACTTCCACGGTGACCTCGTATCGCGAACGAAAGTCGTCGACGATCTGGTTGACAAGAATTTCCGGTGCCGACGCGCCGGCGGTAACGCCAACGGTCCTGATACCAGCAAGATTATTCCACGGTATCTCAGCCGCCTTCTGCACCAGCATCGCCTTCGGACATCCCGCTCTCAACGCGACCTCGACCAGACGTTTGGAATTTGAACTGTTGGGTGCGCCCACCACAAGAATCGCATCGCATCGGCCCGCGATGGCTTTCACGGAACTCTGCCGGTTTGTCGTGGCGTAGCAGATGTCGTCTTTCTGCGGCGCACGGATGAGGGGGAACCGCGCGCGAAGCGCTTCGATGATCTCGATAGTATCGTCCACGGAAAGCGTGGTCTGCGTGATATAGGCCAGCTTCGCCGGGTCTTTTGCAACGAACTTCGCCACGTCGTCCACGGTCTCAATGAGTGTGACGACACCTTCCGGAAGTTGTCCCAGAGTTCCGATGACCTCCGGATGGCCCGCGTGCCCGATCAGGATGATATCGAGCCCGTTCGCGAAATGTCGCTCGGCTTCCACATGAACCTTGGAAACCAGCGGACAGGTGGCATCGAGATAAAAGAAGTTGCGACGCGATGCCTCAGCCGGGATCGCCTTTGGCACACCGTGTGCAGAGAAAATAACCGGCGATTCGGTGTCCGGTATCTCCCTCAGTTCTTCAACGAAGACCGCACCTTTGGCTTCCAGGCTTTCGACAACGGTGCGGTTATGCACAATTTCATGACGGACATAAACGGGAGCACCGTACTTCTCGATGGCCAGTTCCACAATCTGTATGGCCCGGTCGACGCCTGCACAAAAGCCTCGTGGTGCGGCTAAAAGCACGTGTAAGGGTGGTTTAGTCATCATTATGGCCTCTCCCAAGCGCCGAAATAGCAAAAACCGATAAGATTCCGCAAAAAGGTCCGATTCGATCCCGACAGTTTTTAGGACCAGTACCCCACCCGAACCGTATATACGTATGGCAGGCGTAAAGGCGCAGTGGATAGTGGCATAATTTCGCGTTTGAGCATGAGCGAAGTGGACTATAAAAACAAGTGCTGGCGACGCTGGCCCAACTCGACGAACGGCGGATAATGGTGGCGCAGTTGAATATTGGCAGAGGCAGGATCACCGGTGCGGTCTGTGCACTCGGGATTGCCGCATTCACAGGCGGGTGCGGGATTTCGCAGCTCACGTCGACGCTTGGCGACAGCAGTATTGCTTCGAAAAAGCCTGAGAACGCTTCCTGGACGCCGATCATAACCGAAGAGAGCATGTTGACCGCAGCCCGCACGAACAGCAACGGTCCCGTCGAGTTGGCGGCGGCCACCGGATGTCCCGCGATACAGGTGGAGGGTGGCCAGCGTTCGCTCACTATTTATGACGGCAACCGGATTGGCGATGCTTCGGCTGTAGTCCACAGCGGCGAGATCACGAAGACCGCTCGCGAGTGCCAGACCGTGGAAGGGCAGGTGGTCGTGAAATACGGTATTGCCGGTCGCGTGCTTCTCGGGCCAAAAGGCAAGCCGGGCACCATAAACCTGCCGGTATCCATGCAGATCGTCGACAAGACGAAGGCCAAGGTGAAGGGCGAGCCCTTCGTCGTCTCCGTGATTATATCCAAGGAAAATCCCATCGCCTATTTCTCGCTTGTTCGTGACATCACGATCCCGGTCAAGCAGGGAACTCTGCCGACAGATTACAGCGTTCTGCTGGCTTTCGATAAGGCAAAGCCTGGCGCCGTCTAGGACGGGCCCGATCTGACGTATGGCATCAGGGCGCGTAGGATTTCGGCAACCACCCACACGCCAACGATCCCGATGAGCGGATAGAGGGTCAAAGTCAAGGCGAAGGCTGCGTCACTCATCGTCGATAGCACGCCTCCGATGTCAATCCCAATGATGCGACACGGCACGATGCTGAACGATTGCAGTTGACATCCCAGCACTATGGCAATGCCATCGGCAACGGCGTAACTCAACGCCGGAAGAATGCAGATTGCGATCAAGCCAGCGATAACAAATCGAAATTTTCGCATGTCCACACTTTAGGATGAAACCGCACGGTCGGTCTTTACTATCTCGTGCAACCTTATAGAGTGCTGCATAGCACATATCGGACCTTGGTTAGATCGTGTTTATAATTTCCACGCAGGTGGGGAGCCACGTCAAGATGTTGACGACATCGGGATATGTGTCTCCGCGTGCGCCAGGACAACAACGGCGCTTGTTGCTATTGACACGAGATATCCTTTAGCAATCGGCGATGGCGGCGCGTACTTATGTTGAAACGGCTCTTGTTTCGTTTTGTTATTCTCACACTCTTTGCAGCGCAACCGTGCTTCTCTCACCCGACGACCTCTACGCTTGACGAGATTATCTTGAAGGGCCGACTTCGTGTCGGCACGACCGGCGACTACAAACCATTCACTTATCTGAACCCCACAACGAACGAGTTCGAGGGCTTCGACATCGACATGGCGCGATCGCTGGGCGATGCGCTCGGCGTAAAGGTGGAGTTCGTCAAAACGTCATGGTCCACGCTATTAAAGGATCATTCGGATCAGAAATTCGACGTCGGTTTCGGTGGCATCTCTTATAGCTTCGACCGGGCCAGGAAAGCCTATTTCTCATCGCCTTATCTTAAAGAGGGCAAATCGCCCATTGCGCGCTGCGAGAATGCCTCGAAGTTTCAATCATTGGCGGATATCGACAAGCCGGGCGTCCGTGTGATCGTAAACCCCGGCGGCACGAACGAAAAGTTTGCCCGCGCCAACATCAAGTCCGCCACGATCACGGTCCATCCGGATAACACAACCATCTTTGAGGAAATCGTGAAAGGGAACGCGGACCTGATGATGACCGATGCGTCTGAAACGCGATATCAGCAGAAGCTGAAAAAAGAACTTTGCGCGATCAACCCTGACAAGCCCTTCAATTTTTCCGAAAAAGCGTATCTTCTGCCGCGCGACGAGCCGTTGCGTAACTTTGTGGATGGATGGCTTCGCACGTCGCGCGAGGACGGCACTTTCAAGAAGCTTGACGCGAAATGGTTCGAGTGAGTGGTTGCATGATTGAGCATCGCGGAGACAAACCGACTTAATGCGCGACAATCCGGTTCTTGTTGAAGTAACGCGTGGAAACGTGGTGGAAAGCCGCCATCGCGGTGCATTCGTGGTGTGCGATGCATCGG
Source organism: Rhodomicrobiaceae bacterium (assembly GCA_965247345.1). Lineage (GTDB taxonomy): Bacteria > Pseudomonadota > Alphaproteobacteria > Rhizobiales > Rhodomicrobiaceae > Rhodomicrobium. The sequence goes on along the minus strand of CBDFGZ010000034.1, from coordinate 8,580 downwards.
GTCGTATCGTGCATTCCGCGGGGGACGCTGAAATGGCGATCTATCCCCGCTCCGCGTCAAAACCGTTGCAGGCATTGCCGTTGATCGAAACAGGTGCAGCCGACCGGTTCGGGCTTGGCGACAGGGAAATTGCGCTCGCGTGCGCCTCTCACAAGGGCGAACCGACGCATGTGGAAGCAGTGGGAAGCTGGCTTGCGAAAATCGGCCTGTCCCCTGAAAGCCTCGAATGCGGTACGCAGATACCTCGCACAGAGGCAGCTTTCGAGAACGTCATTCGTAACCGGACGCCTGTCACGCCGGTGTTTCACAACTGCTCCGGCAAGCACACAGGATTTTTAACGACCTGCGTCACGTGCGGCGATGGGCCTGAAGGATATATCGAACCCGACCATCCGGCTCAGCGCAGGGTTACAGCCGCGCTATCGGAGATGACCGGTGTCGACATGAATACGGTGCCTCTCGGTCGCGACGGGTGTGGCATCCCGGTGTACTTTATGCCGCTGAGAGGGCTTGCCCGTGGTATGGCCCGGCTTGCGGATACAACGACATTACCGACGGCGCGCGCGCAAGCCGCCACCCGTATCCTCGACGCAATGGCTGCCGAACCCTTTTATGTGAATGGAAGCGGCGGCTTCACGACTGAGGTCATGATGACCGCGCGGAAAACCGTTCGCGCCAAGGGTGGCTTCGAAGGCGTCTATTCGGCAGCCTTGCCTACTCTCGGCCTTGGTGTGGCTCTCAAGATCGATGACGGGGCCATGCGCGGCGCGGAATGTGCCATGGCGCATATCTTGCTTTACCTGAATTGCTTCAGCGCGGATCAGGAATGGGACCTGGACCGCTTTCTGCGCCCTTCTATATCAACCAACGTCAGCCTCCCGGTTGGCGTTGTCAGACCAACGAAGTCACTGGAGTTTTCATCCACATTGTGACAAAAAGTTCAAGCAGTCCTCGCACATAACGTTTGATACGAGAGTTAGGGAGAGATCATGAAAGTTGCGATTATAGCAGGCTTGATGGGCCTGTCGTTTGGAGCTACCCAGGTCCAGGCCGGGCCGACACTCGATGCCGTGAAAGCACGCGGCATGGTGAAATGCGGTATTTCCGGCGAAGCGCCAGGGTTTTCGGCCCCGGACTCCAAAGGCGTGATGCGCGGTCTCGACGCCGATATCTGCCGGGCGATTGCGGCGGCCGTTCTGGGTGACGCCAATAAAGTGCAATTCGTTCCGCTCAGCACCCAGGCTCGTTTTCCAGCCCTTCAATCCGGTGAAATCGACCTGCTGAACCGCACCGCGACGATGACCTTCACGCGTGACACGTCACTTGGACTGTTATTCGCGCCGGTTGTCTTCTATGACGGTCAGGGCCTGATGGTTGCCAAGAAAAGCGGCATCAAAACTGCGAAAGAATTAAACGGCGCTACAATCTGCGTTCAGCCGAGCACGACCACCGAACTCAACCTCTCTGACTACTTCCGCGCCAACAACCTGAAATTCACGCCGGTCGTGATCGAGAGCCTGGACCAAATCCGTCAGGCATTTTTTGCCGGTCGCTGCGACGCGTCCACCGATGATCGTTCATCGCTCGCCTCAAACAGAACGATTGCGCCAAATCCGGATGACTACGAAATCCTGCCGGAGACAATCTCCAAGGAGCCTCTTGCTCCGGTTATCCGTCAGGGCGATGACCAGTGGATGACGATTGTGCGCTGGACGATCTTCGCTCTGATCGACGCTGAAGAACTCGGCGTGACCAAAGCAAACGTCGACGAAAAATTGAAGAGCGGCTCACCGGAAGTAAAGTATCTGCTTGGAAGCGACGCGCAGGCCGCTCGCGGCTTGGGTCTGTCCGCCGATTGGGCAGCCAAGGCCATCAAGCAGGTTGGCAACTACGGCGAAATCTATGAGACCACAGTCGGCTCGAAATCGGCGCTGAAAATCCCTCGTGGTCTCAACAAACTGTGGACCGACGGCGGACTGATGTACGCTCCCCCGATCCGCTAGAACCGATGCCTTCGCTTGCGCATGATCGACGACGTGATGGCCGCTTGCGAGCGGCCATCTTTATAAGAGCAGGAACCGATGGCGATGTGGCATCCGGATAAAGAAAACGAGCTTTCTGTTCTGCGAGTTTGGTTTGTTTCGGCATAAAATATGCAGGTGTCGCTGACTATGGACAAGCGGGTTATGACAGTCAGTGATCCTCTCTGGGAGGCCAAACGTCAGCGTGATCGAAGCTGGTTGCTTTCATGGTTAAGCCGCGGCATCGTGCTCGCGGCTCTTTCATATCTGGTCTACTTGATCGCAGACCATGTCACAGAGACGCTGACACGGCAGAATATTTCGACCGGGTTCGACTTTCTGTCGCGCCCGTCGCGCATCCAGATCGGCGAATCCCTTATTCCATTCGAGCCGACGGACACCTACAGCCGTTTCATCTTCGTGGCGATCCTCAACACGCTGCAAGTCGGCGTTATCGGCTGCGTGCTCGCGACAATTCTCGGTATTGTCATCGGCGTGATGCGGCTCACCGACAATCCAATTTTACGCCGCCTTTCGGGCATTTACGTTGAGACTTTTCGCAATACACCGCTGCTTTTGCAGCTCTTTTTCTGGTACGCAGCCATTCAGTTTCTACCACCGGTGCGGCAAAGCTTTTCGCTGTTTGGGTCCGTCTTTCTCAGTCAGCGTGGCGCGCAGATCCCCGCGCTGAGGTTCGACGATCCCTACCTGCTGACTTTGGCCATGCTTGCGCTCGCGATCGCGGCAATCGCTTTTGCGCGACGGCTCTTTCCGGAAGAAGGGGATCGTCCGCTGCGCTTCGCTGTGATCGCAGCACCGCTAGCGTTGTTTTGCATCGCGCTTGCAACGGGTGTTTTGGCTGTCACACTGGACACGCCGAAGCTCATCGGCTTTGGATATCAGGGCGGCGTCACCATCACCCCTGAATTGATGGCGCTTCTTGCCGGCCTTATCATCTACACAGCCTCGTTCATCGCTGAAATTGTGCGGGGCGGCATACAGGCCATCCCTGCCGCGCAGACCGAAGCATCCGAATCACTCGGCCTCACGAAGGCACAGACGCTGCGGCTCGTGACGTTGCCGCAGACGGTTCGCATCATCGTTCCACCGCTCGTCAGTCAATACCTGAACCTGGTCAAAAATTCCAGTCTGGCCGTCGCCATCGGTTATCCCGACGTGGTCTGGGCTACGAACGCTGTCATTAATCAGACAGGCCAGGCCATCGAAGGCGTTCTCATTCTCGCGGGCATTTATCTGACGATCAGCCTTCTCACCTCGTTCATCATCAACTGGTTGAACGAACGGGGTGGGATGCAGACCTCGGCTGCGGGTGTCGCTCAAACTAAAAAGTCTCAATCCGGCCCGGGCAGCGGTCCGTTCATCCCGCGAATGATCGCACAGCTTTTCTCCAGCCCCACGCAAAGTGTCATTTCCGTTGTCAGCATCCTCGTCAGTGGCTGGATCGCGGTAAAGCTGTTTCGCTGGGGCGTGATGGACGCGGTCTGGGTCGGAAAAAGCGCCGATTGCCGTGCCGTCAGCGGTGCCTGCTGGGCCTATGTCTGGGACAAGCTGAATTTCTTTCTGTTCGGTCTTTACCCGCAAGATGAACTCTGGCGACCGGAACTTGCAACAATCACCGTGATCGCGGTGGCGGCCATGACCATGATGCCTCGTTTCTGGGGGCGATTTCTGCCGTTGATCTGGGCGGGGGGTGCTGCGATCTATCTGCTGCTCATGGGCGGAGGCTTCGGTCTTTCCACGGTTCAGACCACCAGTTGGGGCGGTCTTCCGGTTACACTTCTGCTTGCATTTTCGTCCATCGTCATTGCGTTGCCGATCAGTATCCTGCTTGCGGTGGGGCGAAACTCGAAATCACCGGCGGCCAATATGATTGCCACCGGCTGGATCGAAATTATTCGCGGTGTTCCGCTGATCTCCATCCTGTTTTTGGCCAATACCTTGTTGCCTCTGTTCCTGGCGGGAGGCTCCAGCGTCGATAAACTGCTGCGTGCGCAGATTGCGTTGACGATTTTCGCGTCGGCCTATCTCGCGGAAGCGGTCCGGGCAGGACTTCGAGCGGTTCCATGCGCGCAGATCGAAGCCGCGCAATCCATCGGCCTGTCGCAATTGCAGATGCTGCGTTTGATCATATTGCCGCAAGCTCTTCGAACGGCGTTGCCTGGTATCGTCAACACGGCTATCGGTAACTTCAAGGACACGACGCTGGTATCGATCGTCGGTCTGTTCGACGTGCTGGGTACGGTTCGCGCGGCAGGGCGCGATCCCACTTGGCTTGGGTTCGAGATCGAAGGATATCTGTTTGCGGCGCTGATCTACTTCACGTTCTGCTTCATCATGAGCCGTTATGGCGCCTGGCTGGAGCGACGAGGGCCAAAGACCTCTCCGCAGCCTGAACCGGCGTGAAATCTTTGGCAATCTCGTGTTCTCTTCGGATCACGGCCGTAATCTGCATCCAGGCGGGAAGCATTTCAAACATGGTAGATATTGCTCCAAAGCCGCGCCTGAATATTTTTATATATGATGCATTAAAACCACTTCTTAGGATGACGGTCGCCCTCATCACAAAAAGCCGCGTTGATCCTGAGCGGCGTTAGGCGGCACCGTCTCAGACCAGGGCGGAGTTTTTTCGGGAGCCGACACGCGCTAAATGAATGGACGCGGGTGCTTGTCGTTGAAGTGAAACATGGCAATTTGGCTGAGTTTTTCCTGATCCAGCATGTGAAATGTCCCCTGACGCCATCGCATGACACCAAGCTTCGTCAGTTTCTGCAAAGTCTTGTTCGTATGGACAACGGACAGTCCAAGCGCATCGGACAAATGGGTTTGCGTTAAAGGGATGAAGACTTTATCGTCTTTTGACAATTTAAGTTGCTTCGCTCGTCCATACAAATTCAACAGCACATACGCGACGCGCTCCAGCGCCGTTCTTCGCCCCACACTGACAATGGTGTCATGCAAAATCACTTCTTCGCGGGCAGCGATCCAGGTCACGTCGAAGGCAAGATCCGGATGGCCTTTGTACATAGACCACAGGTCTTTTCGATTAAAAGTGCATAACGTGACCCGCGTCAGAGCTTCAACCGAATGCTGCATGGACTCGAACACCGAATTTTGCAATCCAAGGAGATCGGTGGGAAGCGCAAAATTGATGATCTGGCGGCGGCCATCTTCCAACAGCTTATAGCGAAACGCCCAACCAGACAAAATTGTGTAGATGTTTGCGCTCTCGGTGTTCTCCAGATAAATCGGAGATCCTGCTTCAAATATGCTTTCGCCACGCTTGAAACTTTTGACAAACGCCAGTTCCTCACTGCTGAAGTGACGCAGCGTGGTTACCTTCTGAAACGGACATTTTTCGCAAGGCGTCAGACTTGGCTGGACGCGGGTCGGCGGGGAGGACGATTTCATAAACCTGGTATGTTAAAGTGCAGGGTATCCGGTACGTTGATTTGAGACGTACCCGCCATAATCTATATTATATGGACGCGATAAATAGCCATGCTTCGGCTTATAAAGGGATCAATACGTGCTTTCCGGTGACGAAATCGCACGGTACAAACGGCATTTGCTGTTGAAAGAGATCGGCGGTCAGGGTCAGCAGCGGCTTAAAGCCGGGCGCGTGCTGTTGATCGGCGCGGGCGGGCTGGGGTGTCCTCTTGCCATCTATCTCGCGGCCGCGGGTGTTGGACATATCGGTTTGATCGACGATGACCGCGTTTCCATCGACAACTTGCAACGGCAGGTGGCGTTTCGGACCTCGGACGTGGGGCGACTTAAAGTGGAGGCCCTCGCCGACGCGTGCCAGGCCATCAACTCCCATGTCACAATCGAGGCGATGCCCTGTCGGCTCACGGCGTCCAACGCGATGGACATCGTATCGCAATTCGATATCGTTGCCGACGGCTCCGACAACTTCGCAACCCGTTATCTCGTCAACGACGCCTGTTACTTCGCCAGCAAACCCCTTGTGTTTGCCGCATTGGGGCAGTTTGACGGCTATCTCTCGACATTCAAAGCGTATGAACGGGATCGCGACGGTACACCGTATCCAAGCTATCGTTGCCTGTTTCCCGAAGCGCCGCCTCAGGGACTTGTCGCGAACTGCGAGGAAGCCGGTGTTCTTGGCCCTGTCGCGGGTGTCATGGGTACTCTTCAGGCGATCGAGGTGATCAAAGAGTTGACGTGTGCCGGGGAAAGTCTCGCTGGCAAGTTGATGATCTACGATGCCTTGGGGCCAAGATTCCAGACCATGAGCCTGGCCTGGGATCGGAGCAATCCGTTGAATGGCGATGCACACAGGATGGTCGACTTGTCTTCACACATGTGAACGGGGATACGGCGTGTCTGAAGAAACTTTTAACCGAGCGAGTTGTCTTGAAATCGGCATAATTGCGCCACTCAAACGGGGCCAAGATATTTCCGTGGTATGGAGGATAAAATGTTAAATCGGCGCACATTTATTTTCGCGATGGCCATGGTCATTTTCGCCGGCGAGGCATCGGGTGCCTGCCGCACCACTGTCGGCTTCGACAAATGGCTGTCGGCTTTCAAGACCGAAGCGCAGTCGAGCGGGATTTCAAGCCGTGCGCTGTCCGCGCTTGAAGGGTTGACACCGGACCCGGCCGTTTTAAGCCGCGACCGAGGTCAAGGCGTCTTCGCCCAAAGCTTCTGGGAATTTTCGGACCGCATGGTGTCCAAGGGCCGCATCCAGCGTGGAACGAGCCTGATCGGTAAAAAATATGCGGCAATCTTCGCGAAAATCGAAAAAGAATACGGCGTGCCAGCTCCTGTGATTGTCGCGTTCTGGGGTCTGGAAACCGACTTCGGGGCGGACAGCGGGAGGATGTCGACACTTCGCTCGGTGATGACGCTTGCGCACGATTGCCGAAGGTCGGAGAAGTTCCGTGCTGAGCTGTTGGATGCCCTTCGCATCATCGACCGTGGCGATATGAGTGCAGAGGAACTGCGCGGAACCTGGGCAGGTGAAATCGGGCAGACACAATTCGTGCCGTCGGTCTATTACAAATATGCTGTGGATTATGACGGGGACGGGAAACGGGACCTCATTCACAGCGTGCCCGATGTTCTTGCCTCCACCGCGAACTACATCAAGAGCCTCGGCTGGCAGCGCGGCGAACCGTGGATTCAGGAAGTCCGTGTGCCCGATAAGATGGACTGGAGCCAGGCGGACGTCTCCATTCAGCATCCCGTGTCACAATGGGCGGAGTGGGGCGTTGAGCCAGTGGACGGAGCATCGTTGAAGCCATCCTTGCCTGCGTCCTTGCTGCTACCTCTGGGACGCAATGGCCCGGCGTTTCTGGCCTACCGAAATTTCAAAATCTACACGGAATGGAACCAGTCGCTGCTTTACTCCACCACAGCCGCTTACTATGCGGCGCGAATGGCGGGCGCTCCCGCTCTCTCCCACGGTCGCGGCGTGACACCGTTCGGCCTCGAACAGACCAAGGACTTGCAACGCCTGCTGGTGGCGCGCGGGTATGACGTCGGCGAAGTCGATGGTAAAATTGGACTTGTGACCCGGGCTAGCGTTCGCGATCTGCAGAAAAAATTGGGACTGCCCGCCGATTCCTACCCTACCCAGGATTTGCTGCGTCGTCTGCAGGCTTCGCGCTAGGCTCAGGGCTCATTATTTCAAATAGAAGATGAAGCTTGCTGCAATGCAGATGCTGGAAAAGAAGGTGTGAGCGCAACGGTCATATCGCGTTGCGATCCGCCTCCAGTCCCTGAGCCAGCCGAAGGTGTTTTCGATCCTGTGGCGCTTTTTGTAGAGTGCCTGGTCGTAATCATGCTGAATCTTGCGCTTCTTTCCCGGCGGAATGCATGGCTCGATGCCTTTTTCGATCAAGGCGTTGCGGACCCAGTCGCTATCGTATCCCTTATCGCCCGTCAGCGACTGGGCGTCCGGTAAGGCTGGAAGCATGATCCTGGCTCCCATATGATCGTTCATCTGCCCTTCCGTCAGCAGCAGGATCAAGGGCTTGCCGTCGCCATTTCGCGCGGCGCATCCCGCCAGCGCAGACCATTCCTGATCACAAAAACGATGCCGCTGATGACACGGCGGTCGTCAACGCGAGGCACGCCGTGGGACAAGGGGAAGTATGGCTTGATCAGATCAAGCTGGCGATCAGTTAACCATAGTAAATCGGTCATGACAGATCCTCCTGCCAAACCGTTGAATCTGATCTGCTAACCGATGGGAATCGGCAATTTAACAGGTCCTGAGCTTAGATTAACAGTGTTGATGGAAGCGGTTGGAAGCTGGCCACGCCGAAAGCGTATCAAGCAGGATTGACCCAACTCGCCTTATTTTTATTGATGTAACCTGGATCAAGACGAATATGTCCCGTTACGCGGATGGGGCGCGCGCTGCAAAAGCTTGATCGCGCATGTTCCTTACGGTCACTGGAGTGAGGCGGAAAAGAAAACGATCCAGTGAATCGTTTTCCCGCCGAACCATGACTTTCATGGCCGCATGACGCCATGATCGCATCGATGCGCCGTGGGTGCTCAACGGGCC
>CBDFGZ010000033.1:0-15512 GCA_965247345.1 Rhodomicrobiaceae bacterium | reverse complement strand
AAGGGAAGACAACGACCACCATCGGGCTGAGTGATGCCTTAACTCGCATCGGCAAACGCACGGCGATCTGTCTTCGTGAACCGAGCCTTGGCCCCTGTCTTGGCCAGAAGGGCGGCGCAACCGGCGGCGGCAAATCTCAGATCGGTCCGTCCGAAGAGATCAACCTGCATTTTACCGGCGATCTGCATGCCATTGGCGCTGCGAACAATCTGCTGGCCTCGCTCATCGACAACCATGTGTTCCACGGCAACGCGCTTGGCATGGACACGCGGCGCATTTCATGGCGGCGCGCTGTCGATCTGAACGACCGCGCCTTGCGCAGCATCGTCGTTGGACTGGGCGGACCGGCAAACGGGTTTCCTCGAACGGATGGCTTCGACATTACGGTCGCGAGCGAAGTCATGGCCATCTTCTGCCTCGTGAGATCGCTCACCGAGTTGAAGGAACGGCTCGGAAACATCGTCGTTGCGCGCGGGCCGAAGAAACGCGCGATTACGGCCAGCGATCTCCATGCGAACGGCGTCATGACCGCGCTCCTCAAGGATGCTTTCGCCCCAAACCTGGTGCAAAGCCTCGAAGGGACGCCAGCCTTTGTGCATGGCGGCCCGTTCGCGAACATCGCGCACGGCTGCAATTCACTGATCGCAACGGAAAGCGCGCTGTCTCTGGCTGATTATGTGGTTACCGAAGCGGGGTTCGGTGCGGACCTTGGTGCCGAGAAGTTTCTCGACATCAAATGCCGAAAGTCTGGATTGATGCCATCGGTCGCGGTGGTGGTCGCGACCGTGCGCGCGCTCAAAATGCATGGCGGGGTCGCACTGGCCGATCTCGACCATGAGAACGCAGCCGCAGTGGAAGCGGGATCGGCAAATCTCGCGCGCCATGTGGAAAATTTGAAGAAGTTCGGGCTTCCCGTCGTTGTCGCCCTCAACCGGTTCACATCGGATACTGCCGCTGAACGCGAGGCCGTCCTGAGATCGGTAGCGCGTCTTGACGTGCAGGTCTTCGATTGTAATCACTGGGGAGAGGGCAGTGCCGGCGCAACTGCGCTCGCTCAAGCCGTGGTTGCTCATACGGAAGGCGATCCGAAGCCGGTTCGTCTTCTTTATGAGGACAGCGCGCCACTCGCCGGAAAAATCCGGACCATCGCCACCGAGATATATCGCGCGTCCGAAGTTGCCATCGAGCCGACGGCCGCTTCTGCATTGAACGATTTGGAGGCCCAGGGTTATGGCTCGCTCCCGATCTGCATCGCAAAAACGCAGTACAGTTTTTCATCCGATCCCGATCGCAAGGGCGCGCCTGTCGGTCATATCCTTCCGGTTCGCGAAGTCCGCCTGTCGGCAGGTGCTGGCTTTGTGGTCGCGTTGTGCGGCGATGTTACGACCATGCCGGGGCTCGCGCGGGTTCCGGCGGCAAACAAGATCACTGTCAACGCATCCGGCGAGATCGAGGGCCTTGCTTGATTGCAACAGTTTTTAGTCATATTCGTTAAAAACGAGAAACAGTTTTGACTGAGAATTAAAGTGCGCTAGTTTCGGGAGGTCATGTTTGTTTTGCGTATGGTATTTCAATGCTTGCAATCAATGTTCATGCGCCCGAAACGCATCCTCGATCCTATCATATACACCCGCGACCGTATTATGAAACTGTAGACTGGCTCATGCTCTTCAAGGCGGCGCTGGATCAGCGTCCCTATCCTGTGTTCGTAATGACGGCCGATTGGGTTGTGCGCGCTGCCAATGCCGCTGCGAAATCTGGCGTGTGCTCGCGCGCTTTACAGATCGAAGAAAACGCGGTCCTTCGAATTGAAGACGGCCTCGCAAGCCGGGCTTTCGCGAAGGCGTTAAAACGCGTCCGATCTTCGACCAGCCGCACGGATGGGTTGGAACTTATCCCTTGCGAGCATCCGGGCGGATCTCCTCTGCTTTTATCAGCCACCCTGTTGAATGCTTTCGCGGGGCCATGCGAGCAGCATGGAATATGGTTCATCGTATCGGTTCGATCCAACCTCGGGTCGCTCAGCGTCAGCCTCGAACGGCTCATGACAACCTTTGGTTTCACCCGCGCGGAAGCCAACCTGTGCTCGGCCATCGTGCAGGGCCTGTCGCTCGCCGACTATGCGGAGCGCGAAGGGGTCAAGATCACGACGGTCCGCTGGCATCTGCAAAATGTCTTCGCCCGGGTCAACGTTCGAAGTCAGGCCGAGCTTGTGGCCATGGTGGTGTCCGTTCTTGGGTGACGATGATCGCTCGATCCAGATTTGCCTTGAAGTGCCCATGAGATCGACATTTCGAAAGCCTGATGCGAACGCTGTTCCGCGCGCGGACACGCGTTATCGAGTTTAGGTGCGCATTCTACAGCCATGTGCGATGCATCCTAAATATTGTCTGCACACGTCATTCATGTCGAATTCATTAAGATCTGGTAAGTTCTGAGTGTCAACACGGTTGGATATGATCATATTTTAGATTGGGAGAATAAAATGAAAACGCCAAAAGCATTTATCGTCCTCGCCTTTACGGTCGCGAGCGCCCTCGTCTCGACTGCAAGCTTCGCGCAAGGTTACTATGAGCGTCAGGAGCGCGATCGCGAGCGCGCCTATCGCGATCGGCAGGAACTCCGCAAGGATTATGGCGAGCGTGAAGCGTACCGTCGTCAATTTCTTTACGACCGCGCACGGGAGCGTGCTGCGGAGCGAAGAGGCGACTATCGGACGGCACGCGAGTATGCACGCCGGGAAGACCGCGATGCACGCGGATACTACAAAGAGCAGCGCGAAATCAATCAGGATCGCCGCAACATCCAACGGGACCGGGTACGCTGCTATCGCGACGGTACCTATTGCTAAAGCATTTTCAGCAAAAGTGAGAGCGGTTTTGCTTGTTGAACATGCGATGGAACAATAACTTGAGCGCTTCACGACCTTTATTAAATCGAAAGCGCTTTAGACACCGCGCTGCATTATAAGAAATCACACTTATGAAAGCCAGCCCCAGCCCGCGCGCGGGGCTTGCTTGTATGCCCTTGGCCATAACGCCCGACGACGGGAACGCGCTCTGATCAAAGGGCGGCTTTTTTCATGGAAGCAACCGGGCCAATATTTTTCCTCACGTGTTTCCATGGCTTGCAATGAGACAGGGAGCCTGAAGATCGTGGACGACGGGATGCAGATTTTACCACCGCATATTGAAGACACGATCCGCGCAATTGCAAAGCTTCAGGCAAGCCATGACGAGGACGCGTCGCCCCTTCAGCGTGCCGTGGATCGGGTGACGGGGTTTGTAGGCCAGCCGAGGTTCCTGATTGTCATAACGCTTGTCGTGCTGTCGTGGCTGGCCCTGAATCTTGGCGCTAAAATTTCTGGCTTCGCACCGTTAGACCCTCCTCCGTTCGCTTGGCTGGAAATTATCCTCTCAATCACCGCGCTTTATCTCACCACGCTTATTCTAGCGACACAACGCTATGCCGAGCGACTGGCCGGGTATCGTGAACAGCTTACACTGGAACTCGCTATTCTGACTGAGCAGAAAACGTCGAAAATCATTGAACTGCTGGAAGAACAACGGCGCGACAACCCGTTGATCAAGAACCGCCTTGATGCCGAGGCACATGCGATGGCAGCCGCCGTTGACCCGGAACGTGTTCTTGAAGCGATTAAGGATGCGCATGATGGGGTTGAGGGCTTAGTGGAAACGCGGGCCGCAATTAATTTGAGTCAGACTGCTGACCCGCGCCCTTGAGGGCCTCCCAGCATTTTTAGAAAGCGCATGTCCAGGCAGAGAATATTTCTAAAACAGGCAATATCGCTGCGCGAGCGGCAGCTTTGATGCCGGTTCGCAGACAAGCGGCATACCATCGGCCGTTACCTGATACGTTTTCGGGTCCACCGTGATTTTGGGCAGCGCATCATTCAGCTTCATGTCCGACTTGCTGAGGCCACGGCATTTTTTCACGGCTTCCACGCGTTTCGACAAGCCATAGCTGCCCACATCCCCGTGCGTGATCGATGCCTCGCTGACGAACAGGATCGAGCTTGCGCCCGCCGCCTTGCCCATGGTCGCGAACATGGGGCGCATATGCAGCGGCTGCGGGGTGGGGATGGAAGCGTTGGCATCGCCGATCTGCGCCCAGGCGATAAAGCCCGACTTCAGCACCATTTCAGGCCGTGAGCCGAAGAACGCGGGCTTCCAGAGCACAAGGTCGGCGACCTTGCCCTTTTCCACGGAGCCGATGAGATGCGACATGCCGTGCGCAATCGCGCCATTGATCGTGTATTTGGCCACATAGCGCTTGATGCGGTAGTTGTCGTTGCCGGGCTTATCCTCGGGCAGCGGCCCGCGCTGCTTCTTCATCTGGTCCGCCATCTGCCACGTCCGGGTGATCACCTCGCCGCCGCGCCCCATGGCCTGGCTGTCGGACGTCATCATGCTGATGGCACCAATGTCATGCATGATGCCTTCCGCCATGATGGTGCCAGCGCGAATGCGGCTCGCGGCGAACGCCACGTCTTCGGGGATGTTTTTATCCAGGTGATGGCACACCATCAGCATGTCGAGATGCTCTGCCATCGTGTTGATGGTGTAGGGGTTCGTGGGGCTTGTGGAACTCGTGAGGATATTCGGCTCGCCGCACACACGCATCAGGTCCGGTGCGTGGCCGCCGCCAGCACCCTCCGAGTGGTAGGTGTGAATGGTGCGGCCCGCGAACGCCGCGACCGAGTCTTCGAGGCTGCACGACTCGTTGATGGTGTCGGTGTGGATCGTCACCTGCACATCGTATTCGTCGGCCATTTTCATGCACGTATCGATCGCGGCGGGCGTCGTGCCCCAGTCTTCATGCAGTTTCAGGCCGCCAGCGCCTGCAAGGATTTGCTCCTTCATACCGTCCGGCTTCGACGAGTTGCCGCGCCCGGTGAACACGAAATTGACCGGCACCACGTCCGTCGCCTGCATCATGAGGCGCAGATAATTCGGGTTGGGCGTGCAAGTGGTGGCGAGCGATCCCGTGGCCGGGCCGGTTCCGCCGCCGACGAGCGTGGTAATGCCGCTAGCAAGTGAAGTCGGCAATTGCTGCGGGCAGATGTAATGAAAGTGCGTGTCCACGCCGCCCGCCGTCACGATCAGGCCCTCGCCCGCGATCACCTCGGTGTTGACGCCGATCACGAGATCGGGGTCGACGCCCGCCATCACGTCCGGGTTACCCGCCTTGCCGAGGCCAGCAATTTTGCCGTTCTTGATGCCGACGTCGGCCTTCACGATGCCTTTGTAGTCAACCACAAGCACGTTCGTGATGACGCAATCCAGCGCGATTTTGCTATCGACGCCCGTGGCTTGCCCCATGCCGTCGCGGATCACCTTGCCTGCGCCGAATACGCACTCGTCGCCGTAAACCGTGAAGTCTTTCTCTACCTCAAGCATCAGCGACGTATCGCCGAGCTGAACTTTATCGCCGGTGGTTGGGCCGAACAGCGCCGCGTAAGCCTCGCGTTTGATTTCGTATGCCATGTGCCGTTCCCCCTACGCCTGATCCGCGAAGCTGCGCTCTTTGATGCGGCTCAACGTGCCGGTTTTGTTGTTCGCGCTCATCCCACCGTCGGCCAGATTGTTGCCGCCGCGAATGACCTTGTTGCCCGCGATTTCCACGAGGCCAACGGTTTTCGTCTCCCCCGCCTCCCATCGCACCGCCGTGCCCGCCGGGATATCGAGCCGCTTGCCGTAAGCTGCCGTGCGGTCGAACTTCAGGCGCGGATTGCATTCCACGAAATGGAAATGGCTGCCCACCTGGATCGGTCGTGTGTCGGTGTTGGTGACCGAAACGCTTGTGTGTTCGCGGCCCTGGTTCAGCACGATGGCATGATCGGCGGTGTGCACCGCGCCCGCCGTTTCCTCATCCGCATGAGCGAACAGCGATGCTTCCGGCACAGGCAGAAAACTGCCGTGTAGCGCCATCTTCAGATCGCCGTTCGCGTGGCTGATGGGATGACGCACGGCCACGAGTTTTGTGCCGTCCGGAAAAGTGCCCTCGATGTGCACTTGTTCGATCATGTCGGCCACGCCCGGCATCACCTCGCGGGTGCCAAGCAGAGTCGTGCCGATCTGCATCAGATCACTGACCGAGTGTTTGCCGTCGCGGATCAGCTCCAGAAGCACGAGAGATATAAGACCGATGGCTTCAGGATAATTCAGCCGAAGCCCCCGCGCGAGCCTTCGTTGTGCCAGAATGCCGACGGTCGCCACCGTCAGCTTGTCGAGTTCATGAGGTGCCAGATGCACGGGTGTCCTCCCCGGTTTATTAATTAGTATTTAGATGTAAGCTTTACCTAAATCGTAATGGCCGGATCTCCGTTTTATTGTCATGGCCGGGCTTGACCCGGCCATCCACAGCCACAGTCCGAATATCGTAGAATGGAAGCCTGGATGGCCGGGTCAAGCCCGGCCATCACATCATGCTTTTTTGCCGCCTTCGCGGGAACGACAATCCCGTTGTTGCTTAAACTCGCCGTCATTAACCAAAGCGCCTCGATTGATGAAGCAATTTTTGCACCAAACCGAAGTCGATCTCAAATGCAATCCCGTTTATCGCGGGTTGGACGCCTGCTGCGCGCGGTTGAGATCGATGCGAAACAATTCCGTCGGAAGGCTGGCTGGCGCGCCCGGCTTAAAAAACGCTGAATCCTGAATATGCGAGGCCGTGACGTAGATCGCGCCGTTGGGCCCCTCGGCCAGCGTATCCGGCCAGCGCAAGCGCGCATCGCGAATAAGTGTGCGATAACCCTGCACATCGCGGACCTTGACGGAGTCATCTTCCGGCGACGTGACATACATGCGCCCATCTTTCGCGACGAGCAATCCGTCGGCGGGTCCGTTTTCCCCCGCCACCTGAACCTGATCGGCAACGGCGCTCGCCAGCGCATCCCGCGATTGCAGCACTGCCGTTGCTATTTTATAAAGCGTTTTGCCCTTGATGGCCTGCCAGTAAAGCGTCGAGCCATCGGGTGAAAGCGCGATGCCGTCCGCTGCGAATTCCACGCCGCGACCATCCGGGCGGCGCAGCGGCTTGCCGTCGTATTTCACGACCACATCTTTCTCAGGCTGCGTGCTAACATGGCCGTCGAGTAATCGCCGCGCGCCTCCACTTCGCAAATCGACGACGATGATGGCGCCGACCGCGCCGGAGTCCGTGATGTAGGCGTAATGACCGTCGGGGGAAAAACGAACGTCGTTGAGATAGCTGCCCTGTGGCGCGATATCAGGTCCGAACGACACGACGGAAACGACTTTATCCGTGGCAAGGTCGATCCGCACGAGTTTCGACGCGCTTGGCACGATGGTCCCCTGAGCTGGCGCGCCTGCGTCCAGAGCCCAGACGCTGCCTTGCCCATCCGCGACCACGCTTTGCACGCAGACGAAATGATCGGCGGCTGTCATCTCGTCTTTCTTCGCGTTGCGCCACGCGTTCCACTCCAGGTTCGGGTAAGGTGCCGTTTTCCCATCGGGTAAGACCTCGGCCACGGAAACGGGCGCGTCGTCGGTCCAGCGCGGGAAGTTCACAAAGATGCGACCGGTCTTGGACACCGTGACGCCGGTCACCTGATGCTCGAACCGCGCAACTTGCGTAAGGCTCTGCGCGCTGGCTTCGACAGATATCACGGCGCAAAGCGCAGCGACAGCGGTGGTCAATCGTTTAGACATGGGCTGCTCCTCAAAGCTCAACGTTCAAGGTGGGTTTCTCTCCGCCGATAGCGGCTCTTTTATGTAATTGCTCGTTAGCGAGACGCGGAAGCCGACTGGTTATAAAGCCGGTCGTATAGATTTCTGATGACGGCCGCCGTGGCACCCCAGATAAAGCGATCTTCATAAGTCATCGAGTGAAACAGAATGCGTTGCCCTTTCCACTGGCCGATGTGAGGAAGATGATTGCGCTCCGCCATCAGGAATGACAACGGCACTTCGAACACTTCGGCAACCTCGTTCACGTCAGGCTGCGGAATGAAGGATGGGTCAACAAGGCCGAGAACGGGAATGATGCGATAGCCCGTACCCGTTTTATGCAGATCGAGAAGCGAAAGCGGCGTGACCTGGCTTGAGAGCAGACCAATCTCTTCGCTGGCTTCCCGTAGTGCGGCATCCACCGGCGTGGCATCGGTTGCCTCGACCTTGCCGCCTGGAAAAGCGATCTGCCCGCTATGGGCGCTGAGATGAGACGTGCGCAACGTGAGAATGACCGTGACCTCCGGGTCGCGCGCGACGACCGGAATGAGAACTGCCGACATTTTCCACGCATCACGAGGTACGATACGATCCAGCCGTTTTTTGTCGATCAACCTGCCCTCGGTATCGACCACATGACCGGCGTCGATCCCGTAGCCAAGGTCCTGATCCGCCATCCATGACGCTTGATCGAGAGGCAGCCCGAACTGCATGGCGCGCGCGCAAAATCCCTGCGCGGAAAACGGATCGGGTAAGATTGCAGGCTTTCCGCTTTGCGCTATCGTCAACGATCCGCCTCCAAGGTGGCACAATTCATGCTATATTTTGATCGTCAGTCATGACTGACGACGAACCGCAGGAATGGTTGCCCAATTTTGCTCTGTCGTTGTAACCCTGCATCGCTTTCGCATATACTGTAAATTCAGTGTTCAAGCCAACCGAGAACGGACCGCCTCTGCCGATGTTGCAAACCTCACAACCCGATATCGTTACCAGAGCCGATGACATTCGCTTAAAGCTCGGGCGCGTCAAGGACGCGATAGGCCGCGTTATCTTCGGGCAGGAAACCGTTATCGAACTCGTGCTGATCAATATCCTGTCCGGTGGTCATGCGCTGCTGATCGGTGTGCCTGGTCTGGCCAAGACGAGCCTCGTGGAAGCGCTTGGAGGCACCCTTGGCCTTGAGGCAAAGCGCATTCAGTTTACTCCCGATCTCATGCCGTCCGATATTGTCGGGACCGAAGTGCTCGAAGAAGCTGATGGCCGCCGGTCGTTCCGCTTCGTGAAAGGCCCGGTATTCGCGCAGCTTCTTATGGCGGATGAAATCAATCGCGCCAGTCCAAAGACACAATCGGCGCTGCTTCAGGCGATGCAGGAACAGCAGGTGACGTATGCCGGGCAGACCTACACCTTGCCGACGCCATTTTTCGTGCTTGCAACGCAGAATCCGCTGGAGCAGGAAGGCACGTATCCGCTGCCGGAAGCTCAGCTTGACCGTTTTCTGCTTCAGATTGACGTGACCTATCCCGATGCGGCATCGGAACGCCGGATGCTGTTTTCAACAACGGGGACGGACGAGCGACGCGTTCAGGCTGTCTTGACCGCCGACGAGGTCAAGGCGGCGCAGCGCCTTGTGCGGCAAATTCCAGTCGGCGACAGCGTTGTGGATGCGATCCTGAAACTTGTTCGCTCGGCCCGGCCTCAAACGGCGGATGCCAGCGCGCGCGTGAACGAACTCGTGGCATGGGGACCGGGACCACGCGCAAGCCAGGCGCTCATGCTGTCCTGTCGGGCGCGCGCAGTCCTTGATGGACGACTGTCGCCATCCATTGACGACGTGATCGCGCTGGCGAAACCGGTTCTGCGCCATCGCATGGCGTTGACGTTTACCGCCCGAACGGAAGGGATTGCGGTGGACACGGTTATTGACGAACTCCTGAATCCGTTGATGTGAGGTCTGCAAATTTCCAAAACCACGACCAGCCTTTCGCGTGTTTCTGCATCGAAGATTGAAGGTGCGGCGCAGGATTTGGTCCAGAAGCTGCCGTCTCTGATGCTCGAAGCAAGGCGCGTCGCTGCCACAGTCGCACAAGGGATTCACGGTCGCCGTCGCGCAGGGACCGGAGAGACGTTCTGGCAGTTTCGTAATTTCGAGGCGGGCGATGCCGCGGGACTGATCGACTGGCGGCGTTCCGCCGGTTCCAGCCACCTGTTCGTGCGCGAGCGCGAATGGGAGGCCGCTCACACCGTGTGGATCTGGCCGGACCTTTCACCCTCCATGCAATTCATGTCGCATCTGTCGAACACCGCCAAGGCCGAGCGCGCTCTGGTGCTGGCGTTCGCGCTGGCGTCCCTGTTGGCGGATGGCGGGGAGCGCGTGGGACTGCCCGGTGCCCTGGAGCCGAAAGCGCGGCGTAATATTTCTGCTCCCATGCTGGACGCGATTGCCGCACGCTCTCATGGCTTCAACGGGCTGCCGTCTGACACCGTAACGGTTTCGCGACATTCTGAAATTATCATTTTCAGCGATTTTCTGTCTCCGCCCGATAAACTCAGGGAAACATTCGCGACGCTTGCCCAGCAGGGTGCGCGCGGTCATCTCGTTCAAATCCTGGACCCGGCGGAAGAAACACTTCCCTACAGCGGCCGGGTGGAATTCTACGACCATGACGACGGCCACCGCTATATCGCGGAACGCGCTGAAAGCCTGAGAGACGCCTACAAGACGCAGATGGCAGCCCACAAGGCGGCGCTGGCGCTTATTGCACGCGACCTTGGCTGGACAACGTTTCTTCATCACACCGACCGGCCCGCCGTCGAGGCGCTGCTTCCTTTGCACATGGCCTTGTCAGGACTGGAGAAAGCCTATCGCGCAAAGGGCACCGTAAAGGCACAGATCGCGGGAAGGAGTTTATCATGACGCTTGGCTCTCTCGGTGTCCTGAGTGTGGCGTCGCCATGGATTTTGATCGGCATCGCAGCCTTGCCTGTGATTCGGTGGCTGCTGAAGCTGACCCCGCCGCAGCGCGAGACCATCGCATTTCCCCCGACGCTGCTGCTGTTAAAGCTGTTGCCCACCGACCGCACCCCCGTTCGCAGCCCCTGGTGGCTGACCCTGCTCCGCATGCTGGTCGCGTTGTGCGCCATCGTTGCGTTGTCCGGTCCGACATTGAAACCTGCCTCATCGCAAACGCTTAAAGTGACACGGCCCGTTCTTGTGGTGATTGACAACGGATGGGCGGCGGCAAGCCGGTGGGCAAAACGCATCGATACGGCGCTTCAGGTCGCGTCCGCCGCCGAGGACGCCGGGCTTTCGCTTTATCTCGTGACCACGGCTGGACCCCAATCGACGCCACGGCTCTTGTCGTCAGGTGAATTTCGCAAAATGGTGCAGGGACTTGTGCCGCAGTCCTATTCCGCAAACCGGAGCGGTGCCGCCGAACAAATCACAAAGGCATTTCCCGCCGAAGCGGCCAAACCGCAGGCGGTCTGGCTTACCGACGGCATCGAAGACGATGGAGCCGACGCCTTGCGAAAGAGCCTCTCGCTGCTGGCGGGTAGTCAAACCATCGATGTGATCGGAGATGGTGCCGACCTCGGGGCTTTGGCGATCGCGCGCGCGGGCTCCGGTGTGGGTGCCGAGCTTCGCGTTCGCGTCCAGACAGCCGAAAGTTTGCCGCGCACCGGAACCGTGGCAGCCCTCACCCTACGGGGGGACCGGTTGGCGTCGGTGCCTTTTGTGATTGGCTCCGGTGTTAAATCCGTTGATGTTCCGATCGGGCTTCCGCTGGAACTTCGTAATCAGGTGGCGCGGGTCGCGATTTCGGGCGAAGACTCTGCGGGCGCTGTATACCTTTTTGATGGCCGTTCGCAACGGCGACGGGTGGGTGTGATCGCCAGCGAGGATGCCGAAGCCGCCCAGCCGCTGCTTTCACCGATCCACTATCTTGAAAAAGCGCTGGCTCCCTTCGCGGATGTCGCAGTTGCGCGCACGGCAAACATCGATCAGGCGACAGCAGAACTTGTGGCCGGGCAACCATCAGCCATCGTCCTCAGCGACGTGGGCCGTTTGAGCGGTGCGTCGTTCGAAAGACTGAAAACCTACGTGGAAAAGGGCGGCACGTTGATCCGCTTTGCCGGGCCACGCCTCGAACAGGGGGGCGACGGCCTCCTCCCGGCACCGTTGCGCGAAGGCGGTCGCGTGCTGGGCGGTTCGCTAACATGGTCCGCGCCCCAGAAACTTGCAGCCTTCGAGAGCGGATCGCCGTTCGAGGGCTTGACGATTCCTTCCGAGGTTAGTGTAACGCGACAGATTTTGGCAGACCCGGCGCGCGTTCAGCGCAGCGCCCTGATTTATGCGCGATTGACAGATGGTACGCCTCTGGTGACTGCGGCGAAACGTGGTGCCGGGCAAACAATCTTTTTCCATGTGACCGCGAACCCGGACTGGTCCAATCTTCCCCTGTCCGGCTTATTTATCGAGATGCTTAGAAAAACGGTCGAGAGCGCGCCCGCGCAGCCTGGCACGTCACCTGAACCTCAAGCTTCGGACGCAAAGATCGTGGAAAGAACCGATGCTGTCCTGAAGCCATGGCGGTTGATGGACGGGTTCGGTAAACTGCAGGAAAACACCGGGACCGGAACTGCTGCGGCGCTAGCGACCCTCGATCCCGGCCTTGCATCGCAAAAAACTCCAGCCGGGCTATATGGACCTCAAAACGCGACGCGGGCTGTCAACATTATGAACGAAAAAAGCGTGTTGAAGCCTTTGGATTTGCCTGCGAATGCAAACAGACAGGTGTTTGTGGAAGCAGCGTCGATCGTTTTGTCTCCGTGGCTGTTTCTGGCGGCTTTTGCGTTGTTTGTGACGGACACTTTGATCAGCGCCTTCGTTTACGGAAGCGGTGCCCGGCGCATACGGACGATGGCGGCAGCGATGGCAGTCTTGAGTTTCTCTATGGCATTCCTGCCTCGTGATGCTCAAGCCGAGGTCGCAAAAGACGCAACTGCCGATGCGACACGGTTCGCGCTTCAGGCTTCCGTGGAGACGCGGTTCGCGTTCGTGGTCACGGGCGACGCAGAAGCGGACAAAGTGAGTCAGGCCGGAATTTCCGGGTTGTCAAAACTCCTCATGGCAAGGACAGCGGTCGAGCCGGGCGAGCCGGTTGGCATCGACCCGTTACGGGATGAGTTTGTGTTCTTCCCGCTGATCTACTGGCCGGTGCTGGCAAAATCCGACGCGCTGCCGGATGCGGTGCTGGCAAAAATCGACGCTTATATGAAGCAGGGCGGGCTGATCGTTTTCGATACGAAAAGCGACGAATCCCTGTCAGGCGTGCTTGCGAATTCCGGGGCCGCGACACCGCTTTCCCGCCTGCTCGGCAAGCTCGACCTGCCGCCGCTTCAGCGGATTCCAGAGGATCACGTGTTGACCCGTTCGTTTTATCTGCTTCAGTCGTTTCCCGGTCGCTGGGATAGCGGCGATCTCTGGGTCGAAGCGCCTCGCGCGTCCGGGGTCGATGGAAGGCGCCGCGGCGTTCGCACCGATGGTGTCAGCTCGATCATCATCACGTCCAACGATCTGGCGGCTGCATGGGCCACCGACGAAAGCGACCGGCCCATGTACGCCATGGTGCCCGGCGGCGAGGAACAGCGCGAGATGGCCAACCGTGTCGGCATCAACATCGTCATGTATGCGCTGACCGGAAACTATAAAGCAGATCAGGTGCATGTGCCCGCGATCCTGGAACGGCTTGGCCATTAACTGATGACGAAACCGGATCGTAAGCAACTGGGTCGCAACGACCGTTGGCGTCATGCCCTCGAAGGTCGGGATCCATTCCTGACGCAAAGACGAGTTTATGAGGTCTTGCCTCAGCGAAGGTTTCCTGAAGTGGCCATCTCGCCATGGTCGGGCCTGACCCGGCGATCCAAAGTTACGATGAACGCTTTTGCTATTTGCTCTTTCTTGTTTCGCGGGATGACCGGGTCAAGCCCGGCCATGACAGCGACGTTTGCAAGGCCTTCACCTTCGTGTGAATGACATAGCGGTTCGATTAGACTTCAGCCTGATGGGGAGCATTGCCGGATATGGAGTTTCATGAACGTTTCAGTTGAGTTCTTTCCGTTCTTCTCACGCGATCTGCTGGCAGGTCTCGCCGCTCTCGCGGTTGCGGCAGTTGCCATTGCGCTGTGGCGTTCGCGGCGCGGCGCGGTCTTGCGGTCCCTCTGTCTGGTTTGTTTGCTGACTGCCCTGGCAAACCCAAGTCTTCGAAATGAGGAACGCCAGCCGCTGTCAAACGTCGCCGTCGTTGCCGTTGACGAAAGTGCCAGTATGGGATTTGCCGGCCGCGCCGGACGTGCTCGCGAAGTCGAGGATGACCTCAAAGCTCAGCTTGCGAAAATACCAAACCTCGATGTTCGTGTCGTGCGCGTGAGGGGGTCACAGCAGGCGGGGGGCGAGTCCACAAACCTGTTCGGTTCCATCGATGCCGCGACCTCGGATCTGGCGCGTGGGCGGATCGCAGGAATTTTTGCAGTCACCGACGGCCAGGTTCACGATGGCGTACAGAGCGCGACAGCCTTACAATCCGACGCACCATTTCATGCGCTCATCACCGGGTCGAAGGGCGAGAAAGATAATCGCCTCGATGTCGTGACGGCACCCCGCTTCGGTCTGGTCGGGTCGGATCAGACGGTTGAGATCAGAGCCGAACGCAGCGGTGATGCGACGAACACGCCGGCGACTTTTGAAATTCGTAGAGAATCCGGGCCGGTCCAGACGATTACGGCACCGTTCGGCAAGACGGTCGCGGTTCGGATGCGGTTCGAGCATGCCGGTAACAACATTATGGAAATCGACCTCAAACCCGAGCCGGGCGAGCTGACCACCATCAACAACAAGACCGTGGTTCAGGCGCAGGGCATTCGCGAAAACTTGCGCGTTCTTCTTGTGTCAGGCGAACCCCACTCCGGCGAGCGAACCTGGCGCAATCTGCTGCGCTCCGATGCGGCCGTGGACCTTGTGCATTTCACGATCCTGCGCCCGCCGGAAAAGCACGACGGCACGCCCATCGATCAACTTTCGCTGATCGCGTTTCCGACCCGGGAGTTGTTTTCCGAGAAGCTCAGCCAATTCGATCTCGTGATTTTCGACAGGTATCAGCGTCGCGCGGTTTTGCCGATGATCTACCTCGATAACGTTGCGCGGTATGTGGAACAGGGCGGTGCCGTGCTCGTTGCGGCCGGGGCGGATTATGCCGCGCCCACAAGCTTAGCTCGAACGCCGCTTGGCAGCGTCCTTCCGGCAAGTCCAACCGGCCGCGTGGTGGAAGCCCCGTTCAAGCCTGCCATCACGAAAGCGGGCGAGCGCCATCCCGTGACTGCGGGTCTGCCCGGGGCCGGGTTGCCCGGGCAGGAACCCAAGTGGGGCCGCTGGTTTCGCGTGGTCGACGCTCAGGCCGACCGGGGCGAGGTTCTCATGAGCGGTGCTGAAGACAAGCCGCTTCTTATTCTCGATCGGCGTGGAAAGGGCCGCGTCGCCTTGCTGTTGTCAGATCACGCGTGGCTATGGGCGCGCGGCTTCGAAGGTGGCGGACCGCATGTGGACCTGTTGCGGCGGCTGGCGCACTGGCTCATGAAAGAACCCGAGCTTGAGGAAGAGGCCCTCACCGCAAGTTCCGGACGAAACCAGATCACCATCGAGCGCCGAACGGTTAAGGACAAGGCTGGGGAGATCACGATGACGTCTCCGGCGGGCATCGAGTCGAAAATCACACTCGATGCACAGACGCCGGGGCGG
>CBDFGZ010000032.1:0-4394 GCA_965247345.1 Rhodomicrobiaceae bacterium | reverse complement strand
TCGTGCCAAGGGCGGTTCTTGAAGGCGCAGTACCCATCATGCTGGTTGTGATTGCCGTCTATTTCGCGTTAAAACGCGGCATGAGCGATGCGGATGTGGATGCAAAGATATCGCCGTTGACGTTCGGGCTGACGTTGGCGCCCGCGGTTGGCTTTTACGATGGCGTTTTTGGTCCGGGTGCAGGGTCATTCTACACAGCAGGTTTTGTGAGCCTGCTCGGGTTTGGCATTGTGAAAGCGACGGCACACACAAAATTTGCAAACGCCGCAAGCAATTGGGGCAGCCTTCTGGTATTCATTGCGACTGGTCATATCATTTGGGCAGTTGGTTTGGCGATGGGTGCGGGCTCCATGCTGGGGGCACAGGTTGGTTCGCGGCTTGCCATGCGACTCGGTGTTCGGCTGATCCGTCCCCTGCTCGTAACCATATGTTGTATATTGGCCGTGCGATTGCTTTGGAATTCCGAGAACCCCGTGCGGGTTTTCGTGGCGCAGCTTTGGTAGGGGACACGATCATGCTTGCCGATAAGGACCGGATTTTTAAGAACCTCTACGGCACCCACGACTGGCAGTTGAAAGGTGCGCGCGAGCGCGGTGCCTGGGATGGAACCAAGGGTTTCATCGACAAGGGGCAGGACTGGATCATCGAAGAGGTGAAAGCCAGCGGCTTGCGAGGACGCGGCGGAGCAGGGTTTTCCACCGGCCTCAAGTGGTCGTTCATGCCAAAGAAATCCGATGGCCGGCCTCATTATTTAGTCATCAACGCAGACGAATCGGAGCCGGGCACCTGCAAGGATCGCGAGATCATGCGCCACGATCCTCACCTCCTGGTGGAGGGCTGCCTTTATGCTGCTTTCGCCATGCGCGCCCACGTTTGTTATATTTACGTGCGCGGCGAATATATTCGCGAGCGCGAGCGGCTGCAGGTGGCCGTAGACGAAGCCTACGAGGCCCAATTGATCGGCAAGGGCAATGTTCATGGCTGGGATCTGGACATCTATCTGCATCACGGCGCAGGAGCCTATATTTGCGGCGAGGAAACCGCGTTGCTGGAAAGCCTCGAAGGCAAAAAAGGGCAGCCGCGCCTCAAGCCGCCATTCCCCGCGAATGCCGGGTTATGGGGCGCCCCGACCACGGTCAATAACGTGGAATCTGTTGCAGTTGCGCCGGACATCCTGCGGCGTGGTGCTTCGTGGTTCGCGGGGCTTGGCCGACCGAACAACACCGGCACGAAACTGTTCTGCATCTCCGGCCACGTGAACGAGCCGTGCAACGTGGAAGAGGAGATGGGCATCCCGCTGAGAACGCTGATCGAGAAACATTGCGGAGGTGTGCGTGGCGGATGGGATAATCTGCTGGCGGTTATTCCCGGCGGATCGTCGGTGCCTTGTGTGCCGGCACACATGTGCCAGGACTTGCCGATGGATTTCGATAGCCTGAAGAATGTCGGCTCCGGCCTTGGCACCGCCGCCGTGATCGTGATGGACAAATCCACGGACATGGTGCGGGCGATCTCACGCATTTCATATTTCTATAAACACGAAAGTTGCGGACAATGCACGCCGTGTCGCGAAGGCACCGGGTGGATGTGGCGGGTGCTGGAGCGCATGGCGGAAGGCCGCGCCGAGCATGCCGAGATCGACATGTTGCTCGACGTGTCAAAACAGATCGAAGGACATACGATTTGTGCGCTGGGCGATGCCGCCGCCTGGCCGGTGCAGGGGCTGATCCGGCATTTTCGCCACGAGATCGAAGCACGCATCGACGCATATCATGGTGGCGGTGCCGAGCGCCGGGTTGCGGCGGAGTAGCGCTCGCTGCGAAAGCCTCTCGCCGTGACGACGAAAGCGTCACAGGCGATGGTCACCGTCTCAATTGAAGACGACCGGTGTTACGTTACGCCACCGCGAAAATCCGCGAGCGCACCGGCAGCGAGTTCCACATACAATAGCCGCGCAGTGTCCACAGGCCCGGGCATCGTGATGGTCCCAGCGGGGATCGGCTTGAAACCTGCGCGCGCATAGTATGGCCGGTCGCCGACCAGGATCACCAAGCGGTAGCCAAGATCGGCCGCCCGTTTCAAGCCGTCCTGCATCAGTTGTAGACCATATCCCTGGTTTTTGTGCGTGTCCGCGATCACAAGCGGTCCCAGGAGCAGGGCACCGGCCACACCGCCGATCCTGATCGGCGTGAAATGGATCGCGCCAATCATTTCGTCATGTTGAACGATGCATAGATTGAGCCGCTCATCGGCAGTCGCGCTTTCGCGGATGCGATACGCGGTACGGGCAAATCGTCCGGGACCGAACGCAGCCCGGTGAAGGCGCTTCAGCGTTTCGTAATCAGAGCGATTCAGAAGTCGTATGTGTGAAAGGGAGTTGTCCATTCATAAACGCCTCAATGCCTTTGAAACCCATTACATCTTTCGGGTCGCAACTGTGCCAGCCTGCCGATGCCGACCCACGTTGAAGATCATACACGATCATGTCAGATGAGTTTCAGGTTTCGTTTGAAGCAAAGGGGATTTCGTTTTTTCGTAACAACGATCCCCATCCAAGCATAGCGCACGGTTGGCCGGGGACCGCGCCAAAGGATGCGTAAACTCCAGTTGCGCTCGTACAAGTCAAGCGAGCCTTAATGAGATAAGATCTTCGAGAGAAACTGCTGCGCCCGTTCGGTTCGCGGCTTCCCGAAGAAGTCCGTTTTGGTCGCGTCCTCCACGATTTCGCCACGATCCATGAAAATGACACGGTCCGCGACCTTGCGCGCAAATCCCATCTCATGAGTGACCACCATCATGGTCATCCCTTCTTTGGCCAGTTCCACCATCACGTCCAGAACTTCGCTCACCATCTCGGGATCGAGTGCGGATGTCGGCTCGTCGAACAGCATGGCAATCGGGTCCATGGCCAAGGCGCGTGCAATCGCGACGCGCTGCTGCTGTCCGCCGGAAAGCTGGCCCGGATATTTAGCAGCCTGACTGCCAAGACCTACGCGATCCAGCAGCTTTTTCGCTTTTGCCATCGACTCCTCGCTGCCGCGACCGAGAACCTTACGCTGTGCAAGACACAAGTTCGCCAGAATGCTCAGATGGGGGAAGAGTTCGAAGTTCTGAAACACCATGCCGATGCGCGAGCGAAGCTTCGGAAGGTTCGTCTTTTTATCGTTAACCTGAATGCCAGTGACGAAAATATCGCCTTTCTGAAACGGTTCAAGGGCGTTGACGCATTTGATGAGCGTCGACTTGCCCGAGCCGGATGGCCCGCAGACCACGACGACATCGCCCTTATTGACCTTGGTCGTGCAGTTGGTCAGCACCTGAAACTCAGGGCTGTACCACTTGCTTACACCACGCATATCGATCACGGTGCCGAAGTTTTGCTCGACCCCGGAGGACGACGTTGATTTAGATTGCGACTGGGACATGGACATGGGCAAAACTCACCGAATGATCGCGGTGCGCGACTGAAGCCGCCGAACCGCCGTTGACGCACCAAAAGATATCACGAAATAAACGACGGCGCAGAATAAGTACATCTCAGTCAAACGCCCGTCACGCTGTCCGATTTTTCCTGCGATGCCCAGAAAGTCATTGAGCGAAAGCACATACACGAGCGATGTATCCTGGAATAGGATGATTGTCTGCGTAAGCAGAATGGGCAGCATGTTCCGGAAAGCCTGCGGCAGGACCACATTCGACATGACTTGCGGATAGGTTAGCCCGAGCGCATACCCAGCGGACACCTGTCCCTTGGGAAGCGATTGAATCCCCGCGCGCATGATCTCCGAAAAGTATGCGGCCTCGAACATGACAAAGGTTATCAGCGCCGAATAGAACGGATTGAGCGTGATGGGACGCTCGGAGCCAACAATGTATTGAGCGATGTACGGAATGAGAAAGTAAAACCAGAAGATCACCAGCAGGAGCGGCAAAGACCGCACCAGGTTCACATACCCGGCCGCGAACCTTTGCAATATCTTGATCCCCGACAATCGCATGAGCGCGATCAGCGTGCCAAGGATCGTCCCGCCAATTGCGGCGAAGATGGTTAAACGGATCGTGAACGACATACCTGTCAGAAACAGATAGCCAAGGTTGTCCCGAATGACATTGAAATCGAAGTTACTAAACACCGCCGCCTCACTTGCCTGCAATATTGCCGGGGACGGCTATTGCGCGTTCCACCCGCCGCATGATGTACGTGATCGAAATATTGAGAAAGAGGTAGATCAGGGTGGCAGCCGTGAATGCCTGAAACGTCTGGAAGGTGTAGCTGTCCATGTTTCTTGCGCTCTGCGTCAATTCCGCGACCCCGATCGTCAATGCGACGGACGAGTTCTTGATCGTGTTCAGAAGTTCCGACGTGAGCGGCGGAAAGATGATCCGGAAACCCA
>CBDFGZ010000031.1:0-203043 GCA_965247345.1 Rhodomicrobiaceae bacterium | reverse complement strand
TTCCCGGCCATCAGTGCGGTGCTGTCGATGATGATCGCGGTGGATTGCCCATGTGCACCCGCCGCGGCGAGCAATCCCACGGTTACTGCGAAGCTAAGGGTCATGAAGATGTATCTGGGCATTCGTCGTCTCCCGAGGGCTGCGACACAGATAAATGGTCGAATGACTTCAGGTCAATATTTACCCGCGAAACCCCAGCGAGATCTCAAGTGCATCTGGCGAGTCTCGTGCTCGGCGGACGCAGAAAGCTGCGTTCAAGACACAAAAACCTTACGTAAATGTTGACGCCCAATATTACCCATGATATCCCATAAATGCCCGTTCGGAAGGCGGCATTCGGGGGGGAACGTAAGGCTTGATCTGTGCGAAGGCCACCGCGCTTTCAGGTGTTTCCCTCCGTTCTTCTTTCATATTGCGGTGTAACTGCGAGAATGGTGACGAAAATCGCGATTAATGATCACGAAAGTTAGAAATACGGGTTGGAGTTTCCGGTAGAGACGAGTTTGGGTTTTTCTGGGTAAAATTGGGAATATCGACATCGGATGCGTTGCCGTTGTGAGTAAGTTGGCCAGGGGCGCGGGTTGTTGATCGATGGACGAATTTGCATCGCGCTTCGACGTCAAGATCGACCCACGCGGGCGTATCGCCATCCCGGTGACGTTTCGCAGTATTCTGAAGCAGGAAAAGGCCGATGACATTCACAGCTACCCGCATCTCGACTATGCTGCCATCGAAGCCGGGGGTGCGCGATTGGTTGAAGAGATCAAAGGCATTGTGGGACGCCATGCGACGGGATCGCAGATGCGCGAAGCTCTCGAACTCGTCTACTTCGGCGAATGCGAAAAGCTCAAAGTCGATGACGACGGGCGAACCATCATGCCTAAGCGCCTTCGCGAATACGCCGGAATCACGGACACGGCTGTTTTCGTCGGCCTTGGCAACAAATTTCAAATCTGGGAACCGAAAGCCTACGAACGGTTCCGCGAAGGCGCTCGGGAACAGGCCCTTGCCCTTCGCAGGCAGCTCGGTGCGGGGGACCGCTGATGAAGCGGCGCAAACGAGGGGGCAATCGGGATGGGGCGGACGGCGGAGCGAGGGTAGAGGGCCCCAGCTTCGGCAGCGGACCGGTCCGTCACATCCCGGTGCTGCTTCACGAGATGCTGGCAGCACTCAACCCGAAGAACGGCGAACGGTACATTGACGCGACATTCGGCGCAGGCGGATACACGCTCGCGATCTTAGCGGCCGCAGACTGCGAAGTTCTGGCCCTGGACCGCGATCCGTCCGCGATTGAGGCTGGCGTATCCATTGAAATGGGACGCGGTGTCATCCCCGCGAAGGCGGGGATCCATAACGACAGCGAATCCGATGCAATTTCAGGAATGGATGCCCGCCTTCGCGGGAATGGCAATGATGATCGCGCGAATGGCTGCCAGGAAGGGCAGAATTATCGTTCTCCGCTCACCCTTATCCAAACTCCATTCTCCGAACTGGAAGCTGCGGCGCACTCCATCGGCTGGGATCACGTGGACGGCATCGTGTTCGATCTCGGTGTCTCCTCCATGCAACTCGACGAAGCCGAACGCGGTTTTTCCTTTATGCGGGATGGTCCGCTTGACATGCGCATGGGGCGCGACGGGCAAAGCGCCGCCGATGTGGTCAATACGTTTGCGCAGGAGGAGATCGCGGATATCCTTTATAAGTACGGTGAGGAAACGGCGTTCCCGCGCCATCGCTGCCGCGATTGTGAAAGACCGTGTGGAAACGACGTTTACGACCACGCTGCAACTGGCGGACATGATCGGTCGCGTTCTCGGCCGCCGCCACGATGACCCAAAGCATCCAGCTACCCGCTCGTTTCAGGCGTTACGGCTCTTCGTGAACGATGAGCTTAGCGAACTGGAGCGCGCTTTATCGGCGAGCGAACGCATTCTGAAGCCCGGCGGCAGGCTCGTCGTGGTCAGCTTTCACTCGCTGGAAGACCGGATCGTGAAGCATTTTCTGAGCGAGCGATCCGGTAAATCGGCGGGCACCTCCCGCTATGCGCCACCTGTCGTAAATCGAAAGCCCCAAACTTTCGAACTCATCCACCGCAACGGCATCGTGCCGACGCCGACCGAAATCGCACACAATCCGCGTGCGCGTTCCGCCCGCCTACGCGCCGCTTTAAGGATATAGTTCCAGATTGTCGAGGGTTACAGCCAGTTCGGGAGCGCAAGCAGGAATCAACACTTGATCGGACGTCAGGTCCATAGCCACCTGGTAGCCGGTAATCGACGGTTCACGATGAATGCGCGTCTCGCGGCGCACAGCATGGATCACCCAAAGCTCAACGATTCCGAAGCTGGCATACAGTCCCGCCTTGCGGCCGATATCATAGCCATAACTTGTGTCTGCGATCTCCACCAGAAGTTTGATGTTGTCTCTGCGAAGACTTTTCAGCCCCGTCGCCTTGTCGAAAAACACAAAGTCCGGTTCGAACATACTGTCCGGTGGTAGTCTCAACGTTGTCTCAGTAATGAACAATAAATTTTTAGGAAGACAGCCCGCCCAATGAAGATTAAGCGACATCTTCAACACTTCATGATGATTGCCTTTTGCCGCCATCGGCACGATCTCCCCGCCGATGAGTTCAATCCGGTCGCTTTCGTCTAAAATGCCCGCCTCGGTCATCGCTTCGACGTCGGCAACGGTGAATCTGCGCCGCAGCATGCCTTCCGCCGCTTGCGTCGTCTTCGATTGCTGCGCCAACTCCGGCATATACGTGATGCTCATAAGTGTATTTTACCGCAAACGATAATGTCCGCAAGCCCTGCCGGAAAGCAGCAGGGCAGAATCCTAAATCGTTAACGTTGCACTTTAACTGCAATATCGGATCGCTCACCTCTGTCATGGCCGGGCTTGACCCGGTGATCCAGTCGTTTTTTAAGTCTGGATGGCCGGGTCAAGCGCGGCCATGACGATAAAAGAGCGTGAGCTGACGCATTAAGGATTTAGGATTTTGCCCCGGGACCGCGATGGACAGGTCCTTGTTTTACCATGCCGCGGCGAATAGGGTTAACTTGGTCTTGAGTCGTGCGTTTGTGGGGAAGCGTTCGTATTGGGCGCGTTCATAGGGGGCGGATGATGATGCGCGATTGGCTCGGTATGCAATGGCTTCGGGTTGGCCCTATTCTATCGCTGGCAATTCGCCCGGCACTTGCGATTGCGCTCGCCGCTCTTGCACTGTGGTTTCTGCCGGCACGGGGTGCCGCAGGAGCGTTGGGCGTGATAGCCGGTATGATAATAGCTTACGTACTTCTCAAACAAGCTTCGATCAACCTTGCGACCGCGATTTTATGGATCAGCGTCACGATCACAGCCGATGCAGCTTATGCGCGGCTCAACGATCAAGCGCCGGTCACGCTTGCAAACGCCCTCATCAAGGTTGTCGACGCCTGCGTGAAACTGGCTGAGCCTCTGTTGAAGGGCCTTTCTGCAGGGCCTGCGGATCCGCGCAGCAAGATCGGGTTTTTAGCTCCGGACTTCGTCTGGGGTTTGATCCTGTCGATGATCGTTGTCCTTGCCGTTGGTTTGAGCCGAAATCGGACTGCGAAGCGGTAAGCATCACGCAAGGTTCGCCGGATAAGCGTTGCGAGCAAAGTTCGCCGCGCAATGCACGGAATATTTACAGTGCGGATGCAAAGTGATGTTGCGCTTCTCCACAAGGATTTGTGTTATGCGTTCACTATGCCTCATCGCTTTCGGCTGTCTCGGCGGGCTGCTCATTTACACCTATGATCTGAAGATAGCGACCCGCGCCCTTGAGGCGCATTCGGCGGAGCTGGCCTCTCAGGTCCAGGATGAAAGCGATTTCTTAACCTTGATGCGGGCAGAAACCACGTATCTGACCCGGCCGGATCGTATTGCAGAAATCGCGAAAACAAAATTGGGCTTCGAGCCTCTATCGAGTTCGCAACTTGTGCCGTGGAGCGCGATTGCGTCGACACCGGTCGCCGAATGGCAACCAAAAATTGCGGACGCGGATAAAAAAGAGGGGATCGCCTCGTTAATCGAGCGATCCACCACACGCGTTCCGACGCCGTCGCAGCGCTAATTGGCAAAGGACGCCATGCGCTTGCGACCCGGTATACCCTCTCCCGGCCCAGTGCGGCAGGAAGCGCCGGCCAATAGCAAAGCCGCGCAAAACCTTATCGCCATTGCATTCTTCGCGGCATTCACCGCCGTGATCATCAAGGCATCCTTTTACGCCGCCAATGCCCCATCCTTTACGATGCTCAATGCGTCCATTCAGTCGTTTGGGCGAAGCCGCCCCGACATTGTGGATCGTCACGGGCGTATTCTGGCAACCGACATCCGCGCATATTGGCTCTACGCAAACCCTCAGCAACTGGTCAACGCCGACGATGCCGCAGAGAGTGCCGCAAGCTTGTTTCGCGATCTGGATGCAGGTGCGCTTGCGCGAAAGCTGGGCGATAAGACAAGCCGGTTTGAATGGATCAAACGCGGAATGACGCCCAGGCAGGCGGAGGCCGCTTACAAGCTTGGCGTCCCGGGCTTTTATATCGTTCCGGCACCACAGCGTGTGTACCCGGCGGGCAGTACCGCCGCGCAAATTCTTGGCCTCACCAACGTGGACAACACCGGAATTTCAGGCATTGAAAAATACATCGAAGACAATCTGACGGAACAGTTGGCACAGGAATCGTTCTCCGAGCGGCCAGTGGTCAAGCTTTCACTCGATCTTGGCGTCCAGCATGTCGTAGGCGAGGAACTTGCGAAGGCTTCCGTCAAATTCGCGACTGTGTCTGCCATGGCTCTTTTGCTCGATGTGCGCTCCGGCGAGGTGCTGGCCTCCGTTTCGTTGCCGGATTTCGATCCAAACCGCCGGGACGAGGCCTCGTCGCAAAATCGTCAGAACCGGCTGCTGAGCGATGCTTATGAACTGGGATCGGTGTTCAAGGCTTTCACTGTGGCGATGGCCATGGACGAAGCACATGTTCGGGCGTCGGATCGCGTCGGCGTCACTCCTTTGCAGTCTGGCCGTTTCACCCTTCGCGATCACCATGCAAAGACGGCCACGATGACCGTTGAAGACATCTTCGCCCATTCGTCGAATACAGGTGCCGCGAGGCTGGCTCTTATGGTTGGAGGCGAACGTCAGCGTTTGTTTCTCAAGAAATTCGGTCTCTTCAACCGCGTGGAAACCGAGGCCGGCCTTTCTGCTCAGGGCATCGTGCCCCCTGTCTGGAGGCAATCGACCGCGATCACTGCGGCTTATGGGCACGGGATAACCGTGTCCCCTTTGCTTTTCGCGTCCGCTGCGGCAACGCTTGTCAACGGTGGGCGAACGATTAAGCCAACGTTTGTGCTGTCGTCTGGCGGAAAAAGCGATCTGGGAGAACAAGTCATCACGGCAGAGACAAGCGCTGCGATCCGGCGGTTGATGCAGATCACGGTTCAACGCGGCACTGGACGACGGGCATCGGTTACGGGTGTTTCCATAGGTGGCAAGACCGGAACTGCGTGGAAGGCGAAAGAGGGCTTTTACACGCGCGACGTGATCAACACATTCGTTGCCGCGTTCCCCATCGAGCAACCGCGATACCTCCTCATGGTCACGCTCGACGAGCCGAAGGCCGAGCCGGGCAACCCGTCCAATGAAGCATCGCAGAACGCGGCGCCCGTTGCGGGTGCCATCATCGCCCGTGTTGCGACGATGCTCGACATCTTACCCACAGCGCGATTTGACGAAGCATCGGCAAGCTTCTATGAACAGCCGTAACGACAATCCGGGCGAAATAGCTCTTGCGGGACCACGAATGACGCTGGCGGAATTGATAAGGGACATTCCCCTGGTGGATGCCTCCGCGAACATCACAGATATTGCGATCGTCGGGATTACCGAGGATAGCCGGAAAGTGAAGCCCGGCATGATTTTCGCGGCACTGCCTGGCGTCAAGGCCGACGGGATGGCGTTCGCTGACGATGCGATTGCAAACGGTGCCGTGCTGATCCTCGCTGGAGCCAACGCTCAGTCCTTGCGGGTCTCGGTGCCGATCCTGCGTGCAAATGAGCCGCGTGCGGCACTGGCCACCATCGCTGCCCGGTTTTATGCGCGCCAGCCAAAAGTCATCGTCGGAGTCACCGGCACCAACGGCAAGACCTCGGTCGCCTCGTTTCTGCGCCAGATCTGGTCTGCCAACAGCCACGCGGCGGCGAGCCTCGGCACCATCGGTATCACCACCGCCCAGGTGGAGACCCCCCTTTCACACACGACGCCCGATCCGGTCACGCTTCATTCTCATCTCGCGCGTTTGGCGGAGGTCGGCATCACTCATCTGGCCATCGAGGCGTCGAGCCACGGCCTGGCCCAACACAGGCTCGACGGCGTAAGGATGACGGCTGGCGCATTCACGAACATCACGCGCGATCACCTCGATTATCATGAGACCTTCGAGGCGTACCGCGCGGCGAAAGTATCGCTGTTTTCGCGGCTCTTATCGCCTGGATTGCCCGCTGTTATCGATGCGGACGGCGAAGGCGCATCGGACTTTATCCATGTTGCAAGCGCGCGAGGCCTCGATGTCGCCACAGTCGGTTTTGCCGGTGATTTCATTCGCGTTGACACAGCCACGCGCGTCGGGTTCAAACAACGTTTGACGGTCAGCCATGCAAACCGGCGATACGACGTCGAATTGCCGTTGCCGGGCACGTTCCAGATGTCGAATGCACTGGTGGCGGCAGCGCTTGCCATCAAGCTCGGCGACGATACCGCAAGCGTATTCGACGCGCTTCAGACCTTGCGCGGGGCGAAAGGACGGCTCGAATATGTTGGCGAAACGGATAACGGCACGCCGATTTTCGTTGATTATGCGCACACCCCCGATGCGCTCGCCAAAGCTCTGCAAGCGCTCAGGCCTTACGTCGTCGGCAGGCTTCATGTGGTGTTCGGGTGCGGCGGGGATCGCGACGCGGGCAAACGGCCGCTCATGGGCGCGGCTGCTGCCACCTTTGCGGACATTGTTTACGTGACCGACGACAACCCGCGAACCGAAGATCCGGCCCTGATCAGACGCGCCGCCATGGCGGCTGCTCCGAACGCAATCGAAATCGGCGATCGAAGACAGGCCATCGCAACCGCCATCGCGGGCTTGGACAAAGGCGACATCCTTCTCGTTGCGGGAAAGGGTCACGAACCCGGGCAGACCATCGGGACAACCGTCATCCCTTATTCCGATCATGAGGCCGTCGAAACGGCGCTGATTTCGTTGGGTTCGCGATATCAGATGGTTCACCGTGGTTGAGCCGCTCTGGAAGCTCGATGAGGTCGCGGCCGTTCTGGGAACGCCCTTCCACCATGCATCGCCGCACGCGGCCTTCACGGGCGTTTCCATTGACAGTCGCACGGTCGCGCCGGGTGACCTGTTCATCGCCATCAAAGGCGACCGCACGGATGGACATAAGTTCATTGACGCGGCACTGGCAAAAGGTGCCGCCGCAGTGATCGTGTCTGAAGACTACGCGGCTAGCGCTGACGCACGGACCCGGCCGATGTTTGTCGTGCCGGATACGCTGGAGGCCCTGAACGCTCTCGGACGTGCCGCGCGCGGCAGATCGAACGCGAACGTCATCGGCGTCACGGGAAGTGTCGGAAAAACCGGTACGAAAGAAATGCTCCGACTGATGTTAGCGGCGTGTGGCGAAACCCATGCTTCTGAAAAGTCGTATAACAATCTGTGGGGCGTTCCGCTTTCTCTGGCGCGCATGCCGAAATCGGCGCAGTTCGGCGTGTTCGAGATCGGTATGAACCACGCGGGCGAGATCACGCCGCTGACGAAGATGGTTCAGCCTCATGTCGCGATCATCACCTGGGTCGCGCCCGTTCACATCGAATTTTTTAATTCGGTTGCGGACATCGCTGACGCAAAGGCCGAAATTTTTGATGGCATGCAAACGGGAGGTTACGCCGTGCTTCCGGCGGACAACGAGCACTTCGACCGCCTGGCCGGACATGCCCATCACGGCCGCAAGCTTGAGATCATCACGTTCAGCACGGCATTATCGCCCCCCCAGAGCGTAAACGAAAACAGCCATGCAAGTCCTGTCTCCATCGACGCGGACGCCGATGGCTCCCGCGTAAGCGCACGCATTCTTGGCCAGGAGGTCGCGTTCACGCTGCCAGTGCCTGGGCGCCATCTGGTTGGCAACGCGCTCGCGGCGCTGGCAGCCGCGAAACTTGCGGGCGCGGACATTCAACGGGCAGCCGGAGCGCTGAAAGACTTCCAGGCACCCGAAGGTCGCGGGCGACGGATCGAAATCGAAGGCGCGACCGGCCCGGTTCTCATCATAGACGAAACCTATAACGCGAACCCTGCGTCCATGCGGGCGGCACTGGAAAATCTCGGTGCAGTCGCGCGCGCAGAATTCCCCCGACGCATCGCCGTTCTTGGCGACATGTTGGAACTGGGTCACGGCGGCCCTCAATTTCACGCCGATCTTGCAACTTCGATTGACTCGAATGCCATCGATCTCGTCTGGTGTGCCGGGCCGTTGATGAGGCATCTGGTTGAGCGGCTCCCGAGCGAAAGGCTTGGCGGATGCGGGCTTACTTCAGCCGAAATTCAAGCCGAGGTCCTTGACGCGGTAAAGTCCGGAGACGCCGTTATGATCAAGGGTTCGCTCGGATCCAGGATGGGGCCGCTTGTCGAGGCGCTGATCGAGCGGCTGGAAACTCGATTGATTTAATGAAATGGCGGCCAGATGTTGTATCTTTTAGCCGATTTTGCCGGGCAATCGCCGGTGTTCAATGTGTTCCGGTATATCACGTTCCGAACCGGCGGCGCGATCATGACAGCCATGATCGTGGTGTTCGTGCTTGGCCCGCAACTTATCAACATTTTGCGCATGCGTCAGGGCAAGGGTCAGCCCATCCGGGAAGATGGCCCGGCCAGCCATTTGCTGACCAAAAAGGGGACGCCGACCATGGGCGGCCTTCTGATCCTGCTCGGGCTATGCGTGGCGACGGTTTTGTGGGCGAACCTGTCGAACCCTTATGTCTGGATCGTGCTTTGGGTCACGCTCGCGTATGGGTTCGTCGGGTTCTACGATGACTTCCTCAAGGTGACGAAGCGCAACACAAAGGGGTTTTCCGGCCGTTATCGTCTGGGCATCGAACTGCTGGTGGCTGGCTTTGCGACCTATGCCGTCATTTCTGTCGGCGCGAAGCCGTTTTCAACATCTCTCACCTTCCCGTTTTTCAAGGATGCCATCGTCGATTTTTCATATTTCTTTATCTTTATCGGTATTTTTGTGATCGCGGGAGCCGGCAACGCCGTCAACCTGACCGACGGGCTGGACGGGCTGGCCATCGTGCCGGTCATGATCGCGGCATCGGCTTTCGGGGTTATTTCCTATCTCGTCGGCAACAAGATTTTTGCCGATTATTTACAGGTTCACTTCGTTCCCGGCTCCGGCGAGTTGGCGGTTATCTGTGGAGCACTGCTGGGGTCGGGGTTGGGCTTCTTATGGTTCAATGCGCCGCCAGCCATGATTTTCATGGGTGACACCGGATCGCTGGCGCTGGGTGGCGCGCTCGGCTCAATTGCTGTTGCAGTAAAGCATGAAATCGTGCTTGCAATCGTAGGTGGTTTGTTCGTGCTGGAAACAATCTCGGTGATCGTACAGGTCGTGTCGTTCAAAATGACGGGAAAACGGGTTTTTCGAATGGCACCGCTGCACCATCACTATGAGCAGAAGGGCTGGGCGGAGGCGACGGTGGTGGTTCGTTTCTGGATTATCGCTGTTGTCCTCGCGCTGGTCGGGCTGTCGACCCTGAAACTCAGGTAAGCCATGATCGCTGCCACGACTTTCGCAGGGAAAACTGTCGCGGTATTCGGCATGGGGATGTCGGGTCTGTCGGCGGCGCGCTCTTTGCTGGCGGGCGGGGCGCAGGTGGTGTGCTGGGATGATGGCGAGGCCGGACGCGTTGCTGCGATGGGCGCAGAACTGCCTTTGCAGGATTTGCGCGAGATCGACTGGACGTCGATCAGCGCGCTGGTTCTCGCGCCAGGCGTGCCTTTGACGCACCCAACGCCCCACTGGAGCGTGTTGCTGGCTCAGCGCTTCGGGGTCGAAGTCTTTGGCGATACGGAGATTTTTTGTCGTGAGCGGCGTACATCAGGAACATCTGCAAGGTTAATCGCAATAACCGGCACGAACGGAAAATCCACAACGGCGGCACTGACCCACCATTTGTTGCGCGCCGCAGGGGCAGACGCTGAACTTGGCGGGAACATCGGTCGCGCCGTGCTTGACTTGCCCAACTTCACCGACGGCAAAACATACGTTCTAGAGCTATCCAGTTTTCAGCTCGATCTCACGCCAGGTCTCGACGCGGACGCGGCAGCACTCTTGAATATCACGCCCGATCATCTCGACCGCCACGGCACAATTGAGAACTACGCGGCCGTGAAGGCAAAGGTGTTCGCAGGCTTGCGCGATGGCGGCGTCGCCGTGATCGGCGCGGATGACGCGTATTGCGACGACATCGCCAACGGCATATCACATCGGGACGATGTTCGTGTTTTGCGGGTGTCGGCCACCAAGGCGGTCAAAGACGGTGTTTCCGGACTGAACGGCAATCTCGAAAGAACGGAAGACGGCGTCATCAAAGATATCGCCGATGTCCGCGGGATTGCATCGTTACGCGGGTCCCATAATTGGGAGAATGCGGCAGCGGCGATGGTTTTGGCGTCGAGCACGGGCGGTCATGACTGGTACACAATCGCCGCCGGACTGCGCACATTCCCCGGCCTCGCTCACCGCATGGAAGAAATTCGCCGGATTGGCCCCGTTATCTTCATTAACGACTCAAAAGCGACCAACGCCGATGCCGCTGCTCGCGCTCTGGCGAGCTTCGACACTATTTACTGGATCGCAGGGGGAAAAGCCAAGGATGGCGGCATCGAAAGCCTTGCGCCCTACTTCGAGAAAATCAGGAAGGCCTATCTCATCGGCGACGCAACGGACGCCTTTGCACTGACGCTGAATGGTAAAGTTGCCGCTACACTGTCGCACACCCTTGAGGCGGCAATCCGAGAAGCATATCGCGACGCCATGGCGGACCGTCATGCCGAAGCCGTTGTCCTTCTGTCTCCGGCCTGTGCATCCTATGACCAGTTCAAGAACTTCGAAGCACGCGGGA
This sequence comes from Rhodomicrobiaceae bacterium, assembly GCA_965247345.1. Lineage (GTDB taxonomy): Bacteria > Pseudomonadota > Alphaproteobacteria > Rhizobiales > Rhodomicrobiaceae > Rhodomicrobium. The sequence goes on along the minus strand of CBDFGZ010000031.1, from coordinate 191,837 downwards.
ATGCGTTTCGCGATATCGTCGAAAGCCTGCCGAAGTCGATAGCCGGGCTTGCCGCATGATCGGGTCGCGCGCGGAACGGGCAACGCTTACCGATTGGTGGCTGACTCTCGATCGCAGTTTTCTAACGCTCGTGTTGTTGCTCGCTTTTTGTGGTATGCTGGCGTCGTTCGTGGCTACCCCGCAAGCGGCGTTGCATTTCAAGCTTGAGCCGTTTTATTTCGTTAAGCGCCATATTCCCGGTCTGACGCTTGCACTTCTTATCGTTATCGGCGTGTCGTTTCTAAACCCGTCGCGGATTCGATGGCTGGCGTTATTGCTGTTTCTTGGCGGTATCACTTTGATGGCCGCAGCCTTGCTCCAGGGTGTGGAACGCAATGGCGCGATGCGCTGGCTGTATCTTGGCGGAGCGGTCATCCAGCCATCCGAATTCGCCAAACCAGGACTTGTGGTTCTGTGCGCATGGCTGTTCTCTGAGAGTGGGAAGCGGCGCGATATGCCCGCGCTTCAGTTGGCTATCGTGTTGCTTGCCGTGATGGTGACACTTCTGGCGCTTCAACCGGATATGGGACAGGCCATCCTGTCATCCAGCGTTTGGTGCGGGATGTTTTTTCTCGCGGGTTACTCGCTGCGGCTGCTCCCGTTGCTTGGCGGGGTTGGCGCCACTGGGGTCGCCATCGCGTACTACACCAAGGATCATGTGGCAGGTCGGATCGACCGGTTTTTCGGAAGTCTGGGCGATGCCCATCAAACGACGGTCGCGGCAACTGCCTTTCGTGACGCGGGCTGGTTTGGCCATGGCTTTGGGGAAGGCTTTCAGCGAATGCGGTTGCCGGATGCACACAATGACTATGTGTTTGCCGCCATTGCGGAAGAGCTTGGGATTGCCGCTTGCCTTTTTGTCATTCTGATTTATGCCTTTATGGTCTGGAAGGTTCTTCGGATGGCATTTCGGGAGCAGGATGCTTTTTTGCGGCTTGCAATCGCTGGACTGATTATGGTTTTTGGGTTTCAGGCGTTGATTAACATGGCAGTCAATTTGAACATGATGCCGGCGAAGGGGGTTACATTACCCTGGCTTTCGTATGGGCGGTCGTCGATGTTCTCGTCGGCGATAACGCTCGGAATGATCCTCGCGCTGACACGCAAATCGGCCAGCGCATTCGATGACAAGTCTGCTGAACCTGAATTCGCGAGTGGGTTTCCATTCGCCTCCGATGCTTCGCAAGGTTTGCGCGGCTCTGGCTATCGACGGGTTGGCCCGTTATGAGTCGCGGTACGGTCATGCTTGCTGCCGGCGGGACCGGCGGCCATCTCTTTCCTGCCCAGGCGTTGGCGGATGAGTTATCGAGACGGGGCTTCGATGTTGATCTGATCACAGATACCCGTGGCCATGCTTACGGAGCGGACTTTCCAGCACGAAAGATTTATAAGGTTGCCGCCGCAACCTTCCGGGGCCGCTCTCCTATAGAGGCGACGAAAACGCTCGGCACACTCGGGAACGGGTTTCAGGCGGCCTATAAAATTATGGGCGAGGCGCAACCCAAGGCGATCATCGGGTTTGGCGGCTACCCGACGCTGGCACCGATCCTTGCTGCAATGGGGCGTGGCATTCCGTCGGCGATCCACGAGCAGAATTCCGTGATGGGTCAGGCCAATCGTTTCCTTGCGCCGATGGTGAAGGCCATTGCGTGCAGTTTCGACGGAACGAAATATCTTGAAGGAAAGCTGCTCGCGAAAGTTCGTCTTACCGGCACGCCCATGCGAAAAGCGGTTTTGGCGCTTCAGAACATGCCATACCGCCCGCCATCAAGCCAGGCTCAGCTCAATCTTCTCGTTTTTGGCGGAAGTCAGGGCGCGCAGTATTTTTCCGATATCATGCCCCATGCGTTGCAACTCCTGCCTGAACAAATCCGCGACCGCCTGTTCGTGACACAGCAATGCCGCGGGGAAGACATCGACCGGGTCTTCGACAGCTATGAGGCGGCAGGCGTTGCCGCTGAACTGGCCACATTTTTCGACGATCTTCCCGAGCGGATGGCGAACGCTCACCTCATTGTATCGCGAAGCGGAGCGACAACGGTGGCTGAGTTGTGTGCTTTGGGACGACCGGCGATCCTTGTCCCATTGCCACACGCGAAAGATAATGATCAATTAGAGAATGCGAATCGTCTGGAAGCGGCCGGGGGCGCGTTTTGCTTTCCTCAAGGCTCGCTGACACCGGAGCGGCTGTCGGGTACGATTCGACGCTTGTTCGAAGATCCGGGCGCTTTGGTGAAGGCAGCTTCGATTGCTTTGTCGATGGCAAACGTTGCGGCAGTCGAGAAACTGGGCGATCTGATGGAAGAGTTGCAGGCCGGGCAGGGCACCCCTGCCAAAGTCGCGGCAACCGCATAATACGTGTGGGGCGATAGCAACCAAGCAGCCGGGGGGGCGGCTTTGTTGCGTAATGAGAGGACTGGCGATGGCAAACCCGCTTTCTGGGGGCAGGGTTCATATAATTGGAATCGGCGGTATCGGCATGAGCGCGATTGCCGAGGTTATGGCAGCACGCGGCATCGCGGTTCAAGGCAGCGATCAAAGCGACGGCGCGAACCTGAGGCGGCTCACGCTGAAAGGCATCAACGTTTTCGTCGGACACAGGCCGGAAAACCTGGCAGGTGTCGAACACGTCGTCATATCAACTGCCGTGAAGCCAAATAACCCGGAGTTAGTGGCGGCACAACAGCTTGGGTTGCCGGTTTACAATCGGGCATCGGCACTGGCTGCTCTCATGACCGGTTATCGAACCATATCCGTGACCGGCTCGCACGGCAAGACGACCACGACATCGATGATTGCGTGGATGCTGGAAGCAGCGGGAATGGATCCGACGGCGCTCGTCGGTGGCGTTTTGCGAGGATGGAAATCCAACGCGCGCATCGGTCAGAGCCGCTGGATGGTGGTGGAAGCCGACGAGTCGGACGGCACGTTCATCGAACTGCCCACCGAGATCGGCGTCGTAACCAATATCGACCCGGAACATCTGGATTACTACGGCACCGAAGAGGCGCTCCACGCAGCGTTCGAGACATTCTTCGAACGAATTCCGGAACAGGGGTTCGCCGTTGCTGGCATCGATAACGAGGTCGTGCATCGGCTTGTCAACGATCTCGGTGAGCGACGCGTAACCACTTCTATTAAGTCGTTCGGCCTCGATAGCAACGCAAACGTTCGCGTATCAAACGTTTACACGAATGGCGGTACGGTGAGTTTTCAGGTGGATACGCCGGGGGTGTCGTTCCCGCTAAAACTCAAGGTGCCGGGTGCGCATAATGCAAAGAATGCAGCGGCTGCCATCGCGGTCGGCCTGCATCTCGGCCTTTCAATTGAAACGATTATTGCCGCGCTTTCTTCGTTCGACGGCGTGGATCGTCGCTTTACACAAACCGGCAATTGGCACGGCGTCAGCATCTACGACGACTACGCACATCATCCTGTGGAAATCGAGGCGGTGCTGAGCGCGGCTCGCGGGGCTGCCACCGGCAAAGTGATCGCCGTCATGCAGCCTCATCGGTTTTCGCGTCTCGAGTCGCTGTTCGATGGGTTTTGCAGTTGCTTCAAGGAGGCGGATACTGTGTTGATCGCGCCCGTTTATGCTGCGGGCGAGATGCCGAATGGCTTTGACCGCGATACTCTCGTGACGGGCATTCGAAACACGGGCCATGCCCGCGTTTACGCCATCGACGGCGAAGTGGGTCTCGCGCACACGGTGGCGTCCATCGCGAAGCCCGGCGATCTCGTTATTGGCCTGGGTGCCGGAACCATCACGGACTGGGCGCGGGCCCTGCCGGATCGACTGAACGCGCACACGTTCGCCGAAGCAGCCGAATGATCGCGCACTAGGGACGGGCGATCAGGCATGTTTCCCGACCTTATTCCGCAGATCAAGGCGTTGGCACCCGATGTTCGGGGGCGCCTTCTGGCGAATGTGGATCTGCGTGACGTCACATGGTTGCGGGTTGGTGGCCCTGCACAGGTTTTGTTTACACCAGCCGATGAAGACGACCTCGCTTATTTTCTTGGTCAATGCCCAGAAATATCCATCACCGTTATGGGAGTCGGGTCCAACCTGCTCGTGCGCGACGGCGGTGTTTCCGGTGTCGTGATCAGGCTCGGGCGCGGGTTCAATGAAACGACCACACAGCAGGACCACCGGATCACGGCGGGTGCCGCAGTTCCGGACGTCAGGCTTGCGCAAGCCGCCGCGGCGGCTGCCATCTGGGGGCTATCGTTCTATCGCGGGATTCCTGGAACCGTTGGCGGAGCGTTGCGGATGAACGCGGGCGCACACGGTGGCGAGACAAAAGATGTCGTGGTTGAAGCCGTGGCGTTAGACCGGGCGGGCAAACGTCATATATTCGATAACGCAGGTATGCGCTTCACGTACAGGCATTGCGGCGTGCCCAACGACTTCATCTTTACGCAAGCCACGTTTCAAGGCGAGCCGCGCGATGTACAGACCATTGAACGTGAGATGCAGGAGGTTGCGGACTACCGCGAGGCCAATCAGCCGATCAAGGCTCGCACAGGCGGGTCCACGTTCAAGAACCCGCCAGGTCACAGCGCGTGGAAGTTGATTGATGCTGCGGGTTGTCGAGGCCTGCGCGTCGGTGGCGTTCACATGTCGCAGATGCATTGCAATTTTCTCATCAACGATGGCGATGCCACCGCCGCCGATGTGGAAAGCCTGGGGGAACGCGTTCGGCAGCGGGTGTTCGCGGATAGCGGAATCATGCTTGAGTGGGAAATCAAGCGGATCGGTGTTCCTTTTGCGATCGGCTAAACTCCAGTTTTGAAGTGAAGCCTCACAAAAGTCGATAGGTGGCAACCTTTGTTCTACTTGCGTTGCGACCTCAATTAACATGTTCGTGGTGGTCGTTTCGCATTTTTATAATCCTTCGCGTCAAACGTTTTCGTTTCAGTAGAGGGATCGGATTGAGCAACTGGCTTCAATTTAAGCGCAATAAAACCATCTATAACAATGCGTTTCACAAACGCTGTTTCTATGTTTTCCAAGTCTGCGGTTCCGAGAGGTCGACCGTTTACGTCTAAAATTACATCCCCCTTACAAATCCAGCCCTGCCAAGCGGCGCCTGTCACCTCTGTGACCTGCGCATTTATTTGGCCAGAGTAGATAAAAGGTCGCAAGCCGAGGCTGACCTGATATTCTTTGAATTCAATGCTATAGGGCTTAGGGGGCGGGTTGGGCGGAATTACAGGATCAGAAGGAGTGCCTGAATATGTTTTATTATGGAGCCAATCGCGTATCGAAGCCGCAGTTTCTTGTAACGCCTTTAGGTCTTTATTGTATCCGACTGCAAATCCAATAACCGCGAAAATGCCGATAATTGCCTTGACTAAAAAAGATAATTTACTCATTTGATACAATAAGCGATGCATGAGCAGACTCCGAGTTTCACGTAAATATCATACCGCTTGGTTAAGATGTCTTTAGCGGAAAGGGTCAAGCAATGCGCTCGAATTTATGCCTGAAAATTAACACAACTGTGAAGCTAATCGCTATCGGTTGTTTTTTCCTCTCTCCCATCACAAGGGCTTTTGCAGAAGATTTGTGGGGAATCATCGAGATCGGAACAAAAGGCGTTAAAGCCTCATTCTTGGGATTGGAGCAAAGCGAAGCAGCAAAAATAGAATCTGAGTTTGATGAGAACCGAGCGAATTTTAAGTACGAGCTAAAGGAAAAAATCGAGGGCAATCAGGGTCGTATGCGCAAAATGAGCGCTAAAAATCCCGATGTCCGTATTCGCGATAATTTACCAGCCACCATTGAGGCGGTAACGGAGTTTAGGCAAATTTTAGAGGATGACCACGCGGTTGCTCGCGAAAACATTTTTGTTGTCGCTAGTAGCGGTGTGGCCGCACTTCCTCATGCCTCTCAGATTAAAGACCAGCTTACCAAACGAGGTTTTAATCCCGAAAAGATTTACTTTTTAGACGCTGCGACCGAATGTGCTCTTACCTACCGATGGATCGTCCCCAAAGCAAGGTACTGGGAAGCCCTGGTCGTCGACGTGGGGAGTGGCAACGTCAAGGCTTGTTATTCGTCGACAGGCCCCAAATTTAAGATTGTCGCGTTCGAGCTACTAAAGTATGGAACCGCTACCTTCGCCGATTTGGTGGTAAAGGAGGTCGCGAATAATACTCAAGTGACGACCACTTTCGCGCAAAAGGCTAATCAAGTAGCGACACGTTTTCTGGAACCATCGCTTCAACTTCAGATGTTTCAGCATCCAAAGCTTGGAAACGCGCGTCGCGTTTATATGCTGGGCGGGATTGTATGGGCAACAACAACTATTGTTCGACCGGAGTCGGCGAAGGCCTATTGGTTTACCATTAGCCCGCTTGATACAGACACACTTAAACAACGAATTCGTCGAGGTAAAATTTGGGAGATTAATAACAGGCGAATTGGCGCGGGCGTGAATGTTGAAGGTCGACAGAAAGTGATACAAGATGAGTTGGATGATGTGAAAAAAGTCTTTTCAGATGAGCGCCAATTGCTGGCGGGGTCAGAGATCCTTTCAAGCATGGCCAAAACATTGAGATTTCCTATGTCCCGCACTGCAAGTCGAGCAATGTTTTTCGCTGGCGTCGGTTACGAGGGCTGGCGATACCAGTTTCTTCTTGATCGAATCAACGGCATCCTAGTGGAGACAGTGGAAAAATAGCTAACGTCGCTCGTTGCAACTGCAAAAATTTGTAGAATGAAGAAGTTTAACCACATCGCGATGCTCATGGGCGGCTGGTCGGCGGAGCGCGAGGTATCGCTGAACTCCGGCGAGGCTTGCGCGCGCGCACTGGAAGGCGAGGGCTATCGCGTCACGCGCGTTGACGTGGAGCGCAACATCGTGCACGCGCTCACAAAGCTTAAACCGGATGTTTGCTTTAACGCGCTGCATGGCAAGTGGGGGGAGGACGGCTGCGCCCAGGGCATTCTTGAAACGCTTCGCATTCCCTATACGCACTCAGGCGTGCTCGCGTCCGCGCTGGCTATGCACAAAGAGCGCGCAAAGGTTGCATTCCGTGCCGCTGGCATTCCAGTTGCCGAAAGCCTCGTCACATCGCGCGCCCTTGCGGCAAAGTCGCATCTGATGCCGACGCCGTATGTGATCAAGCCCGTGACCGAGGGGTCAAGCGTCGGTGTCTATATCGTGCGCGACGATCACGCGCATCCGCCGCAGGAACTCACCCGCGACGACTGGCCTTACGGCGATGAGATCATGATCGAGAAATTCATCGGCGGTCGTGAACTCACCTGCGCCGTCATGGGCGGCCGGGCGCTGGGCGTGATCGAGATTTTGCCCGCCGAAGGTATAGCGTTCTACGATTATGAGGCGAAATACGCGGCTGGCGGGTCCCGGCATATATTACCTGCGCAGATTTCACCGAATGTTTACGAGTTTATTCAAAAACTGGCGGCCGATGCGCATCATGCGCTGGGCTGCCGGGGTGTCAGCCGGGCCGACTTCCGGCTCGACGACCGCCCCAACGGATCGGGTGAACTTGTCTGCCTGGAAGTGAATACGCAACCAGGCATGACAGCAACCTCCCTCGTCCCGGATATGGCCACCCACGCTGGATTGAGCTTCGGTGATCTTGTCCGCTGGATTGTGGAGGATGCCTCTTGCGACCGATAGCCGACGACACATCTCGTTTTCCGGAGTTCGCTCCGCCCTCCGATCAGGTTAACCAACCGGACATGTCTCACGACTCCTGGTTCGATACCGCGCAACGCTACAGCGATCAGGCCTCACGCACAGGTTTTGTCCTCAGCATGTTATTTCTGTTGGCGGCGGGACTTTACGGGATCGTTTTAGCGGGTGGCTTCGACCGCCATGTGAAGGACACGAGCCAGATCCTCGACCAGGCCGCCGTGGAGGCTGGCTTCAGGATCGAACGGTTGTTGACGACCGGCGTTGTAAACACACCCAACACAGCAATTGCCGAAGCATTGCAGGTTCCGTCGACGAGTTCGATCCTGATGTACGATACCGGGGCCGCACGCGAGCGGTTGCTGCGAATCGGCTGGATCAAGGCCGCTGAGGTCCGGCGCGTTTTGCCATCCCATCTCGATGTTTCGCTTGTGGAGCGGGCACCTTTTGCTCGTTTCAGGGACGCATCGCGAATCAGTGTCATCGATAAAGAAGGTATCATCCTTGGCCCCGACATCGACGGTAAGTTTACCGGTTTGCCGCTCGTCATGGGAGACGGCGCACGTCAGGCATCGTCACAGTTGATCGAGGCCGTTTCTCCGCACACGGCTGTGACGGCGCTCATTGTGGAAGCGGAACTGGTTGAGGATCGCTTTTGGATGTTGCGGCTCACGAACGGCATCGAGGTGAAACTCCCACGCAAGGTTGCACCTTTATCATTGTCCCGTTTAGAGACGCTGCTTTCCAGCCGAAAGATAACGGACATGCCCATTCAGACCATCGACCTTCGCCTCGCGCACCGCACGATACTTCAGCTTCGCAATCCCACCATCGACGGTCGCTCCAAAGTCATTTCGCAGCTTCTAACCTCAGAGCGCACGTCGCCGCCGGTTCTGACCAGAAGCAAGGCTCTTTGATCACGCCATCCGAGTTGACGCGATGCGCGGCGTTGCAAAAGCAAAAGTCACACACGGCTCCCTGTTACCGCGATGGCTCAAACGCGATCCGCGGGACGTTTTTGCATTTGTCGACCTTGGGTCCCATAAGATTGCCTGTGTTATTGCGACCATGAGGAACCAGAGGCCTGGTTTGCACAGTCAGTCGCAGTTCAAAGTCATCAGCAGTTCGGTCGTCCAATCTGCGGGAATACTATGCGGGCGCATCGTCAATATGGCAGCGGCCGAGGCAGCGATCCGGCGCGCTGTCAGCAAAGCGGAGGCCGACGCAGATTTGACGGTTGATCGCGTGATGGTCACGGCACCGTTTTTCGGCCTGTCTTCGGAGCGCTTTACCTCCTATCTCGGCACGGAACTCGGCCTGAATAGCCATGATTTGTATGACATTTCAAGCGCCGCCGTTGCCCACTGCAAAGAACAGCAGCGTCACTTGCTTCACGTTTTTGCGTATGTCAATGACCCGGATGATCGAAAAGCGGTGGCCGTACCGAAGCGGCACAGTAGAGAAACCGAAGTGATCTCCGTCTCCATCCCCGTTCGCGTTGATCGTCAGGTTCGCGCATGTTTGAAAAAAAGCTTGCTTGAGACTGAGATGTTCATCGCCAGCCCTGTTGCCGTGGGATTGGCGGTGACGCATGCAGCGGAACGGGAGCAGGGCATCATCGTCCTCGACATGGGCGCTCAAACGACCAGCCTCGCCGTTTTTCAAGCAGGCGGTCCTGTCCTCACCGATGTGATTCCGATTGGCGGTTATCGACTTACGCTCGAAATCGCGCGCGCATTTCAAATCAGGCCTTTCGAGGCGGAACGATTGAAAACACGCTACGCGAGCTTATACGACGGCTTGACTGCAGACAGCGATCTTGCCGTTCGTCATGGCGGAACGGGAGATCCCATATCGAAAGTGGCCCTGAACATGGCCGTGAGAACATACCTTGTCTCCCTCTTCAGTGCCGTTAACGAAGGGTTAAAAGAAGCAGGGTACGGTCATGGGTTGTTAAGCGTTGTGTTGTGCGGCGGGGGGAGTCTGTTTCCGGGGTTGGGCGATCTGGCGTCGAGGGTGTTTGAGGCGGAAGCGCGGGTGGTCACGCCGGTCGCCATACCCGGGCTGAAGTCGGATATGAGCATGACCGGTGTGGTTGGCGCATGTCTTTATGCATCTCAGCATCAGTATCGGGCCGAAATCGATCCGTCACCCGCGTTTCAGTCTGAAGACAGTAGCTACGTATCGCGAATCGGCCAATGGCTGCGAACGAGTTTTTGAAAAACCCGCAAGCAGCGAGGCTGAAGCTGGCGCAAACGAAACCAGCGCATCGAAAAGCTGACGAGGCCCAACATGGGAATTAATCTGCAACTGCCCGGTCTGACAGAGCTTCGGCCCCGGATCACCGTTATCGGCGTGGGTGGAGCAGGCGGGAACGCCGTCAACAATATGATCGAGAGCGGGCTTGAGGGCGTGGAGTTTCTCGCCGCCAATACGGATGCTCAAGCACTTTCCATGTCCAGTGCGGGGTGCCGCATTCAAATGGGCGTCGGAATTACGGAAGGTCTCGGAGCCGGGTCCAGGCCTGAAATCGGAGCCGCCGCCGCTGAGGAAGCCATTGACGAAATCCGATCCCATCTGGAGGGTGTGCACATGCTCTTCATCACGGCGGGCATGGGGGGCGGCACGGGAACGGGAGCGGCACCCGTGATTGCGCGCACGGCCAAGGAACTTGGCATCCTCACGGTCGGCGTTGTCACAATGCCCTTCGAGTTCGAGGGACAAAGGCGCATGCGGCTTGCCAAGGATGGAGCTTACGCGCTCTCGCAGCATGTCGACACCATCATCGTCATTCCCAATCAGAACCTGTTTCGCATCGCCAGCGACAAAACCACCTTCGCCGATGCGTTCATGCGGGCCGACGAAGTGCTGAAGTCTGGCGTGTCCTGCATCACCGACTTGATGATCAAGGAAGGGCTGATCAATCTCGATTTTGCTGATGTGCGCACCGTCATGCAGAGCATGGGGACGGCCATGATGGGCACCGGGGAGGCGGAGGGCGACAAGCGCGCGCTTCAGGCGGCGGAGGCGGCCATATCGAACCCGCTGCTGGGGGAAATCTCCATGCGCGGCGCGCGTGGACTGCTCGTCAGCATTACGGGCAGCTTCGACATGACTCTTTATGAGGTGGAGGAAGCCGCGTCCAGAATCCGCCGCGAGGTCGATCCTGACGAGAACCCGGACGTGAACATTATCGTCGGTGCGACCTTCGACACATCGCTTCAAAACCGCATTCGGGTTTCCGTGGTGGCCACCGGGATCAAGGGTGTGCCTTCGATCGCCCAAATCGCGCAATCGCAAACGCCTCCCCCGCCGCCACAACGCGCAAAAGACCAACGGTTGACGGACCGGCTTACGGGTGCCGAGCAGCATCCGCAGGGTTCCGACGCCAATCAGCACCGGAACCAGCAAGCCGGAACCGATGGGCGTCGCCCGATTTTGGAGCCGAAGCCGCGAAAGCCTTCATCGACGGGATATGACGAGCGGGGTACGCCGCCATTGCCGCCTGAAGCCGCGCGCGACTTTGTACCTTTGCCGCCGGCAAAGGCGCTTCGGCCACCCAAGCGTCCCCTGACCTTTCAGGACTTTCCAGAACTGCGTGACGACCGCGCCCCAAATCAAGCATCCGCTGAGCGGCACGCGAAACCACGAGGATTCTTTGACTGGGTGGCAGGACGCTCACGGGATGCCGATTCGGAAACATCCCAACGGGGTATGAAAACTGTTGCAAATCCACCACGCAATGCTGATGAAACGTATATGCGAAACAACAGCCGGGACGTTCTCCGCCCTGCGAGAAAGGCAGAGCGCACGAACCATCGCCCGGCAGGCGAAGACGGAAACGAGCTTAGCTCAGCAACCAATTCCGAGGATCAACCTCTTGATATACCTGTATTTTTCAAAAAATCAGTACCGTAAGTTGTCGAGTTTCAGCACTCAAGAGAAGGTCTTTTGAGTTTAAGCCGCCCTCTGACCTCCTCCGATATTTCAAAATTGTTCCGAGTTCGGCGTGACTTCGTAACAGACTGTTAGAAAGCGTGATTTGTAGCCCCGCCCCGCCCCCGTCTAGGGTTCCGGTCGTTGGATGTTCATGCACCGGCGTACAAGCTCTGCCCATCATATCGGAGCATCAGAGTAGCGTTCAGCTACCAGTGCGTTGTCGAAAGGCTTGCTGGCATCTGTTCGCGTGGGGACGCTTCTGTGGGCACGGAAGGGTCGTCGGGGAAAACGATAACACGGCGCAAAAACATGGGCTTTCACGGCACTTCAAGCAGACAGACGACAGTTGAACGCGAGATAATTCTTAAAGGGATCGGCGTTCATAGCGGGTCGGAAGTTTCGCTGATCATCCATCCTGCGGAATCAAACTCTGGCTATACCTTCTATGTAAGCGGCGGCGAACAGATCGCAAGAATCCCTGGGGATTTTCGCGCCGTCAGCAATGTCACTCTGTGCACAGTATTGAGCAATCCGTCTGGCGAAAGCGTCGCAACGGTCGAGCATCTCTTGGCGGCTCTCCGTGGTCTTGGTGTCGACAACGTGGATATCGAACTCGACGGTGGCGAAGTTCCAATCATGGATGGCAGTTCCGAGCCTTTCGTCGACGCCATTGAAGAAGTCGGTCTGCGCGAACTCGATGAGAATCGCCGGTGCATCAAGGTCACAAAGCCGGTGAGGATTCAGGACGGCGACGCTTGGGCTGAGTTTCACCCCTACAACGGCTTTCGTGTCGATGTGGAAATCGATTTCAAAACCCCGCTTATCGGTCGTCAGCGCATCGACCTCGATGTAACGCCGCGCTCGTTCAAGTCCAAGCTCTGTCGCGCGCGCACCTTCGGCTTTATGAAGGACGTGAAGGCGCTCTGGTCTGCCGGGCGCGCCCTTGGCTCATCGCTGGAAAATACCGTCGCGCTGGGCGATGACCGGGTCATGAACCCTGAGGGCTTGCGGTTCCCGGATGAATTTGTCCGTCACAAAGCCCTCGACGCGGTTGGCGACCTGGCACTCGCCGGTGCACCGATTCTGGGACACTTCCGCTCGTCACGGGGCGGTCACAAGCTGAATTCCTCCATGCTCCATGCGCTTTATGCACAAAAAGATGCTTGGGCAATTGTAGAAGTGGCGGATCGTCCTTCTTTCCGTGACATGGCACCCCGCGCCGATTTCGGTATAGCGTTTGCCATGCCGAATTTTGCTCCTGAAATCGCTTAAGTGCGTGATAATAAGTCCACAGCTTCTTCAAAACATTGCCCAACTTGGGTTTGCATCGTAAAGTCTCCGTATTTATGAATCAGATGTTATTTCGTGGCTTTTCGTTGTGGCGGCTTTCGTGCCGTTACGATGTGGGCGGCGAAACCACCCTGGAGCGGCGATGATGCGAGCACGATTTATCAGCGGGCCAATTCTGGCAACGTTACTTTCGGCCACTCTTGTTGGCTGCGGCTCCATGGGCTCGCTTTTCACGGTCGAGGAAAAGAAGCTCGACTCCCGTCCGCCAAACGTCATTTTCGCCGAAGCCGATGGGCTCATGGCCAAGGGCAGTTACACCAAGGCGGCGGAACTTTTCGAGCAGGTGGATCAGCTTTACCCTTACGCGCCCGAAGCCAAGAAATCGATGTTGATGGCCGCGTATGCCTACAAACGCGCAGGCAAACTGCCTGAGGCAGTCGCCGCCGCGCGTCGATATCTCGCGCTGCATCCGGGCACGAAGGAAGCGGCGCTGGCGCAGGAAATCGTCGCGGCATCCTACGATGATCGCCGCAATCCTGTTACGCGCGATCAGACGGATACCAAAAAAGCGATGGCGGAATTTGAAACGCTCATCCGGCGCTACCCCGACAGCCGCTATGCGGACGATGCGAAGAAGAAGCTGAAACTCAGCCGCGATTCTCTTGCTGCGTCTGAGATGAATGTTGGCCGTTATTACCAGAAGAAGGGTAATTTTCTGGCGGCGGTCAATCGCTTCAAGACGGTGGTCTCCGACTACCAGACCACAACTCACGTGGAAGAAGCATTGATGCGCCTCACCGAATGCTATCTTTCGTTGGGGGTCGTTAGCGAAGCACAAACGGCGGCAGCGATCCTTGGACATAACTTCCCCGACAGCCCCTGGTACAAAGATGCTTACGCCTTGCTGCAGGAGGGCGGCTCCGTTCCGAGCGAGGATCAGGGTTCGTGGATCAGCCGGACCTGGAAAAAGACTGTGGGGAGTGTTGCCGGTTAACCTGCAGCCGGTGCCGACTTCGGCTGCGGCGTCCATAAGAATCGACTAAGATCAAGCAATGCTGGTGGCTTTATCGATTCGCGACATCGTTCTGATCGATAAGCTCGATCTGGGTTTCGCGACAGGTTTGACGGTTTTTACCGGGGAGACCGGAGCCGGGAAATCTATTGTCCTCGACAGCTTAAGCCTGGCTCTTGGATCGCGGGGATCGGGAAGCCTGACGCGAAAAGGAGCAGAGTTCGGCACGGTCACAGCGTCGTTCGATTTTCCAGTCGCTCATCCTGTTTACGGCGCCCTAAAACATCATGGTTTCGATGCCGATAGCGACGGCCTCATTCTTCGCCGACAACAATTCGCCAACGGCAAAACCCGATCATTCATCAACGACAGACCGGTATCAACCGCGTTTCTCCGCGAAATCGGCGCGTCCCTCGTCGAAATTCACGGACAGCATGACGACCGCGCGCTGCTCGACCCCGCCTCCCATCGCGCGCTTCTGGATCAGTTTGGCAGCCTCGGCGCGGACATGGCTGTTGTCTCCAGGCTTTGGCAGGAGTGGCAGGCGTGCGAGAAAAGCGCGCGCGAACTTGCTGATGCCCTGGCGTCCGCGCTGCGGGAAACGGCTTATCTCGAAAGCGCTTACAAAGAGCTGAACGAGGCTGCCCCTCAAGAAGGCGAAGAGGAAACCCTTGCCGCGCGTCGTCAAGCGCTTCAGGGTGCCGCGAAAATGCGCGGGGACCTGGAAGCAGCCTTTGAGGCGCTGTCCGCGCCGGCATTTCCGTTTAACAAGCTGAACGTGGTTTTGCGCCGTTTCGAGCGGGTTCAAGACATGCCGACCGAGATCAAAGCGCTGGCAGGTGCTCTCGAACGCGTGTTGATCGAAGCGAATGAGGCCCAGGCGCTGGCCGAGGGGCAACTGAGCCGAACCTCAGAAGACAACCTCGATACCATCGAAGAGCGCTTGTTCAAACTTCGCGGGCTGGCGCGAAAATATCGCGTGCCCGTCGCCGATCTCGCGTCACTCAAGGTAGACTTCGAAACGCGGTTAAGCGCCATCGAGACAGGCGAAGCCGATCTGGCCGACGCCCGCAAACGCGTAAAGGCCGCAGCCGTGGCTTATATGTCCGTCGCCAAAGCGTTAAGTGCGAAACGAGCCGCCGCAGGTGCAAAACTCGACAAGGCGGTGGAAAAAGAACTGCCGCCGCTCAAACTTGAAAAGGCGAAATTCTTCACTCATACTCAGTCCTTGAACGCCGACGAACAATTCGAAAAAGGCGGCCCGTCCGGACTTGAAACGATTATGTTTTATGTGCAGACAAATCCCGGATCGACGCCAGGGCCTTTGATGAAGGTTGCGTCCGGCGGTGAACTCGCGCGCTTTTTGCTGGCGCTCAAGGTGGTGCTCGCCGCAAAGAATACCGCGCCCGTTCTTGTCTTCGATGAGATCGACACCGGTATGGGCGGTGCGACCGCCTCGGCGATTGGCGAGCGCCTTTCAAGGCTCGGGCACCGCGCACAGGTGCTCGCAGTCACCCATTCGCCGCAAGTCGCCGCTGCGGCCGACCATCACTACAGGCTCTACAAAGCGTCGCGCGGAAGCGGCGAGCAAATATCCGTACAAACCTCGGCAGAATCACTGGATCAGAAAGGGCGGCGGGAAGAAATCGCCCGCATGCTGGCGGGAAAACGCGTCACAGACGAGGCGCGGGCGGCGGCGGATAGCTTGATTGGAGCACGTCATGACAGCGCATGACGAGACGACCTCCCGGATTCATCATACCGAGCAGGCCCATCGAGGCGCGACCTCGCGTCCCGTATCACAGCTCAGTCATCACGAAGCCGAAGCGGAACATGAATTCCTCGTTCACGAAATCAAAAAGCACGACGAACTCTATTTTAATGAGGACGATCCCGCCATTTCCGATGGCGTTTACGATAGGCTGCGCGCGCGCAGCGAGGCACTTGAGCATCGTTTCCCCGATCTTGTCGGCGAAGATAGCCCATCGCGGACGGTCGGAGCGCCGCCAGCATCGAAGTTCGCGAAAATCCAGCATTCCTCGCGCATGCTGTCGCTGGGCAACGTGTTCACGGCAGAAGACGCTGCGGACTTCGTGGGCCGCGTTCGCCGTTTCCTCAAGCTGACGGCTGCTGAGGACGTTACGATTGCGGCCGAACCAAAGATCGATGGGTTATCGATTTCGCTTCGGTACGAGGCCGGGCAACTCGCTTACGGCGCAACCCGGGGCGATGGCCTTGAAGGGGAGGATGTCACTGCGAATGTACGAACGGTTGCGGACATTCCCAAGAACCTCGTCGGTCGCGCCGTCCCCGATGTTCTCGAAGTACGTGGCGAAGTGTTTATGTCTCATGAAGACTTTGCATCGCTGAACGCGCGCCAAGCCGAAGCCGGTGGTAAAGTTTTTGCAAATCCCCGTAATGCGGCGGCTGGATCGCTCCGTCAGCTTGACCCATCGATTACCGCCGCGCGACCGCTGAAGTTTTTCGCATGGGGTTGGGCTGAGACCAGCGCCATCCTTTCCAAAACCCACCACGGCACGCTCAACGCGATCGCGAACATGGGTTTTCCTGTTACCGAACCCACGTTATGCAACTCCGTCGAAGCCATGCTTGAAGCCTACGGCCGTATCGAACTGGCGCGCGCCACGCTCGGCTTCGACATCGATGGCGTGGTGTACAAAGTTGATCGGCTCGACTGGCAGCAGCGTCTTGGCCTTGTATCGCGCAGCCCGCGCTGGGCAGTGGCGCACAAATTTTCCGCTGAACAGGCAACGACCGTTCTTCGCGGCATCGACATTCAGGTGGGACGGACAGGCGCGCTGACGCCGGTGGCGAAACTTGTGCCGGTCACGGTTGGCGGCGTCGTGGTGCAAAACGCGACACTGCACAATGAGGACGAGATCGCCCGCAAGGACATCCGTATTGGAGATACGGTCGTCTTGCAGCGGGCAGGCGACGTCATTCCTCAGATCGTCAGCGTGGTTTTGGAAAAGCGGCATCCCGAAAGCGCGCGCTATCTGTTCCCAGCGAAATGCCCAATTTGCAAATCGCACGCCGTTCGTGAACTGAACGTCAAGACTGGAAAGCCTGATGCAATCCGGCGCTGCACGGGCGGTTTGATTTGCCCGGCCCAGGCCGTCGAACGATTGCGGCACTTTGTTTCGCGACAGGCGTTCGACATCGAAGGTCTGGGAGAGAAGCAGATCGAAGCCTTCTACGGGCAGAAGCGCGTTTTATCGCCGGGCGATATTTTCCGGCTTGCGGCGCGTGACGAGCGGGATTTTCCGAAACTGGAAGAGCAGGAAGGCTGGGGAAGGAAATCGGCGGCAAACCTTTTCGCCGCCATCGAAGAGCGCCGGGCCATCGCTTTCGAACGGTTTACGTTTGCCCTGGGCATCCGGCATGTGGGCGAAACGACGGCCCGGCTTATCGCAAAGACTTTCGTCACCGTGGAGCAGCTTTGGAGCACACTCACAGCCGAGGGAGCCGACGCCGGGTTGACGATGATACAACTCTCCGAAATCGACGGGATCGGCGACGTGGTCGCGAAGTCCATCGTCGATTTCTTTCAGGAGCCGCACAACCAGGCCGTTGTGCAGGACCTGATGCGCGAACTCACCATCCAGGCTTACAAATCCAACGTTGTCGCGTCCAGTTTGTCGGGCGCGGTGGTGGTGTTTACCGGAAAGCTCGAACGGTTTACGCGGGACGAGGCCAAAGCGCAGGCAGAACGGCTCGGCGCGAAAGTGGCGGGATCTGTGTCGAAGAACACCCTTTACGTCGTTGCTGGTCCTGGCAGTGGCTCAAAGCTGAAAAAGGCGGAAGACCTGGGGGTCAAGGTGCTCACCGAAGACGAATGGTTCGATCTCGTGAGCGCGGCTTGAGTTAAGCTGCGGCCATTTCGTGTGAGGAATTCGCCTTCGAAGCGCCATCCTTTGCGCGAATGCCGAGCATGTGACAGATCGCGTACACCAGTGCGGCGCGATTTAGTGTATAAAAATGCAGTTCTTCGACGCCACCGGCCTGAAGCCCCTGAACCTGCTCGGCGGCAACAGTCGCGGCGATTAGTTGCGAAGTCTCCGCATCTTTTTCCAGACCTTCGAACCGTGCCGCGAGCCAATTCGGAACCGACGCCCCGGTCCGCTTTGCGAAGTTGGAAACCTGCTTGAAGTTGTGGATCGGGATCAGGCCAGGTACGACCGGGATCGTTATCCCGCGGGCGCGAACCCTCTCCATATAGCGCCAGTAGAGATCGTTATCGAAAAAGAACTGAGTGATCGCGCGCGTCGCGCCAGCGTCAACCTTGCTCGCCAGCATATCGATATCCGCGTCAAGGGTTGGGGAATCCGGATGCTTCTCGGGATAGGCCGACACCGAGACTTCGAAATTCGCAATCCGTTTGATCCCCGCTGTCAGATCGGCGGAGGTGGCATAGCCTCCAGGATGCGGGACGTATGGCGTTCCTGGCCCTGCAGTGGAGTCGCCCCGCAAGGCCACGATGTGACGGACGCCTGCGTCCCAATACGACCGCACGACCTCGTCGATCTCGTCTTTAGTCGCCGCAACGCAGGTCAGGTGTGCGGCTGGCTTCAGGCTTGTCTCGGCAACGAGCCTCGACAGGGTCGCATGGGTTCGTTCGCGGGTCGAGCCGCCCGCACCGTAGGTCACCGACACGAAGTCCGGATTGAGCGGTGCCAGCTTCGTGACTGCCGCCCAGAGGTCCGCTTCCATGGCGGCCGTTTTAGGGGGAAAGAACTCGAAACTCACCGCGATCTGGCTGTGAGGGCGTTTCTCCAGGCTTTCAGTCATGTCACAACCTTTCGTATGGAAACCGCACCTCTTGAAGGCATCGCGGCCTCTGTTTTCAGCGAAAGCCATAAAGCCACAGTCAATGTTTCGCGAGTGTTTCGGCCGCTGTCCAGTTCGCGGTACGTGTTATGCAGCATTCCTGCTTCCGCAAGCCAGCCTGACATTTCCGTTGTCCCAAAACCTAGCCGAAGGTGTGCGTGCTGATCGCGAAGAAACTCTACGTCATGAGGCGCGAAATCTACAATGAGCAGACGTCCGCCGGGTTTCAGCACCCGTGCGGCCTCCGCTAATGCCGCTTTGGGATTTTCCAGAAAATGCAAAACCTGATGAATGACGATAGCATCCACGCTCGCCTCGGCAAAAGGAAGATCGTAGAGGTCGCCTTGCCTGACGCTGCAGTGACTGAGATGAGCCGCATCCAGGTTCGCGCGGGCATATTTCATCATCTCGCGATTGGAATCGACACCGATCAACCGTGTCGCACGACCTGAGAGCAACTCAAGCATGCGCCCCGTACCAGTCCCAAGATCCAGAATGAGATCGAACGGGCCTGTGCCGAGCAGGTCGCTGACGGCATGTTCCACGTTGGCTTCAGGCACATGCAAAGACCGGATTTCAGTCCATCTTGAGGCGTTTTGATTGAAGTATGCGTTGGCCGCCGCTGCCTGTTTCGACCGGACCAGAGCAGCCTTGTCCTGATCGCGCTGAAACACGAAATCGCCGTCAGTGACCATATCGATGGCTTTGGCGAGGAAAGCGCGAACCGTGACATCTGTTGCAGCCCGGACAAACACAAAACTGCCCTCCTGGTTTCGTTCAATCAAGCCCGCTTCAGCCAGCAGCTTCACGTGCCGGCTGACGCGAGGTTGACTCTGTCCCAGAACCTCAGTGAGGTCTTTGACACTGTATTCGCCGGACTGCAACAGCTTGAGCAGACGCAGGCGAGTGGGCTCGGCTGCGGCCTTGAGGCGGGCAATTGTGTGGTCAAACGCTGCCATGGTCATCCTATTCAGGATTGACACATAAAGATATGTTTATACGTTGACAAGGCTAAAATGACGTTAGACAAAAAACCGGAGATAGAACAGACTTACGACAAGCAGATTCAGTTGGTCTGACACGGACATGTAGCCGAATGGAACCCGACGGCGCGCGCGTTGCCGTTCGATGCGATCCGACGCTGATGGCAAAGGGTACGGCATCGTGGGTGGCGCGCCGCGCAACCAGCTCCAGAACAGCCGAAGCCCGTATCGCCCGTAGCGCAGCAACGCGAGGCTTCCCGCCGCAAAGCTGCGATATCGCACGCCCAGCACCAGCCATACAACGATAAGGATCCAGAAAACCGTCGACAACAGATCGCGGACGACGAACCAAACCACAGCCCAGATCAGGCTGAAAGCGAAGCTCAGCACCGACCAGATGACATTGAGGATATCCACGGTCACATCCTTCCCTGCCGCACTCGCACCAAAGTGCCAGCGATGATTGCTTATAACTCACGCGTGGCATCGGTTCGAAAACAAAACTCAAGCGGGACCGGGTTCATCGATGACGCTGTTTTTATGCCGGTCGTTTGAAAGCATGATGTGCTCCATGGCTCTCTGGTCTGCCCGGATCGTCGTGTCCCCTGGATTGGCGCAAAGGCCGGTTTACAACGCCGCCGAAACGATCCACGCATTTGGCGTTCAGACGAGATGTCTACGCAACTGAACGCCTAGAGCCGATCCCGATCAAAAGGAATCGGGTCATCGGCTCTAAGTTATTTATACGAGAGCGGTTCTTATCCGAAAACCGCGTCACACTTTTCGGGAACCGCTCTAAGGGGAGCGTCTTGGCGCGAAAGCGTCGTGCCCGGCGTAAGATAGCACCAGGAACAATAAAACAGCACCGTTGCAATATGAAACTGATAAGTCTGAAGCACCTCCATGAATGAAATCAGCATCAGGTAAACGACCAACCCCGCCGCAAAAAACTGGGGCGCGGAGGGACGGTCGAGAATGGCAAGACAGAGCCTGATCGCTGTGATGAGGGTCAGAGCGATCACGATGAAAACCCCGAGCATGCCGAGATCGACGGCCGTATTGAGATAGAGGTTGTGAAAATGGAATCCGGCGCCGCTATCGACGTTGTTTACAAACCATAACTCCTCCGCCTTCGGATTGCCGACCTGCCAGAATGCCTGATATCCGTATCCAAGAACGGGGCGCTCATCCCACAAAGCGCGGGCATTGGCCCAAAGCTCGGTTCGGCCCGTCAAGGTTGAATCCTTTCCAAGTGCGTCGAGAATGGCAGTTGGATCGGCAAGAGACATGGCTGCCGCCACCACCGTTGGCAACACGATGAAGACGCAACCGATGAGGATCGCCGCGCGCGTCTGCGTCGCAAGTTTCGATAGGATCGCGGTGAAGCCCACCGCCAAGACCGCGGGCGCGATACAAACCGTTGACCCTGCTGAATTGGCGGCGTAAACGGCGAAGATCGCGAGAAAAAAGCATGTACCCGCTGTAAAACGCAAGATGATGAACTGCATTCGATCAAATACGATGGCCAATGCGGTAAGGCTCAAGAGAACCGCACAGGTCGCCATTTGATTTTTGCTCTCGAAGACGCCGCGAAGATTGACACGACCCGCGTCCTGTAACAACGCGTCAAGCTCGGAAAACACGCTGATCACTGTGATGCACGTAAGAGCGCTGAACAACGCGGACAAGAATATCCGTGGCCTGATGCAGCTCCCGGCCAAAACCCCGATAATGATCGTCAGCAGGAACTGAATTGCCGACCGCAAGGTGGCCGACGGATAATCGGACCAAAGCACCGAGGTTAGGGCAAATATGGGCAACACCAGCAACCATGCATTCCTCGCCATCGCCTCGAAGGCGCGTAAGGGGTCTTTTGCAACGATAAGGCTCCAGGGCAGCAGGAAAAACAATGCGCCGACCGCTCCAAGCTGAGTAATCAATAAAAGA
Organism: Rhodomicrobiaceae bacterium; assembly: GCA_965247345.1. Taxonomy (GTDB): domain Bacteria; phylum Pseudomonadota; class Alphaproteobacteria; order Rhizobiales; family Rhodomicrobiaceae; genus Rhodomicrobium. The sequence continues at coordinate 170,106 of CBDFGZ010000031.1, read as the reverse complement.
CTGAGCAGGGACGTGAAACACACAAGCCAATCGATGACTTCGGCGGAAGCGAGGTGCTCTCGCCTCGCCGCAATCGGGGACCGCGTGTTTGCCGTTTCTTGTTGCGCCTGTCGCATCGGAAGCTACCGTCTGGACTTTGGGTGACCAATGAAAGCAGTAACCACTTCCACACCGCCCCGACAAAAGACTTTGCTCTTATGTTACTAACAGACAATTATGAGCCGGCGATGAGTATCAGAGGCGAAGGCGGGAATTTTCCGTGGATGGTGGAGATCGGCATACAGTGCGTCTAAGCCTATGACCGCACAAAGCAACGCGGCAACAAACCCATGCGTGGATGTGATCATTGCAGCCTGGAACCGGGCTGACTCGATTGAGCGCGCGGTTCGGTCAGCCTTGTCCGATCCTGCAGTCAAACGCGTCGTGGTCGTGGATGATGCATCAAGCGACGCAACCTGCGACGAAGCAGAGCGGGCGGATGACGGCAGCGGACGGCTTGTGGTGATCCGTCTCGATACAAACGTCGGCCCGGCCGCGGCGCGCAATACGGCTATCGCCGCGTCGGACGCGCCCTGGATCGCGGTACTCGACGCGGACGACTATTTTTTGCCGGATCGCGTCTCGAAGCTTGTCGCGCTGGCTGACACTTGTGATTTCGTGGCCGATGACATTCTGCAAATATCCAGTGATCGAATCGGCGTGGATCAACCGGTCGCCATGCTTTCCCAAGCCGGGTTCCAGGGGTGGACCTGTGATTTTGAAACTTTCATCCTGGGCAACATCAGTGTCAAAGGGCGCGCAAGAAAAGAACTTGGATTTTTCAAACCGCTCATGCGGCGGGCTTTTCTGGATGGGCATAGTCTCCGCTATCAGGCCGATCTGCGCCTTGGAGAGGATTACGCCCTTTACGCGCAGGCGTTAGCCCATGGGGCACGTTTCTCGGTGATCCCGGCACAGGGCTACGTGTCTGTGGTAAGGAACAATTCGCTCAGCGCTTTGCATTCAAAAGCCGATCTTGAGCATTTGCGTGACAGCGACCTGGCCCTCGAAAAGGTGCGGCAGTTTTCGGCACGGGAAAAGCTTGCGATACGAAAACATTATGACTCCATCGACGCGCGCGTGCAGTGGCTTGCTGTGATCGAAGGTGTCAAGGCCAAGAATCTGAGACAATGTTTGAACGCGTCGTTTCGTTCGCCCCACGTTATGATCTTCATTGCGACCCGGTTGAAAGAACAGGTGATCGAACGGTCGTTGAAGCGGACGGGCCTTCGTTGAACTCAACGCAAGATCGCAAATAAGAAGAGCCCGGAACTTTCGTTCCGGACCCTGCCCGAGTTCAACGCTCGCCTGGGAGGAGTGAAGCGTGAAACCGGGACATCACGACGAGAGCGCAAAGCACGCCCGCGGTTACATGTTGTAGGCGCGTTCCCCATGCTCGGAGATGTCAAGGCCTTCGCGTTCGGTTTCTTCCGACACACGAAGTCCCACAACCAGCATGATCACGAGATACACAATCAAGCTGCCGATTGCGGACCACCCGACCGTAATCAGCGCATTCTTAGCCTGTATCCAGGTTTGCGCGATCATGTTGTAGTCGGCAAGATCGCAGGTGCTCGTAAAGACGCCTTCGACGACTTTGCACTTCCCGTAGTCGGTAATGCCTGTCCCGTTGTAGGCGGGGTTGACCACAATGCCCGTCCCGATTGCGCCGACGATACCGCCCACGGCGTGAACGCCGAAGACATCCAGTGTGTCGTCATACCCGAACGCGCTCTTGACTGCGGTACAGAAGAAGAAGCACGTTGCGCCCGCAACGAGACCAAGGATCAGTGTGCCCATGGGGCCGCCATAACCGGATGCCGGTGTGACCGCGACCAGACCGGCCACGATCCCTGAAGCCAGGCCAAGCAAACTCGGCTTCCCCTTGAACAGCCATTCCGCCAGCATCCACGACAGACCTGCCGCCGCTGTCGCGATGAAGGTGTTCGCCATGGCAAGACCGGCGGTGCTCGTTGCTTCGAGGTTCGAACCGGCGTTGAAACCGAACCAGCCTACCCACAAAAGCGATGCTCCGACCATGGTCAGCGTGAGCGAATGCGGAGCCATCGGTTCGCGACCGTAGCCTATGCGGCGTCCGAGAAGCAGCGCGCCTATAAAGCCCGCGATACCAGCGTTGATATGCACGACCGTACCGCCAGCGAAGTCGAGAGCCCCCATCTGGAACCCGTAGCCGGATTTTGCGGTGGCGGCATCGACGCCAGCGACGAGTTCGTTCGGACCCGGGTTGAACCAGACCGAGTGAGCAATCGGGCAATAAACGAACGTCATCCAGAGGATGGCGAACAGAACGAGCGCAGAGAATTTCATGCGTTCGGCGAAACCGCCGATGGCAAGGGCCGTGGTGATGGCTGCGAAGGTCATCTGGAAACAGACGTAGATGAGTTCGTGAATGCCGACACCGACCGAGAACGTTCCGGTGATGCCATCATTCTTGACGCCCTTCAGGAACACGTTGCTCAACCCACCGATAAACGGCGACGTCACACCGGATCCTTCTGTAAAGGCAAGGCTGTATCCCCACAGGAACCAGGCGACACAGACGACGCAGACGATCACGAGAACCTGCGTCAGCATCGAAAGCATATTTTTGGTTCGAACCAGTCCGCCGTAGAAAAGTGCAAGGCCCGGTATCGTCATCAAAAGCACAAGCACGGTGGAAATCATCATCCACGCGTCGTCGGCCTTGTCGACCTTGAGATCAGGAACTTTCGCGGCCGCTGGAGCGGCTGCCGCTTGGGCGAATGAGGGATCGGCCATCAGCAGCCCCGTTCCCAAGACGGCGGCGAGTATGGCCAAGTTACGCCAGACAATGTTCATGCTTTTATTCCCCTGTTGTTCGATCAAAGTGCTGCTTCATCGGTTTCGCCGGTGCGGATGCGGATGGTCTGGTCGATCGGTGTCACAAAAATCTTGCCATCGCCGATCTGCCCCGTCTTCGCCATGCCGGAGATGACCTCGATCACCTTGGCGACCTGCTCCGAAGCGACGGCCACCTCTATCTTGAGCTTTGGAACGAAAGTCACTTCGTATTCCGCCCCGCGATAGATTTCCGTGTGCCCTTTCTGACGGCCATATCCTTTAACTTCCGACACCGTCAGACCCTCGATTCCCATGTCATCGAGAGCCTGTCGTACCTCCTCAAGCTTGAACGGCTTTATGATCGCCATCACCATTTTCATGATTTTTTCCTCCCACAACGGGCTTTGGATGTGCCGTGGCCCTGTTCGCTTTCGCCAATACTATGCCTTAGTCTCAGCCTGACGTGCAGCAGCTTGCTACTCAAGAGCTGTGCCAAACCTTGAATGTTCAGTGTACCATTGCGGGCTGCCCAAAAAAAACCGGGAAATTGACATCTCTCGCCGTAAATAACGGGGTGGCTTATCAGGTGCTCGTTTTCAACCGGGTTTGCATGCCTAATAAATGGGCATACGCCAAAAAATCGTGCGAACGGTTTCTTCATTCTCATCGAAAGGAAACGTCATGATCGACTTTTATACCTGGGGCACACCAAACGGTCGCAAAGTTGCCATCGCCCTTGAGGAGATGGGGCTGCCATACACGGTCCACACCATCGACATCACGAAGGACGAACAGTTCAATCCAGCGTTTCTCAAGCTTTCGCCCAACAACCGCATTCCGGCGATCAGGGACAGTGACACCGGGCTCAGTCTGTTCGAGTCCGGCGCGATCCTTTTGTATCTCGCTGAGAAAACCGGCACCTTCATGCCGCAGACCGGCCCAGAAAAATGGCTCGTGATCGAGTGGCTCATGTGGCAGATGGGCGGCGTTGGGCCGATGTTCGGTCAGACGCATCATTTCGTGGCGTTCAATCCCGGCAAGAGCGCTTACGCCGAGGAACGCTATCTCAAGGAAGCCAAACGCCTTTACGGTGTGCTCGACAGGCGGCTGGCGGAAGCTGAGTACGTGGCCGGCGACTATTCCATCGCCGACATGGCCATCTGGCCCTGGACGGCTTCGTTCCGGCGCCAGACCGTGGACCTGAACGAATTCGCGAACGTGAAGCGCTGGTACAATGCCATCGCTGACCGCGCCGCCGTGCAACGGGGGTATGCCGTTCCCGATCTCACAGGCCGCGTGCCGAATTTCAACACCGTGATAGACAGGCCTTGAAATCGGCACATCATTCCACCGCGCGGTATTGTTGCATCGAGACGCGCATCATGATCGTAGTGTGGCTCCGGTCGTGACTTGAGGCAAAAAATCGTCGCGACGAATGCACAATCTTGCTAGGCTGACAACATGAAACCTTACGCCCTTGCCCTGATCTTTACGGGTCACATGGTCGACCTTCCCGACCGCGCCAGCCCCCGCTTCCCGCCCGCGCTTGAGCCGCATGCCCGCGTCGCCATCGCCGCCAACGTCGAGGCCGCCGTCAAGGCTCACGGCGCGGGTTCCGTCGTGGCCATCGCCAGCGGCGCGCGCGGCGGGGACATTCTGTTTCTGGAGGCGGCGCAGGTTATGGGCGTCTCGATCCGCATGATGCTGCCGTTCGCGGCAGACGCGTTTCTCGACACGTCCGTGCGCGGCGTGGCGTCAGGCGATTGGGAAGCGCGGTTCCATGCATTGTGGGACGGGCTTTCCGGCACTGACCGCGCGATCCTGAAGCCACCGGCGGGCGATGACCCTTACGATTATTGCAACCGGCAGACGCTGGCGCTCGGCGAACAACTCGCGGATGCGGTTCAGCTTCTCGCTCTCTGGGACGGCAAGGACACCGAGATCAAGCCCGGCGGCACCGCATCGTTCGTGGCGATGGTCAAAGCGGTGGGCGGCGCGTTCACGCTAATCGACAGCGAGGCTTTGCTGCAACGCATCTGACCGGTGCCTTGACCGCATTCCCGTTTTCGCGTTTAGTCAGGCTATATTCCGCTGTGGGGGCGACGATGGCTAAAAAGCCGGTACGGGATCGCGACTTTGACGAGGCGAAGGCGGCCGTGGCGCAACACGGGACCGACGCGGAACGCGTAGTTGCCGCTCACCGAAAACCATACCGATAAGAGTATTGTCGACAGGCACATTCAACCGGAGCCACATTATGGCAATAGCGAATGGTCAGGCGAAGTGTCGCGCGGTTCGCCGCCCGGACCATGCGCCACTAAGAATTCTTGCCCGCGTTGCATTTATATTCGCGCTAGCACTTTGCATCCCTGCCGGCGCATTTGCGGAAAAGCGCGCATTGGCTGTCGGCATCGACAAATACGACAATCTGGCCGCCGACAAACAACTGCGCAAAGCGGTCAACGACGCGCGTGCCTTCAGGGCGCTCGGCTTCGAGACGGAACTTGCCGAAAACGTCACACGGCGCGACTTTTCCCGGCTGTGGGCACGCTTCACCAGCAAGCTTGCGCCCGGTGATGTTGCGGCCTTTTTCTTTTCCGGGCACGGCGTCGATCTCGACGGCAATTATCTCATCCCGCGTGACGTCCAGCCCATCGATGATGAAACCTCGCTGAAGGCCGACGCCATCAATTTCCGCGATCTCGTCAGCGATCTGCGGGCCAAGGGCGTGGCCGTGAGCTTCGAGATCGTCGATGCCTGTCGCGAGAACCCCTTCGCGGATACCAAAGGCAAAAGCATTGGCGGGACACGCGGCCTCAGCCGACCCGCGAACCCGGAAGGCAACTTCATCATGTACTCCGCCGGTGAGCGGCAAAAAGCGCTGGACCGCCTCGCCGATAACGACCCGGACCCCAACTCGGTTTATACCCGCAACCTTCTGCCGCTGCTGGCTCCCAATGCGGGCCTCAGCCTCGACGATATCGCCAAGCGGGTGCGCGGCAGCGTGCGCGATCTGGCGTTGACCCTCAATCACAAGCAAAACCCCGCGTATTATAACGAGTTGAACCAGGATTATTATCCCGGTGGCAAGCCCGTAACGTCAGCGCCGCTTCCGGCGAAGCCCGAGCCTGTGGACGAGGCCGCCATCGAATGGGCGGGGGTGAACCAGACCAGCATCGCGCAACTGGAATATTTTTTGTCGCGGCATGGGTCGAGCCGGTTTTCCGGGTATGCCCGCGCGCAGATCGCGTATCTGAAACAAGCGCAGACCGCGGCTGTGGCCTCGCCGCGCCCGGCGCCTGCGCCGCAGCCTGCGGAGGACGCGTGCGACGACGGTTTGGTGGTGTCGGTTGGGCTTGGCCGCGAGAAGCCGTGCATCAAGCCTGGGTCCGGGCAGGTGTTCAGGGATTGTGCGGATTGCCCGGAGATGGTGGTGGCGCCTGCAGGCAGTTATCTTCGCGGGTCGACGGACGCGGATGTGGCGGCGCTGGTGAAGGAACACGGGAAGGCCACGGAGCAATACTCGAAGCGGGAGACGCCGCAGCGTCGGGTGACGATTGCCAAGCCGTTTGCGGTGGGGCGGTTTTCGGTAACGTTTGCGGAATGGGAGGCATGTGTTGCTGGCGGCGGCTGCCAGACCACAAAACAGCCAAGCGATCAGGGCTGGGGCCGCGCCGATCGTCCGGTGATCAATGTGAGCTGGGACGATGCGCAGGAGTATGTGGCGTGGCTGTCGAAGAAGACGGGCAAGAGCTACCGTCTGCTGTCGGAGGCAGAGCGGGAGTATGTGGCGCGGGCTGGGACGACGACTCAGTTCTGGTGGGGCAACGTGATTTCGACGGACAGGGCGAACTATGATGGCACTTACACCCACGCGGGCAGCCAGAAGGGGGAATACCGGGCGAAGACGGTTCCGGTGAAGAGCTTCCAGCCGAACCCGTGGGGGCTGTATCAGGTGCACGGAAATGTCTGGGAGTGGGTGCAGGACTGTTTTGTGGATAGCTACAAGACTGCCCCGACGGATGGGTCTGCGATTGCAACCGGAGATTGTAGTGTTCGGGTCCTTCGCGGCGGCTCGTGGTACAACTATCCACAGTATCTGCGCGCGGCCGACCGCGGCAGGTACACCACTTCGTACCGGAACTACGATCTCGGTTTCCGTCTTGCCAGGACGCTTTGACCTCTTTCTTCATATCCTCTTTACGTCATAAGCCACTCCCGTTTCACCAAATGCGGTGGAAAACCGGGGTTGAGGGCGCTTTGCGCCCTCAAATTTTTAGCCGCGGCGAGTCGATTTTTTTTTCGCGATGTCATGCCGGACGCCGCAGGCGATCCGGCATTTTCGCAAGGTGAGAAAGACCCCGGATACCGCCGGTGACGATGTCGTAAAATCGCGGAGAAATCCTGAAACTCAGGGATGTCTCCGAACGGCCGCAACCCGGCCTTTCCGCCGCTAACGTGGCGGTTGCCGGCGCTTCCGCCGCGAAATAGGGTGCCCTAAAATTCGTTATCACCCTCCATATGAAGGGTGCGCGTTTTACCGTTCGCGGCTATAGTTGCGAAAGGAAATACGATGGCCGATGACATGATCGATCTCACCCGCGAGCGCTTCAATCGCGTTGATACGAAGCTTGACCTTATTTTGGCTGCGCTGGAAACCGTCACGATGCGGCTCACTTCTTTGGAAGAGCAGGTCGCCTTACAACGGCGGGAGAGCACTCTGCTGCGCGAGGACTTCATCCGGCCTGAGCATCGCATCGACGGCATGGATAAGCGGCATGCCAGGATCGAAAAACGTCTCGATCTCGTTACCACTTGAGGTAGTCGCTTGCTACTCTCCCGCGACCACGACAAACCCTGAAACTCTGGGATGTATCCGGGTTGACGCAACCCGGCGCTTCCACCACGAAGTTACCCTCTGCGACGCCAACATCACTGTTAACGCGTCGGCACCATTGCGCTCCAAGCAATCCGATGAGATAATCTCAACATGAGCGAAACTGTCGATACCATCATCAGCAAAGCTGAAACGCTGTCACCGGACGAGAAAGCGGAGTTGATCGACCGCCTGCTGGTCGCGTTTCACAAGACGAACAGCGAAATCGATGCATACTGGGGCGAGGAAGCGGAACGTCGCCTCGATGCCTACGACCGGGGTGAAATGACGGCGATCGACATCAGTGAGATTACGTATGAGTCGCTGACGAAATGAAGGTTGTCGTCCTTAGGGCTGCGCAACGGGAGATCGCGAGCGCCAGCGCCTACTACGATGAGCAGGGTGATGGCCTCGGGAAGCAGTTTTTAACTGAGTTTCTGGACGCGGCGGAACGCATTAAAAGCTTCCCCGAATTATATCCGCGCGTCTCGCGAACAGCCCGCAAATGCACGCTGAAGACATTTCCATACAACATGGTCTACCGATACGATCCCAAGATCAGGGTCCTTACGATTGCCGTCGTCTGCCACCAGCACCGCGACCCGCGCTATTGGCGGAAGCAAGTGACGCAAGACGATCTTGATTTCGCGGGTCAGGGCTTTCTGAACCGGCGCACAGGACACTTGCGAAACCATTGCCGCCGCATCAAACTTGATGCACTCTCAAACCATGACAGTCGCTTACACACAACACCTCGACAAGACGCCAGCGAACTTCCAGCCCCTGACGCCGCTCAGTTTTCTGGAGCGGGCGGCGGCGGTGTTTCCCGAACATGAAGCCGTGGTGCATGGCGCGTTCCGTCTCACATACGCGCAGTTTTATGCACGAGCGAGACAACTCGCGTCGGCGCTCGCGGCGGCGGGCATCGGCAAGAACGACACCGTGTCCGTGATGCTCGCCAACACGCCGCCCATGCTCGAAGCCAAGTACGGCGTGCCGATGGCGGGCGCTGTGCTGCATTCCATGAACACCCGGCTCGACGCGGCCAACATCGCCTTCATGCTCGACCATGCCGAGACAAAGGTGCTGATCACCGACACGGAATACGCGCCCGTGATCGCGCAGGCACTGAAACTGGCGAAGGCGCGACCGCTCATCATCGACTACGCGGACCCCGAGTTTCCGGGCCTTGGCGTGGGGCTCGGCGAGATCGAGTACGAAGCGTTTATCGCGCGCGGCGACGCGAATTTCCCTTGGGTCAAACCCTCCGACGAATGGGACGCGATCACGCTCAACTACACATCCGGCACCACCGGCAACCCGAAGGGCGTCGTCTATCATCATCGCGGCGCGTATCTTCTCAGCATGGGTAACATTCTCGCGGGCAACATCGCCAAGCATCCGCGCTATTTGTGGACGCTGCCTATGTTCCATTGCGATGGCTGGTGCTTCCCGTGGACGATCCCCATCGTGGCAGGCACGCAGGTATGCCTGCGCTATGTGCGGGCCGATGCGGTCTGGGCAGCACTCGCCGACGAGTGCATCACCCATCTTTGCGGCGCGCCGATTGTAATGTCGACGATTCTGAATGCACCCGAGGCTGTGAAACGCCCGCTAGGCACCCACGCCCATTTCCTTACCGCCGCAGCGCCGCCGCCCGAGGCCGTGCTTGCTGCGATGGCGGAGGCGGGCTTCGACGTAACCCATGTCTACGGCCTGACCGAATGCTACGGCCCCGCCGTCGTCAACGAATGGAAGTCGGAATGGGACGCGCTGCCTGCCGATGAACGGGCGCGGAAAAAATCGCGGCAGGGCGTGCCCTATGTGCCGCTCGACGGCCTTTCCGTGCGCGATCCGCAGACCATGCAGCCGGTGGAGGCGGACGGCGAGACCATCGGTGAAGTCATGATGCGCGGCAACGTGGTGATGAAGGGTTATCTCAAGAACGCGACCGCGACCGACGAGGCTTTTGCCGGGGGCTGGTTCCATACCGGCGATCTGGGCGTGATGCACGCGGACGGTTATGTGCAGCTCAAGGATCGCTCGAAAGACATCATCATCTCAGGCGGCGAGAATATCTCGTCCATCGAACTGGAGGATGTGCTTTACAAGCATCCGGCCGTTCAGGCTGCTGCGGTGGTGGCGAAGCCCGACGATAAATGGGGCGAGACGCCGTGCGCGTTCATTGAGCTTCGTTCGGGTGCCACCGTGACCGCCGACGAGATCATCGCTTATTGCCGACAGCATGTGGCGCATTACAAGGCACCGCGTTTCGTCGTGTTTACCGAGCTGCCAAAGACATCGACCGGGAAAGTGCAGAAATATATTTTACGTAACATGGCGAAGGAGATGTAGATTTGACCGGCATTAGAGCCGATCCCGATTCAAAGGAATCGGGATCGGCTCTACTCTTTTAGTAAGAGCGGTTCTTATCCGAAAACCGCGTAACACTTTTCGGGAACCGCTCTAAGCCCCTGGTAATTGGTCTACGAACCATCATCCAGGTTAGTCGGCGGTTTTCACTCTCCGAGCATTTTTCTTGCGAGGTTTGAGACCAACTCGCTTTACTGTGTAACTTCGCAAGTCACGCCGCGCTTTGTCATGGCGTTGCAAATAGCGGCGGCGGCGGCTCTGATCTTGTAGGGGCCAGCCACGATCCGGTACGCGCTGCCACCCTGCTTTACGCTCAGTTCACGATTGACAAGAATATCGGCGAGTTTGGTCTTTATGGCCTGTGCTTGCGTCCTGGCTTTAGCGGACGATGCCGAACTGCCGAAATCGATAAAGAAGCCGCCCGCCTCAACCGCAGCGGCGGTCCCGGGCGCAGACGCTTTCTCCAGCTTTCCGGGCTTTGCGGCTGTCGGTTTAACCACAGCAATCGTTTCAGTTTCCGGCTCTTCCTTTTGACGCGACGGCTTTGCCTTCTCTTTTGTGACGACCGCCGCAGTTTTGGTCTGAGGCGCAGGCTTTGCCTTTGGCTCAACCGCCTCCTTAACCGGAGGCGTTGATGGTGCCGGGGTGGGTGACGTCGCGGGCTTCTTTTGTTCGCCGTTGTCGAACAGCCCGCCAAACATCCCGAACAATCCGCCGGACGGCTGTGTCGCAGTTTGCTGATCGGCTGCTTTCGTCTGGGCCGATGCCGATGCGCCGGCAGGCTTGGCAGCACCCGTGGCAAGACCCATGGCCGCCATGACCCGCTCTTTGCCATCGGTCGCTTTTTTCTTTTCACTTGCAGGAAGATTCTGCATCCAGAGCGCGCCTGAATAATCGGACAGGGCGCGGGAAAGCTTACCGCTCTTTTCGTGAATTTGTCCGCGCAGCAGCATGGCGCGCGCGCTCAACTCCTTGTCGAGATTACCCTTGAACGCTTCATCGATGGTCGCCTGCGCCTTGACGTAATCGCCGTCATCGAAGGCTTTCGATGCCTTGACGATCAACTCAAGCCCTGTGCCCTCTTTGGATTGAGCGCGTGCATCGACGAGTGGTGTTGCTGCTGAAACCAGCGCCACAACGAGACCAAAAATGAGACGGCGGGATTTGATTGCCATAACACTCTCGAATGATTTATTGCAAAATAATGGAATGATTCTGTGTACACACAAACCGCATAAGGCGATATCAACATAAAACTGAGGCAAGTGCATGTCAGCATTTCGCCAAAGGGTCGTGTAAGCCATCTGTTAAAGCTTCGTTAAGGTTTTAGTCTAATCGATGCTTCCTGTATCAGAAACGAAAACGCCGCGTTTCGAGCCGTCTCGTCTTGCAGGGTCTTTGCGACTATCGCGTAAATCTGCACATTTGCGGCGGCACCTTTGCCCTGACAAAGCGAGACCCCGACGGGAGCGCTCACGGGTTTGGTGGTGCGTCGCGCGCTGTCGAGAGCCTGGGCCAGCGCGTCATCCCAGATTTCGACAATGAACGCACGGCGTATCGGCATCAGCCAGGTTGCGGATTTGCTTGTTGTGGCGGGGTTCTCCAGAGCATCGCACAGACCGCTCTGCTTTTTCACACCGCCCGTCACGACCAGAAGCGTCTCCTGCCCGATACTTTCACGCGGATCGATGCCTCCGTTTCTGCGGATCACCGAAAGCGCCTGAGTCAGATTTATCGCTTCGAGCGGCTCCGACTTAAGTGCGACACTGGATGTCGTAGATGCCTGAACAAAAGTTTTAACGGCGGCGGTGCGTTTTTCGTTTCGTGCCGGTTCAGGTCCGTCCAGAACACCTGGCAATTCCGATATGCTGCTGTCGATGCCGGGACGCTCCGCAAGAGCGAACGCGATCTTCTTCCATTCCAGGCGCGCCACGGTGTCTGTGAGAGCCAGCGCCTTCGTCCAGAAGACCGAAGGCACATTCGGCATCTGAGCGGAAAAATCTCCATCCGTCGTGCCAATCGCGATCAGAACCGCGCCACTCGACCTTGTTGTGCGTATCGCGAGGCCGTTGCGCAGTTCCGCCTCGGTAACGGCCGACCGGTTTTCGAGAGGGCACCGGTCGTCCAGGTTCATGAGCAGGATGCCGGGATCACCTTTCCCCTTGACAATGAGCGGAATTATGCCGCTGAAAGCGAACGAATACCAATCCGCGTTTCTGCCAAGGCTCAGCGTGCGGCGTCCATCGACGAGCGGCACGGCATTCCAGGCGGAGCCAGCCTGCGCTGTTGCTGGAACGTCGATACGCAGGTTGCAATCCGCAACGGGCATGCCACGCGGATCGACCACCCGCACCTTCAGGTCATTCGCCTTGATGTAACCCGGTTCGAGTGTCAGCAGAATGTTAGCGGTGTTGAGCGTGATCGCCGTGACGCGGTGGCGAAGAAACAGACTTTTCAGGTTTTGTGGCGAACTTGCCCGTGTCAACGCGTCCTCGGGTAATCGCGCCGTCAAGCCCTCGTCTGTGGCCTGCATGGTGACGCCCTCCACGACCACCTTTCCTTCGGCGTCGAGCACATCGGCGGCGGCAAGCGATGCTCCGTTGACCGTCTGGAACGTGAGGACGAGCTTCTTTTCGGTCGACGGGGGCGGCTGCGTCGCGTCTGGCTTTGTTGTTTCAGGAACGGGAACTGCGACGGATGGCTGGTCCGGCTTTGGCGCAGGCACCGGCGGTTGGTCGGGCTTCGGCGCCGGCGATGTGTCAATGACGACGGGCGGTGGTGGGGGTGTAACCGGCGTGGGCGCTGGTGTCGTTTCGGTCCGGGGGTGCAGGTTTCGACGTTTCCTGCTTCGGCTGAGATGTAACGGGCTTTGGCTGGGGCTGCGATGTCTCCGGTTTTGCCTGCGCCATTTTTGTGTCGAGGCGTTTTCCTTTGACCGTGAAGTTGCGACTGCGAGGCCACGGAGTTCACGAGCGCGGCAACAAGCGGATCACTTTCCCGGGGGCAGGTTTCCGCACAAACGAGCAGTCCTGGCAGCCCGCATCGAAAAAAGGCCTGCACCTTTCCCACCCACTCCCCGCGCGACAACAGGAAGTTCACCTCGGAGAAATTCTGCTTCGGCGTCAGGGAGAGGGACGAGGCGAATTTGGTTCGCCCGATTCGTTCTTCGAGGTCCTCCCGCGTTTGACCGGCTTGCCCAATAAAAAACACAGGCAGGCTGATCGGTTTCGACTGTTCGATATCGCGAGAGATATAACAGGTGCCTCCCCATTCGCCTTTGAAAACCGCGATCCCGTTGGCGCTTTCCAGGGACATGGCATAGGTGCGATGCAAAATCTCCCGGTCGCCGCCAAGGCCGACTATGCGTTCGAGCTTGGCAGAAGACATTTCCCGAAGCGAAAAGGCTTCCTCGTTCAGGCTGCGATCTATGACAAGCCGCGTTTCGCGGTACGTCAGACAAAGGTCTTCCGCCACGCACGGCAGGGCGAGACAACAAAGCGCGAGCAGCGCGAACGCGAGACGTGCCATCAGCACGATGCGACGGGGGCTATGGTGACACCGGCATCCGCCAGCGCGGCTTTAACCGCGTTCGCGACCGCGACTGACCCCGGTTCGTCCCCATGGATACACAGCGTGTCCACGCTGAGCTTTAGCCGTGCCCCCGATCCGGTGACGACCTCGCCATCCACCGCAAACCGAAGCGCCTGTTCAGCCGACTTACGCGGATCGTGAATGACGGCGCCGGGCATGTCGCGTGTCATGAGTGAGCCGTCATCCTGATACACCCGGTCGCAAAACCCTTCCCGCGCAAATGCCAGACCGAGCGTGTCAGCCGCCTTTTGCAGTTGCGAGCCGGGCAGTCCGACGAAGATCAGGGATGCGTCCACGGCCTTCACCGCATTTGCAATCGCCACTGCGTAGGCCTGGTCTTTGGCCGCCATGTTGTATAATGCGCCGTGCGGCTTCACGTGGCGAACGCGCGTGCCGTGATAGGTCGCGAACGCCTGTAGCGCACCGACCTGGTAGGCGACGAGATACTCCAGGTCGCGCGCCTTCATGTGAATGGGACGGCGGCCAAAACCCCACAGATCGTTAAAGCCCGGATGCGCGCCAAGCGAAACGCCGCGATCCTTGGCCAGGCCCGCGAGGCGATGCATGATGGTTGCATCCCCACCGTGAAACCCGCAGGCTACGTTCGCAGACGTGACCACGTGCAAAAGCGCTTCATCGCTTCCGATGGCGTAAGCGCCATACCCTTCGCCCATGTCGGCATTCAAATCGATGGTTCGTTGGCTCATTCGACCGTCCAATGCCAGTTAATCAACTCAGCCATACCCTTTCCAGCCTAAGGAAAAACCACCAAATGAAAACCGGAAAAGCGAATTAGGATAAATTTTAGCTTCTGAAGACCCTGACGTAAATTTGGTTGTCATGGCCGGGCTTGACCCGGCCATCCAGCGGAAAAGAGATATCTACTTGCTTATGTTGTTTGACTGGATAGCCGGGTCAAGCCCGGCTATGACGGGATGGATATTTTTGGGAAGATATCTTTTTGCGTTAAATTACCGCTCACGTTCACAAATCTCGCCAATGCCAAGGAACCTCGATACATGTCGCATATCCAGCCGTTTGGAAATCTGAAAGTCAAACTGCCGCAGCTCGGCCTTGGCTGTATGGGAATGTCGGAATTTTATGGCCCGGCCAACGATGACGAATCTCTCAAAGTGCTGGATCGCGCATATGAACTCGGTGTGCGGTTGTTCGATACCGCCGACATGTATGGCAACGGGCATAACGAGCAACTGCTGAGCCGGTTTCTCGCAAAGGGCCGCACGGACGCGTTCATCGCCACCAAGTTCGGCATTCGGCGCAAAGGCGAAAACGTCTACGAACGCACCATCGACAATTCACCCCAATACATCCGCGAAGCCTGTGAGGCATCGCTCAAACGGCTCGGGCGCGATGTCATCGATCTTTATATCGTGCATCGCATCAACCCAGCCGCATCCATCGAGGAGACGGTCGCGACCATGGCGGACCTCGTCGCAGAGGGCAAAATTCGCCAGATCGGGCTGAGCGAAGTCTCGGCGAACACTTTGCGAAAAGCTCATGCGGTGCATCCAATCGCAGCCATCCAGACCGAGTATTCGCTTTGGACCCGAGATATCGAGCCTGAGATTCTGCCCACTTGCCGCGAGTTAAGCGTCTCAATCATGGCCTACAGCCCTCTCGGACGCGGTTTTCTCACCGGTCAGATCACCAACCGGGACGGCTTGTCCGAGAATGACTTCCGCCTGAAAAACCCGCGCTTTTCGCAGGAAAACCTCCATCAGAACAACAAGCTCTTGGAAACCTTGAAAGATGTCGCAGCCGCGCACAAGGCAACCCCCGCACAGATCGCGCTGGCCTGGGTTCTGGCGCAAGGGCCGGATGTCTTTCCGATCCCGGGCACGAAGCGCATCAAGTATCTGGAGGATAATATTTCGGCTGCTCAGGTTGAATTGACGAAAATACAGATCGCGACCTTGGGCGACGCCTTTCCAGTGGGCGCTGCGGCAGGCGAGCGATATCCTGAAGCGGGTCAGGTCGGCTTGAACGCCTGATGCGTTTCGGGGCCGATACTCGCATAGATGTCTTTTGCAGTGGGGCTACACAAATGTGCGATGGCACCGGACAATGTCTTGCGTAGCATATCGGTCGCATATATTCTGTATAACGCCGATTGTATTCAAGGCAACGATATGGTTGACGCCACCGCACCTCTTGTTCTTGACCTGCTGGAATGGCTTGATGCAAGGCCACGCCTTTATGCCGAGGTTATGGAGGCGTGGCGAACGTCGTGCCCGCGTTTAACAGTGTGGGAAGATGCCCTTGAAGGTCGCCTGATCCAGTGTTCATTACAGTCTACCGGCGTTGGCATGCTCGTGCATGTAACCGAAGACGGTTACGACCTTTTGAAACAAATGCGACCAGAGAGCCGATCTGGCGAAATTGTGCCATCATCGTAAGCCGTCTCATTTTCCTGAACCTCTTCGCCTTAGAGTTCGGAGTAGTCCATGACCCAATCAGCGCCGCTTTCAAACGAACTCGACATGTCGGCGTATTGGGTGCCGTTCACGCCCAATCGGCAGTTCAAGGCAAATCCCCGACTGCTCGATTCCGCAGAGGGCATGTATTACACGGCGTCTGACGGGCGCAAAATTCTCGACGGCACGGCGGGGCTGTGGTGCGTAAACGCAGGGCACGGACGCCGCGAGATCGCTCAAGCCGTTGGCGCGCAACTCGATAAACTCGACTATGCGCCCGCATTTCAGATGAGCCATCCGTCCGCCTTCGAGTTCGCGGCGCGCCTTGTCCGCCTGACGCCTGAAGGACTTGACCGTGTGTTTTTCACGAATTCCGGATCGGAAGCGGTGGACACCGCGATGAAGATTGCGCTCGCCTATCATCGCGCACGGGGCGAGGCCCAGAGAACGCGCTTCATAGGGCGCGAGCGCGGTTATCATGGTGTCGGCTTCGGTGGCATGTCCGTCGGCGGTATCCTAAACAACAGGCGAACATTTGGCGCGATGCTGCCCGGCATCGACCATCTGCCTCACACTCACGATCACGCGCGAAACGCCTTTAGCAAGGGACAGCCAGAGCATGGCGCTCACCTTGCGGACGCCCTTGAAGGCCTCGTGGCATTGCACGGAGCCGACACCATCGCCGCCGTGATCGTTGAGCCGATGGCCGGGTCCACCGGCGTGCTCGTGCCCCCAAAGGGTTATCTCCAGAAGTTGAAAGCCATCTGCGACAAACACGGCCTGCTGTTGATTTTCGACGAAGTGATCTCCGGTTTCGGGCGGCTTGGCACACCGTTCGGCGCGCAATATTTCGGGGTCACGCCGGATATCATGACCGTCGCCAAGGGCATCACCAACGGTGCGATCCCCATGGGTGCCGTGTTCGCCAGCCGCACCATTTACGACGCGATGATGCACGGGCCTGAGCACATCATCGAGTTGTTCCATGGCTATACCTATTCCGGTCATCCGACCGCATGTGCGGCAGGTATGGCGACCCTCGATATCTATGCGCGGGAAGGGTTGTTCGAACGGGCGGCCTCGCTTGCACCTTTATGGCAGGATGCGATGCACAGTCTCAGGGGTCAGCCGCACGTGATGGATATTCGCAATCTTGGCCTTGTGGCGGGCATCGAACTTGAGCCTCGGCATGGTGAGCCGACGAAGCGGGCCTATGATGTATTTCTGGATTGTTACGACCATGGCCTGTTGACGCGACAGACCGGGGATATCATCGCGTTGTCGCCCCCGCTTATCATTGAGGAATCACAAATTCATCAGATCGCCGATCACATTTCCGCAGCCTTGCGTCGGGTGCATTGATTTGCGTTAAGTGCCTGCGGGGAGCATAATCGAGCTCGACGATAGCTTTCCTAATGCGCTTTTCACCGGCACATAATGCAAAAGAAAATAGATCCGGCGACGGTCAGCACAACCGCCGCCGCCCTGCCGCCCGGCAGGCCAGTCCATCAGGACCGCATCGTGTTCGGCATGGCTGCGGCCGCGCTTTCTGTTCTGGCGCTGTCCACGATGAACCTTTTCGGGAAGCTGCTCAGCTCAGAACATTCTGTGATCGAAGTCGCATTCTATCGCAACGTGATCGCGCTGCTGCCGTTCCTCGCCTACATCGCGCTGTTCAATGACCGCGACATGCTGAAGATCCGCAGCGCGCCGCGCGCTCTTGTGGCGCGCTCGCTCATCGGCACTGTGAGCCTCATGGCCACGTTCAGCGCATTCATCTATCTGCCCATGGCAGACGCTCAAGCCTTGTTCTTCACGTCGAGCCTGTTCGTGCCGGTGCTTGCATACTTTTTCCTGAAAGAACGGGTCGGCCCCTACCGCTGGAGCGCAGTTCTCGTAGGTTTTGCCGGCACGCTGATCATGGTGCAGCCAGGGGGCAAGGTCGATTTGACCGGAATCGTGCTCGCGTTGTCGGCGGCGTTCATGCACTCGATACTCGGAACACTGCTGCGCCTGCTCGGTCGAACCGAGCGCCCTGAAACCGTGGCATTCTATTTCCTGCTCATCGGCGCTGTACTCACCGGCCTTGGCATGCCATTTGTTGCCAAAGTTCCCGAGACGAGAGAACTGCTATATTTTTTCGGCGCTGGCTTGTCTGGTGCTGCCGCGCAGGTGCTTCTGGCTACGTCGTATAAGTACGCTCCAGCAGCCCTCGTGACCACGTTTCAGTATACCGGCATCGTCTGGAGCACAGCCTATGGGTGGCTGATTTTCCATGACTGGCCCGCGCCGACTGTCTGGATCGGCGCGGCCATCATCATCACGTCAAGCGTGTTTATCGCGTGGCGCGAGCAGCATCTCGCCCGTCAGCTCAGAGGCAGCGGCTCCGATCCCATTTCCGATCTGCGGCGATAAAGTCCGCCGAAATCGATCGGATCGAGCAGCAGCGGCGGGAAGCCTCCCTCGCGGGAAAGATCAGCCACAAGCCTGCGAACGAATGGAAACAAAAGGGCAGGGCATTCCACATATAAAATCGGAGAAATCGCCTCTTCCGGCAGGTTCCTGAGTGCGAAAGCGCCCGCGTACATCAGTTCAAGCTTATAGAGCACGCCTTCGTCGCTTTTCGCCTCGCCCTCTAAAGACAGCGCAACCTCGAAGACTTCCGTATCGAGCTTGAGCACCTGAACGTTGAAATTTATTTGCAGGTTCGGGTTCTTGCCCGGACCACGCAGAAAGCGTGTCGCGTCCGGGCTCTCGAAGGAGAGATCCTTGATATACTGACCTAGCACATTGATCTGGGGCGCCTGCGCATTATCCGCGTCAGCCCCGATACCCGCACTCCCGTGACCCGCCGCACCACCGTTGACACCGTTCTTATCGGCCATGACCGTCACACTCCGCTCCCAGATTGAACCGACGGCAGCACTCGCGCGGCGTTTCGCGCGGAAAGCATCTGCATGCCGTCACAGCCTTGCGAGCTACCATGGCTTCACGCAGACTGCAACGGCTTCGCTCACAATTCGCGGTCCTGGCTTATTTTGGACGTGGGTTATCCGAGTTGGCTGTGTCGGCGGAGGGGTGATATTCGGAGTTGAGTTTGGGTTCGGATTTGTGACCTCGGCAGGTCGTTGCGAGAAACTCGGATCGGCCGGTGGCTTGATGACGCCGTCATCGCGGTTCAACTGCGTGCCAAGCGGTTCGCCTGGGCGGGTCCAGCCCTGTTCTTTCGGCACCACGTTCGTTCGTCCGCATCCTGCACGGGAGAGCGCTTTTGATTTGATCCGAGGCATGAAAGCGTTCCAAGCTATGGTTTCATCGCATTTTCGAGGATCAAAACCGCGCACACTTTGCTGAAGATGCTTTAGGGCGTGGTGACGAATTAACTATTTTAGCCATATCGCGATAGCGGCCAGTTTGACGAAGCCCATAAAATTGGCGAGGAGCTTGTCGTATCGCGTCGCAACCCGGCCAAACTGCTTGAGTTTGTTAAAGAAACGCTCGATCTGGTTGCGCTCCTTGTAAAGTTCAGTGTCGTAAACCCGCCGGATCTTGCGATCCCGTTTGCGCGGTATGACCACTTCAGTCCCTCTTTTTCCCATCTTTTCAATGAGATGGTTGGCATCGTACCCTTTATCAGCCAGCAAGGCCCCGGCCTCAATGTCTTCGATGAGGTCATGAGCAAAAGCAATATCGTGGCGTGTGACGCGGTTTTGGGATAAGAACCGCTCTTACTGAAAGAGTAGAGCCGATCAGCCGATTCCTTTGAATCGGGATCGGCTCTCAAGGAACCCTCAAATCTTTCGAATAAGCCATCCAGGTCTCCTCTCTTGAGACCAGACTCAACTGCTTCGCTCAATTTGTGAATCCCTTACGATTCCCTCAAATCGGGAACCGCTTTAGAGCACGCTATTTCACAAGATCGAGCCGCAGCAACGCATGTTTCAGCTTTTCCGTTGCCGACTGGGCTTCAGCGCGACGTGCGCGGTTTTCCTCGATCACATCTTCAGGGGCCTTCGACGTGAACTGTTCGTTGTTTAACTTTACGTCGATTTTCTCAATATCCAGGTCGAGTTTACCAATCTCTTTATGGAGGCGATCCCGTTCCGCGCCAAAGTCGACAAGACCGGCCAATGACAACGCGATCGTCGCTTCTCCAGCCACGAACTGAACCGACCCGGCGGGCGGCGTATCAGCGAATGAAATGGAGTCCACACGCGCCAGCCGTTTGATGAACGCCTCATATCGCCTGGTTCGCGCTTGTGTCACGCGATCCGCACCGGATAACGTCAGCGGAATCATTGCCGCCGCAGCCACATTCATTTCGGAGCGGATCGAACGGATGTCGCTGATGAGGTCAATCGCCCATTGGACTTCGGCGACGGCCTTGGCATCGGTCTTCTTTGCGTGCTTTGGCCATGAGGCAATGCAAAGCAATGTTTCACGCGGCGCACCCTGGGAGGCGGTTTCTGCCCATAGCTCCTCGGTGATGAAGGGCATGAACGGATGCAGCAGCTTCAGGATTTGATCCAGCGCCCACGCCGTCATCGCCTGGGTTTCGGCTTTCTCCGCTGCATCGTCGCCGAGAAACACCGGCTTCGCGAATTCCAGATACCAGTCGCAGAACACGCTCCGAACAAACCGATACACTTCGTTGGCCGCGTCGTTGAAACGGTAGGCTTCGAGATTTGTCGTGACGTTTGCGACCGCCGTGTTCGTTTCGGCATAAATCCACTTGTTGAGGGTCAGATCGACTTTGGCGGGGTTGAAACCGTCAACGCGGGCGCATCCGTTCATCTCGGCAAAACGGGCCGCGTTCCAGAGCTTGGTTGCAAAGTTGCGGCTGCTTTCGATCCGCGCAGTCGATAATCTGATGAATCGCGTGGGACCACCAAGGGCCGCCATCGTGAAGCGAAGCGCGTCGGCACCATACTCACCCATGACGTGAAGCGGATCGACCACATTGCCCTTCGATTTCGACATCTTCGCGTCCTTCTCATCCACCACGAGGCCGTGAATGAAAACGTCGCGAAACGGCACGTCTTTCATGAAGTGCATTCCCATCATCATCATCCGGGCAACCCAGAAGAAGATGATGTCGAAGCCGGTCACGAGCACCGTTGTTGGATAATAGCGTTTCAGGTCCGGGGTCTTGTCGGGCCACCCCATGGTGGAAAAGGGCCACAGCGCGGATGAGAACCAGGTGTCGAGCACGTCTGGATCGCGCCAGATGCAAATCTCACCGGTGTCACCAAAGCGATCCAGAAAATCACGCGCGTCGTTGGCAATGCCGACCTCAACGCCGTAGTATTTCGAGGCCGCAGCGCGAGCTTCCAATTCCGTTGAAGCTACGAAAATTTTCGCTTTTTCCACTTTATTGGCACCGATGGCATCGAACTCAAGATTGAGCGAGATATCACCGCCTTTGCTGCTTTTTGTCTTCGGTGCGCCATACCACGCCGGGATCTGATGTCCCCACCAAAGCTGACGGGAGATACACCACGGCTGAATGTTCTCCATCCAGTGGTAATACGTATTCTTCCAGTTGTCGGGCACGAAGGCCGTCTTTCCATCGCGGACGGCGGCGAGGGCAGGTTCCGCCATGGTCTTCGCATCCACATACCACTGATCGGTAAGAAATGGCTCCAGCACCACGCCGGATCGCTCGCCGAAGGGCTGCGGGATGACGCGATCTTCGATCTGACGCAGAAGGCCCTGCTCCTCGATCTCGGCGACAACCTTCTTGCGAGCCTCGAACCGGTCGAGACCAACATAGCGCTCAGGCACATTGCTTGCCATGCGCGCCTGACCATCCATCAGTGGAAGCAGAGGAATGTTATGCCGCCGGGCCACGTTGAAGTCGTTAAAATCGTGAGCGCCGGTGATCTTGACCGCGCCTGAGCCGAATTCCGGATCGGGATATTCGTCGGTGATGATCGGAATGTAACGCTCCGCAATCGGCAGCCGAACCAGCTTGCCCACCAGATTTTTATAGCGCGCGTCGCTTGGATGAACCGCGACCGCACCGTCGCCCAGCATGGTTTCCGGTCGCGTCGTCGCGATCACGATCTCGGAAATTCCGTCGACCGGGCCATCTTTCAGCGGATAGGCGAAGTGCCACATGTGGCCTTTGACCTCGCGCGTCTCGACCTCAAGATCGGACACCGCGGTCTGCAACTTGGGGTCCCAGTTCACGAGACGTTTGTCTTTGTAGATCAAACCCGCTTTGTGCAGGTCAACAAATACTTTCGTCACCGCCCGGCTGAGGCCCTCGTCCATGGTGAAACGTTCACGGCTCCAATCACATGACGCCCCAAGCCGCTTCAACTGCCTGATAATCTCCCCGCCCGATTGCTCTTTCCAGGCCCATACCTTTTCGAGGAACCTCTTGCGCGCCTCGACAGGGCCAAATTCGTGCAGAAGCTGCATGCGGCTCGGCTCTTTCCGTTCCAGCATCTGCCGCTCGACCAGACTTTGTGTCGCAATCCCCGCATGGTCGGTTCCCGGAAGCCACAGAACATCGCGGCCCCGCATGCGCTCGAACCGTGCGAGCACATCCTGAAGCGTGTTTACGAAGGCATGGCCCATATGCAACGAACCGGTGACGTTGGGCGGGGGAATGACGATGGAGAACGGCTTCGCCTTCGGGTCACGCTTCAGGGTCGAGCCACCCTGGAATGCGTCGGAGTTCGCCCATATCTCAAAGATGCGCGCTTCAATCGCTGCGTGATCGTAATTCTTCTCTAACATGGTTTTGATGATCGATTTTAATGTTGGCGTCTGCCTGTTGGCAGAAGCGAGTTAAGGCATTATCAGTGAAACCGCGTAAGTCGCGGTTACGTCCTGGTTGTGATCGAGAGCGGGACCTGTCTAAAAACGCAAGGTTGATTGTCCCACAATCGATCAGCCTACGCGAACGGCGATCCTCGTTGCATGTCCACGAGTCATTTTCTGGTGTCCGGTTTCAGGGTCTGAGCAAATCCGCGGGCTGCGACTTCTTCCCTGAGCGCATTCTCCAGAATGCGAGGCATATTCTCATTCAGCCACTGCATCATCATCGGTCGCAGCATATCCCGAACGCTATCTTCCAGACTTCTGGCCCCGACCGCACTTACGTCTGGAGTGGATGGAAGTAACATATCGTGAAGCGCTGCCTGCGGCATAGGCGATGTTTCGCCTGCCTTAGACGGCGTTGCAGCTTTCGAACGCGACTGCACCTTTGTTAAGACGACTGGCTCCGGGCTTACCACAGACGAGGTGGCTGACACATCTTCGAAAGGAACGTTCGTATCATCGGACCGAAGCCCCGAGAGTGCATCCTCCAGTTCGGAAGTCACGGTCCGGTGCATTTCAGCACCCAGCGCCGACGGACGAGTGCTCGGCGCTACATCCGAATTACCGAACGAAGGCGCGCCGGTTTCCGGGGAACTCGACGTGGGGCTGATATCGGTCGATGGCAGAATACTTTCGTTCGCTTCCAGGGCGTCGGCAAACGATTGTGCGATTTCGGACTTATTGATCGTTTCCAGTCGCTCAAAGTCAAGGCGCTGCGTCTGGCGCAACTCGTCATCGTTCAAAGCATTCGCCGCCCCTCGTGCCAGAGCATCGGCAACTGCTTTCAGAGCCGGCATTGTTGGTGGAGACGCGTCCGCTGGTGTGGCTTCGGGCACGAACGAGACAGGCCCCTGTTCCGGGATGGGCATCTGGATGTCTTCATCCCAAAGCCGTGCCGGCTTGCTGGCAAGTGGCTCGGACTTTGGTGGTGGTGCCTGAAAAGGACGTCCGGCCGCCGCGTCGAACGACCGGCTTTTTGGTCCATCCAAGCCAGATGAAGGCGCTTTTGGAAGTTCGCGCCTCGACCAGACCGGCGATAGCCCGCTTAGCGCTTTGCCCGTGGGACGCGATCCTTGTTGCGATGCGGAAGAACCGGGTTCATCACCCGCCTTATCGAGCCGACGAGCCGTGAAGGTTTTCGTTGCGTCGCCAACTTCAGGATTTGCAGCCCGGTCCCGTCCAGCAGCGACAGGTGCGGGAGCAGGAACATCCAGCGCCGGCGCAGCGGACGCCGATGGAAACGCATCGGTGGACGGCTGCATACTCAAATCGAGGTCCAGAACGTCCTCTTCGGGAAGTTGATCGGCGGAGATGGATGATTCCGCCAAACGGGAATCGCGAGTCGCGTAAGGGAAAACCACAGACCCCGCGCTCAAGCTTCGAGATGTCGCTTTATCCTGAGCATAAGCTGTGACGGCGTCGCGCTCTCGGGGCACCGACGTATCGTCCTCGTCGGCGATGATTCGCCTGATCGAAGCTAAAATATCTTCCATGGACGGCTCCGTAGCCTTATCCGTTCGGTTCATGGTAACCCTTTACACGTCTGACAGATCATTGGATTGGAATCACATCCGATGTCACGCGAAAACGCGCTAGTTCCCACATATGTCTGCCAAACCCAACGTCTCGTCAATGGCCTCCGCTTCGGCGATCAAGTGTATTTTACGGAACTGATGGCAATTTTTGCGTGTAGGCTGGCCCATCGTTCCGCCTCTGACCCGCGCCAAGCCCGGAATCTCGAACCCGCGCCACGTGCGGGTCTTCAGCCGTCTCTATCGACGCGCCCCAGCCGTACCACTTGTCTTTGACTTCGTCATAATTCCGGTTTGGATCGTAAAGCTCGGCCTGAAGCGCAATATCGTAAGCCGATAGACGACCGATAGCGGAAAGCACCGAATAGGATGCAACCACAAGGTCGCGTTGAAACGACACGAGATTGACCTGCGTGTTTAGAAGGGTTTGCTCGCTATTGAGAACATCGAGGATCGTCTGTTGTCCGACGCGGTTCTCCTCCCTGATCGCCTGAAGCGCAACGCGGGAAGATTCAACGGCCGACTTGCCAGCGCGCACCGTTTCCTGAGACGAAAGATATTGGCCCCAGGCAGCCGAAACGTTTGCCCTCACCTGCTCGCGCTGTTCGTCGATCTGCTGCCTGCGCTGAGACTGCGTCTCGATGGCAATACGAATTCGGGCCGACACCTCTCCGGCCTCGTAGATGGGGATATTCACGTTGCCGGTAATCTTCGCATCATCGATCTGATTGATTGAAGGCGAGGTCTCATAGCTCTTGCTATAACTGGCGTTCAGCGTGACACTTGGAAGAAGTTCCCCTTTGATTTGCTTGACCGTGTGGGACTGAGCGCGCTCTCGAAAAATGGCTGATATGATCAGCGGACTTTCTGCCTGCCCCAACGCCAGCGCCGAGGGTAGCGACTTCGGGAGTAGTTTTGTTGCAGGGCCCGGATCGCGAAGTGTTCCGGGGGCGCGCCCGATCAACCGTACATATTCCGCCCTGTTCGTGGAAAGGGTCGCCTGAGCGATAGCAAGATCGGCCTGCGTCTGCGCCTGGCTCGCCTGCGCCTGGGAAACCACGGTACGCGTCACCTCACCAACCTTGAAGCGGTCCTGTGCCGCCCGAAGCTGTTCGGAAACCACGCGAACGTTGTTCTGGCGCAGCGAAACGATGGCCTGGTCGCGAACGACGTTGACGTAAGATGTGGTGGCATTAAGCAGCAGGCTTTGTTCCGTTGCACGCAGATCCTCGCGGCCGGCCTCGACACCCGCCTCAGCACCCTTCACCGCGTTATAGGTCCGAAATCCGTCAAAAACGTTTTGGGACAACGCGATCGAGGCAACACGGGGGTTGTAAGTGCCATTCGAACTGAAACTGCCGCCGCCACCTGTCGCGGAACCTAAAGCAGAGAGAGGCGTCGCAACGGGTGCACCTCCGCCGGGCGGCGTCACGTCGACGGTGCCGAGATTGGCAGAGCCACCCCGGTTCTTCAGTTGCGTTCGCGTATCTTCAAATGTGTCGGAGAGGGTTCCCGTAACCCGTGGCCGATAGCCGGATTTTGCCTGGGAGACACTGTTGTCGGTCGCGCGAAGCTGCGACCGTGCCGCCTTTAACGTCGGATTGAAGAGATACGCGGCGGTCAACGCGTCCTTCAAAGACTCACCCCGCGCTGCCAACGGCAAACACGTCAGGCACCCTATCAGGGCTAATCTCGCCAAAGGCGAACTTTGAGCAAGTTTCAATCTCATCAACAACCCGCTATTTTATGGCATGTGGCTCGCCTGGGGGACGCAGTTCACCAGCACACGGGAGAGCCGTCGAAGTTGACCGGATATTAGGTCTCAACGCGCGTTGAAAAAAGGTCAAAAGCTTCACGATGTCTCAATGCGACAACTTTTGTACCGAGCCGTGGCCCTTATGCCTCGCGTTGGACATGATCGTGACGGGGGAAAACGTCCCGGCAGGCAATCCGCGGCCGAGATACCCGGTGAAAAGATCATTACCGAACACTTAACTCATGTGTGCGACCCGCCATTGATTCTAAAAATGAAATGACTTTCAACTGATTCCCGTTCTCTCAAGGGCAAGCCTTGAGGAGGATGCCAACTTTATACTTTAATGCATATGGGTCGGAGGATGAAGTTTCGTTCAAGGACGCTTTTCATCTTAGGGGCTGGTGCAAGCTGCGAAGCTCATAGGCCGATTGGTATAGACCTAATCGCAAAAGCGGCCAAGCAACTCGATATTCGTTTTGCCGATTTCAGGAATTCTCAAGTTGGGGAAGTTACGAAATTACTATTGCTTTCAGAAAATTTGTTCAGGACATCAGCAATTGAAAAGACAGGGACACCATTCCTTATCTCCATGGTGGATGTAATCAATGCGCATCGTCCCAGTTCTGCGCGGCGCGTGCATCCACCTTCAGCGGCACGGAGAACGCTACCGCTGGCAGCGCGGCTCGCTCCATGACGCTGCGAGCCACCGCGATCGTTGCATCAACCTCTGCGTCGAGCGCCTCGAACACAAGCTCGTCGTGCACCTGAAGCAGCATCCGCGATGACACGCCAGCCTCGGCGAGTGCAGCGGGAACGCGGATCATGGCGCGGCGCAACACGTCGGCGGCCGTGCCCTGAATGGGCGCGTTGATGGCCGCGCGCTCGAAGAACGCACGCATGTTGCGCTGGGGCGTGTCGATCTCGGGGAAGTGGATTTTACGGCCAAACAGCGTTTGCACATGGCCGTCTTCGCGCACCTTGGCCCGCGTTGCGTCCATGTACGCGCGGATGCCCGGAAAGCGTTCGAAATACCTAGCGATGTACTCGCCCGCCTCGCTGCGGGAAATGCCGAGCTGTTGGGAAAGCCCGAAGGCGGAGATCCCATAGATGATGCCGAAGTTGATGGCCTTTGCGCGGCGTCGCACGTCGGACGGCATGCCCTCGATCGGCACGCCGAACATTTCGCTGGCTGTCATGGCGTGGATGTCGAGGCCCTCGGCGAAGGCGCGCTTCAACTCGGGGATATCGGCCATGTGGGCCAGCACGCGCAGCTCGATCTGGCTGTAATCGGCGGAGATCAGCTTCTTGCCCGGCTCCGCGATGAAGGCGGTGCGGATTTGGCGGCCTTCCTTGGTGCGGATCGGAATGTTTTGCAGGTTCGGTTCGGTGGACGAAAGCCGGCCTGTCGAGGTGGACGCGAGGCTGAAACAGGTGTGGATGCGCCCCGTCTCCGCGTTGATATGCTGCGGCAGGCTGTCGGTGTACGTGCTTTTCAGCTTGGCCAATTGCCGCCATTCCAGTAACTTCGACGGCAATGTGCGCTGATCCGGCGTCAGATCCTCAGATGCCACAAGGTCTTCCAGCACCTTCGCACCCGTGCTCCATTTGCCGGTTGCCGTCTTTTTCGCGCCGGGCAGCCCGAACTTGCCGAACAGCAAATCCGCCACCTGCATGGTGGAGCCGATGTTGAACTTCTGGCCCGCCAGTGTGTAAATTTCGTCTTCAAGGCGCGCGAGGCTCTGGCTGAAATCGCCCGATAGCCGCGACAGCACGTTGCGATCAACCATGATCCCGGCGCGTTCCATGTCGCCGAGCACGCGCGGCATCGGGCGCTCCAATCTCTCGTAAACCGCTTTCATGCCTTCCGCCGTCAGGCGTGGCTTCAACAAAAGCCATAGCCGCAGTGTCACGTCCGCGTCCTCGGCGGCATATTCAGTCGCCTTGTCCGGGGCGACACAATCGAAGGTGACCTGCGATTTGCCTTTGCCAGCCACGTCTTTGAACGCGAGCGGCGTATGGCCCAGATGACGCTTGGATAACTCATCCATCCCGAAGCCCGCCAACCCGCCGCGCCCCTGATCCACGGCATAAGCCATCAGCATGGTGTCGTCGTAGGGCGCGACGGTTACGCCGTAACGGCTCATGACCACAGCATCGTATTTGATGTTTTGCCCGATTTTCAGCACACTGTCGTCTTCGAGCAGTGCCTTAAGGCGCGGCATCGCATCGGCGAGGGATAGCTGGGTGATCGCATCGCCGCCCGAGAAATCCAGGCCATCGCCTGCCCTGTGCGCGAGGGGCACATAACATGCTCGGTTCGGCTCCAGAGCAAGCGAGACACCGCACAGATGTGCTGACATGGGGTTAAGGTCGGTGGTCTCGGTATCGAAGGCCACATACCCCTGCTCGATGGCGGCGGTGATCCAGTCGTCCAGAGTTTGCAGGTCGGTGACTTGCGTGTAGCACGCACGATCAAAGGTCAGCGACCGCAGCCATGCCTCGATGCGGCGGGCTTCCTGGGCCGGGCCGCTTTCTGGTTGCCCGGCGTTCTTCGATTGACCAGGCAGCGAGGCTACACTCGTTTCCGGATCACCATCCCCGGATGTGACTGCCACACCCGGCACCCCGGTCTCAACTTTCGGCGCGCGAAACATGTCGTCGGGCGACATCTCGACACCGAACGCATCGGAAATGCGTTTCGTCAACGTCGTGAACTGCATTGATCGCAGAAAGCTCAACAGAGCGTGCGGGTCAGGCTCGTTTACCGCCGTCATGTCGAGGGGCACCGTGACCGGCGTCTTGCAATCCAGCTCCACGAGCCTCCGCGATAACCGCGCCTGATCCGCAAATTCGATCAGCCGCTCGCGGCGCATCTTCTGCTTGATCGTGGGTGCCGCCGCCAACAGGCTTTCCAGATCGCCATATTCGCGGATCAGCTCCGCGGCCGTTTTGATGCCAATGCCCGGAACACCCGGCACGTTGTCGATGCTGTCACCCGCCAGCGCCTGCACATCGATCACCTTGGCGGGCGGCACGCCGAACTTCTCCAGCACCTCAGCCTCACCGATGGTTTTGTTTTTCATGGTGTCGAGCATGGTCACGCCCGGCTGAATTAACTGCATCAAGTCCTTGTCGGACGACACGATGACCACCTCGCCGCCCGCCGCCACCGCGTCGCAGGTGTAGCGCGCGATGATGTCGTCGGCCTCAAAGCCCTCCATCTCGATGCACGACACGTTGAACGCGCGCACGGCGTCGCGGATGAGCGCGAACTGCGGCACGAGTTCCGGCGGCGGTGGCGGGCGATGGGCTTTGTATTCGGACGAAATCTCGTAGCGGAAGGTCTTCGCGCTGTGGTCGAAAATGACAGCAAGGTGAGTGGGTTTGTCGCTTTTCGAGTCCCGGAGCAGTTTCCATAGCATGTTGCAGAAGCCGTGCACCGCACCGATCGGCAGGCCGTCCGACGGGCGCGTGAGCGGCGGCAGCGCGTGGAACGCGCGAAAGATGTAGCCCGAGCCATCGATGAGATACACGCGGCTGCCGGGCGGAATGGGGTCGTGGGGCGCAGCCGTCGCTTCGCGCGGCGCTGGCCGTTCTGATATCTGGGCTGTGAGACTCATGACGGGAATATAAGACCAAGCTCACGTGTTGGCCAATCGTTAACTCGGTTCGTGAACGCCTTTTCAAGGCCATGAAAGCACATGAACCCGTCAAGCACCGGCCATCAATCCCACCAGAAACTCCACCAGTCTTCTCGCATAACGCAAGTGCCACGGCCGATAGCGTACCGGATCCCTGGTCCACGTTATCATTACAGTAAGCGTATTGCTCCCGCGCCAGGGCCAGCGCTTCGTCGCGGGTCTGAGGCCGCCGCGCGACCCGCAGGTTCAAGATATCGAAGCTGATGCCGACAAGTTCCGCTCCCGTTGTGGTCTCGAAGATTACCCATCTTAAAGTAGTTTCGCGATAACAAATATCAGCTTCAAGCGCTTTGATCCGCTCCCGAACGACACCGTGAAACAGGCGAGGAGAACCGGCAACAACCCGGCATAATTTGAACGAATCAACGCCCGATTTGAGACGAAATGCTGGCACAGGCAGAAAACTTCGGTACATTGGTGTTGCATTATGTGGGGAAATGTTATGAAAAAATATTCAGGTTCAACAAAACGGCTTTTCATCCAGTCAATTTGCGCATTATCGATCACGCTGACGGCAGTCGCAGTCCTTTCAGTTGGCGACAGCGCGTTGGCGAGATCGCGCGAACGACCGTCCGACGGCGACGGTTGGAGTTTCTGGGGCTTCGGATCGGGGTCGAGCAGCCGGTCCAGAGACGAGCGCTCGCGTGATCGCCCATCGCGCAGACGCGGCGGCGGATACGGCGCATACCCGAAAACCGAAGCACCGAAGAACGTGGAACGGGTTCAGGGCCCGCTTTACATGATCGTGTCCATCGGCAGTCAAACGGTTTCGCTCTACGGAAACGACGGTCTGGTGGCGAAATCCCCCGTATCGACAGGCACACGTGGTCATGACACTCCCACGGGCGTGTTCAGCATCCTCGAAAAAGACCTCCATCACCGGTCGAACATCTATAGCGCGGCACCGATGCCCTACATGCAGCGCATCACCTGGTCGGGGGTGGCGCTCCATCAGGGTGTTCTTCCAGGCTACGCCGCGTCCCACGGCTGTATTCGGATGCCTAGCGATTTCGCGCAACGCCTCTGGGGTTTGACGCAGGGTCGTGAGCGCGTCGTGGTTGCGCCGCGAGACGTGGTGCCGGTTGCTTTTTCCCATCCGAAATTACCCGTGCCACGGCTATATAATGTTGCCGGGTCCGAGAATATGGCATCCATGCAGGTCTTGCGCCACGTCCTCGCTGTAACCAAGCCGCGGACAGAAGCGGTTCAAACCGCCGAAAAGGTCGACGTTAACCTGCGCTCGGATGCAGCACCTAATGCAGCGGAGGCGCGCAAGTTCATCAATCCAATTGAATTTGCGAAAATCATGAAAGCCCAGGCCGCAGCAAAGATCGAAGCCGCCGACGCGGCAACGAAGGCGGCCAAGGCTGCAGCGACCGCCAAAAGCCTGGAAGCCAACTCCGCAATGATAGAGGCGCGAAAGGCCGATATGGCGTTGGCTGTCGCGAAGGCCAAGCTCCAGGGCGTCGAGGCAAAGTCGAAGTACGCGAAGGACGACGAGGCCGTTCAAGCGCTCAACAGCCAGCGAGCCGCCGCCGAAACCATGGTAAAGGAAGTCGAGACGCGCGTTGCGGCCATTCGTGCGTCACGGGATGAAAAGACGGAGAATGCCGCACGGGCGCTTGCCGCGTCAAAGCAGGCCGAACTTTCCCGTCGCTCCGTTGGCGAGATGACGAAGTCGTGGACGCGGCGTCTTGAGCCGGTCAGCGTGTTCATCAGCCGCAAGGAGAGCCGCCTTTACATCCGTCAGGGTTACATCAAGGTCTTCGATGTTCCCGTCACGATCAAGAACCCCGAGGAGCCGATCGGCACGCATCTGTTCATGGCGATGCAGCCGGAAGCCCATTCGACTGACCAGACGCCCGCGCTGCGCTGGGTCTCCATCTCGGTGCCTGAGGGCCCATCCGAAACGAAAAAGCCGGGCAAGGTCAAGGGCCCAGCCGTGGAACAAGCCCCTACGGCAATACCGGCTTCCACTGAAAAAGCGGCGGCTGCGCTGGATCGCATCGAGTTTCCCGCCGAGGTTTCTGACACGATCTCCGATTTATTATGGACGGGTGGCTCGGTCATGATTTCCGATTACGGAATTAGCAGAGAAACGAGCACAAAAGGATCGGATTTCGTTATTCTAACGCGGTGATGTTTCCATGCGGTTCGACGATTAAGCTCGGTTTGCATTGGTTGCCCGGCGAACCTTTAATTATAAATGTGTGGAACCGAAGGTGCTGGTTTGTCTGTCTGGCAACGATGTTTGAATGCCTGATAAAAATGAAACTTGGATCCGGAATCTAAAGGTCTAATAACATGACGATGGCAAGTGTACCTGTGGGTCTACCACAGTTCACCTTCGGTCAGGCACTTGGCGGTGGGTCCGCGTTGTTTTTCCGTCGGATTGGCCTGTTCCTGTTTATATCCATTATCTTTCATATTCCGCTGCTGTTTTCGGAGCTGTTATTGCCCGCTACAGTCGTCGGACCACGTGGCGCTCCTCAATTAGACCCTGCGGGGTTTGCAGTTAATCTAATTGGCGGTCTGCTGTTGCAGAGCATTCTGAGTGCCATGCTCATTTATATCGTAGTGATGGACCTTCGAGGCAGACCTGCAACCGTCGGGCAGGCGTTCGGTCGGGGCATATCCGCCGCGATTCCGGCTGTGGTGACATCGTTTTTCCTTGGACTGTTCGTTTCGCTCGGATTTATTGCGTTGATCGTCCCCGGCTTGATCTTGCTGGTGTGGTATTTCGTTGCCATCCCGGTCACAGTCGTCGAGCGTCCTGGCCCTTTTCGCAGCCTGTCGCGCAGCCGATTCCTGACCAAGGGGCATCGCTGGTCGATTTTCGCGATCTTCATCATTTACGCCATTGTCTCGGTTGTAATGAGCCAGATCGCGCTGCTGCTGGTGACTCAGTCCGGTGTCGCACCACAGTCGATTCTCACCATCGTCGCGGTGGTCTCATTGGGCATCAACACCCTGATCGGCGCTTATTATTCCGTAATCCAGGGCTACGGCTATTCACTGCTTGTTACAGAAAAAGACGGCGTGGACATCGAAACCATCGCTCGCGTCTTCGACTAGAGCGCTTTCGAGTTAATCCAAGTCATGAAAGCGCTCTAACTGTTTGTTTTACCGCATTTTCGAGGAGCAAAACCGCTTACACTTTTGCTGAAAATGCTCCAAAGCATATCGCAGTTACAAACGACCGCGATTGTTATTCTCGCGAAAGCCTCCCCTGCCGAGGCTCAGGGGCGGGGAAAGACGGATCTCATGGTAAAGCTCGATCACGGGTAGGATCACTCTAAAGCGCGATGTCCTCAACGCATCAAACCATGCGTCATGAACCCACGATATCCGCCGCTTCCTCAACGCGCGACAGCAGCCACGTCCTCGATGTGAAATTCGATGCGGGTACGGCCACCCCATTCATCGTTTTGAATCCGGCCTGCCACATGAAATGCAGCATCACGGTTTTCTCGTAAAAAGACGCCGACCGCCGTTGTCGCCGCCCTGAAAGCCACTGCGTCGAGAGAACTTCCGTCCTGCCCCGTTAACCGGCCGCGAAGATGGCCGCCCGTAATTTCTTTATAGGATGTCAGCCGCGCGGCCGGGATGCAAAAGCGCGGTGCTGGATTGCCCTGCCCGTAGGGGCCAACCCGATCGAGCAAGGCAGCGAACTCCGCTGTGACCTGACGCGGATAGATGGCTCCGTCCACGGCAAGGATCGGGGCGGAACTCGCCGTGCGATAGGCCTGGGCGACTGCGCTGCGCAAGTATGCCGAGAGTTCGCCAAGCCGGTCGCCCGTTATGGTGATGCCCGCCGCCATAGCGTGGCCACCGCCTTTGATCGCGATCCCGGCGGCAACCGCGCCGCGCACGGCAGCCCCGATATCGACCCCTGCGATTGATCGGGCTGAACCGGTGGCATCGCCCGCCATATCATCTTGTGAAAATATCAAAGCCGGGCGTTGGCAGCGTTCGGTTAAACGGCTCGCAACAAGACCGACGAGACCTTTGTGCCAGCCCGTCGATCCTGCGATGATGATCGGACAGTCTGGATCGTCCAGCAAGGCTTTGTCTGCCCAGCCACTGGCTTCTTCGACCGTGAGCCGCTCGATTTCCCGACGTTCGCGGTTCAGACGGTCGAGTGTTTGCGCGATCCTTGCCGCCTCTGCATCGTCGTTGCCCGCAAGCAATCGCGCGCCAAGTCCGCTGTCGCCGATGCGGCCGCCTGCATTGATCCTGGGACCGAGAATAAAGCCAAGGGTGTAGGCGGTCGGTGCCTTGTTTACTGCGGCAACGTCGCAGAGCGCCTTCAACCCGGGATTCGACCGGTTGCTGAGAACACGCAAACCCTGCACGACGAACGCCCGGTTGACCCCGATCAGCAGCACCACATCGCAGATAGTGGCAAGCGCAACGAGGTCGAGCCAATCCAATAAGTCGGGCGCTGCACGCTCTTTATAAGCGCCACGTTGTGCCAAATTGCTTTTCAGCGCGATGCAGAGCATGAACACGACACCCGCCGCGCAGAGATGCCCCTGGCCACTCAGACAATCGCGCCGGTTGGGGTTCACGAGCGCGGCACAGCGCGGCAGTTCGTCGCCAACCCCGTGATGATCGGCCACGACCACGTCAACACCAAGGCTTGCCGCGCGATCCAGCGGTTCAAATCCGGTCGAACCGCAATCCACGGTAACGATCAGCGTGACGCCCGCTTGCGCCAGGGCCTCGACCGCGCCTACGTTGGGGCCATACCCCTCGGTCATGCGATCCGGAATGTAAATGCGTGCATTGATGTCGTGATGGGCGAGAAAGCGGTGCAAAAGCGCGGCCGCACACGCACCATCCACGTCGTAGTCGCCGAAAATCGCGATGATTTCCCGGTTCAAAATCGCGTGCGCGATGCGGTCGGCCGCCTCCGCCATGCCCGCAAACGAAGCAGGATCGGGACAAAGCGCGCGCAGTGTAGGATTGAGCAGTACCGGCACCTCGTCCACCTCGACATCGCGCGCTGCAAGCAGTCGTCCGATGATCTCCGGAAGAGCGTGACGCTGGGCGATTGCTGCCCCGAGATATGCCCGCGTGGGCGACAATCGTTCGACCCATTTCAGCCCGCGCACGGAGTTATCGATACCAAGAAAAGCGGCATCGGGGCGCGAGGGCAATGGCAGAGGCAACGACGCGGCGGATAACGAGGACAAATCGCGAAACTCCCAGCTTGGCTGGTTGCACGCTAACTGATTCGCGCCCCCTCTCCGATGCCGTTGCGATTATCGTCTGCGAAGCTTGCGCGAGGCCTGCCCAATGCCTGTTGATTTGCCACGCTGATCACCGCTTATCCATTTGAGGAGCCGCTTACTCCCGAAAGACATGCGCGTGCCTGGCTGAAAATCCCAGCACGACCGTCGTTCCGATCTCAACGGACGGAGTATCCGAGGGAACAGGCACGGCGATGGGGCTACCGAAATTGATCAACGTGCAGTGCAAAATCGTCATCGAGCCAAGATATTCACGTGAGACGACCAAGGCAGTCATCCGGTTCTCGATATCCTGCGCGGGATTAAAAACGATATTCTCCGGCCGGACGGCAAGGTGAGTAGTCGTTTCCTCACTTGTTGGCGGTTGACTGCCTACCTGGAATGTGAAGCCGTCGGTGGTGGTGAAGTGCCGCAAACCGTGCCCGTCGGGGTCGTCTGTAACCCGTCCCTCAAACCAGATCGTGCGACCCACAAATTCGGCAACGAAGCGCGTGGCAGGGGTTTCGTAAATTTCGCGCGCCGTTCCAACTTGTAGAATCCGCCCATGGCTCATAACCGCGATGCGGTCGGCGAGAGCCATCGCCTCCTCCTGATCATGGGTGACGATGACGGTCGTCAGCTCGACACGCTTCAGGATTTCACGCAGTTCGTTGCGCAGCGTCAGCCGCAGTCTTGCATCGAGATTGGATAATGGCTCGTCCAGCAGCAGAAGGCGCGGTCGGTTTGCCAGGGCGCGGGCCAGTGCCACGCGCTGCTGTTGTCCGCCGCTCAACGCGGACGGTCGCCGGTCGCCTAGACCTTCAAGGCGGACGAGGCTCATCAGCTCTTCACGCCGGACAATGCGCGTTTTCGCGTTCCAGCCCCGCTTTCGCATGCCGTATTCGATATTGCCCGCAACCGTCATATGGGGAAACAGCGCGTAATCCTGAAACACGATCCCCATTTCGCGGCGAAAGGTTGGAAGACCGTCTATCGCATCGCCGTTCACGCGGATGATGCCCTCGTCGGGTGTTTCGAAACCCGCGATCATGCGCAAGGTTGTCGTTTTCCCGCAGCCGGAGGGACCGAGCAAGGCGACAATTTCCCCGCCAGCAACCTGCAGAGACACCCTATCCACAACGGTCGCAGTGCCGAAGCGTTTCACAAGGCCGATGAGTTCCAGGGCAGGGGCAACCTGTCCGGCGAAGTTTGCGGAGAGTTTCGCCATCATGCCCGGT
This sequence comes from Rhodomicrobiaceae bacterium, assembly GCA_965247345.1. Classification (GTDB taxonomy): domain Bacteria; phylum Pseudomonadota; class Alphaproteobacteria; order Rhizobiales; family Rhodomicrobiaceae; genus Rhodomicrobium. Next base: position 133,680 of record CBDFGZ010000031.1, on the reverse strand, counting down.
AAACACCTTGTCCCACTATCGAATCGAGTCCGACCGTGAGGTCAAGAATGGCTACGACCAGGATCGTGATTAGACAAAGCGTGGCACCGACCGCGGCGACGGTCAGGTTCAGGTTGGCGCGCATCTCTGCCACGAGCGCCACGGGCAGCGTCTGCGTAAAGGCATCGGACAGAAACAGGCTGACGGCGACTTCATCGAAGCTCAGGACAAAGGCCATCAGGGCTCCTGCAAAAATACCCGTTCGCGCCAGCGGGATGGACACGTCATAAAACGCGCGATGCGGACTGGCACCGAGAGACATGGCGGCCTCCAGCAGATTTTTACGCACACCAACGAGGCTCGCCAATGTGGAGCGGATCACGAAGGGAATCGTAATGATGATATGCGCGGCGATCAGTCTCGTGAACGCGTCGTAAAGCCCGATCATAGCCGCGAAGCCCAGAATGGAAAACCCGATCATGACGGTGGGAACGAATTTCGGCGCAAGGAACAGTGTTTCGAAAGCACCCGCACCTTTGCCGCGAATCTCACTCAGGGCAATCCCGGCCATTGTCCCCGCCACCGTCGCGCATAAGGTGGAGATCAGCGAAAGCTGCACACTGGTGACAAGGCCGTCGATGTAGGCTGGATTGTCGAGGAAGCTCCGATACCAGCGCAACGAAAATTCCGTCGGCGGAAACGACCCGATGTATTCCCTGGCATCGAAGGACAGCACGATCAGCACGACCACCGGAAGCACTAAAAACAGAATGCTTGACGCCAGCAGCAATCGGAACATTACCCGCGCAGCAAGATCCGATACCACGCTTAAGAAACTGGATATGAAAGTCACGCGTCTACCTTAACGAGTCGCTGGGCGAAAAAGCTGATTACATAAATCAGCGAGAAAGCTAAGACCAGCATGACGATGCCGATGGCTGCACCGCTTGGGTAATTGCCGATGTCGGTGAACCGGGTGTAAATGAGGTTCGTCGTGAACAGCACCACACCTCGTCCAAGCACGAGCGGGGCGACGAAATTGCTGATGCCGATGGCGAACGTGATCATGAATGCGGAGAGAAGTCCAGGGAGCGCAAGCGGCAGGGTGATGGTAATGGCAGTTCGCCAGTTCGGTGCGCCAAGGGAGGCCGCCGCTTCTTCAAGACGCGGACTGATGTTCTGGAATGTACCGATCAGAGTCAGCGCGCCGATGGGCACCACCACGTGCAGCAGCCCGATCATCACCTGAACCTCCGCATAAGCGGGGCTTGAAACGGGCACGCCGATCAACGCCCCGAACCCGGCAAGCGGCCCCGTGCTCCCCCAGGTCATCTGGACGGCATAAAGCCTAGCAATGATGCTGAGAAACAGCAGGCCGACCAGAAAGCCGAACAATGCCGTGCGTGTCGTACGGCTTGTTGTGCGCGCGGTTTTCCATGCGAGCGGCGTGGCAAGAGCCAAGCCGATAACACTTACGACCGCCGCGATCCGGAACGTCTCCCAGAAGTAAAACACGTAAGCGGAGTTCAACAATTCAACGTAGTTCGCGAAGGTCCATCCCGTCGCTGCTCCAAAGGATCCGGCGACAAAGGGCCGGAAGCTTTCCACGGCCATGAACGCAAGTGGGCTGATCAAGAGGCAGGTCAGGATCGCGACGCCGGGCGCAAGCAGAAACGCCAGTAGTGCCACTCGGGCATTATCCGGGCTGCGTATCGATCTCGTCAAGGGTCTAACCATTAAAATTCCAAATTTCGCGAGCGCCTACCAAAAATCTTTACTGTCATGGCCGGGCTTGACCCGGCCATGACAGTAAAGATGAATAAAAACAAAGGGGGTCGTTGCTTCTCTGGATGGCCGGGTCAAGCCCGGTCGTGACGTTATCTCGTTCTGCAAAACCCTACGAACCATACGGGACCGAACACGCGAGCGCTAACGACAATCAGACATGTCGAAGCAAAAAGCGTCATGATACAACGATCCCTAAGCCCTGCGGATCAAGGGGGCGATCTCCTGCTCCCAGCGCTTGGCCCAGTCGTTCACCTGGCTCGACATATATTCGAAGTCGGCGATGTACCCATACTTTGCTAGTTCGTCCGCATTGTAGAACACATCCTTGATATCCGGGCCGGGCTTGGCCTTCACGTTCGTCGGGCCATATCCCAGCGGAATGTTGTAGGTTTCGTTCACCTCCGGCGTCGCGAAATGGTTCGCCAATGCCTTCGCGGCTGCGATTTTCTTGGGGTCGGCTCCTTTGATGATCGCGAACCCCTCGTTGAACAGAAACCCTTTGTTGTCTTTCAGACGCGTCAGAAGCTTCACGGGAAAGCGCTTGCGAACCTGCGTCCAGGAGCCTGCGTTGAAGAATGCCACCGAGGTTTCACCGGAACTCATCGCGTTGATGAATTCCGAGTTGTTGTTGATAACGCGACCGATCTGCCCCTTTTCCGCCAGTTCTTTCAGAAACTGCCAGCCGGGCTCGATGTTGCGTTCATTGCCGCCGCGCTGAACCGCGAGCGTCAGCATCAGCAATCCCGTCAGATTGACCGGGAACGGAACGCATAGCTTACCCTTGAAGCGCGGCTCAAGAAGCTGTTCGATGGACTCGATCGGCTTGTCGACCAGGTCTTCCCGGTAGCCCCAGAATGCGCCCGCCGTCGACAACGGTACACTCATCAGGCGTCCGTCCTTATCCTTCTGAAAAAACTGAGGCGGGATATCTTTCAGCGCAGGCATTTCATCGAGGCTGACGGGTTCGACCCAGCCTTCCTTGATCATCGCGCGAAAAACCGGGTCCCAGCCCGAGATCATGTTATAGCCCACGCGCGGCCACACAGGCTTTACCTTGGCAACGATGGCCATGGCACCACCGGCATGCAGTTCCCACGCGATCTTGTCACCCGTTTTGGCCACGTAAGGCTCGACGATTTGACGCGAGACCTCGATCCAGGCTGCTCCCCATTGCACGACAATAAGCTGTTGCCCCTGCGCGGCGACCGTTGGAGTTGTCAAAACGGTCGACATCATGCCTCCCGCGCCAATAGTTGCGGAAGCCATCAAGATATCTCTGCGGGAGAATGTTCCTGTCATGCCTTGCCCTCGTTTTGCTGGTGAACGGTGGTGGTGGACGTTACGAACTGCGCGTCGTCGGGATATCGTTTACCATACCATTGAATTCGAAATTTTAATATGACGGGCGAGGGAATGATGCTCGATTTGCTGCTGACCGATATCTGCGTCGTGACTCCGGATATCGGTGCGATGGAAACGCGGGCGACCGTTGTCCGCGACGCGGTTTTGGGCGTGCGCGGCAGACGGATCGAATTCGTTGGAACGAAGGCATCCGCTGCCGGAGTGAACGCGGCCCGCGTGATGTCGCTGCCCGGACGGGTGGTGACGCCCGGGTTCATCAACGTCCACACCCACGCCGTGCTCTCGCTCATGCGGGGCATCGCCATCGATCTCGGCTTTGCGCCCGCGTATACGAAAGGCGTGCCGCATGGCCACGATATCACGCCAGACGAGGCGGTGGCGCTTGCACGATGCGGCGCACTCGAAGCGCTGACCTTCGGTTCCACATCCATGCTCGACAGCTACGTTCATGCGGATGTCACCTTGCCCGCCATGGCCGATCTTGGCATGCGTGTCTGGGCTTGCACCCGCTTTCACGATGTCGACTTCACCACGGTGCATGAAGGCCGTTGGGACTACGACGAGGCGATAGGACAACGCTGCATTGACGAGACCCTCGACCTGATGAAACGCCATCATGGCGGTTTCGACGGCCGCGCGCACGTCATGCTTGCACCGCACGCCCCGGACACGTGTTCGGATGCCTTGCTCACCAAGGTCGCGCGTCTTCAGCGTGAGACCGGCCTGATCGCGTGGACGCACCTTTCGCAAAGCCCGCTGGAAAACGACATTGTCATGCGCCGCAGCGGCTGCACGCCGACTGCGCTTCTCGACCGGGTGGGCTTGCTGACCGATAAGCTCGTTGCAGCCCATTGTCTTTATCTGACAGACGACGACATCGCGCGACTTGGGTCCAGCGGCATGACCTTAGCCCACGTACCCAAGGGTAATGCCACCGGTGGTGCCATGGCTCCCACGCCGCGATTGCGGGATGCGGGCGCGAATATTGCGCTCGCGACCGACAACCTGACCCAGGACATGACTGAAGCGATGCGCCTTGCGCTCATGGTGGCTCGCGTTCAAAACGGTCGCGTTACGGATGCATGGCAGCCGCACCGTGCGCTCGATATGGCGACATCGGCTGGGGCGCGCCTCGTGGGGATGTCGCACGAGCTTGGGGCGCTGAAGGCAGGATATCTCGCGGATTTCGTCGTCTTCGATTTCCGGCGACCACACTTGACACCTTTGTTGAACCCGCTCGGAACGCTGATCCATGATGCGTGCGGCCGCGACGTGGAGCATGTTTTTGTAAATGGACGACAGGTGATCAGCGACGGAAACCCCGTGCAAGCAGACGCGACGCGCATCCGCACCGACGCGCAATCAGCCGCTGAGGCCATCTGGAGGCGAAGTGCGGGTGAGACACTTGCTCGCGGCTGGGGTGCTTGAGCTTGCGCTTGCGCTTTTACGCGGTTCACAAATCGAGGGCACCCTGTTTGCCTTCGATCCCGAGCCGGTTAAAGATGGTTGGAGTTTTTTCCTTCAGTTTGAAAAATCCGGCTGTGGCGGTTGGCCAGAACAAGTCGTCCCATGGTCGTCGAACCTGCGTCAGCGCAAAGTGTCCTGCCTTCATTCGCCAAGAAGTAATCGCTCAACGGTCCCACGGGGGCATGAGCCGTCACGATAGCGGAGCAGGCAGCATCGCTGGCGCGCACTTGAAGGTTATTGAAAGTCGCCGCTGGCGTCGCATCGCAATCGAAATGCCTTGCAGCACGCCCCGCGGCATCCTGAATGGCGGCCCGCTTGAATGCGATCACGGCATCGGACTGAGACGTCACGTGAACGGCCGGATCGAGCCAGGCGATGGCCTTGATCCGCGCTGCACCCAAGGGCAGTGTTTCGGGATTGCAGTCCTCATCGGCGATCAGCAGCATGGCATCAACCGGGGCTGTGATCGCGTCCGCCACCCGGATCGGCTTCGCGGATAAGCGTCGTCCTCCGTCAAGGCTTGAGCGTGCCCCGCAAGAGCATCGCGCTGCGGCTCGAATCGCCCCCCGGTATAAGTCGCAATATTGTGGGGCCGCGCCAGATAGTCTTGCCCTTCGTGTGAAGCCCCGCCACCCAGCGCCATGACAGGGTGTTCGAAGCGGGATCGCCATCATACAGATGGCGGAAGAAAAATGCGGCACCCAGCTCCCAGGGTAGATTGAGCGTGAAAATCCAGATACTGGCAAACCACATGCGCGCATGGTTATGCACATATCCGATCTCAACCAGCTCCCGCACCCAGGCGTCGAACGCCGCGATCCCTGTCCGGCCCTCGATGGCGGCTTCATAGCGCGCGCGCAGATCTTTGTCGTGCTGAAACTCACCATACAACGCCGCGAGACGTTCGTTATAGCGACGCCACACACTGGGCCGCATTTCGAGCCAGCCCTTCCAGTAGGTCCGCCAACACACCTCCTGAATGAATTTCTCCGCTGTGTTGAACTTGAAACGACCGAGCACAGCCTGAACGACTTCAGCCTCTGTGATCAGCCGGTGCCGGATATACGGCGATAGCACCGAAATGTTAGAGCGGTCATCCGGCCCGTGATCATAATTTCGCGTGCCGGCATACAGCGACCCGGCGCGCGGAATAAATTCCTGCAACCGCGTGAGGCCGGCGTCGCGTGTCGGTTCGAACATGGGTCAGCCTAGCAAGCGTAGGGCGGAAAGCGCGCAGCATCCCGCAGCAACGGCTGTGAGAATGAACCGCAGCCGTCGATACCAGGGCGGGATCTTCAAATTCGGTGGAACGGCGCGTTCAATGGCATACCAGAGCACAAGTGACACTGCGATCAGGAGCAAGCCGCCCGAGCCTCGAATAAACGCCGCCGTCCAGGCCAACAGCGACGGTGCGACACTGAGGCTGTAATCGCGCCAGGCATCGCCATTGTTTCTCGCGCTCAGCACGGTGAAGCCCCACCTGATTCCGCCGAGAAACGACAGGATCACAGCACCGTAGAGCAGAACGATGGGTGCGACGGCATAAAGAAGGTCTGACGCAAACAAGGCGAAGAAAGCGGCGGTCACGAACGGGATGAGTCCGCCGACGCCCAAAACCAACGCCGGCATCGGAACCGGAGCTTCGGTCGTGGGCATTGTCATGGTGTCGTTTTGGTCCATTGGGATCCTGAGTCGAGCCTACTGTTATCGAAATGCGACATGATCCAAGATCGACAACATGAACCTTTACAGCGGACTGTTCTCATTTCGAGTAAAATCCCGCCCTGACTCACCCTCGCAAACGGGGCGGGAGTACCGACTGTTCCAGTTTCGAAAAAAGTCTAGGAGAGCGAGTCCTTCATCTCAAGCTGATCTTTCAGATCGCGAAGGATATCCGAAGCTTTCGACGTTCCTCCGGGCGAGCCAACCTGAACCATTGGATCGACGGCACTTCGCATATCCTCGCGCTTCATGTCGCGCGCGTCATCCTGTTTGAACTCGATGAGCGGTTGCTTTGGCGTGAGGAACTGGCTCGCGCGAACTTCGCGCGGGCTATCCATATCTTCGGTGAAGGCACCGGACCTGAACAACGTCTCGATGGACTTGGCAACGACACGCGTCGTCCGCTGTGCCTGCTCTTCGCCGATGACCTGCTGTGACTGCGCGTCCTTGACCCGGGACACGAACCCTGCCGCCATCATGGCAACCTCGATCTGATACCGGAAATTTTCCTCGGTGGAATATTTGATCCGATCCCAGACATTAATGAGAAGGCTGTTGATCTCGTCCATGATCGACGCGGCACCGAAGAAATCGAAGGATTTCGAACTGCCGCTATCCATGGAACCGATGGCGATCCCCACATTCGTTTCGCCATGAAGCACCGACAGGCCTTCGTAAAGCTCGTCCATGGAGCGGATCACGTTGATCAGGATATGCGGGTCGGTCAGTGACCGCTCTTTTTCCGCGATCATGACGCGAACACGCTTGATCTCGCGCTCTCCGCCGTGCCCGTCGGCGATGATGAGTTCGCCCTTGTCGGTGTCCCGTGTCAGAAGCTCACGCAGCTTCGGCATGACAAAAATGACGTTGTACGCGCCGACATCCACGTCCGACATCAGCTTGCGGTTGACGGCCTGCTCGCCATCGATCAGCCCCGACCAGAAGCCGATGTCGAGCAACGGATTGAGACCGAAAAAGGCCATCAGGTCTTTTTCCTCATCCCCGAAATGCTGGTAGTAGCGCGTGAACTCATTATATGCGAGAAGTATGCGCTGGGTCCGATTAACTGTATCGGCCTGTTGGCCAGCGCGTGTTACTCTTAACAACTCACGGATTTGCGCGGCGTGTAGTGCCTCTCGCAAACTGTTCACTGCTTTAATAATCCTGTCGCGTCGCATGGTCTTCTCCCAGCCCGGCCCGAATCGATTTTGCCTTGGGACATACATTAACCTTTTTTCTTGGTCGAGATCATGGCTTCTCCAGATAATACACAACCGGACGCCGGTTTGCATGAACGCATCGCCAAGGTGATTGCGCGATCCGGGCTATGTTCAAGGCGCGATGCCGAGGCCATGATCGAAGAAGGCCGCGTCGTGGTCAACGGGGCGGCCATTTCCTCACCCGCATTGGATGTAACGCCAGCCGATAAGATCATGGTTGACGGCGCGCTGCTTCCGCTTCGGGAAGCGCCGCGCCTGTGGCGTTACTACAAGCCCAAGGGCCGGGTCACGACGCACAAGGATCCGGAAGGCAGGCCTACCGTTTTCGAGGCTCTGCCGGAAAATTTGCCGCGCCTGATTTCCGTGGGGCGGCTCGACTACAACACTGAAGGTCTGCTGCTCCTGACAAACGACGGCGATCTTGCGCGGCACATGGAACTGCCGTCGACAGGGTGGGCGCGGCGCTATCGCGTGCGGGCATATGGCGATGCGGATCAGGCGGCCCTCGACGCGCTTGCCGATGGCTTGACGGTCGACGATGTGAACTATGGCCCCATCGAAGCCAGGCTCGAACGGGATCAGGGCGACAACGTCTGGATTGCGCTGCTTATCCGCGAAGGCAAAAACCGCGAAGTGCGCAAGATCATGGAGCACCTTGGCCTCACAGTGAACCGGCTCATTCGCGTGTCGTTCGGGCCGTTCATTCTCGGTGATCTGGAGACCGGCGCGATAGAAGAAGTCAAGACGAGGGTCTTACAGGATCAACTCGGGCCAAAGCTGTCACGCGAACTTGGCGTCAAACGCGAGCCGACCCGGGAACAACGCTCGCTTGGCCCCGCGCGCGCAAAACCGGCTTACCTTCGACGCAAGCCGGATGACAACGCGCGGCCTCCGCGCTTTGTGGATGAGGATAACGACCGTCCGGTGCGTCAACGGCGGATCGTCCCCATGGATGGCTCGACAGGGGATGCTGTGAAGATCGAAGACATCAAGGAACGTGCGCCTCGCGAAGGATTCCGTCGCGATAAGGGTGGCGAACGGGGCGGGTTTCGACCAAGATCAGAAGGCGGCCGCGACCGGGGCGGGTTCCGCGCAGGGCGAGAGGAAGACAATGGCGGTCGCGGCGGGGATCGTCCGTCTCGTGAGAGTGGTGAGGGTCGACAAGATCGACCACGACGTGACGCATCAGGCGGTCGAGGTGAACCGCGACCGGGTTTCCGTTCCGGGCCGGGAGACGACCGTCGGCCTCCTCGCGACTTCGATAACCGCCGCTCCGCCGGAAATTCGGATCGGGGAGCAGATGCGCGTCCGGCACGCACCTTTGATCGCGCTGGCGGAAGTCCGGAACGTCGCGAGTATCGGCAAAGGGATGGCGAGGCTGGTCCACGGAATTTCGGCCGTGATGGGAATCGTCCGCCAAGGTTTGGTGGCGGCCCCAAGCCCAACGGGGATGGCGCCGAAAGTCGTGGAAATCGTGGAGATGGCCCGGATCGGGGTCGAAGTTTTTCCGCGCGGCCCGACCGTGCGCCACGCCCGGAGCGTGGAAACGGCGATGGCCAGCGGCCTGAACGAGCCGAGTTTCGAGGACGCCCGGAGGCCCGTGACGGTGGCCCGGATCGGCGACCGGGTTCTCATGAGCGTCCGGCCTTTCGTCCCCGCCCCAACGGAGATTCAGATGGCAGGTCGCGCGGAGATCGCCCTTTCCGTAGCGGCGAGCGCCCTGCATTCGGCCGCAATACCGGCGAGCGAGCAGAGCGACGCGATTTCCAGCCGCGTCAGTCGCGAGATGGTATGAATGGCTCGGATTCCCGCGGCCCGCGCTTTCCATCACGGGACCGGGATGCAGGCCATGGCGGTCCAGAACGCCGCGATGAGCGTCCACGTGAGTTTGATCGAGAAACCCCGAGAAAATTTGACGGGAATGACCGGCGGGTCTCAGAGGAGCAGCCATCGGTCCGACCCGAGCGCGGTGATGTGCAGCGAAAGTTCGGACCCCGGCGTGACGCACCAAATCGGGATAACGCGGAAAACGGCCCCTCAAGGCCTCGTGAGGATCGACCAGAGTATCGCGGCGAACGCGGTCCAAGGCCGGATCGCGGGGATGTCTCGCAGCGCGCTTCCGCTAGAACACCACAGGGTGAGCGTCGGAATTTTCAGCGGCCCGAAGGGCGGCCACGACCGTCGCGAGAGGAAGCGCCACAGACACGCGCCGGACGATCCGAACAACGGTCGCCCTTTAATGGACGCCGCGACGCAAAGCCAGTCGACGGCGGACTTGGCGCGCGTCCAAGACCAGGACGGGTATCGGCGTTCAAATCCGACAAACGACCGGGCAGTGGCAAGCGTTCGCCGCGCCCGGATCGCGCGAATTTCAAGGGTGGTGGTGCTAACGGATCAGGCGAGCGTGGTGCGATTGGACTGCGTGGCCATGGTGGCGACCGATCCGGACCGCGCCCACAGCGAAGTTTCTCCCAACGGGATGGGGGCGGATATAAAGGATCGCGTCCACGCAGCGGGACCGACAGGGGTGAGCCTGAAACGCCATGAGGATCGTGAGTGGACGCTTTCGCGGGCGTGCGCTTCAAACGCCAATGGGGCACGCGGTTCGGCCAACATCGGATCGCGTTCGCGAAGCGCTGTTCAATATCCTCGAACATGGCATTGACGGGTTCGAGCTTGAAGGCGCGCGGGTTCTGGACCTGTTTGCGGGCACCGGCGCGCTTGGGATCGAGGCCTTGTCCCGGGGTGCGGCTTACTGTCTGTTTGTGGAAGACGACGCGGACGCGCGCGGCCTTATCCGTGATAATGTGGAAGCGCTCGGCCTGACCGGCATCACCAAGATTTGGCGGCGCGACGCCACCAGGATCGGACCGGCAGCACCGATGCAGCCCTTTCAACTTGTGTTTATCGACGCACCGTATGGCAAGGGTCTTGGAGATCAGGCGCTGGCAGCCGTGGTCGACGGCGGTTGGCTGGACGCTGGGGCGGTTTGCGTTGTGGAAGAGCGCGCCGGGGTTTCGGTTGCGGTGCCCGAGTGGCTTGTGGCGGTCGATGTGCGCAACTACGGTGAGACGGCGTTGCACTTTTTTCAAACGTCGACCTCCGTGCGTTCATCAAAGCTTGAACCGTCGTGAGCAAAGCGTAATCCAGCATGAGCGTTGAATGGTCGGCAGACAGGTATCTCAAGTTTGCGAACGAGCGAACGCGACCCGCCATCGACTTACTTAACGCGGTGCCGTCGGCGAGCGTTCATCGGGCGGTCGATCTGGGGTGCGGCCCCGGAAACTCCACCGAGATTTTGGTGGCTCGCTACCCGAATGCAGAAATCCAGGGCGTGGACAACGCGCCCGATATGATCGAAGCGGCGCGGAAGCGATTGCCCGGCACAGCTTTCAGTCTTGCGAGCATTGAGGTATGGGACGAACCCGGTTTGTGGGATTTGATCTATTCCAACGCGGCATTGCAATGGGTTGGCGATCATCAAACGCTGCTGCCCAGGCTTGCCGGTAAACTCGCATCCGGCGGGACACTCGCTGTCCAGATGCCCGACAACCTGATGGAAAAGACACACGTGCTCATGCGCGAGATCGCGATGAAGGAACCGTTCGTCGAAAAGCTGAAAACGGCGGCGGCCGCCAGAACCGAGCTTCCGTCGGCGGACTGGTATTACGCCCTGCTGAAACCGCATTGTTCCCGCGTCGACATCTGGCGGACAACTTATTATCACGTCCTCAGTGGCGGCGTGGACGCGATCGTTGAATGGTTGCGAGGCACTGGCCTAATGCCGTTTCTCAAGCCGCTCTCTGACGATGAGCGTGCACCTTATCTTTCGAGGTATCGCGTTGCATTGGCCGAATTCTATAAGCCGATGACTGACGGCGCTGTGATGCTCCCGTTTCCCCGGTTGTTCATCGTCGCCACGCGGTGATGGAAGCCAAGTTTATATCTTAAGTTTGGCAAATTCTGCGGAAACGCACATTCAACGCGCTTATGTGCTACGGGAAAAAAAAGACCCTCGTCAAAGCAGAGCATCAAAAATGCCAGTCACGATTTCCATCCGCATCAAGTTTAGCGAAAACGTCGCGATTGGTCCTGGAAAAATACGTCTCTTGGAACTGATCGACGAAACCGGATCGATATCGGCCGCGGGCCGTGCGATGGAGATGTCCTATCGGCGCGCGTGGTTGCTGGCCGATGACCTCAACAGTTCATTTCGACTGCCCGTGATCACAAAGCAGACAGGTGGCAGCAAAGGCGGCGGCGCGGCACTCACAGAGTGGGGGCGCGAGGTTATCGCGCGCTACCGTGAGATGGAAAATATCCTGCTCCAACACGCGAAGGCACCATTGTCAGCACTTGATGCCGCCGCTGTTGTTGGGTTCGAAACACGCGATCCATATGCGCTCAAGAACGGCGATTGATGGTTTTCTCTCGGCGATACGCGAATGGAAGCAAACGTATTGCCATCTTATACCGACCAGCATGAGGTTCGACTCCAAGACCCCCTCATTCCCCGCCTTCGCGAGGACAGGCTCTGAACTTCTCCCTGTCGTGCCAAAGGAGCGCCGCTTTTGTGTCCGCGAAAACGCTTTGGCGTTTTCGTTCGGGAGAAGGAAAGCTGCTGCGAAGCCCTCTCCCTTGAGGGAGAGGATTGGGTGAGTGGGCACGACAGGTCGATCATCTTGCTGTTGGTGCAAACCCTGGCACCTTATCCCGCATATCCAAAGCCCGCAGCAGGTGCCTCCGCCGTCTCAACCCACACGCTTTTTGTCGTGGTATACGCGAGCAGTGCCTCCAAACCCGAAGAGCGCCCATAACCGGACTGCCCGAACCCGCCAAACGGCGACATGACGCTGATGGTTTTATAGCCGTTGATCCAGAATGTGCCTGCCCGCACCGCCTTCGCCACACGATGCCCACGCGCACCGTCCCTCGTCCACACCGCGCCTGCAAGGCCATAGGGCGTGTCATTCGCCAGCGCCACGGCTTCGTCTTCGCTTTCGAACGGCATGACGGCAAGCACCGGGCCGAATACTTCCTCGCGCGTGATCTCCGCTTTGGCTGGCCCACGGTCGAGGATCGTCGGTGCGAAGTAATATCCGCCACTTGCTTCGAGGGTTGGTGGGCATGCACCGCCGGTGACGAGTTCAGCGCCCGCGCGCGAAGCAGCAGCAACCATGCCCGCGATTTTATCGCGTTGGCGACGATTGTTTATGGGGCCGATCTGCGTAGTCTCGTCCATCGGCGCCCCCAACGGGATGCGCGCAGCCGCCGCCGCGAGCCGTTCCACAAATGCGGCGTGTATTGAACGCTCCACCAGCAATCTCGACCCCGCCACACACGATTGCCCAGCACCGCTGAAAATCGCGGCCTGCGCCCCCAATATCGCCCGATCAAGGTCTGCGTCGGCGAACACGATGTTGGCAGACTTGCCGCCGAGTTCCAGAATGCACGGCGTGACATTCGCCGCCGCCGTGGCCGCGATGCGTGCGCCGGTCTCGCGGCTGCCGACAAACACCACGAGCCTCGTGGAGGGATGCGTTACCGCCGCCGCGCCCGCCGTAGCGCCTAACCCCGCGATCACGTTGATGAGGCCATCCGGCCCACCCGCCCGTTTCGCCAGTGCCGCCAGCAGCAGCGACGTGATGGGCGTCAGTTCCGACGGCTTCAGAACTACCGCGTTGCCCGCCGCGATGGCGGGCGCGATTTGCCAGCCCGCCGTGAAGATCGGCGCGTTCCACGGCGTGATCTGAACCACAGCGCCATACGGTTCGCGGATCGTGTAATTGAGATGCGAGGTCGGCACCGGGATCACGTCGCCATGCAACTTGTCGCACCAGCCTGCATAATATTCGAACATCTCGGCGACGCGTGCGACCTCGGCGCGAGCATCGCGAATGGGCTTGCCCGCCGTGATAGCCTCGATCTCCGCCAAGCGCGCTGCCTCGCGCCGCACTTCCTGACCGATGGCCCACACAATCCGGCCACGTGCCGACGCGGTGAGTTTTTGCCACGCCGTGAACCCGCGCCCGGTTGCCGTCAGCGCGTCGGCAGCCGCAGCAGCGTCACCATCGCGATAAGTCAGCAGCGGTTGACCCGTCGCCGGATCGAAGAGCGTGATCGCCTCTCCACGGCCCGCCACCCACTCTCCGCCGATAAAGCTCGACACCTCGTCGCCTGGCATGAGATCGGACACAAGGTCACGAACGCGCGCGGAAGCAGCCGTTCCGCTCATATTTCGGCTCCGCTCATACGTCGGCACTCGCGCCATTCAGCGTTACAATACGGTTGAAATCCTCTCCGTCGGCAAGTGCCGGTACGCTGTCATTCCAGAGACGCGCAACCAACTCGCTCACTGGGAGGTCGGTCCCCGCTTCCACAGCCAGCGCCAAAGCCAGTTGCACGTCCTTTCGCATGAGGCCCATCGTGAAGCCGGAGTCGAACGCGTCGGACAAAATCCAGCGCGGATAGTTGACTTCAGTGACCGCCGAGCGGCCAGACGCCATGTTCACGACATTGAGCGCGTTGTGCGCAGGAACGCCCGATGCTTCCGCGAGCCGCACCGCTTCCGCGACCGTCAGCAGGTTGATTGCGACCAGAAGGTTGTTGACGAGCTTTGCCACATTACCCGCTCCCGTTGGTCCGACGTGGATCACCTTTGCGGCCAAAGCATCGAGCAGCGGGCGCGATTTCGTGACGGTTTCTGAGGTTCCGCCGACCATCATTGTGAGGGTGCCGGACGCAGCCCCCGCAGGTCCGCCGGACACAGGAGCATCGAGAAACCCGATGCCGTGAGTTTCAGCCTCGGCAGCGAGACGACGCGATACTGCAGGTTCCGAGGTCGAGGTGTCGATGATCACCGCGCCAGCTTTAAGATGGGCAAGCAAGCCGTCCAGTCCGCTGACCACATCGGACACGTGTCTTGCGAGCGGAAGCGACAAAATCACGAAGTCGGCACGATGAGCAAGCCCCGGCAGACCATGAGACTCGATACCGCGATCACCGGCCGTCTCGCGGCGCGCTGCGTTGACGTCGCAGCCGACGACCTGAAAGCCCCGCGCCGCCAGCGTCATACCCATAGCCAGGCCCATCTGACCCAGTCCAACGATGCCGATTGAGCCGCCAGTGGCACCGTTTGCTTTTTTGGGATCAAACATGACTCATCAACTTTTTATTTATCGCATCCGGCCTCGCAAAATCGATTGACGCTTTTGCACGCGGCGCTTCATTTCACCAAATCAGGATGCCACCAGCGACCTTTCAGCACAACGCCTTCCGCAAAAATTTTCTGACGTGCACTGATATGTTCGCCCACGGTGTCGTACAGGTCGAATTCCCCTTCGCGAATGTAAAGCAGCGTGGCATCGCCCGCCGATCCCGGCTTGAAGGTGCCGAGTTCCGGGCGCTGCAACGCCATCGCCGCATTTACGGTCGATTGTCTGATGACCTCCCCAAGGGGCACGCCCATCGCCAGAAACTTCGACATGGTCGTCACCTGATCGAAGGCGGGTCCGTCGATGCATAATGCGTGAACATCCGACGAGATCGTGTCCGGATAAAAACCGTTGGCGATCATGGCGCGCGCGGTCTTGAACGAAAACGAGCGCATGCCATGGCCGATATCGAACAGCACGCCCCTCTTTCGCGCCGCAAGAACCGCAGGTCGCACCGTGCCTTGCGCGGTCGCCGGCGAATTCGGGAACGGGCGGAACGCATGGGTCAGCACGTCGCCGGGTCGCAACCGGTCCACGACCTCGTCATAAGTGGGCGGCGGATGGTCGATGTGGCACATGAGCGGCATACCGACTTCTTCAGCCACCTGAAGGCCCATGCCGAGCACCTCGGCACCATGAGTGCCTGCCGTGTTGCGGCCGACGCGCACCTTGATGCCCACGATAACGTCGCGGTTGGCGTCCGCCACCTCAACGGCATCGGCCGGGTTCATGAGGCGGATGTCTTCACTCTCGCCGACCATGACACGATGGCCGAAAGCGTAAATGCCAGCATGAGAGATGTGAAGATAAGCGAGGATACGCGCCTGGCTTTTCTCAATCACATGTTTGCGGAAGCCCGCGAAATTACCCGGCCCAGCACTTCCGGTATCCACCGAGGTTGTCACACCGGACGTTCGACAGAACTCATCCGCATCGATACCGAGTGACGTCCCACCCCAATAGATGTGCGTATGAAGATCGATCAGCCCTGGCGTTACGATCAAACCGGCGATATCGCGCACCGTCGTTTCCGGGCCGGGCGTTAGGCCGGTGCCAATGGCTGCAACCTTGCCGCCCGCGAACGCGACATCCATTACACCATCGACGCCTTGCGAAGGATCGATAACGCGCCCGCCCTTCAAGATCAGATCGTAAACCATGACGCACCCCTTTCGTCATTGTGGCCGGAAGTCGGGGATATGTGCAAACCTGATTTTTGTAGACTGACCCGCTTTCCATGAAAATACGCAACGTGAGCGGAACAAGTTCCAGTTTCAGGATTTTGCAGACGGGGTTAAAGCACGAAGGTGGAACCGTGGCCGAACATCAGGAAACCGTGGAACTTGATCGAACAACCTCCGGCGACCGACAAAAGTTACTTGATGGCAGGGCGAATAGTGATCAGGCTCGAAGACCCCACCAACATCGCGACGATACCCGCACGAAGAACGACGACAGCGAACACAAAAATGAAGACAAATCCAGTAGCGGCAAAACCGAAGACGGTGACGGCAAGGGAGCCGAAGACAACAAAGACGATTCGGAGG
The DNA here is from genome assembly GCA_965247345.1 of Rhodomicrobiaceae bacterium. Taxonomy (GTDB): domain Bacteria; phylum Pseudomonadota; class Alphaproteobacteria; order Rhizobiales; family Rhodomicrobiaceae; genus Rhodomicrobium. Next base: position 117,381 of record CBDFGZ010000031.1, on the reverse strand, counting down.
ATCAGACCAAGAACGATCCAAACCGCCCGAGCCTCATCCGACGCCATCCCCTGGCTTTCATCCTGGTTATCCTGCTTTTGATCGCCGCAGCAATCGCAGGCTTCATATGGTGGCAGAACTCACGTCATTTTGAAAGCACCGACGACGCGTTCATCACCGCGCGCCAGTTTGTCGTAGCGGCGAAAGCCAACGGTTACATCACGAACGTCAATGTCACGGACAATCAACTCGTCAACGCCGGAGATGTGCTCGCAGTTATCGACGACCGCGACTACAGGACATCACTTGCTCAGGTTGAGGCACAACTCGCGCAGGCCGAGGCCAGTATTCCAAATATCGATGCTCAGATTGCCTCACAGCAAGCACAGATCGCCCAGTCGGAAGCACAGATTGCCGACGCGCGAGCCTCCGCAACGTTGGCCGAAGAGGAAAATGTCCGCTATCAGCAACTCGCAATCACAGGGTCAGGCTCGGTTCAGCGCGCGCAGCAAACCCGTGCATCCCTGTTGCAAGCGCACGCAGCCGTGACGCGAACCATTGCGGGCGTTAATGCCGCGCAAAAACAGTTGTCAGCGCTTCTGGCGCAGCGGATCAGCTCTGAAGCCAATATCGTGCAGGCAAAAGCTCAGCGCGATCAGGCGAATACGAACCTTGGTTATACTGTTGTAAAGGCGGATCAGGCGGGACGCATTGTTCAGCTTACGGCCGCACGCGGCCAACTGGTCCAATCGGGGCAGACGTTGATGATCCTTGTGCCGAGCCCGTTATGGGTTGTGGCAAACTTTCGCGAGACGCAGATCGAGGATATGAAACCCGGCCAGCCGGTGGATATCCGCATCGACGCCTATTCCAAACGAACGTTCAAAGGGCACATCGATAGTGTTCAGTCTGGTTCAGGAACCGCTTTCAGCCTGTTACCCGCCGAGAATGCCACCGGTAACTACGTCAAGGTCGTGCAACGGGTTCCGGTCAAGATTGTCTTCGATGAACAGCCCGACGTGGTGGTCGGGCCGGGGATGTCGGTGGTTCCAAAGGCGCGCGTCCGATGAGCGATGACAAGGCCGCAAGAGGCGGCACGAAGCAAACAGCAGGGTCGGCAGCGGGCGGCCATAATCCATGGCTCATCGCGGGCGTGGTGTCCATTGCCACTTTCATGGAAGTGCTGGACATCACGATCATCGCGGTTGCTTTGCAGCACGTGGCGGGCAGCCTTGCGGTGTCCAACGATGAAGCGACGTGGATATCCACGAGCTATCTCGTATCGAACGCCATTGTGTTGCCCATCAGCGGATGGCTTTCAACCGTGATCGGGCGCAAGCGCTTTTATATGGGTGCCGTCACCGTCTTTACCGTGAGTTCGCTGTTATGCGGGCTGGCGTGGGATTTGAATTCGCTGATATTTTTCCGCATTTTGCAAGGTCTTGGCGGCGGCGGTCTTGCCCCAAGCGAGCAATCCATCCTTGCGGACACGTTTCCTCCCGAAAAGCGTGGACAGGCCTTCGCTCTTCAGGGTTTGGCGGTAGTGCTCGCGCCAGCTCTTGGCCCGACGCTCGGAGGTATCATCACCGATAACGCGTCGTGGCACTGGATATTTTTCATCAACATACCGATGGGGATCCTGTCGCTAGTTCTCGTGGGCACACTCCTCAGCGAACCGGCCACCACAAAAAAACAGCGCGAGAAGCTCACGAAAAACGGCCTGAACATTGACTGGCTTGGAATATTTTTCATTGCCGTCGGTCTTGGCTGTCTCGAATACGTGCTCGATCAGGGCCAGCGCGCCGACTGGTTCGCGTCGCGCACCATCACGATCATGACCGTGATCTCGGTCACGTGTCTGCTCGCGTCAATCCCGTGGGAACTTTACCGGAAAGACCCCATTGTGAACGTGCGTCTGCTGTTCCGGCGGCAGTTTGGGACCTGCTTCATCTTGATGATGGTGCTCGGCGGCATTCTTGTTTCGACGACGCAATCGATCCCGCAACTGCTTCAGACGCAGTATGGTTACACGGCCACTCTCGCCGGTTATGCGTTGTCGGGCGGCGGATTGGCGCTGCTGGTCATGATGCCGCTTACGGGATATCTTTCAGGCAAGATACAGCCCATGTGGCTTGTCGTGCTCGGGTTCGCCATCGTGTCTGTCGCTACCAGGCGCTTTACGTCACTCTATGCGGACAGCGATTTCAACTTCTTCGCATGGTCGAGGGTGTATGTATCCGTTGGCTTTCCGTTCCTGTTTCTTTCCGTGACAACCGCCTGCTACGTCGGACTGAAACCCGACGAAACCAATCAGGCATCCGCGCTCATAAACGTTGCACGGAATTTGGGCGGCAGCATTCTGGTATCGTTCTCCAACACGTTGCTACAGGATCGCGCGCAATTTCATCAAAGCCGACTGGTGGAGCACGTGACCACGTCATCGTCGAGCTATCAGGATATGGTGCGCAAGATGACGGATTATTTCACGGCGAAGGGTTCGTCTGCATTGCAGGCCTCGAATCAGGCAACCGCTTATATCGGCGGAATCGTGCAGAAGCAGGCTGCGTTTCTGTCCTACATGGACCTGTTTTACTGTGTGTCGATCATCGCCGCCTGCGCCATTCCGCTTGCGTTCCTCCTGCGCCGTCAGAACCTGAACGCACCGGGTGCTGGATGAGGGTTTGAGAAATATCCACGCGAAATCGCGTCACCCCTTGAACTCATGTGCAACTTGCTGCATTTTACAAAGCCGAAGACCAATCACGAAAGGCCCATTGCAAAAAAGAAAGGTGCGCCGCTGAAACCCAACGCTTTGAAGCTAACACCATCCCTGTCTCAATCCGCATTACATACCGTTGCCCTTGCGGCACTGGACGATGCGAAGGCCGAAGAGATCGTGACCATCGATCTGACCGGCAAAACGTCCCTCGCTGATACCATGATTGTAGCCTCGGGCCGGTCCCAACGACATGTGGGAGCGGTCGCCGATCAGCTTATTGAGAAGTTGAAAGGAGAGGGTGTCTGCGGAACGCGTGTTGAAGGTATGGAGTTGTGCGACTGGGTTCTCGTGGATGCCGGAGACGTGATCGTTCATATCTTTAGACCGGAAGTCCGGGCGTTTTACAATCTTGAGAAAATGTGGGCTTCTGACCGTCCGCAGTTGACAGCCGCAGAGTAATCCAACCTGAGGCCGCGGAGATGAAAGTTTCCATTCATGCCGTGGGACGATTGAAGAGCGGGGCCGAACAAACGCTCTTCAATCGGTATTTCGATTTGTTCAACGCCTCGGCCCGAAACCTCAAGCTGCAACCGATCTCGCTGATCGAGATTGGCGAGGGACGAAGCGAGGATGTAGCCGAACGCCGGGAACAGGAGGGGCGCGAACTGCTGGCGCGCATTACGTCTGGCACCCGCATCGTCGCGCTAAATGGTAGTGGACAAGCCCTGTCCTCGGAAGAATTCACCGCCATGATTTCCCGCCTTCGGGATGAGGCCCTTGACACGGCGTTTGTGCTCGGTGGCCCTGACGGCCATGGCGAAGCACTTCTGAGCCGGTCCCAACTCCAGTTGTCGCTCGGCCGCATGACCTTGCCCCACGGGCTTGCGCGCATATTGCTTGCTGAGCAGCTCTATCGAGCCCTGACCATCATCCAGGGGCACCCTTACCATCGCGCTTCAGGATAGTTTCCGCTTTTCTGGCATCGACCGATGGATGAAGCGCCCGATCGATGGCGTCCACGGCCTCCGCCGCCTCGCCGCGAAGGGATTGCACGGCCAGTCGGCTTTCGACAATCAAGGCGGCGGAACCGGAGACGAGTGACGTAAAGCCTACGATGCCCGAAGCCACGGCAAAAGCGATCAACGCGTCGAACACGAGGCTGGCCACATACCGGTCGGCGACAGCACCGGCGATGGACACGAGGGTGGCCATGGCAAACATGCCCGTCGCGAGATAAAACCGCGACATAGCCCGCCCAATCAATTGAACCCTCCGTTGGGACGCGACGAGTTCGTTTGCGGCACCGGCTTTGGTCCTGTATCCGCTTGGCCCTTCGAGATAGGTTACAAGCCACCGCGACCGGTCGATGGCTCGCCCGAACCTGTTCGAGGTGCTGAGTAGCAGCAGCGATGTGGCGTTCGTCAGCAACGCTGGCCCGCTCACGTAAGACAGCACCGTAAAGGGATTGGTTGCATCGGCCATGGGGTGGAACCCTTTCGCAAGGTTAGTCTTAGCGACCATAGATGAATGCCGCGAAAAGCGCATGGCTTTTTCCGACGGCGCGTGTGCCGTTCACACGTTATGGCAATACTGCAATCGCGCCAGCTATGCTCTTTAACGATGTGATGTACAGATCAAACGGCGGAACATGACGAGAGAGCACGCAGCTTGTTTTGAAGGCTGCCGGCGATTTCGTCGTTCTTTCCCCATTCTTCGCAAATAAACGAATTCCCTAACACAATTTAACAGCGTTACAAAAATACCGCTTGACTCGATAAGAATCGTATTTGCAAAAACCGAATCGGAGTGTATGTTGCAAGATGTAATCCCGCATGGCTTGCTATGCGGACCCCATGGACTCTGGTCCATGGGGTTTTTATTATGAGACATGATTCGCGTCGCTTCATTTATCGATGGCTTTAACCTGTATCACGCACTTAAGCGTTTGAACGAGCCACACTTGTTATGGACCGACCTCTGGGGCTTATCTCAAGCGCAATTAGCAAATCGAACAGAGCGCTTACAAGCAGTCTATTATTTTTCGGCTTTTGCAAACTGGCTTCCTCAGGAAAAAGCGCGGCATAAGGAATATGTCGCAGCTCTGGAATGCGTTGGCGTTACGACGGTGATGGGACATTTTAAGGAAAAGGACCGTCATTGCCCCAAATGCAGCCATGGGTGGAAAGGTCATGAGGAGAAAGAGACTGACGTGAATATCGCGATCTATCTGCTCAACGAAGCCTACAAAGATACATACGATAAAGCTTTGGTCGTTTCGCGGGATAGCGATTTGAAGCCCGCAATCTGTATGGTCCGCAACGTTTTCCCGGGCAAGGAAGTAATCGTTGTCGCACCTCCGCATTTGGGACATTCCGTCGACTTGATCGGCGTCGCATCAGGGAAGCGGAAAATAACGAAAACCCAGTTGGAAAAATGCCTGCTTCCAGCGATGTTAACCGACGTGCACGGAAATCTGTTAGCAACCAGACCAGCGAAATACGATCCGCCGACCTCATCATTCTAAAGCCGCCCTGCCCCCGACCGTAATCGCGGGGCACTCAACTTGATGACTCTTCCGCGTCGCGCTGCCGTAGGCAACGTCCCCTTCCTCGAACGTGATCGGATTCCAATAATAGACCGAACCCATCTCACGGCAATGGCTAAGCCGTGGCTTGCCAATCCAGTCGACTAACCTGAACGCGATCGTGGCGCTCCGCTTGCCACACATCCCACTGCAACTGAAGGGCGAGCCAAAATCGGGGACCGTTGCCGAACGCCTTGCCGAGCCGTTGAGCCATTTCAAGGGAAACCGACCGCTTTTCGTTAATGAGGCTCGAAAGCGACTGGCGTGAAACACCCAGGTGCTTGGCTAATTCGCGCACCTGCAACCCGAGTGCCGGAAGAATGTCTTCCCTAAGTACCTCGCCCGGGTGGGGAGGGGGAAACGGCAGTCCATTCTCGGGGTCAGCCATGATAGTCCTCCATATCGAGGTCGAGAGGACCGGCGGCTTTTGCCACTATCTGGAGCAATTTGCCTGACTCTTCTGTTGCCCAATAAAAAATTTCCGCGCAATCAGTGTGATTATTTGGCCGCCAACTCGCTGGCAACTCCCCGATTCAACATGGTAACAACCGAATAGAAGGCAGGCTATTCCCGCCCCGGTATGTTCTCTTCCAACCCGAGCGCAACCAACTGCTACAGCATATTTTGCCGGATATTCGCTAGCATACTGGAGAAGCTGACTTCCTAACTGATCCTCTTCCGCCTTCAATCTATCGCAGGTCGATTGAGCGGATGCAGCAAAGCAAATCAAGAGAGAGAGAGAGAACACCTCGCATCAGAGCACTCCAAAAATGTTAAACACAATTTCAATTGAAACCAAATCAACAAAACTTTCATGACAAAAATTATTATATTTTTTTAACACAGAAAGAATATATTAGTAACTAATATATTTGTATCAATTTCAAACGTTCTCTGTAATTTTCCATTCAGAGCCGTCCTGCCCGCAACCGCAAAGCATTCAGCTTGATGAACCCTTCCGCGTCGCGCTGATCGTAGGCCACGGCCCCTTCCTCGAACGTCACAAGGTCCTGATTATACAACGAATGCGGGCTTTCCCGGCCCACCACCTGCGCCATGCCCTTGTAGAGCTTCACGCGCACGCTGCCCGTCACGAACTGCTGGCTTTTGTCGATGAGGGCCTGCAGCATTTCGCGCTCAGGCGCGAACCAGAAGCCGTTGTAGATCAGCTCGGCATATTTCGGCATCAGCTCGTCTTTGAGGTGAGCTGCACCACGATCAAGCGTGATGCTCTCGATGCCGCGATGGGCGGCGAGTAGGATGGTACCGCCCGGCGTCTCGTAAATGCCGCGCGATTTCATGCCGACGAAGCGGTTCTCGACGAGATCGAGCCGACCGATGCCGTGCTTGCGGCCGTAATCGTTAAGCTTGGTCAGCAGCGTCGCGGGCGAAAGCGTCCAGCCGTTGATGCTGACCGCGTCGCCGCGTTCGAAACCGATTTCGATGTATTCCGGCGTGTCGGGCGCATCCTCGGGCCGCACGGTGCGCGAATGCACATATTCCGGTGCTTCCACGGCCGGGTCTTCCAGCAATTTTCCCTCGGATGAGGTGTGCAGCAGGTTCGCATCCACCGAGAACGGCGCTTCGCCCTTCTTGTCTTTGGTCACGAGAATCTGGTTCTTCTCGGCGAAATCCAGCAGATGCTGCCGCGACTTGAACTCCCACTCCCGCCACGGCGCAATGATGGTGATGTTCGGCTCCAGCGCATAATAGGTCAGTTCGAAGCGCACCTGATCGTTTCCCTTGCCGGTGGCTCCGTGGCACACGGCGTCGGCACCGGTGGCGCGTGCAATCTCGATCTGCCGCTTGGCGATCAACGGGCGCGCAATGGACGTACCGAGCAGATACAGCCCTTCATACACCGCGTTGGCGCGAAACATCGGGAAAACAAAGTCGCGGACGAACTCCTCGCGCAAATCCTCGATGAATATTTCTTTGATGCCAAGCATCTCGGCTTTGGCGCGAGCAGGTGCAAGCTCCTCCCCTTGTCCCAGATCGGCGGTGAATGTCACCACCTCACAACCGTAGGTCACTTGCAGCCATTTCAGGATAATGGATGTATCGAGGCCGCCGGAATATGCGAGCACGACTTTGTTAATCTTCTTCTTTGCGTGGGTACTCTCAGCCGACATCATGCATTCTCTGTTTATGGGTTCCTCGGGACATATCCGAAGAACGGCTATGCGGCAAGGCTCCTCACAAACATAGACAGCGAAGGCCCGAATTTGCATGCAATCCACGACCCAAAATGCCGAAACGCACAAAGCGGGTCTGATCCGGGACAGGGCGGATGCCGCTGACTATCTTACCGGGGTTATGAGTATCCTGGACGACAACCGCGACCTGTTGCCAGATAATCCGACTGTGAGACAAACACTGAGCGGATTGGTGTATGTCCTTCAAAAGTGGCATGAAGCAGGTTTCGGGGGAACGCTGCCTGACGATCCGGATTTACAAGATGTTGCTGGCAGCCTCGCAACATATTGCGCCCGCGCCGAATGCAAGATGGAGAAGTGGTGGAGCCAGCGCATAAGCCGCAGTTTGTGCCCTGAAGGGACCCTGCGATCATTTTGGTATTGGCAAAATTACGAAGCACTTTTCGAGGCTGAAACGCCGTTATTGAGCGGTTCCAGTGATTATGCTTTCGTCGGCAGCGGTGCGTTACCGATCACGGCAATCCTGCTGGCTCGTCGCTTCCCGGGTGCCCGCTGCATGTGCATAGACTGTGATCCCGAAGCATGCGACCTCAGCCGAGACCTGTTCCGCGCTCTTAAACTTTCAACGCGGATGGATGTGGTTCAGGTTTGCGCGGAAAATTTTTTACCCACGCCCGGGCAAACAGTCATCTGCGCGAGTTTGCTCGATTTGAGTGATGGCTATGGGGCGATGCTGAAGCAAATAGATGTGGATCGACTTGTCGTTCGCGATGCCGAAGGCGTTTTCCGATTCTGCTACAAGCCAGCACGATTACCGCCACTTCCTTTCATTGAGATAGCGCGGACCCAAACAGACTTTCGTCGGCTCAACTTTACCAGGCATTTTGTACGCAGGCGCAGCATGAACAGCGCCACGCTTTGAAAGCAATCTGTATAAACATATTTTAAGTTGGAAGATGACTGAACACAAGTACAGATCAAATAAAGGTCTCACCCGTCAAGGTGTAGAAACACCCCTCGAGAAACTGTACTAAAACTGCAATCCTCTTTGCAAGACTACAGCATATCACGTTACTGATCTCGCCTAGTTAGAATGAACGCCAGATGAATGAAATTCCAGCTAGTCTGCTTATTACATCACACTGAATCCATACGTTGGGACAATCGTTAAAAAAGACTTTACAACATGCGCGGTATGGTTTTATGCGTTCTCGTCGTATTTTAATTAACCGGAGACCCATACATGCGCACCTTGAAATTTGCAGCAATCGCTGCTTTCGTCGCGGCAGGAACGTTATCTGCCGTTGCCGCCGAAAAGAAGACCGCCGCTGCTTCATGCAAAAGCTTCACCGATGAAACATCTTGCGCCGCGCCAAGCTGCGAATGGAAGCCAGCCACCACGACCAAGAAGGGCAAAGAAAAGAAAGCTTATTGCGCGAAAGTCGCAAAAGCCAAGAAGAAAGCTGCTTAGTTCAGCGCCACAGCGCAGAACCCCGCGCAAGTGTGGGGTTCTGCCAGGTTTGGATCAGCCGTTAACTGTGCCAGCAGTTGAATAGAATTCTGGGATCATGCGCTCGCTTTCCTGCCACAGCTTGACCGCAATGCCCTCGTCAAGCGCGACGGCATTAACTGACGCGATTTTTTTCTTTACGAAATATTCCCCGCTCACGCCCTCGATCTCAGGTGCCATTGCAACGTATAGCGAGTTTTCCGCACCTTTTTCGGGCGTCATTAAAACGGGCTTCAACAACTCCCAAACGAACCCCATGCCGCCGCCAATGCTTCCGATATTGGTGGCGACCACACCTGGATGAAGGCAATTCGCGGTGACGGATTTGCCTGCAAGGCGACGTGCGAGTTCCCTGGTAAACAGAATGTTCGCAAGCTTGGAACGGCTGTAAGCGCGCATCATGGAGTACCCGTTTTTGCCCATGAGATCGCTGAAATCGAGCTTTGCACCTTTTGCGGCGGCGGACGCGACCGTCACGATTCGCGAACGATATGTCGACGTTCCGGCTCGTTCCAGCGCTGGCAGCAAGCGGTTGGTCAAAAGAAATGGCGCAAGATGATTGATTGCGAAGGTGCGCTCGTAGCCGTCCTTCGTGGTTTCGTATCGCCTTGAGAAGATTCCGGCGTTGTTTACCAGAACATCGAGATGAGGCAGGCTGTCATTGAGGTCACGCGCCAACGCGTCCACGGCCTTCAGATCACCGAAATCGGCGATTTTCACGGTTGGCTGTGCGCCTTTTGCCTGCTTCGCCACGAACGCTCTCGCTTCCCCGGCTTTTTTCGGGTCCCGCGCCACCATAATGACAGCAGCCCCCGCCTTTGCGAGACCCACCGCGGTCCAGAGGCCAATGCCACCTGTAGCGCCCGTCACAACCGCAGTCCGGCCCGTTATGTCAGCCAATGCCATTCGATTTCCTTTTCATCAGTGCACATCTTTACCAAACTCGCAGCCGAACAGGAACAACCCTTTGAAATCGACCGTTAAGGCCTTCTCAACAATGTGAAGGACGCGAAAATGTTTCTCCGCCTCGACCAACTTTTAACGGAAATTCCAGCACCTAAAAAACAGGATCCCAACGCAGCGGCAGCCCTGTCCGAGCTGCTTGGAGGTAAGTACGGCGAAATGTCGACTTTGAACAATTACATGTTTCAAAGCTTCAACTTCCGCAGCAAAAAGAAGCTCCGCCCATTTTATAGTCTCGTTGCCAGCATCACCGCCGAAGAGGTTGGTCACGTCGAGCTTGTGAGCAATGGCATCGCAATGCTTGCCAACGGGCCGGACGGCGACGAGGACGACAATCAGGACATTTCCGACGCCCCGTTCGAAAACATGCAGGACATTCGGCTTGCTGCGTCATTCCTGTCAAACGGCGGTGGCGCCACACCTTCCGACAGCAACGGCATCCCGTGGAATGGCGGCTTCGTAACGACAACCGGCAACCTGATTATGGACCTGCTGTTCAACTTCCATCTGGAATGTGGTGCTCGCATTCATAAACTTCGCGTCTATGAAACGATGGTTGACCCAACCGGTCGCGAAGTGTGTGCCTACCTTCTCGTGCGCGGCTCGGTTCACGCTCATGCCTACGCGCTAGCGCTCAAAAAAATCACCGGCACGGCGATCGAGACAATGCTGCCCGTTCCGAACATCGATCTGGACCGCATCCCGGAATGCCGCAAGTATCTGAACGAGGGCAGTCATCGCAAGCTCTATACGAACAGTGACGGCGACTACACGGAAATGTCAGCCATTTGGGGACGTGGAGAGCATGCTTTGCCCGGCGATCCCGAGGGCGAATTGGAAGTGATCGATGGTCATCCCGATGGCGGTCGCATCCATAACCTGACCGGTACGGCGTCAGCTTTTACGCCGAATTATGCACCTGAAGAGATGTTCGAGATCTCGTCCAAGCTCTATAAAAAATCCCGTTGAGGCACGGTGAAACAATCCGGCGTTTCAGTTGTCTTCAGGTTAAGGCATTGTTATGCCGAGCTTAAACAGAACCATTGCAGGATATTATGGATCGCCGGAACATGTTGGGTTTAATTGCACTTGGCGCGGCAATTCCAACTTCTGCTTATGCGCAAGCAAAAAAGGGTGCGCCTGAACTGAAGCACATAACAGATACTTTGGATGCGGGCGGGGTTTCGCTCGCCGTATCGAAAGTCGGACTCCAGCGTGCGAACGCTGCATGGGTTAAAAAATTCGCCAAGTACGAGAACGATGAACAGGAAACCGTAAAGGAGATCCTTATTTCAGCAGGCGGTAAACCGTCAGCCAATGCTGCGGCAGACCAACAACAAGCTGTGGCTGCCCTGCAAGGTCTGGCGAGTGCCGACTTCGATATGGCGTTTCTGAAAGCACAGTTGGAAGGCCATCAAAAATTGTTGACGATCCAGGAAACCTTCATCAAATCGGGAAGTGATGCCGGGCAGATCGGACAGGCAAAATTGGCACGGGGTCAAATCTTGGAACATCTCGATCTGATCCAGACCATCAGCGCTCAGATGCGCGCTTAAGCCATACCGCGTCGTGGACGCAATCGCGTGCAGCCACGGCGCCGTTTGGTGCCAACCCTTGTATTATGCCGCGTCTCCGATCGATACGGTGGTTTTATGAAACGTGGTCTTGTCCGACGCGTCTGAATGTGCAATCTCAAGAGATCGGCCTCGTGCACTCGCACGGCAGCTCGGCCTTAGCGATATACGCGGTTTTTCAGATGCAAATTACAGAAACAGTTTCGGACGGTCTCAAACGAGAGCTGAAGGTTATCGTCCCGGCGGCCGAGCTTAAATCGCGGGCTGCGACAAAGCTCGAAGACATACAGGGCAAGGTCAAGCTGAACGGCTTTCGTCCCGGCAAAGTGCCGATGGAGCGCGTTCGTCAGCTTTATGGCCGCTCGGTCATGGCCGAGATCTTGGAACAGGCTGTTGGCGAAACGAGCCAGAAAGCGTTGGAAGAGCGAAAAGAGCGGCCTGCGTTTCAGCCGGATATCAAGCTTCCGGAAGACCAGGCCGCCGTCGAACGCATCATCGATGGCATGTCAGACCTCGAATACACCATGTCGTTCGAGGTTTTGCCCAGGATCGCACTTGCCGACCTGACGTCGATCACGCTTGAGAAAGAAGTGGCAACCCCTGCGGCGGACGACATCGACAAGGCGCTGAAGAGGTTGATGGACGCGAACGTCTCTTACGAACTGAAATCCGAACCGGCCGCAACCGGCGACAAGCTGACCATTGACTTCAAGGGCAGCATTGACGGCGTGCCATTCGAGGGCGGGGCGGGCGAAGACGCCGCCATTGTGCTGGGTTCGAACCAGTTTATCCCGGGCTTCGAGGCGGGGCTGGAAGGAGCCGTTGCAGACGAAGACCGGCAGGTCACGGTCACGTTTCCAGCCGACTATCAGGCGGAGGCGCTTGCGGGCAAGGAGGCTGTGTTTGAAGTCAGGATCAAGGATGTTTCCGCGCCGGTCGCCGCCAAGGCGGATGACGACTTCGCAAAGACCCTTGGCCTCGAGTCGTTCGAGAAGCTGAACGACGCCATTCGCGGGCAGCTTCAGAAAGAACTCGATAACGCCTCTCGCGCCAAGCTTAAAAAACAGTTGCTGGATGCCCTCGACGAGAACCACAGCTTCGATATTCCAGCCTCGCTTGTGGATGCCGAATTCGAAGGCATCTGGCGTAACTACACGAAGCAGATGGAGCAAGCCAGGAGTTCATTCGAAGCCGAAGGCACCACAGAAGACAAGTCGCGCGACGAGTACCGCAAGACGGCAGAACGGCGCGTTCGGCTAGGCCTTGTGCTGTCCGAAATCGGCACCGAGAACCAGATCAAGATCACCGATGATGAACTTCGGCGCGCCATGATAGACCGCGCAAAGCAGTTTCCAGGTCAGGAGCGGCTGGTTCTGGAATTCTATAAAAAAAATCCGAATGCCATCAACGAGCTTCGCGCACCCGTTTACGAGGAAAAGGTCATCAACTTTGCGCTGGAACGCGTAAAGCTTGAGGAGAAATCGGTGACGTCGCAGGAGCTTCTCGCCTTTGCCGAGCAGCAGGAACGCGACGAGGCGATCTTCGAGGATAAGGCTGAGGGGATTGACAATCACGAGCATGACCATGGTCACGTGCACGGCCCGGATTGCAATCACGATCACGACCATTCCCACCATGATCACGGGAATCATAAACACGAGCATAAGTAAGGCGGCACATCGGCAACCGGCTTGCGGGCTTTGCAAATCAGCCATGACTAATGACGACCGGTGGTGCCTTATCTCCCAACCTCGTTCCGAGCGAAACTTTGCATAACTTCCGACGTCATGGCCGGGATCTACCCGGCCATCCAGAGCCACATGACCTATCCGTTGTTGCTCCTGTTCCGTTAGACTGGATGGCGCCCTTGAGGCGGCCATGACGAAGTCAGGCGTTCGCAGATGTCTCCGGAAGGGAGAGGGTTAGAACGGCACCTGTTTACCTCAAAGCATCCGGATGGTTCTCGCGAAAACAAGCAAGGTTTACGTTCAGCGTGACAGAAAAAGCCCAGCATGAGGCGCAATCCGTCGCGTGGCACCTGATGCGTCCATCACCCCGATACCTGCATTGACACCCATGGCATTACCGAAACGGAAAACGGCGGGAACTGAAATCGAGGGGCTGATCGCGTTGCTTGCGAAATTGCCTGGCCTTGGCCCACGCTCCGCGCGCAGGGCGGCCCTTCATCTCGTCAAGAAGCGCGAGCAATTGCTGATCCCCCTTGCCCGCGCGCTCGACGAGGCGGCGTCCAAGATCGAGGTGTGTAAAACCTGCGGCAATATCGACACGCAACAGCCGTGCGCGATCTGTGTCGACCCGGGTCGTGACGCTTCGGTGATCTGCGTAGTGGAAGAGGTGGGCGACCTATGGGCTCTGGAACGGGCGAGTATTCTTACTTCGCGCTATCATGTGCTTGGCGGCACATTATCGCCGCTTGACGGGCGCGGGCCGGACGATCTCTCGATCACGAAACTGATCGAACGGGCACATGCGCCGGGCGTTCGTGAAATCATTCTCGCGCTTAACGCAACCGTGGAGGGTCAGACCACCGCACATTACATCGCGGCCGAACTTGCGGGTTTGACTGTGACCATCTCACGTTTGGCGCGTGGCATGCCCATCGGCGGCGAACTGGATTATCTGGACGAAGGAACGCTAGCGGCTGCCGTGAAGTCTCGCTTGCCGATGTAACACACTTTCAGACATACGCGGTTTTGTGCTATTGTCATTGGTCAGACGATGCAGCAAATCGGGTGGGTATCATTCAGTCGCCGGTCAACTACGATAACCTTGTTGAAAAGAAAATAAGGTCTGCGCAACGGGTTTTGTTTCTCGAGAAATTCTGGCCTCGCGTCTGGTTGCCCGTCTGCATTGGCGGTGTATTTTTCCTGGCCTCGATCCTGGATGTATGGTCACAGCTTTCGCCGCGCGTTCACCTGGGCCTGCTGTGGGCGTTTTACGGGGCGTTTGTGCTTTCGCTTCTGCCTTTAGTGTTCTGGCGGTGGCCGTCGCGGCTTGAAGCCCGCGCTCGTCTCGAAAAAGTATCCGCATTACCCCACCGGCCACTCACCGCGTTCAACGACACGCTACACGGATCGGAGCAATTGCCGGAGGCCGCGGAACTCTGGCGTGCTCATCAGGCTCGGTTATCGGCCAATCTTGACAAGTTGTCAGCAGGCCAACCCCATCCTCGCGTCGACAAGCGCGATCCGTTCGCGCTTCGCGCCTTGCTGGTTCTCACCGTAATCGTCGTTTGCGTATGGACTTGGGGTGACATCGGCAACCGGATCAGGGCCGCATTCAAGGTGCCGGACATCGCGCCCAGCTCTGATTTCAGATTGGACGCTTTTATAACGCCGCCGTCCTACACGCGAAAAGAACCGATCATGCTGGCGAACGGAAGTCTACCGGTCCCCATCGCGAAGGAACCGGTTGTGATCCCCCATGGGTCTGCCCTGACCGTGCGCATAAATGGAGGGGACGCGACCCGTTATAAAGTCTCGCTCGGAAACGATAGCGGGCTAAAACCGCTCGACAATACTGCGAAGCCTCAGGACGGATTCGCGGAGTTTACGAAGAAGATCGAGGCATCGGCGACATTGAGCATCAAACAGCGATACGCGGTGGATCGTGTCTGGAACGTGATCGTAACGCCGGACGCGCCGCCAAAGATAGCCTTCCGGGGACCGATCGAGTTGTCACCCCGGTCCGTCATGCTGTTCAAATACAAGGTTGACGATGATTACGGCGTGTCGGGCGCGGAAGCGCGGATCGAGCGTATGCCAACCGGGTCTGAAGGCAGTGCCGGATCGTCGCCTCAGCCGATGATCGGCAAGCCCCCTGTGTTCGCGCTGGCTCTTCCCCGAACGCCGGTTAAAAGCGCCGAATCGAAGACGTACAAAGATTTAACCGCCCATCCGTGGGCCGGGCTGCCGGTAGTCGTGTCCCTTGTTGCGAAGGATGAGATCGGGCAGGAAGGTTTGAGCGCGCCTCGTGCCTTGATCCTGCCGGAGCGAAAATTTACGAAGGTGCTGGCAAAGGCCATCATTGGCCAGCGGCGCGCACTTGTCGAAAATCCGGCAAATGGCTCCGTGATCGCGCAAAGTCTCGATGCCCTGGCAATCGCCGGGCAGGACGATAATATCCCGGCGTCCCAGTACCTCGCGCTCAAGTCCGCGTCTGGGCAACTCAAAACGGCTTCGTCTTCGGAACAGTTGGAGGACGTGGTCACCAGCCTGTGGGCGTTGGCGCTTCGCATCGAAGATGGCGACCTTAGCGCCGCAGAACGGGATTTACGGGCGGCACAGGATGCTTTGAAGGAGGGTCTGGATCGCGGTGCGACACCTGAGGAAATCCAGAAGCTGATGGCTGAACTGAAGCAGGCTTTGAACAAATTTCTGCAGGCGCTCGCGGAAAAAGGCCAGACCCAACAGGATCGCAAAGCGCAGGGCGGCGATACAAAAACCATCTCGCCGCAGGATTTGCAAAAGCTCCTGAACAAGATCGAACAGCTTGGCAAATCGGGGGCAGCGGAGGCCGCACAGCAGATGCTGAGCGAGCTTCGCGATATCCTTGAGTCTTTACAGACCGCACAAAAAGGCGGCCAGGGTCAAGGGGATGGCGACAGCGGTCAGGCGATGCGCGGGATCGACCGTCTCAGCGATCTCACCAGGAAACAGCAGCAACTCCTGGATCAAACCTTCCGCGCGCAGCAGCAGGGTGACGAAGGAAGCGGCGAACAAAACGGGCAGCGGGGACAACGCGGGGCGCAGCCAAAGTCGCGTGGAAGTGGCGATGCTGCCGGGGTTCCGTCCGATCAGCTTCGTCAACGGCAGAGCGATTTGCGGCGTCAGTTGCAGGATCTGCTTTCCGAGATGCCCGGCGGTGATAAAAGTGCCCCCGCAAAAAAGTTGCAGGATGCCGAACGCTCCATGGGTGAGGCCAGCGACGCGTTGTCAGAGAGCGACATGGGCCGCGCGGGCGAACAGGAGACGTCGGCATTGGACAGTTTGCGGCAGGGCACCCGCGCTCTTGCCGAGCAGATGGCGCGCCAGCAACAGGGGCAGGGCGCCGAACAAACGTCCCGCGATCCGCTGGGCCGCGCCCAGGAAGGGCAATTCGGCGACTCGAGCGAAAATGTGAAAATTCCCGAGGAAATCGCGACGCAGCGGGCGCGGGAAATCCTTGACGAGGTTCGAAAGCGTCTTGGCGAACCATCGCGTCCGCCGGCAGAGCTTGATTATCTTGAGCGATTGCTCAAGCAGTTTTAGCGACTATGCGAAGGCTCGCCTGAACCCTGCAAAAGGATATATCCACGCGTCAGGCATTCGACGCAAATCCTACGTTTGTTCACGGTTGGCAATGGGCTGTTAACAGACGCAAGCGGCATATCGCAAGTTTTCACGAAAGAGCGCATAAGCTGGTCAACACTGTCTATAAATTCGGAGACACATACATGACGCAGCCATTTGATGCCAGCCTTATCGACAACGAACCGGTCAGCGATACCGTCCTTGCCGCTCATCAGCGGGATGTCGAAAGCTGGATGACGATGCAGAGCGCGCTAGCCAACGCGAAGCTTCATGCTGTCAACGAACTCACCCGGCTGGTGAATGCCTGCAACCGCCTGTCGTGGGGCTTCGATACGGCTTATGAGCCGCGTCGGGGCGAACCTGGAGAAATCGCTGAATTACTTCAGCGGTTGAAGCCCGATGACCGCGAGAAGCTGATGCGGGATGCGAAAGCCGCAAAAGATCAGCGCGCGCTTGTGGATGCCATCGCCGACGCGGATGCTGTTCTGCATGCCCGCATGCAGGCAGCCGAGGACGAACATGCAAAGATGCTGGCTGAACAGCAGGATCGCGCCGAGTTTGAAACCCACGATCAGGCGGAGAAAGAAGCCCGCTTTCAGGCCTGGCGAGCGGTAATAAGGCGATAGCGGCATCGGTTGCCCGGAGACAAGACTGTCATTCCCGTGAGGGTGTTGTCTCCCGTGTGATTGGTAAGGGCTTGAAGTAAGGTTACATATTAAAGGCATCGCAGTCTTGGAGCGGTTCCCGTTTGAATTGAATCGACAGGGGATTCACAAGATGTGCGTAGCAGTGGAGTCTGTCCTGAACAAGGGGGCTTCATGGTTTACCCGGCTGATTTGCGTGTTCGCTATATTCAGGCGGTCCACGCGGGACGATCTGCTCGCAGCCAGGCCAAGGTTTTCCAGATCGGGGCGTCGACGGGTGTGAAGTGGATGCAGGCCTATCGGGTGGACGGGCATGCGCACGCCAAGTCCCATGGCGGAGGGATGGCGCTCGCCCCTGGCGGCGCATAGAGAGTGGCTCGGGAACACGCTCGCGGATGCCCCCGACATCACGCTGAAAGAAATGTGCGCGGCGCTTTCGGACTTAGAGCCGATCACCCGATTCCTTTTGATCGGGATCGGCTCTAAAGCCTGTATCACAGGGTTCTCGTTCCCGAACTGAAGCCAGGCGACATTGTTGTGATGGACAACCTCAGCGCCCACAAAAGCGACTCGGTGCGCCACGCCATCGAACAGGCTGGATGCCAATTGCGCTAATTGCCCGCGTACTTCCCCGATCTAGCAGGCGTTTTCCAGATTGAAAGCGCACTTGCGACACAAGGAACGCTCGCTCGACGGGCTCTGGAGACGAACAGGAACACTGATCGATGACCTCATGCCGCTCGAATGCCAAAACTTCTTTCAAAACGCCGGATATGGGTAAAATAAATCGGGAACCGCTCTAGGTAATCTTCCCCATAAATAGATTCACAAGTCGAGCGAACAGTGATTCAAGCATCCAACTCGGGAGGTTTGAATGGCGCGCTTTGATCTGACGGATTTCGAATGGTCGGTGATCCAGCCTATATTACCGAACAAACCGCGCGGTGTTCCGGGTGTTGACGACCGGAGTGTTTTGAATGGCATTTTCCGGCGTCTTTGCACGGGTGCGGCGTCCAGGCGCAGCTTGGCTTCGCCTGGACGGGCCGATATTCCGGCGCGCCATGGCCCACACACAATGTGCGTGAACCCTTCAACCGGTGGCGCAAAGCAGGAGTATGGGCTTTTTCAAGCTGTGTCAGCGGCTTACGACGGCAGCATCCAGATGATCGATTCCTCCTCGATCCGCGTTCATCAGCAGGCTGCCAAGGGTAAAAAAAACGGCCGATCCCGTTGCATGGGCCGTTCGCGTGGTGGCCTGACGACAAAGGTCCATGCCCTTGTCGATACCAATGGCCTTCCAATCGCGCTGAAGCTCACCGAAGGCCAGGCTCACGACGGCCGCTCTGCGGCGGATATGTTCGAAACCGTTCAGGCCGGGCACATTCTGCTCGCGGACCGCGCCTATGACAGCGATGCCTTGCGCGACATGCTGCGCAAACGCGGTGCCCGGGGGAATATCAGGTCGATGCCGAACCGGAAAAACTGCCCCGCCTTCCCGGCATGGCTCTGCCGCCAGCGCAATGCCGTCGAGCGATTGTTCACTAAGATCAAACACTTCCGGCTATCGCCACACGATATGAGCTGGTGTCCCCTCGCGTGGTGTACGGCGGCAGGGGTTGTGGGCGTGGTGGGCCCTCCACAGCCCGCGCCGTCCACAGCCCCGGTTAACGGGGCTGTGGCGGTCATGGTCCGACTCGCTGTCTGTTCGGGTTGCGAAGCTCGAATCGGCAGGGACCGACACCATGACCATGGACAGACTGCTCCTGAAAGACCTCATTGAGAAGGGTTCGGACAACGATCTCCTCAGGGAGATGATGACCTCCGGGTCAAGCCCGAAGGCAGGCTGTTCGTCGCGAACCGCATGATGGATCTCAATGTCGAGAGCTTGACGGGCGCTGCCCCTGGCGAACGCTCCGCCAGCCGTATCAATCAGCGCAACGGCTACCGCGGGCGCGACTGGCACACGCGGGCCGGCACAATCCCGGTCGCGATCCCAAAGCTCAGAAAAGGCTCGTACTTTCCTTCGTTTCTGGAGCCGCGCGGCACGTCGGAGAAGGCGCTCGTGGCCGTAATCCAGGAGGCATGCGTCCAAGGCATCCCGACCCGCTCTGTCGACGATCTCGTCGAGGCCACAGGATCGCGGAGACGCGATCCGTGCCGGATCGCTTTCGGGCATGACCGGCATCTCCAAAAGCCAGGTGTCGCGGCTTTGCGAAGAGATCGACGACCGGGTAAAGACTTTCCTCCAACGCCCCCTGGAGGGCGTTTGGCCGTATCTGTGGATCGACGCCACCTACATTAAAGTCCGCGAGGGCGGCAGGATTGTCTCGGTCGCCGTCATAATCGCTGTCGCCGTCAACACCGGCGGCCGTCGCGAGGTGCCCGGCGTGGCGATCGGGCCGTCGGAGGCCGAACCTTTCTGGACGAAGTTCCTGCGATCACTGACAGCGCGCGGGTTGCGGGGCATCAAGCTTGTTATCCCTGACGCACACGAAGGCCTGAAAGCCGCCGCCAGAAAAGTGTCCGGCGCAAGCTGGCAGCGCTGCCGCGTCCACTTCCGCCGCAACGCCACGGCCCACGCCGGCACCAGGCAGCGACCCATGGTCTCGCGGCCATCAGTACCGCCTTCGCCCGGGAAACAGGCGAGGCCGCCCGCGTCGAATGGCGCGCCGTCCCGGATCGCCTGCGCGATAGATTCCCGAAGCTCTCCAAGCTGATGGACGAAGCCGAGCACGATGCGCTCGCCTATATGGCGTTCCCGAAAGAGCATTGGACCCAGATCCATTCCACCAACCCCATCGAGCGCCTCAATCGCGAGGTCAAACGCCGCACAAACGTCGTCGCCATCTTCCCGAACGAAAACGCCATCGAACGCCTCGTCGGCGCGCTCCTTCTCGGACAAAACGATGAATGGGCCGTCTGCAGGCGCTGCATGACCCTGGAAACTTTGGCTGGCTTGAGCGATGATCCCAGCGTCAGCGGAAAGGCCATCGCCGCCGTCTGAACCCGGGCAACAGGGCCTGGAGCATGACCGTCTGCTACACCACGTTACGGGACACTATCACGCTTGACGCGCTCACTCCTGGAACCGCCGCAACAGAGCGGACGTTTTCACCCGCCGCTACACGCCGTAATGCCCGTTCCCGCAAATCGATTGAATAAGGCTTCGCCATCCATCCCGGCCTCCGTCCGGTAAATAGCTTGAATCTGATTTGATGGGTTTGGGAATCCGTCGTGTCTTAGAGCGGTTCCCGATTTGAGGGAATCGTAAGGTATTCACAAATTGAGCGAAGCAGTTGAGTCTGGTCTCAAGAGAGGGGACCTGGATGGCTTATTCGAAAGATTGGAGGGTTCGTTGAGAGCCGATCCCGATTCAAAGGAATCGGCTGATCGGCTCTACTCTTTCAGTAAGAGCGGTATCCCAAAACCGCGTCACACTTTTCGGGAACCGCTCTCATTCGTGCGGCCGGGAACGGCCGTTCGGCGCGGTCAGGCCCAAAGCTTTTTGATATCAGTTTTTTGATATCAGCGCGTCGACCGCGGTCAAATGGATGCAAGCCTCTCGGCGCGAGGGACGGTCTTCGCCCAGGCGGCATCGCGGGGCCGGCGCTGCGGCCTGGCTTCCCACACGGGATTGGCTGAAGAGCCGGGTCACAGGCGAGCCTGATATTACGCTCAAGGAATTTGCGCCGGACGGTCCGGGCAAGGGATTGCGACCGGCAGAAGTTCGGTGTCCCGATACCTCTTGCGCATGGGGTTCAGTTTCAAACAAAACGGTTCCGGACAGCGAACAGGACCGGCCCGATGTCGCCCAAGCCCGCGAGGCTTGGCGGGTGAACAGCAAGACCTTGATCCGGAAAAGCTTGTATTTATCGATGGTGAGGCGCACCGGCAAACGATCCAGTGAATCGTTTGCGGCGCCGAACGGGCTGCGCCACCAGCATGACAAGGTTGAGAGGGCGATCTCTCCTGGGCAGACGTTTGCGGGGCAAAGCCCCCACGGGCATCGGAAGATCACGACTTTTACGGCCGGATTGCGTGTCAATGGTCTAACGGCACCGATGGTTCTTGACGGACCGTCATGCTGTAAGGCCTCCGGCATAACGAACGGCGAATGGGTCAAGGCTTATGTTCATCAGGTGCTCGTGCCGACGCTTCGCAAAGACGATATCGTCATGATGGACAATCTCGGTTCCCACAAAAGCGATGCGGTGCGTATCGCGATCGAGGCGGCAGGGGCGGAACTGCGTGACCTGCCTCCATACTCACCTCAGCAGACATTTTTGGCTTTGCCAACAAATGTCTGCTCAAACCTGATTGAACAAGTCTTCGCCAAACTCAAAGCCCATCTTCGGAAACACAAAGAGCGATCCGTCGAAAGCCTCTGGAAACGCATCGGAAAACTTCTTGACGACTTTATCACCATGAAATGTCAAAACTTCTTTCAAATCGCCGGATATGGGTAAAATAAAACGGGAACCGCTCTAATTGGCACAGTTGAAGGTCAATTAAATTTTCCGTTACTGTTTCGTTTGCGAGAAGTTAAAAGTACGGCTTCCATCTGATTTAAGCGGGATTACGAACCGACAACCGGATCAAGGGTACGGCATGCCCATACCCGTCAGTGCGACCGAACTGGGACCATCAGCGCACCGGGGAGGGAGCAGGTGCGGCCGCAGGTGCATCGGGGATGAACTGCAAGGCAGGCCATATCGCCGCGTCCGGACAGCGCAGAGGGAAAATGTCGAGCTTTTCCTCCTCAGGTTTGCCTTCCGTGTTCGTCGTCGTGGCAGTCACGCTCATGCGAAGACTGTTATCGGCCTCGCGTGTGAATTTGCTTTGAAACTTCGCTTTGCGTCCACCGTCCAGAAACGACACGTCGCACCCTTCGATACCAGTTTTTGAATCGAATTTGCACAAACCCGCTTCACTGACCGAATAGCGGCCCGAGGGTGGGAAAAAGGTCAGTCCAAAATAATGGCCATCGGTATATTGAACGGCGAAGTTCGACCGGCACGCAGCCTCAAAGCCTGACGCGTCCAGTTTTTCTCGTGGCCAGGTCCAGAATCCTGCGCCAATCGGACTTCCATCGGGTCGCGCCGGGCCGCTGTCTTTAAGCGCGGACGCGAGTTGCTGTGCCGCGACCGCATTTGTTTCTACACCCGCATAGCTTACATTTGCTGCTAAAATCTGAGTGAAGACTGTGGCAAAAATCGCCCATACGCTTTTCATATTTCAAACTCCCTGTCCAATGTTTGATTCAACAAAAAAGGCTACAAGACAGTCATTTGTATTAGCTTCCAACTTTGAGCAAAACGAGCCTGGACCTCAGTGGTTTCAGTGGTCATCACCGCGCAGCAAGAAATCGTGTTTACACATTCGCCGTATGTCAACAGGCATTCCAGTTTTGGGGGAACGCCTATACGGTTTCTGTGCATGATGCTAGCGTCGCCCCACGAACAAACCAAAGATCCCGGCAACCACCGCCACGATCCCAAGCCAGGCGTACTCGATCTTGTTTGCCATAGGTCCGACCGGGAACACGCCAGAGCCCTGACTTATCCAAAGGAGCCCGAGAGCAATACCAATCATACCCGCAAAAACACGGAGGTTCAAAATAACACCAAAGGCGCCTGCTTCACTTTGCTTAAATTTCCATACCCAAATGCCCGGCAACTGCGAAAATATCCTTATCACCGCGTCCGCACATATTCATAACCAGAAGATTGTCACGGGGCAAGCCCGGAGCAAGTTTCTGCACAAAAGCCAAAGCATGTGCCGGTTCAAGCGCCGGGATGATGCCTTCAAGCTGTGTGCAGAGTTGAAAGGCATCCAACGCCTCCCTGTCGGTCGCATAGCCATAGGTGACGCGGCCGGTGTCGCGGAGCCAGGCGTGCTCAGGCCCGATTCCCGGATAGTCCAGACCTGCGGAAATAGAGTGGCCGTCCAAGATTTGCCCGTCGTCGTTCTGTAGCAAATAGGTGCGATTTCCATGCAGGACGCCCGGCGTTCCGCCATTCAGCGAAGCACAGTGCCCGTTTCGTTCCTCAAGTCCCCGGCCTGCCGCCTCAACGCCGAACATGGCAACGGTCGCGTCGTCGAGAAACGGATGAAACAACCCCATCGCATTCGAGCCGCCGCCTATCGCCGCAACAAGAGTGTCCGGCAACCGGCCCTCAGCGCGGTGCATCTGTTCCCGTACCTCTTGCCCGATGATGGATTGGAAATCGCGGACCATGACGGGGTACGGATGCGGCCCGGCCACTGTTCCGATGATGTAAAACGTATCTTCCACATGAGCCACCCAATCGCGCAACGCCTCGTTCATTGCGTCTTTCAAAGTCGCGGTCCCGGAGATGACTGGGCGCACCTCGGCACCCAGTAATCGCATACGAAACACATTCGGGCTTTGCCGCTCGATATCGGTCTTGCCCATATAAACCACGCAGGGCAATCCGAACCGCGCCGCGACCGTCGCCACCGCCACGCCATGCTGCCCGGCGCCCGTTTCGGCGATAATTCGCGTCTTTCCCATACGCTTGGCCAACAGGATTTGCCCAAGACAATTGTTGATTTTGTGTGACCCCGTATGATTGAGTTCATCGCGTTTGAAGTAGATTTTAGCGCCGCCGAACCGCTGCGTCAGCCGCTCCGCGAAATAAAGAGGACTGGGCCGACCCGAGTAGTGAGCGTGAAGGCCGTCAAGTTCTGACTTGAATATCGGATCGGCTTTCGCAGCGTTGTAGGCAGTTTCAAGTTCCAGGACCAACGGCATCAAGGTTTCAGCAACGAATCGTCCGCCGTACAATCCAAAATGACCGCGCTCGTCAGGGCCGGTCCGATAGCTGTTGAGTTTTAACGGTGTGACCGCGTTCATATCCATGGTGTGTTCCTGTTAAACTCTCTGTTGCACCAGGGATGCGGCAGCCACCGCTGCCCCGTCGTGACTTTGAGCAAGCTCGGGGCGGGGTTTGGCGAGCCATATCTGACCACGCGTAAGATTCCGGTGTGAATTCTTTGACCCGCGTGAATAACGATCCACACTGTGCCTACCCCTCGACATCCGCTAGCTTTTGTCTGACTGCTCGCTTCGTTTTTCTGGCATTGTGCACAAACTGTTGGATGAGGACTGTTGATTTCATCCCCGGCGCATCCTCAACTCCTGATGATACATCCACCGCGCCTGTGCCACTGACCAGGATCGCACGTTCCACATTGTCTCGCGTCAAGCCTCCAGATAGCATGAAATCCGGTCGCAGACCCGTGTTTCGAAGCCAAGTCCAGTCAAAGATTACGCCATTGCCCCCAGGCAAGGCACCGGATGACGGAGGGACGTGGGCGTCGAACAGGATGCGCTCGGCGACCCCTTCGTAAGCGCGTGCAGTTGCGATATCCTCGCGGCATGAAACCTTAACCGCCTTTATAACAGGCGTTTTGGACAACGCCCTGATTTCGAGAACACGGGACACGGTTTCTTCGCCATGAAGCTGTAAAAAGTCGGGGCGCACCCGCGATGAGATCTCCGATACCTCCGCATTGGTTGCGTCGACAATTAAAGCAACCGTCATTATTCTGTCTGCCGCCCGGGCGCGCAGACTTTCGGCAGCGACCAAACCCACGTGCCGTCGGCTACGCGGGTAAAAGACAAATCCTACAAAGTCAGCCTTAGATTCTATCGCAGCGTCCAGAGAAGCAGATGACGATATCCCACAAATTTTTACTAACACCGGCATTACCAGAACATGACCCCTATTGCGGAAAACGGAACGGCGAAAGTAACGGACAAACATATAGTTTCTTCGACGACACAGAATAGGCTATCTAATCTACCACCGAACAAACAGCTATGTTCCACATTCACATGTAAACTTGCCTCCATCTCAAGTCCAGCGGCTTATTCGCGCCCATCGGCTTTGAGACAGAGTACTAATAAGCGACCCTAATCCCCTGAAACTTGGTGCTTGAGAACAATATCGAGAGTAAAACCAATACAAGCTGCCAGCCGTTCCCCCTAATTTCGAACATAAGAACCCGGCGCATCCTCGAGCGGCGAAAACGACTCGCTTCCCGGCGTTCGAGCATCGACACCATTGCCAGAAAAATCATCCAGCCAGCGAACGTAATCCGGCCACCAAGACCCAGTTACTTCTGTCGCTTTCGCGACCAAGTCTTCGATCGAGGAAATGTCCTTGATCTTGATGGAGGCGTCTTCCAAAGCCCAGTATGCATATTTCGGCTTCGAAGGCGGATTGACGACACCAGCAATATGCCCTGACCCTGCAAGTACAAAACGAACCGGTCCGCCGAACAGTTTCGACCCCAACAGCACCGACTGAGCGGGCGCGATATGATCCTCTCTCGTCGCCAGTTCATAGATTGGAATCATTACGCGGCTTAAATCAAGGCTCACGCCATTAAGCTTGAGCAACCCCTGCGCCAGCTTATTATGTCTATAGAACTCCCTCAGATAGAAGCTGTGATTGGCCGCTGGCATCCGGGTCGAGTCTGAGTTCCAATACAATAAGTCGAAGGGAAATGGCTGTTTGCCGAGCAGGTAATTGTTGACAATGTAAGGCCAGATGAGATCCTTTGGTCGTAACATGTTAAAAACGTTCGCCATTTTAGCCCCGTCCAGGAAGCCGGTTTGCGCCATCAGGTCATCGAGCACTTTCAGCTGCGCATCATCAATAAAGACCATCAGATCGCCGGCTTTGCTAAAGTCGACCTGAGCCGCTAGAAACGAACAGGACTTAACCCGCTTATCGCCGCGCGCAGCCATGTGAGCCAGCGCACTCGCCACCAATGTTCCGCCGACACAATACCCCAACGCGTTGATCTGAGGCTGCTGGGTTATCTGACACGCCGCATCAACCGCTGCTAAAAATCCTTCGTTGACGTAATCCTCGAAGGTCTTGTGGGAAAGGCGCGCATCGGGGTTGACCCAGGACACCAGAAAGACGGTTAATCCTTGATCCACGAGCCACTTGACAAATGACTTTTGAGGATTGAGATCCAGGATATAGAATTTATTAATCCATGGCGGTATTATTAGCAACGGAACCTCACGAACAGAGGGTGTCGTAGGGGCGTATTGTATCAACTGGATAATTTCATTCTGATAAACAACTTTGCCCGGTGTGGTCGCAAGATTTCTGCCCACCTCGAATGCAGACATGTCGGTTTGACGTATCCGCAGCAGATCACCAGATTGTTGCAGATCCGCAAGCAACTGCGACATGCCCTGCCTTAAATTCTGAGCGTTGCTTCCGATTGTCGCCCTCAAAACCTCTGGATTTGTTAGCGGAAAATTAGAAGGCGAAAGCGCGCTTACGATTTGAGTTAAGTAAAACTGTGCTTTGTGCTTTTGATGAGTATCGACACCTTCCGCCTTTTCAATCATATCCCCCGACCAGGTTCCCATCAACAGGTAGGCCTGTTTAATAAAATCAAAAAAAGGATTTTCCCTCCATTCGCGATCGTTAAAGCGGGCGTCGCTGACCTGAGACTTGAAAACAGGCTCAACCTCCTCACCCAGGAACCGCTTATGGGTCCGTCCCCACAATTCGACAAGATCCCGGGTGAGTTTACTTTGCTCAACAGCAAGCCTTGACGGGTCGTTCGCCCAATACTGGACGATGGGTGCCATCACTTTCGTCGCCTCCGTCAAACCGTCGGAGAATGTCAATTCTGGCGCTCGCTTGCTTTTGTCTTCCAGGAGGCGCGACATAACCTGCCCGGCAAGCTCGAAAGCCTGCAGCATGTTTTGACCGAACACTTCAGCGGAGCGATCCAATGGCACTGAAACCGAAAGTGTATTATCGTGCTTTTCTAGATCTGTCATTGGCGTTTCCTTGACACCCGGCCTGATTTTATTAAATTTTACCAGCTTTTGCCAATTTCGAATAGCAGGAACTGCCTTACAGTCGAGCTTAACGGGTGTATCAGAAGCGCCTCACCAACGTAACGAGCTTGCCCTGTATCTTGATGCGGTCACAACCGAATATGCGGGTTTCATAAGCTGTGTTCGCCGGCTCAAGCGCGATAGAATTCCCACGCTTGCGGAAACGCTTAAGTGTGGCCTCCTCATCATCGATAAGTGCGACAACGATATCCCCGGTATCGGCGTTAGGGGTTCTTTTCAAGATAACGGTGTCGCCATCATAAATGCCGGCATCGATCATGGAGTCACCGCGCACTTCAAGGCCAAAGTGCTCGCCGTTAGACAACAGTTCCGCAGGCATCATCAAAACATGACTGTGATCCTCGATTGCGGATCTCGGAACCCCCGCGGCAATCCTGCCCATGATTGGAACGGAAATTGCGCTCAGTTCATCCTGAATGAAAGCCGGGGAAGGCGGCTCTTCAAATCCAGTGCGCCGCTGCCTTTGCCCTTCAATCACAGTCGGCTGGAAACCACTTCGGCGTCGATCCTGCTCAACAGCACGCAATCGAGGACGCTCCGGCAACTTCACAACCTCCAGCGCCCGGGCGCGATGAGGCAGCCGTCGGATAAACCCCCGCTCTTCCAATGCCATGATCAATCGATGGATTCCAGATTTCGACTTCAGGTCCAATGCGTCCTTCATCTCGTCGAACGAGGGAGGAACGCCAGTCGCATCGATGCTATCGCTGATGAAGAGCAAGAGCTGTTTCTGTTTTGGTGTTAGCATAAGGAACCCCAAACGGCACGTCTTTGCCGTACAAACCGGGAACAGTAATAGACGTTCACCGTGCGTTCCGCAACTAAAAAAGCGCCTCTGTGGAAACGGTCAGAAATCAAACGGTAAGGTTCGCACAAGGTTGCCGGGTGACAACTCCGGCATGCCCGGTTCGCAGACGATAAGGCAATTGGCGCGTTCAAGTGTTCTCATTAGGGAGCTATCTTGATTACCAAGCGGCGTAACGCAATCGTTCGTAGCCACCGCACGCATATAGTGAGTGCGGTCACCATTCGCTTTAAGTGGCGTTTCAAGACGCTTCGACTGAGTGACGTCGAGGTCATCGAGACCAAGGATTCGACGAACGAGCGGTTTTAGAAAGATGCGTGCACAAATGATCGCAGAGACCGGATTTCCGGGCAGCCCCATAACATGTTGGTTGCGCAATCGTCCGAACATCAAGGGTTTGCCCGGCCGCATCGCGACTTTGAGCACCGAAAATGAAGCGCCTTCGGCTTCAAAAACGCTTTGGACAATGTCGTGTTTGCCAATCGATGCGCCCCCGATGGTCACCACGATGTCTGCGTTGACACAACTGGCGATGCGTTCCCGAAGGCTTTCCCATGTATCGCCCGCCGCTTCAATGACGACGGGCTCGGCACCCCAGGTCCTGAGCGCCGTCAGCAGTGCAGGGGGGATCGACGAAATGATGGTTCCCGGACGAACGGGACCACCAGGTGAGACAAGTTCATCCCCAGTAGCAAGGATCGCGACAGTCGGCTTTCTGCGGACGGGAACATATGCATGGTTCATGGCGGCTGCCAGCATCACATGACGGGTCTGGAGCATTTGACCCGCCGAGAGCAGAACTTCGCCTTCGCGGAAGTCGCCGCCATCTCGCCGTATGTTCGCACCGAGTGCCGACGCTTGCCGAACTTGCACAACGTTTCCAGTTTTGTGCGTATTTTCCTGAATGATAACGGTGTCGCAGTCGGCGGGCACGGGCGCACCGGTGAAAATTTCAACGGCCTCTCCAGGGTTACAGGTTCCATGGAATGGGTGGCCTGCGGCCGAGGCTCCGACAATGCGGAGGTCCACCGGAGCTTTCATCACGTCGGATGCGTGGATCGCATAACCGTCCATGGCAGACGCGTTAAACGGGGGTTGTGTGACGCGAGACGCAAGGTCAAGCGCAAGAACTCGTCCACCGGCATCGAATATGGATACCAATTCCGGCCCGGAAACCGATGCCGCTTCCATTATTCGATCCAGCGCGGCGGCGACAGACAACAAGGTCATAGTTTATTAACCCAGTCCGGCCTCAGCCGAGTACTCGCCAGACCGGCCACCGGTCTTCGACAAAAGGCGAATACCATCGATATGCATGGCCTTATCGCTCGCTTTCAACATGTCGTAAAGAGTAAGGCAAGCGACAGATACCGCTGTCAGTGCCTCCATTTCCACACCGGTTTTTGCGCGCGTTTTTGCAGTGGCGGTCACTATAACTCGAGATTTCACACGCTCGAAGGTAAAAGCGATGGAAACCGTTGTCAACGCGACCGGGTGGCAAAGCGGAATAAGGTCCGAGGTCTTTTTCGAACCCATGATTCCCGCAATTCGGGCCGCTGCGAGCACATCACCTTTGGGAGCCTGATTCCCTGCAAGCAGATCGAACGTTTCCGCGCGCATCGTTATCGTGCCAGAGGCAACGGCGGAACGCTCGGTTACGGCCTTATCCCCGACGTCGACCATGCTGGCTTCGCCAGCCGCATTCAAATGCGTAAGGGTCATGCGGCCACCGTTTTTGACGTATCTGAACCCAGCAAGGTCTGTGTTGCGCGAACGATGTCATCTTGACGCATGAGGCTTTCACCCACTAAAAATGCATGCGCGCCCGAGGTGCCAAGACGGGTGATATCCCTGAACGTATTGATCCCGCTTTCCGCGACCACGATCCTATCCTTTGGAATGAGGGGCGCAAGGCGCTCAGTGGTTTCAAGTCTCGTGTCGAAGGAATTAAGGTCGCGGTTATTGATGCCGATCAACCTCGCGTCCAAGCGAAGCGCGCGGGCCAGTTCGTCCTCGTTGTGAACCTCGACAAGAGCATCCATCCGATAAGCGCGCGTTGCTTGAAGCAGATCTGTCGCCAGATGATCCCCAGTGCAAGCCATAATTATGAGAATGCAGTCCGCACCCATCGCGCGGCTTTCAGCAATCTGATAGATATCTATCATGAAATCTTTGCGTAATACCGGGATGGCGACCGCTTCACGAGCGTGTCGGAAGTCTTCCGGCGACCCTTGAAACGAGGGCGTATCTGTCAACACCGACAGACACGTCGCACCACCACACTCATAGGCTTTTGCAATTGAGGCTGCGTCAAAATCTGCCCGGATCACTCCCTTGGATGGACTTGCCTTCTTCACCTCGGCGATAAGCGCAGGCTTATGGTCGTCTCTGACTTTGGCTAAGGCTCCGAAGAAGCCTCGCGGGAGGCCCTGGTCTTTTATGATCGCGTCGATCTCGGACGTTGACCTCGCCCGTTTCGCGATAGCAACTTCCTCTGCTTTATAAGCAACTATTTTATCCAGAATGGTCGTCATCGGTGCTTTCTGGAACGGTCTCGATTGAAACGATCTCAACTTTGACTTGGCCGGCCGATACGGAAACTGTGCGTCTTTGGGGCTTGCCTCATTTGGTGCACCGGCAACAGTGAGCGCGGACACCACGGCTCTGTTAAGGTAAGGCTGCGGTCTCGATACGCAAATCAAAGATACAGCCAATGCGGCGTTTCTAAATTCCTCTCCGAATAATACCTGACTTGCAAAGAAAAACCAAAGGCACTTTCCGGCATCAGAAACGTTTGATCGGACGCGGGCGTTTATCGTAAGCGCCTGGAAGCTTGCGGTCTCAACCAAGTAACCGTTTACGTTTCAGGTAACGCCGAAAGCCCTACCGCCTGATCTACTCTAATAACCAATCGAGAATGGCGCAAATAGAATGTGGGTCGCACACCGGTCCACGGCCTGCAACCCAATTGAAAATAAACTGCTAACCAATTAATGCGTTAGACGGACGAAGCCGGGAACCGACTCCAGGTCACGACGACTTTAGCACCGACTTTCGCGCGCTGGTAGAGATCAGCGGCGTCCTGGTTGTACATGCGAATGCAGCCGTGCGAAACTTCCTGCCCGATCAGGCGTGGAGCGTCCGTCCCGTGTATGCGATACATGGACGTACCTAGATACAAGGCGCGAACGCCAAGAGGATTGCGTGGATCACCGCCGGGAACGAATGCAGGGAGTTTTGGGTTTTCCCGACGCATTTCGGCAGTTGGCGTCCAGGTTGGATTTGTGCGCTTGTCGCTGACGTAACTTACCCCAGACCATTTCGCTTCTGCCTTGGGAATGGCGATTGGATAGCTGAGCGCTGTTCCGCGATCCTGAATATAATACAGACGACGGTCGGCGAAGCTGACAACGATGGAGCCCGGTACATATATTCCCCGGAACTTCACGGTTTGACGGCCTTGCGGTCCTATCGGGCCAAACAAATCATTCAAAAAGTCACCGAAATCCGCGCGCGCCCCCGATGTGACACCGCTCAACATCAAACCCGCAACTGCGATACAAACCAATCTCGAAAGCCGTGCCATCAATCCCTCCGATGCCTAATCTCATGACCCGAACGCTCGAGTCTAATTCAAAGCCAGTGTCGCGCCGCACATCCCCAATTTTCGATGGCGACCAAATATCCAATTCTGCCGCACGTTACGGCCGCCTCGGGTTGGGCATAACATAACCAAGCAAGCGCGGATCGTCAGCCCCTTAATCGCCACCTCCTTGCCGCTTTCTAAAGTCATTGTGGCTGTTGGGAGACATTCAGCTCGGTCGAGGCCTGTGAATTGGTTTCGATCTGCCTTATTGCGTCATCGACCGCGTTAAATACGAGCAGCGCCGACGCATGTCGGGCCTTATAATCGCGAATAATCTCCAGAATTCCAAGATCCGCCCAAGCCCCGCCTGGAGGCGCCCCGTTCTCTTTCAGCATCTTGCGCATTTCGGAACCGATTGTTTGCATCTCGGCTCCCGTGCGTCCAATGATGTGCGCGCCGACTATCGCTGCCGAAGTCTGCCCAAGAAGACAGGCTTTCACGTCCTGCGCGTAGTCGACGACGATGCCGTCCTGCATCACGACATCGACGGTGATTCGGGAACCGCATAGCTTGGAATGCGCCGTCGCTGTTGCCTGAGGATGCCTCAACCGTCCGGTCCGTGGAATGTTTGCCGACAGAGCAAGAACCTTTTGGGTATATATCTCTTCAAGGTCGACCATATAGAGCTCCTCTTACCCTTGCCGCACTCGCCACTGAAATTATATGAGTGATGGTGGGATGTCATGCAATCGCAGGGTCCACATCTACCGTAGAAGGAAAGTCTACGGTGCCATCCAACTGAGGCCTTGAGGCCGTTCACGCATTTTCCGTTCAATCGTGAATCGGTTTACGCGCCGGACGCTGGGGTGCGGGAGGTGTGGGCTTCAGTGCAATCGGCTTCATGACACATTGGCTTCATGGCCGCTTCGGGTTCATGGACATTTGGCGGTCCGGAAAGGGTTGAATGGCTATCGAGATTTTGCCGCAGTCTGTCGGCGGTGTGGCTTACAAGCGGAGCAATGGCGATGCAAAAATCGCAGCTCCTGTGCGGCCAACGCGCGAGGAAGCCGAGGCTGCCGTGCGCACGCTGATCGGGTGGGCGGGCGACGACCCCCATCGCGAAGGCCTGCTCGACACGCCGCGCAGGGTGGTGGACTCCTATGACGAGTTTTTTGCCGGGTATGAAGGCGATCCCTTCGAGATTTTGGAACGCACATTCGAGGATGTGCAGGGGTATGACGATCTCGTCATGCTTCGCGATATCCGTCTTGAGTCCCATTGCGAACATCATATGCTGCCCATCGTCGGCGTAGCACATGTCGCTTATCTGCCAGGTGACCGTGTGGTCGGTATTTCGAAGCTGGCCCGCGTCGTGGATATGTACGCGAAACGGTTGCAGACCCAGGAAACCATGACAGCACAGATAGCGACCGCGATCGAGCAGGCGCTCAAACCGCGCGGTGTGGCCATCATGATTGACGCCTTGCATGAATGCATGACCACACGTGGGATCCACAAACCGGGGACGACAACGATCACGACGCGGTTCACGGGCGAGTTCAAGACCGATTCCAGTTATCGCGAGCGTTTCATGCAACTGGCTAATGGCCAGCGGTTGTCCGGTTTGGTGTAGGCTCACGGCACGGCATGTCAGACAAAGCCGATTTGGAAGAGGGATCGGAGTTCGCGCCAAGGTTCGGCTCCGATGGCCTCATAACAGCAGTTGTCTCGGATGTTCGTGACGGGGCCGTGCTTATGGTTGCTCATATGAATGTCGAAGCGCTTCGGCTTACCCTTGAGAAAGGAGAAGCCCACTTCTGGAGCAGGTCCCGTCAAAGTCTGTGGCGCAAAGGCGAAACCAGCGGCAACCGTCTTGTCGTGATCGAAATGCAAACCGACTGTGATCAGGACGTTATTTTGATTAAGGTTGTGCTCGAAGGCAAGGCAGCCTGCCATACCGGTCGGCGATCCTGCTTCTATCGCAGGCTGATCGCGGTTAACGGCAACACTCACTTAGAAATGATCGATTGAGCGTTGGTTTGGGTTGCTTCGCGCAAGCTTCGTCAGCCATTTTTAGGGTGATAGTGCACTTCCTTAAGAAAAGGCGAGAATGGCCAAAGCGACAATTGGATTAGCCTTGGGCGGCGGTGCCGCACGCGGTCTCGCCCATATCGGGGTCATCAATGCCCTGTGCGATGCGGGTCTCAAACCCGATGTTGTCGCAGGGACGTCGATTGGCGCGGTTGTGGGCGCATGCTATGCGGGTGGCCATCTTGGTGACTTTGAGGGCTTTGCGCGCGCCCTGACCGTAAGACGATTGCTTCGGTTCCTGGACCTCAATCTCTCCGGCTCCAGCCTGATGTCCGGCAAGCGGATTGAGAAAAAATTGCTTTCGTATCTCGGTGGCGTTCAGATCGAAGACTTGCCGAAACGCTTCATGGCGGTTGCCACGGAACTGGGCACAGGTCAGGAGGTCTGGCTGACAAATGGCTCCCTCGTTTCAGCCTTGCGCGCGTCCTACGCGCTGCCGGGGATTTTCAAGCCCGTCCGTATCGGCGGACGCTGGCTGATGGATGGTGCGCTTGTCAATCCTGTACCGGTGACCGCAGCACGGGCGCTTCAGGCGGATTTTGTGATCGCCGTGACGTTACACTCCGGGCAATATGTGCGGCATACCGCAGCCCCTATTGAGGCCGAGGCCCGGATCGAGTGTGACCGCGACAAGTCGGATGACGAGAAGGTCAAGCGCGGGCGCTTTAATTTGCTGAAGCGCCAGATGATCGGGCGGCGCGACGGGGCACCGGGTATCCCAAGGGTGATGCTCGAAGCGTTCAACATTGCGCAAAGCCGTATTGCAGGCTCCCGTCTTGTGGGCGATCCGC
Organism: Rhodomicrobiaceae bacterium; assembly: GCA_965247345.1. GTDB lineage: Bacteria > Pseudomonadota > Alphaproteobacteria > Rhizobiales > Rhodomicrobiaceae > Rhodomicrobium. Next base: position 82,745 of record CBDFGZ010000031.1, on the reverse strand, counting down.
CGGACGCCACCATTGCCGTCCAACTCGACGGCGTCGGCCTGTTTGATTTTCATAAGGCCGATTATGCAATCGATCAGGGCCGAATGGCTGTGCAGCGCTATCTCAATTCGGTGCGCAGGGAAGATTGTCGCGACTCTTCGTTCTTGCCCTTGGCGGCGCGATGCTGAGTTCTGGAATGTACCTTAACTTAAATTTCCGCTCCGTCTATGACTGGTCCCGAGACCATCGGCTGCCAGAGTGCGCCATTATGTTCAGTAATAACGAGCGATGATGGTTGACGGGTTCCCGTTACCTATGGTTAGTTCCACTCGTATTGGCGACGGCGACTTAAGCCGCGTCGTTATTTTCAACCTCCGCATTCAGAGCCCATAGCTCAGCCGGTAGAGCATCTGACTTTTAATCAGAGGGTCGATGGTTCGAATCCATCTGGGCTCACCAATAAAACTGATGCGACAGGATGTGTATTTCACATCATGCTTTTCCGGGGTTTCGGGACAAGTAACACTTTGACGATGGCGATGTTGGTTATCTGCATTCCGAAAACTCAGCCAAATGCCGGGGTGTGAGCTTGCGTTCACACGCTGACGAGGCCATCGTCGACGCATGCTGTAATTCTTGGAACGCCCTTATGAGCGCGCCAAACATAATCGGGTCAATCGCCACCCGAAAATGGGCACAGGTCAAGATTTAAGGCCGATGGTGTGAGTTATTCATACGAGAGCGGTATCTGAAAACCGCGTCACACTTTTCGGGAACCGCTCTCGCTCGTGCGGTCGAGAACGCAGCAAGACCGTGATCCGGAAAAGCTTGTGTTCATCGATGGTGAGGCGCACCGGCAAACGATCCAGTGAGTTGTTTGCGGCGCCGAACGGGCTGCGCCACCAGCATGACAAGGTTGAGAGGGCGATCTCACCGGGGCAGACGTTTGCGGGGCAAAGCCCCTACGGGCATTGGTCAAGGCTTATGTTTATCAGGTGCTCGTGCCAACACTCCGCGCGGGGACGGCGATCACCAGTCGAATTGAAGCCGTTCGGGTATTACTCCAAATTCACGCATCCGGCTTCGTCATAGGTTTTCAGTATCCAACGGCACCGCTGTCGCCGTCCCGTGTATCCGCTGCACCAAAAAGCCATCCGTCCTTTCGCATCACCGAATTGACCCTGCCCAATATCCGATGCTGAAATCCGCCATCGCTGTTTTTCGGGAACAGAAACCCGCGCTCCTCCAGAATGCGTAGCGTATCCGGTGAAAGTCCTCGCTCGGAAATCAGAAGATCGGGCAGCCATTGATGGTGCACACGCGGCTCGGCTGTGGCTTCTGCGACATTCATATTGAAGGTCAGGACGTTGAGCACCTGTTGGAGAACCGCGGTAATGATGGTGCTGCCGCCTGGACTGCCGGTGACGAGATATGGTGCGCCGTCTTTCATCACGATGGTCGGGGTCATCGACGACAACGGCCGCTTGCCCGGTTGAATGGCGTTGGCTTCGCCTTGAATGAGACCGAAACCGTTCGGTGTCGACGGCTTTGCGGTAAAATCGTCCATTTCATCGTTGAGAAGAAAGCCCGCGCCATCCACGGAATAGCCGCTGCCGAAAAAGAAGTTCAGCGTCGTTGTGGTTGAAACCGCGTTGCCGGTTTTATCCACCACAGAGTAATGAGTCGTATTCTCGCCCTCGCGCGACGGCAAAACGCCCGCGCCAACGTTCGCGGACAAGGATGCGCTGCGCAGGTCGATGGTGTCGCGAAGTGTTGCCGCATAAGCCTTGCTGACAATTCCTGCAGTCGGCACCGCCACGAAGTCGGGATCGCCCATATATTTCGCGCGGTCGGCATAGGCGCGCCTCGTCGCCTCAATGATCCGATGGATGGAGTCGGCGCTGTTGTGTCCGAGAGCCTTAAGGTCGTATCCTTCGAGAATATTCAGGATCTGGATAAGATGAGCGCCCCCAGACGAGGGCGGCGGCATCGAGATGATCTCATAGCCGCGATAGCTTCCCCGCACCGGCTCGCGTTCCACAACTTTGTACGACTTCAGATCATCGAGCGTAATGAGGCCACCGCCGTCACGCATTTCGGCGGCGATCTTTTCCGCAACCGGGCCTTCGTAGAACCCCTTTGCGCCCCGGTCGCGGATGGCCCGCAACGTTGCTGCAAGGTCCGTCTGCTTCAGAACATCTCCCGGTTTCCAGGGCTGTTTATCCGGCTTCACGAAATAACTCATCGACGACGAGTCTTTCTCGAACCGTTCACGTCCACGATTGAGTGCGAGTGCGAGGCCTGGCGGGATCGCAAAGCCGTCCTCGGCCAGATGGATCGCAGGCTCCATCACGTCGGCAAGCGCCATGGAGCCATATCGCTCCAATGCATGAAGCAACCCCGCCACCGATCCCGGCACGCCCGCCGACGTCCGGCTGAACTGAGATTTTGTGAAGTCGACGATGCCGTCCGGGGTCAGAAACATATCCTTGGACGCTGCAGCCGGTGCCGTCTCGCGAAAATCGATAGCGATTGTTTTCTTCTCCTTGGCCAGGGCGATCACCATGAAACCGCCGCCGCCCAGATTTCCTGCTTGGGGATGGGTCACCGACAACGCAAAACCGGTGCCGACAGCGGCATCGACCGCGTTTCCGCCGCGTTTCAAGATCGCAGTGCCGATGGCCGCTGCGACACGCTCTTGGGCGGAAACCATACCGTTTTGCGCGACAACCGGCGGAAAACGGGTATCGAAGCCGATAACCGCGTTAGCCGCAGGATCGGCAGCGCGTTGAGCTAACGCATTGCCCGCCAAGTTGAAGAAAACAGAAAAAACCGCGATTGAAAGCGCACGCATCGGGGTCTCCGTCATGGTGTAACATTCGGTTCAGACAGGCATAGCCGAACCATCTCAATAAAAGAATGACGAACAGTGTTTCACATTACGTATTATTCGCGGGATTCATCCGAGACGCGCTGCCCGGCGACCGAACCGTCTGCGGTTTACGGCATGCACCCGAACGTAAAGCGGTGCAGGAGTTCGAACGGACCACCGCTTGTCGGCTCGCCCATCAGAGAAAGGTGATCCACCGAAAACGGCTCGTTGCAGAAAGACTTTATGACCGGGTTCAGAGCCTGTTCCACGATGTCGATCTCCGGATTTCGAAGCGGACCAGCAAGCGTGATGTGAAACTGGAATAAGCTCAAAATGTGCGGATAGCCGAACCCTTCGAAGAAATCACGCTCCAGAACAGTCAGCCTGTCCAGGTGTCGTCGTTCGCGGTCATCTTCGCTGAGCGGTGCCCGAAAATGATCGAAGTAGGTGACACATTCCGCCGCTAACCAGTCGATTTCCGTCGTGGGTGACTGCGGGACGAGGCCGAGGAAGCCGTCGAAGCTCGAAAGCCTGAGCGGCCCGGCGGACGCCCTACGCCTGCCGGTACAGAACGCAGTCAGGGAGGCGTCCAAAACTCGCTGGGTCACAGCGTTTCCCAGACGAAACGGTGCCTTGAGCGTCGCATGAAGACCATAGCGGGCAGGACTTTTCGTGGCCCGTGCCGCAAGCTCGGGGGGTAGCCCGAACGCGTTGCTCCGATCCGCGAGCGGCCCCGCGTTCGAGAACCAGGCGCGCCCGAAAGCGGCGAAATCGCTTGTGTCCTCCGGGGTCCAGTAAATGGCAAATCGCTTGAACCCCGGGGTCTCCATTACGCTACGGCCCAGTCGTCTTCTTCCTCATACCCGGCGTTTATGGATTGATAGCTTTCTTCGACGACATACGGACCGCCGCCATACTTCGGGCGCGATGAAAAAAGCACAAAGCCGCTCACGGTGAAGGGCGCGCACGAAAATGCGCCATGTTGTGCAAGATAAGCCGCCACCATTTCCGGACGGGTGCCGCGCAAACGAGCCAGTGTGATATGTGGCGAGAACTTTCGTGGCTCAGGCGGCAGGCCAGCCATACGAGCCGCGCGTTCATGGGCTTTTTGCAGGAGATCAAGCGCCAGAGAAGGCTTCAACGACGCCCATACCGCACGGGGCTTATGACCGCCGAAGCTGCCAAGCCCGCAGATTTCCAGTTCGAAACTGTGAAACGGGATATCCATCAGCGCGTCGGCAAAGGCGTTGGCGGCGCGATCGGAAATATCGCCAGCAAAACGCGTCGTAAGATGATAGTTGCTCGGATCGACGAAGTGGGCACCGGGCAGGCCGGACCGCATAAGCGACAGACGCAACTTAAGCTCTTCGGGGAGTTCGACGGCGGTGAACAGTCTAGGCATGAGTCGTCTCCATGAGTGTGATGGAGCGCGGCGGGGTGATGCCCACCGCTGCCTAGAATCTAAAAATCGTGGAGGTTCGTGTTTTATTCAAGGCAAAAATGCGCGGTCCGTGGTTGGCGGCAAGTCTGCGCGGCAAGTCTGCAACGCAATCGATTGCCGGGCTTAGCTTCGCAATTCGCCGCCCGATGCCTTCTTCACGTTCGCGACAACCTTGCCCGCAACTTCATCGATATCCGCATCTGTCAAAGTACGGTCCCGTGGAGTTAGCGTAATCTCAAGAGCCAGCGACTTTTTCCCTTCGGGTACACCTTGTCCTTCGAAGACATCGAATAAGATCACATCCGTGATCAGCGCCTTATCCGCGCAAGAAGCCGCTTTGATTACGGTCGCTGCTTCGGTCGATTGATCCACAAGAAATGCGAAGTCCCGCCGGACCGATGGAAAATCCGTCAGCACAAGCGGGCCTTTTGCTGTGCCTTTTCGACGGGGTTCCGATATGGCATCGAGAAAAACTTCGAAAGCCGCAATCGAGCCGGTGACATCCATTGCCAGAGCGGTTTGCGGGTGAAGTTCACCGAAATGGGCCAGCACCGTCTTTGGACCAAACTGAAGTGTTCCCGACCGGCCAGGATGATACCAGGCTGGCGCGGTCCGCGTGATCTGCATTCTATCTGGATCGACGCCAAGGGCTGCCAGCACTGCAACGGCGTCCGATTTTGCGTCGAAGACATCGGCTGGCTTTGCAGCGCCGGTCCAGTGTTTCCCGGAGCCATGCCGGTTTGCCGTACCGGATCGAACGCCACCGGCGATCATTTTCTGCTGCTCCGGGGTAATCCCATAAAATACCTGCCCCACTTCGAAAAGCGCTACATCGCTTCTGCCGTGGTTCGCATTCGTGCGTGCAGCCGATATCAGCCCCGGCAGCAAGTTCGGCCGCATGTCCGACATATCCACTGAGATGGGATTGGCCAAACGAAGTGCGTCAGTTCCGCCGCCAAACGTGCGCGCATGCGCCTCAGGCACGAATGACCACGTAATCGCTTCCACAAACCCACGACCGGAAAGCGTCCGGCGCGCGGCGGAAACCCGTTTTTGCCCTTCGGTCATGACAGCCACGGATATTGCGTCATCGTTGCGCGGCAGAGGCACGGATGGGATCCGCTCCGACCCGGACAAGCGAACAACTTCTTCCACCAGATCGGCTGGCCCATGAATATCCGGCCGCCACGAAGGGGCCGTCACTTTAAGATTGGGAGCTTGCCCCGCCACCTCGAAGCCGAGTTTCTTCAGCGATGTGACAATCTCAGCGTTGGTATATTTCGCACCCGACAGCTTCTGCACGCGCGCCGGATCGAACCCGATCACCGTTTTTCGGTCCGGTGCGCGCCCTGCCATTACGACCGTGCTCGGCGTGCCACCGCAAGACTGCATGATGAGCTTCGTTGCAAGATTTAATCCGGTAAGTATCGATTGCGGATCGATGCCTCGCTCGAAGCGAAAGCGCGCGTCGGAATGGATGCCCGTTTTGCGCCCCGTGGCTGCCGTCCGCTGCGGATCAAAGTATGCGCTTTCAATGAACACATCACTGGTGTTGCCGGTGCTGCCGCTTGCCGTACCGCCCATAATGCCGCCGAGACCCAGCACGCGATGCGCGTCGGCAATCACACACATGCTTTCGTCGACGTTGTATGTCTTTCCGTCCAGAGCCGCAAAACTTTCACCGGCTTTGCCCAACCGCGCCACGATCGGGCTTGCGACCGCTGCGGCGTCATAAACGTGCAATGGCCGCGCGCGGTCGTAAGTGATGTAATTCGTCACGTCGACGAGGGCGCTGATGCTTCTCAGGCCGATGGCTTTCAAGCGGCGTTGCATCCAGTCGGGGGCCGCGCCGTTCTTCACGCCGCGGATCAAGCGGCCCGCGAATATGGGACAGGGATCGTTCGTGCCGCCGGGAAAGCGAAGGTCGACCGCGATGGGACAATCGAAGTCGCCGACGCCGGTGTAGCCGTCGTCCGCTTTCTTGAGCTTGCCCAACCCGGCGGCGGCCAGATCCCGGGCAATTCCGCGCACGCCGAGGCAATCGGGACGGTTGGGGGTGACGGCGATCTCAATGACAGGATCGTTCAAGCCTGCGATATCGGCAAAGCGTTCGCCGACATGGTTCGCGGCACTCGCCGGAAGTTCGATAATGCCATCGTGTTCGGTGGATAGCTCAAGTTCACGCTCCGAACACAACATGCCCACGGAGTCGACGCCGCGAATATTGGCCTTGCCGAGGGTGATTTTGGAACCCGGAATGTACGTGCCCGGCCCCGCGAAAACGCCGATCAGCCCTTTGCGCGCGTTTGGGGCGCCGCATACGACCTGAACGATCCCGCCCGCCGTCTGCACTTTGCAGACTTTCAGCTTGTCCGCGTTCGGATGCGGTTCCGCCTCAAGCACACGGGCGACTGTGAAAGCCGACAGCCGTGCCGCCGCGTCCTGAACACTTTCGACTTCGAGGCCGATCATCGTGAGCTTGGCCGCGATGTCATCCAGCGTCGCGTCGGTCTGCAAATGATCCTTGAGCCAGGACAGTGTAAACTTCATTGATGACGATCCAGATGGTCACGGCCATCGCGCCGCTTGCATGTGTTATTGTGATTGAGGTCGAATGGGAAGCAATTCCGCGCAATCGTTATGTCTGGCCGACATTCCATGCATCGATGAAGCGGGTAGCGTTCTGCGATATCGCATTGACCATATCGACACATGCATGCAGCGGATCACAGATTACGCGTCTTGAAAGAAATGGAAGACTGGTTAATCGCGACGCTGTGGTACAAACGAGATGGGGGTGGCTTTCGATGCGAATGCGCCTTTTGTCGAAGCGCCCTGACCAGTTTGGGTCGATTCGCTAGTCTTTGCCGGTAACGCCTGAGCAACCGCAGCGCCAGGCATTTCGCTACTCAGCCGGGCGCTGATTGTCTGCTGAGCTTGTCGGAACCGCAATCGCTCACGAAAAAGTGGCAACCAAACGGGCCGCGATATGGACGCGTGTTGCATAACGGGTTTGAAGACTTCAATACCCCCCGCTTTCGTATTCGGTCGCCGCACCAGAATGTCATCTGTCAACGCCCATCCGAACGCACCGGCCTCGCGCGCCACAAACGCGTTGGCTTCGAGCAAATCCGTCGCTGTTGCCTCGGATGCGGCCTTGTCAAACAGGTCTTCAACCCATTCTCTCACGTCTGGCGAAGCGTTGCGCCGCGCAACGGCCATCAGGCCCAGCCCGTCTCCTCGCGCCACCTGAACGCCGTCGCCATCCCATAACAGTCGCCCCAGAAGCGCCTGCGCGGGCACATAGCCTTTGCGGCTGGCATTCAGAAGCCACTGTGCCGCATTTCGCGGATTTCGGACCGCACCTTCACCCTTCAATATGAGCTTTGCCAACTCGAACTGGGATGACGGATCACGAAAATAACTTGCGGCGTAGCTCAGGAGCCGCACGGCATAGGCCGGATCGGGGGCAACCTTCGCGTCGGGCACACCTTTGCGATAGCTTTGAGCGAGAAGCCGAAACGCTTCGGCCACATGACCCGCGCGCTTCTCGGTCGGATCGATATCGCTGTAGCGGTCCGCGATCAATCGGTACTGGGCAAAGGCCTGCGCCTCGCTGCGTGCAACCCCCTGTCCAAGGCTATACCGGCGCGCAATCTCGAGTCCAGCTTCCACATCGCCATTCCTCGCGGCAAGAGCGCGTTGGCGAAGAGACCGTATATTCAACAGTTCAAGCTTGGGCGTTGCTTGCGCTGTGGTATGGCTGGCGACCAGCGGGCGCGTATCGTGGAACCGCCGCTCCAGCTTGAAGGACAAGCCCGCAACGATGGCGAAAGCCACGGCGGGCACATACAGTCGAATAATCGATGCAACTTTATATATCTGCATAACACACAACTTCGACGCTAGCGCCCGGATGCGTTACGGCTCCGTTACGCGCTGGCCCAACCTGCTGGCCATATTTCCACAATGCTCCGGTTGTGGAGTTATTTTTAGGCGGACTCCAGGCAACACGACGGCGAACCAGCTCATTTTCGTCGATTTGCAGATCGATTGTGCCGTTCTCGGCGTCAATCGTGATGATATCGCCATCGTGGATCAGAGCAATCGGGCCGCCTTTCGCCGCTTCCGGCCCCACGTGCCCCACGCAGAAGCCGCGGGTCGCGCCTGAGAACCGGCCGTCTGTGATGAGCGCTACCTTGTCACCCATGCCCTGTCCGTAAAGCGCCGCCGTAGTGGACAACATCTCGCGCATCCCGGGGCCGCCCGTCGGCCCCTCATAGCGGATGACGAGCACCTCGCCTTCCAGATAATCCTTGTTCTCCACCGCGCGGAACGCATCTTCCTCGCAGTCGAAACATCGGGCAGGGCCGCTGAATTTCAGGTTCGTCATGCCAGCCACCTTCACGATGGCACCGTCCGGCGCAAGGCTACCACGCAACCCCACCACGCCGCCCGTAGGCGAAAGCGGTGTTTTCACGTCGCGGATGACGACCTGCTCGTGGTTGAACTTCAGCCCTTCCAGATTCTGCGCGATGGTTTTGCCCGTTACGGTCATGCAATCGCCGTGCAGATAGCCGCCATCGAGCAAGGTGCGAAGAAGCATGGGCACGCCACCGGCCTCATACATGTCCTTGGCCACATAATTTCCGCCGGGCTTCAGGTCCGCGATATAGGGCGTGCGCTTGAAGACCTCGGCCACGTCGAACAGATCGAAGGCGATGCCTGCCTCGTGCGCCATGGCGGGTAGATGCAACGCTGCATTGGTGGAGCCGCCTGACGCCGCGACAACGACCGCCGCGTTCTCAAGCGCTTTGCGGGTAACGATGTCGCGGGGACGAATTCCTTTCGCGAGACAGTCCATTACCGCCCGACCGCTGTGCACCGCATACTCGTCCCGGCTGATATACGGCGCAGGGGCACCAGCTGAATAGGGGAGCGCCAGACCGATGGCCTCGGACACGCAAGCCATGGTGTTGGCTGTGAACTGTGCGCCGCACGCTCCGACGCCGGGACAAACGACACGCTCAAGCTCATGCAGGTCTTCATCGGACATCTTGCCAGCGGAATGTTTGCCCACCGCCTCGAACACGTCGACGACCGTAACATCGCGGCCCTGAAACTTGCCGGGAAGGATCGAGCCGCCGTACATGAACACACTCGGGACATTCAGCCGCAGCATCGCCATCATGATGCCCGGAAGCGATTTATCGCAGCCAGCGATGCCGACCATGGCGTCGTAACAGTGGCCCCGCATGGTCACTTCGATGGAGTCCGCGATCACTTCGCGGCTGACGAGAGACGACTTCATGCCCTGATGACCCATGGCAATGCCATCGGTTACGGTGATCGTACAAAACTCGCGCGGAGTGCCGCGCGCCTCAGACACGCCGCGTTTTGCGGCTTGCGCCTGACGCATAAGCGAGATATTGCAGGGCGCGGCTTCATTCCAGCACGAAACCACGCCGACGAAAGGTTGAGCAATCTGCTCCTCCGTCATGCCCATGGCATAATAGTACGATCGATGCGGTGCCCGGTCTGGCCCTACGGACACATGGCGACTCGGCAATCGCGACTTATCGAATACTGGAACATCCAAAGCTACGCCCTCCGCCAAAGTCGGGTAGTATGCAGACAAATTGAATTAGGGGGAAGCGCCAGCAACGCGGAACAGGGCGACTTCGTGGTCAAATCAAAATCAGTGAGGTACTCTTACGGATCGTAAACTTGCGCCAGTTTATGTCCTAAACTGGGCAGACATTCCGGTTTCAGTGCTATCTGAGCAACACGACGCCTTATGTTCGCGGCTTGGTGCGCAGAGGCAACATCGCTATAAATCTCACCTATCGTGAAATATCGCATCGTAAAGGCCGGCGTCGGTCAATGTCCTGCGATGTTCGCCTCGCGCCATTTCCGTCCAGGATTTAACGGAGGGCTTGCAGGCCTTGACGCCTTTTTCCAGAATGTGAGTGGCCAGAGGGCTATCCATACCTGCGGCAAGACTTTTAGCGAGCACCTGATCGCACGCCCAATCGCAGACGGCGGCAATATCTGCGGCGGAAAAGCCTGCTGTCCGCCTTGAAAGCCGCGCGAAATCAAGAGTAGCGGAACCAGGAACGCCCACAAGTTCCGTCTTGAAAAGATCAATTCGCGCCTGATCGCCTGGTGCGCTCACGAACATCGCTTTTTGTAACCGTCCGGACCGGAAAAAAGCGAGGTCCAATTTCCACGGCGCGTTCGTGGCTGCGATCATCAGGACGCCGCCAAGCCCCCGGTGATTGGCGTCCATTTCCGACAAAAGTGCTGATGACAGGGCAGACGCCGCATCGCCGACCTTTACCGTCCGCTTCTGCGCAATCAGATCGAAGTCATCGAAGAATATAATCGCCGGTGTATAGGCCCGTGCCTCATCGAAAATCACGCGCAGCCGCTTTTCAGCCTCGCCGCCGTATTTGTCGAGGATGTCTTCGGGATTGACGCTGAGAAACCGCGCGTCACTCTCACCGGCGGTGGCGCGGCCGAGCATCGTCTTTCCGCAACCTGGAGGTCCATACAGCAACAAATTACCACCGGGCGCGCGATTGTATCGTTCATAGAGCGTTGGTTTCAGGTAAGGCAAGACGATCCTGTGCCGTATCTCGGCCTTGACGTCATCCTGTCCGATCACGGACGCAAAATTTATGGATTCGTCCTCAAACGGTTCGATGAAAGAGGACTGAGCGTCCCGTCGACCGCCATCGCCCTTTGGATCGCGGCGAGACGAGTAATTCGTAAGCGATATGACTTTAGCTGGAGGCTGAAGGCCGGTTACACCGCCACGGATCCCAATCGACGCTTCGACATCGCGATTCCTGAGGCCTGGCTGATCAATTACGGCCTGCCGATACAACGCTGCTGCTTCAACGGACTTGCCAAGGCCATAAAGCGCCCGCGCGCGCAAAATCTTGTCGTCCGGAAGTGTCATCAGGCCCGCCAATCGCTCGCCAAGCTCGAATTCACCGGTCTGAATACAATAAAACGCTGCCTTCCGCCGCGCGGCTGCGAAAGCCTCGGTCGAAAGGACATTGTTCGATAACGAACCTAAAGCCCCGATCAAGGCCAGTTTCGAGTCCGGTTCAATCGCTTCGTCTATCAGAATCGACAGGAGGTCCGGGCTCGTTCGAGCCTTGAATACGGCGACCAAGGCCTCGAATGTCTCTTGATCCATATGCGGTGATCCTTTCACCGCTTATTGCGCCGTCATACGCGAATTATGAAGTGTCATTAACAAAGTTATCCCGCCGTTGCGGCGGGATAACAGAGGGCTTGTCCCGAAAATGCAAGCTTGCCAACGGAGCTCGACGCGGCAGCGCCAATTTTAGTTAACCGCTGTTGCCCCGTGGCAACGTGAATAAGCCGCATCACGCCGACCCGGTCTCCTGCGCAGTTTTTTCGCGTTTTTTTCCAGACCCCGAAATCATGGGCACGCCGGAGAAACGCTTTTCCAGATATCCGTTCACGACGCTGACCAGATCGTCCACCTTGTCCTCGAAGAAGTGATTGGCACCGGGCACGATCTCGTGGCTGACCAGAATACCTTTTTGCGTTTTGAGCTTGTCCACGAGCGACTTCACCGCGTTCGTCGGAACCACGCGGTCCCGGTCGCCGTGCACCATCAGTCCCGACGACGGGCATGGTGCCAGGAAACTGAAATCGTAAAGATTTGCCGGCGGCGCAACCGTGATGAAGCCGTCGATTTCAGGTCGCCGCATCAAGAGCTGCATGGCGATCCATGCACCGAACGATACGCCCGCAATCCAGCAGGATTTCGCATCGGGGTTGTTGATCTGCAGCCAGTCCAGCGCAGTTGCAGCGTCAGCGAGTTCACCGGGGCCATTGTCGAATATTCCCTGGCTGCGACCGACCCCTCTAAAATTGAACCGCAGCGTCGAAAAGCCCCGTTTCACAAAAGTATAATAGAGACTGTATACAAGCTGGTTGTTCATGGTCCCGCCGAACTGCGAATGCGGGTGCAGGATAATGGCTATGGGCGTGCCGGGTCTGGCTTCATGGTGATAACGGCCCTCGATACGCCCGGCCGGTCCATTAATGATGATTTCTGGCATGTTCCCTCACGTCGGCGGGCGTGATGCCAGCGCCACGTTCGCATGTTTCTTGATGACGGCATCTGCACGATCCATATATATGGAGATAACCGCAGGCTTTGTAATTGCTTTTGAGTTCGTGTGGCCTCTGACGTATCACAGTTGTGCACGTGTTCTCCAGTACACATTCAACAGGATTTGCCATAAAAACGCGGGTTTATCTCGACCATAACGCGTCATCGCCACTGCGGCCCGAGGCGCGCGAAGCCATGATGGCGGCTATGGATCTGGTTGGCAACCCGTCGTCGGTCCACGCGGAAGGGCGGGCGGCTCGCAGCATTGTTGAAAGCGCGCGCGAACAGATTGCCCAATGCTTTAGCATTGCACCGAAAAATCTTACCTTCGTTTCCGGGGGAACGGAAGCGGCGAACGCATCGATTTACGCGGCGGCAAAAGCGCTGGGTCGGGATGGGGCCCTGGCACCGGTCGTCGTGAGCGCAACGGAACATCCGTGCGTTTTGAATGCTTTGAGACATTCGAGTGACGTTTGTATTCTTCCTGTCGCCTCTAATGGCCTGGTCGATCTGGACGAGTTGAGACGTATTTTGGTTCAAAGTCCGCCAACGGTGGTTGCCGTTCAGGAAGCCAACAGTGAAACGGGCGTGCATCTGATGACCGACGGTGTCGGCAGACTGTGCACAGAGTTCGGGGCGCGATGGGTCTGCGACAGGGTGCAGGTGGCCGGGCGTAGCGAATTCACCGGGCTCAATGGCGATGTGGCGTTCATTTCCGCGCACAAATTCGGCGGCCCAAAGGGTGTCGCTGCCATTAGTTGGAATGATCGAATTTATGCCGATGCGCCCGTTGCTCCGCTGATTGAGGGCGGCGGTCAGGAGAAAGGGCGGCGAGGCGGCACGGAGAATGTTGTCGGCATCGCAGGCATGGCCGCTGCATTGATGGCGGGCCAGCGTTCAAGCAGCAGCTTCAAGGCGTGGGCTTTAGTGGCGCAGACAAAGCTGGAGGCAGGCATTCGCGAAAGAGCCCCCGGCGTTGTCATCATCGGGGAGGGAGGGCCGCGTCTGCCCAACACCACCTGCTTCGCGGTTCCGGGCGTTTCAGCCGAACTTGCGCTTATGGCGTTCGACCTCGATGGGATCGCGGTGAGTTCGGGTTCGGCTTGCTCATCCGGCAAGGTCTCACCAAGTCATGTCCTGAAAGCCATGGGCGTTCCGGACGACCTGGCAGCATGCGCGATCCGTGTTTCGACCGGCTGGAATACCACTGATGACGATATAGCGCGGTTTTTGACCTCGTTTGCGAAGCTTTGCCGCACATGTGCGGCACCAGGTTTGTCTAAAGGACGATAAAAATGAGCAGTTATGTTGATGGATTTGTGATTCCGATCAAAAAGGCAAAACTGAACGTTTATCGCGAGCTTGCCGCGAAGGCTGGTGCAGTCTATCTCGAACATGGCGCGCTCGAAGTTGTCGAGTGCGTTTCAGACGATGTGCAGCCGGGAAAGCTCACCTCGTTTCCTCAGGCGGTTCAACTCGAAGATGATGAGATCGTGGCGTTCTCCTGGATCGTATATTCATCGAGACAAGAGCGGGACCGGATCAACAAACTGGTGATGGAAGACGTACGATTAAAAGAAATGATGGACGACATGCCGGTTGACGGCAAACGCATGATCTGGGGCGGGTTCACAAAGCTTGTGGAGCTGCCGGAACAACCCAGGTAAACGTTATACGCACGCTGGGATCATTTACGTTTTATGTGGCCGGGGTCACGCCCAGCCATGACATTGAGGGAATAATAGATGGCAACGCCAGTCGCAGAGACGATAGATCGGGTTCGCGAAATCGACGTGGACAAGTATAAATACGGCTTCACGTCCGAAATCGAGAGCGTTCGCGCGCCAAAGGGCCTCGATGAAAGCACCGTGCGATACATTTCCGCGCGCAAGGACGAGCCGGCATGGCTGCTGGAGTGGCGTCTGGAGGCTTTCCGTCGCTGGAAGACGATGACCGAGCCGAACTGGTCGCGCACGAAGTATGACAAGATCGATTATCAGGATTTGTATTACTACTCCGCGCCCAAATCGACGGAAGGCCCAAAAAGCCTGGATGAAGTCGATCCGGAGTTGCTGCGGATTTACGCGAAACTCGGCATTCCGTTGCGCGAACAGGCCGTACTTGCTGGCGTGGAAGGTGCAACCGTCACCATGCCGCGTGTGGCTGTGGATGCAGTTTTCGACTCGGTTTCGGTCGTAACCACGTTCAAGGAAGAACTAGGCAAGGCGGGCGTGATCTTTTGCTCGTTTTCGGAAGCGGTGAAAGAGCATCCCGAGCTTGTCCGCAAGTATCTCGGCAGCGTCGTGCCGACCACGGACAATTATTTCGCCACGCTCAACTCCGCCGTGTTCTCGGATGGCTCGTTCGTCTACATCCCCAAAGGCACCCGTTGCCCGATGGAGCTGTCCACCTACTTCCGAATCAACGAGAAGAACACCGGCCAGTTCGAGCGCACTCTCATCATTGCCGATCAGGGTAGTTATGTCAGCTACCTCGAAGGCTGCACGGCACCCATGCGCGATGAGAATCAACTTCACGCAGCAGTCGTGGAACTCGTGGCGCTGGACGACGCGGAGATCAAATATTCCACGGTGCAGAACTGGTATCCGGGCGACAAGAACGGCAAGGGCGGCGTCTATAACTTCGTCACGAAGCGTGGCGACTGCCGGGGCGTGAACTCCAAGATTTCGTGGACGCAGGTGGAGACCGGTTCGGCGATCACATGGAAATATCCATCATGCATTTTGCGCGGCGACGGCTCACGCGGTGAGTTCTATTCCATCGCCATCTCTAACGGAAAGCAGCAGGTGGACTCAGGCACCAAGATGGTTCACCTCGGCAAAAACACGTCAAGCCGCATCGTGGCCAAGGGCATCGCTGCAGGCCGATCCGACAACACCTATCGCGGCCTTGTTTCCGCCCATCGCCGCGCATCGAATGCCCGTAATTTCACTCAGTGCGACAGCCTGCTTGTGGGCGACCAGTGCGGCGCGCACACCATCCCGTATATCGAGGCGAAAAACGCGAGCGCACATTTCGAGCATGAGGCGACCACGTCTAAAATCTCCGACGATCAGATGTTTTATTGCCTTCAGCGCGGCCTGAGCCAGGAGGAGGCCGTGGCGCTGATCGTGAACGGTTTCGTGCGCGATGTGCTGCAGCAACTGCCGATGGAGTTTCTGGCGGAGACGCAGAAATTGATAAGCATCAGCTTGGAAGGCAGCGTGGGTTGAGGATCAAGCCTGTTGTCAACGTCGGGGACCTCGAACTCAAGACCATCGGCAACGGGGGAAGTTTTGAGGCTAAGATCGCGTCGTTTGCGGATACGATCGGTTCCAAAGGGATCGACTGCAGGTTTCATGCGGTCGAGCCGGGCAAGAAGGCCTATCCGCGCCACTCACATCATCGCGAGCACGAATTATTCATAATTCTGGAGGGCGAAGGAACCTACCGCTTCGGCGAAGACAGCTATCCGATTAAGGCCGTTGACGTTTGCGCCGCGCCGACCGGTGGCCCCGAAACGGCACGTCAAATCGTGAATACTGGATCAGTCACTCTCAAATATCTTGGCATTGGGACTACGTCGGAGACTGAAGTATGCGAGCATCCGGACTCCGGAAAAACCCTGCTGTGGAGCCGCGCGGGCTCTTCGGGCAATAAAATCTTGCACCACATCATCGGCAAGGACGCCAAGCCGCTCGGTTATTACGATGGAGAGAACTGATGAATCTCGGTCGGGCGTGGTTCAAATCGTGGCTGGGCGGGTTCGCCGCATGGCCCATCACATGGGAAGGCTGGCTCGTAACCATCGTGCTGTTCGGCGGCTGGTATGCGGTCCTGATCCTTTTCAGCCTCCCGATTTATGCGATTGTCGCGATGTATCTTGTGTTTTCGGCGATCTATTTTGTATTTTTGCGCTACAAGACGAAGGCGTGACGGCGACGACCGGTCAGCGGATTTGCGGGTCGTAAGTTTCTTTTCGACTTGTAAATAGCGACCTCACAAATGAACTGCCTTATGGCAGCAAGTAAGCGGAGCAGGTGTACGGCGAATGGCACTCATTTTATCGGCACTCTACGGCCTGTTCCTAAGCGCAGTGGGCGCAGCGTTCATCCTTTCGCCACGCAGTGCCGTCCAAATCTTCGGCATCGACCCGACACACTTGGCCGACATCGCGCTTTCGCCCATTGCAGGTGCTCGCGAGTTGGCGCTGGGTTTGGTCATCGTCGTGCTTGCCATTGCTCGCGAACAACGCGCGGCGGGCTTGGCACTGGTCGTCTCGATGGTCGTTCCTGTCATGGATTTCGTTTTGGCTTCGCGATTGATTGGGCCTGAAGTGGCGTGGCGGCATTTGGTTGTCGCTGCAGTTGCACTTATGCTGGGTCTTCTCGTTTTGCGTCAAGCACCAGCGAGGGCATCGTGACAAAGCCAGTCATCAACGTAAAAGATGCGCCCCTGCGGACCATTGGACACGGGGATACGTTCGCGGCGCAGGTCGGGCGTATAGGGCCAGTGATCGGCGCGAAGAAACTCGGCTGCCAGCTTCACGTGGTGCCAGCCGGCAAAAAGGCATTCCCGCGTCATGCCCATCATGCCAACGAAGAAATGTTTTACATCATCAGTGGTGAGGGGGAATATCGCATCGGCGACGACATCTATCATGTGAGCGCCGGTGACGTGATCTCGGCACCGTCTGGGGATGCGAGTACGGCACATCAGATCAGGAATACAGGCACGGCGGAATTGCGCTATCTCGGCTTTTCCACCCGCATCGACCCGGAGGTTGTGGAATATCCCGATAGCGGCAAATTCGCGGTGGCGAGCATGGTGCCCGAAGATAAAGGGCTGCCTGGTGCACGGGTCTCGTACATTGGCCGCTTCTCGGAGATGAACGCGGTGGACTATTGGGAAGGCGAGAAATAGTCGACCTCGCACCTCTCATGCCGGAAACCGTTCGTCCGACCGGTGATCGTCGTCCCCGTCTTCACGAGGGTCAATTCGGCGGGCGGCATACGAGCGTGCTGTCTGAAGACAGAAACATATCCTGAGTTTTTGAGGTAGAGCGGTTCCCAAATCGCTTCGTCAAAGAAAAAACGTGCGACTGCAACTGGCAACGTGGTGCAATGTGATCCTTGGTTGAAACAATAGGAGTTGTCGAGTGGTTTAGTTTGGCTGCTCGAAACAGCAATGCATCGCGCGCAGCCAGCCTAAGCACTACTTCCTTGTTTTTGTTTCCAATCAGAAACTCTTCACCACACCCGTTTGGAGCAGCTTCTAAGCACAATAGGAGTTGTATTGTACCTGACTTGTCACGGTGCCACGGTATATATTGTCCGACCTGATAAGTTTGCCCCCAGAGACGTTTATCGTACTTTATTGAACTCCGCATAAGATTACTTAAAATTTCAGAAATTAAGGGCCCATGTAAAACTTTTGATAAGTCTCCCTGTTCGGTAACCTTAAATTCATACCAACCAATTATCGCTCGTTCCAACGGTTACGCGTTCTGACTCACCTGAAATCAATTCGCGCACCAAATTTGGTGCAACCTTTGTTGAAATCAAGTTTGGAAGCAATTCCCATTGATGAAAATGCAAATCCGTAAGGATTCGCGTTATTTCCGTTGAAGAAGACATTCTTTTCACTGTCAAAATTGATTTGCACAAACGATAGAGACTTTTAATACCAACGGCCCTCATAGTTGACCGATATGTGCCCAATCCCTCATTCCAATGGACGTTATCACTTTGGGCAGCTCAATGAGGTTGTTCCATGCCTCGCAGGCGGCGTCGATAATCTCGTCGCAAGTTTCGAACACACGGTTGGAGAGCCAGTTGGCGCGCATGTACTGCCAGATGTTTTCGACCGGGTTCAGCTCAGGTGATCGTGACGGCAGAAAGATGAGCGTCATGTTCTTGGGACAGTTGAGTTTCCCGGTCGTGTGCCAACCGGCGCGATCAAGCAATAGAACGGCATGAGCCCGCCTGGTCACAGTCCTGCTGATCTCGTCAAGGTGGGCCTGCATGGCCCCGGTGTTGGCGAAGGGCATGGCAAGGGCCACGCCGACGCCTCGCTCAGGGCAGATCGCGCCGAACAGACAGGCGCTTTCGTAGCGCTGGTCGGCGGGCTGTCATGGTCTGGTGCCGCGCCTGGCCCATTGGCGAACCAGGCCGTTCTTCTGGCCGATGCGCGCTTCGTCCTGAAACCAGATTTCGACCGGTTTGCGCTTCGGAATGCAGGCGAGATGCGCCTTCAGCGTTGCGCGGAGGTTTTTTTGAACGCGGCGATGGTCTCTGCCTTCTGGCCGGTATGACGTGGCCGTGCGCTGATATGCGAAAGCCAATCTGTTTCAGAAGCTTGCCGGCGGTACGCTCGCGATGGGCCACGCCGAAACGCTCCTCGATCACCGCTGCAAATCGAGCCTGCGCCAGCGGACAACACCATCGCGGGCGCGGTCCGGCCCGGTCTCGACAATCTCGGCAAAGCGCGCCAGTTGCTCCGAATTCAAGCGGGCGGGCTGCCCCTTGGCCCGTTTGTCTTTCAAGCCGTCAGGGCCTTCGGCGTTGAAGCGATGAACCCAGTCCCGCAGGCGCTCAAGTAGCACGCCGTGCGGTAGCGCGCCGTGGGGAGGTCTGCCGATCCATCCCGCCGATGCGGGCCGCCTCGTCCCGGCTCGCCCCCTCAGGCACAGCCGCCAGAGATAAAAGCCTCCGGCTCTGATTGGCATGGCGCGTGCGCGCCGAAAGCTTACGCAAATCCGCCGAAGAATAATCCTGTCTGATCTCGACCGCTGTCCCCATGGCGCAAATCCTCCCTGCGCAGGGGAATCTGATTTGATGGCGCCGGGGAAGCCCCAAGGGAGAGTCAAAAACAACGGCTGTTGGTATAACATCCGTCCACGCCTCATCCAACGCTGTCCTTATAAACGCTGTTTAATTATACCATAACATCAATTCGCATCCATCTTCAGCGCCGCGATAAACGCATCCTGCGGGATCTCCACCCGACCGAACTGGCGTATATTCATCTGACGCGTTCAGCTGGCACCATTGTCTTACGGTTTTAGCCGGTAGTCCGCAAGAAGCGCGCTTTCCACCTCTATTTGGCGTGGAGCATCTGCGATCACTTTCTCGATGCTCCATCCTTCCGTTGTAACGAGATAAGCGACAAGGAGCCGATAACGTGCGTAAAGACCGGACCGATCAGGATCAAGGTCGGGATGACCATCCTTAAGCTGCTTTGCGAGAGATGCGACGTCGACAACCCCGCCAAAACCAATATAATCGGCAACGCCTTCGCGAATCCAGACAGGAAGCTTACGATAAGCCAAAATGCCGACCCGCGCCGCGGTCAATGAATGACCGATCTCGTGCGCTCCATAATAGGCCAGGGTGCGAGGCGCAGGCACAAATTCACCTGACGAGGGTCGACGAACAAGCCCGACATCAATGTCTGACGACCGCACAAACACATTGCGCGTGAGAGGATAGTAATTTACCCCACCCGCGCCGTAATTCCAAAGAAAAGTCAGACGCGCTCGCCATTGCGCGTTGACGACGACAACGCGGTGGGTTTCGGTCCCTGTGTCGAGAGACGTTTTGCGTAATCGCGCATCAATATCGCGCAGAACATTCAGACCGCTTTCCGCATTGAAGGGCGCATCCGAGCGGATCTCCAGACGGCCCAGCGCAACATGATACGGGAAAAGGGGTTGCGGGTAGGCAAGAACCGCGGCCATGCTCACCGCCGTTCCTGCGCTCAATGTGACGAACCAGATCGTCGCGCGCTTCGCCTCAATACGCACCCTCGTCATCAATTCGCATCCATCTTCAGCGCGGCGATGAACGCCTCCTGCGGGATCTCCACCCTCCCGAACTGCCGCATCTTCTTCTTACACACTTTCTGCTTGTCAAGCAGCTTCCTCTTGCGGCTCACGTCACCGCCATAGCACTTCGCTTTTGCCACATAAGTGGAATCAGGTATTCAAACTCTCCAGTGAAGCTACCGGGTTAAGACTTATGAACAAATCGATTTTCGAAGAGTTCGAGAGAAGTATGATCGGGCCTTGCACAAATTCAATGTCGTATTTCGAGTATTTAAATAAATCCTCTCGATACGAGGCTTTGAAAGTACGCAGTTTCGTTAATCATTTGTTTGGGTTTTATCCGATAAATGAATCGACTTCCTTAATAAAACGACTTCGAGAGAAAAATGATAAGGTTTTTCTTTCTGCATTTTCAGAGCTGATTTTCTATAATATCCTCAAAAGAATTGCATCCCAAATAGATATAGAGCCAGAGCTTCCTCATACGGGAAAACGACCAGATTTTCTTGTTTGTCTCAATGATGGGAACAAGACGTTAATAGAAGTCAAGACTGTGTTTGACCCGGAATTTGCCGGACGTTGGGAAAATCCTCTAATCAATCCTATTTTAGATGCGATAAACGAAATCCCGAATTCCGATTTAACCCTGCACGTCACCATACGAGGTCAACCTTCGAGACAGTTAAGTGCAAAAAGCATAAAACTTAAGGTAGAAAAGTGGGTTAATAGTCTGAACTACGACGTGGTGCATAAAAGCTCTAAGTATCCAACATTTGAAATAGAAGCCGAAGGACTGCATTTAAGTTTTGAAGCGTCGTGCCGCGAAACCACCAGGGGACGAGCTGATGTTAGATTAATCGGCTCCTGCAGCCCAGAGGGAGGCAGGGTTACGACTAAATCACGAGTGTTTCATAGCGTAGCCGGGAAAAATAAGTACGGAGAAACAAATTTACCTCTTATCATAACCGTGAATTCGCACGGTCCCTGCAATGATCACGATCACGCAATTGATGCGCTGTTTGGATCAGAAGCGGTAGCCATTTGGACCGATGAAAACGGTGATTGCAAAGATAAATGGGTTCGAAACATTGATGGGGTATTTGTAAACCCTGCAGTAGATAACACGAAAATTAGCGCTGTCGTGTATACAACAAACTTAAACCCTTGGAGCATAGCGCAGCGCAGGTTAATGCTTATTCCCAACCCGAATGCCGTATATTCGGTTAACTGGTACAATTGGCCATTTGATCATATTCAGATCGAAGGTAATCGAATGTTTAAGCGCTCTGGCGTGTCCATAGGGGGAGTATATGGATTTGCATCCGGATTGGCCTGAAGATTAATTCGCATCCATCTTAAGAGCCGCAATGAACGCCTCCTGCGGGATTTCCACCCGCCCGAACTGCCGCATCTTCTTCCCCTCCTTCTGCTTGTCCAAAAGCTTCCGCTTGCGGCTCACATCGCCGCCGTAGCACTTCGCGGTCACGTCTTTCCGCAACGCCGAAAGCGTTTCGCGTGCGATCACCTTGCCGCCGATGGCCGCCTGAATCGGGATTTTGAACAGGTGCCGGGGGGATGAGGTCCTTCAGTTTCTCGCACATCATGCGGCCGCGCATCTCGGCGTGCGCGCGATGCACCACCATGGACAGCGCGTCCCGGTTACTGATCGAAAAGTTTTTCCATATCGCGTCCGCCATAAACAACACGAACAACGGTTATAGCATCTTCGTCGACGCGGTAAACGATAACGTAATTTCCATAAACGATGCGTCTAGAGCGTCACGCTTAAAACCGGAATCGGGGGATTCCCTAAAGTCGCGAATTCTGATTCACCGTATGCGGAGGTGGATCATGGGGAAGAGCTATTCATCGGACTTACGCAGCCGGGTCGCCGGTTTTGTCGATGCAGGTCATTCAAGGCGGCAGGCGGCCCGTCATTTCGGCGTCTCGCCGAGCTTTGCGGTGAAGCTTGCGTTGCGCCGTCGAAAGACGGGATCGTATGCCCCCCGCCAGGCAGGGTCGCCCGGCAGGCGGTGGCAAGCTTGGACCGCATCGCGCGTTTTTGATCGAACGCGTTGAAAAGCGGCCCGATATCACCATGCCGGAACTCGCAGCGGTTCTTGAGGCCAGGCGAGGGGTTAAGGCAAGCCCGGCTTCGCTATCGCGGGTTCTTTGCAAGGCAGGGTTCACCTGTAAAAAAAAACACTTCTGGCGGCGGAGCAAGGACGCGCGGATGTCAAACAGGCGCGGCAGTTCTGGATCTCGCGCCGTCAGCCACGAATGCGGATTGAGCCGGGACGGCTTGTTTTTGTTGATGAAACCTCGACAAACACAAAGATGACCCGTCTTCGCGGGCGCAGCCTTCGAGGCAACCGGCTGCAAGCCTCGGCTCCCTTCGGAAAGTGGGGAACACAAACCTTCATCGCGGGCTTGCGCAGTTGGGGGCTGACCGCACCGTGGGTTCTCGACGGCCCGATGAACGGGGCGGCTTTCGACACCTATGTCGAGACCCAACTCGCGCCGACCCTGGCCAAAGGCGACATCGTCATTCTCGACAATCTCTCAAGTCACAAAAGCCAGAGGGCAGCCGAAACCCTCAAAACGACAGGGGCTTGGTTCCTGTTCCTGCCCCCTTATAGCCCCGATCTCAATCCGATCGAAATGGCCTTCCCGAAACTTAAGGCTCACCTTCGGGCAGCTGAGGCGCGAACCTGCGATACTCTGTGGAAAGCAATCGGAAACATCTGCGATCTCTTCGATGAACAAGAATGCCGAAACTTCTTTAAAGCCATGGGATATGCGTCCGATTAAACGCACGACGCTCTGAGAAGCATATTCCGCGTTGCGAAAGGGTATAATGCGGAAACTTCAGAATCGCTTATCCTCAGAGGAATTCACTCGCTGGGGCACAGATGAAAACAAGATCGATCGATGCTTACCTAACATGGGCTGGGACAGTATTTGCCATCGTACTTCTCGGATCATTTAACTATATGTTAAATCCAATAGCTTCGGGCTGGGCGACATCTATCCTGGTCATTTTGTGCTTTGTCCTTCTAATTGCAGTTATCTGCTCAATTTATGCGCGCCTTCGCTTCCCAGCTAGCGAAAAGCCTGACTACGAACACTGGGACAAGGTAACGACTTTCAAACTTTCACAAGCAGCTTCTTTATGGGCTGAGGAGGAGCCAACAAACAGAACGGGAGAAATGAGTTGGCGCGCTCGACGATGCTTTCGCAAACTCAGGGAGGCGATTACAGACCGAAAACTTAGCCTCAAAGTTTCAATCGATGAAGCTGTCAACATCGCAGCCTATGAGCATTTGAACTTGACTGGAGATCGTGAAAATCCAACCAACGAGAATCGAAATGTCACCCGTGATGAAATAAAGAGGTATGCAATTTCGATAAACAAGAAACCCAAATTCCTCTTTTGTAGTGAACGCCCTTAAAAAATCTTGATCCGTTCGCTTTGCTTTATTTAAGGAAGGGAAAGCCGCTTCTCGATGGAAAACTGGCAGAAGAAGGCCGAAAAGCGGTTTAGTTCCAAGACGGAGTTAAAGATCAGTCCGTTTTTTTCATCTTCTATACGTTCTAGGAGCCGTTCGGTTAAAATTTATTTCTACTAGTACACACCATACAAGGTCTCCGTCTTGTCTACCCACACGCGCTTAAAGTGATTTGCCCGATCCTTAATCGAGCGCGCCTCATCAAAAAGTTTATCTGCCTTGCGTATAAAACGCTCGAAAATGTCACAAGGATTTACGACCTCCCAAATCTCTAATTTGTTGATTTCAAAGGGATAGGAGTAGGCCGGATATACCTTGCCTGCACGCTCCTGGCTTGGTAGATCAGTGATTGCCGCTCTAAGTTGGATTGGATCCCATAAAAGGTCTTCCCAGCCTTCGAAGATTTTATCAGGCTTCTCGGCAACTTCAGGGGTAACAAGATACAAACAATGTCCCTTTTGCTCTGCATATCTAAGAAGGACATCAAGATCGGGACACACCGCAACCATATATCATCTCCTAATTCGCATCCATCTTCAGCGCCGCAATAAAAGCCTCCTGCGGGATCTCCACCCGCCCGAACTGCCGCATCTTCTTCTTCCCCTCTTTCTGCTTGTCCAACAGCTTGCGTTTGCGGCTCACATCGCCGCCATAGCACTTCGCGGTCACGTCCTTGCGCATGGCCGACAGCGTCTCGCGGGCGATCACCTTGCCGCCGATGGCCGCCTGGATCGGGATTTTGAACAAATGCCGGGGGATGAGGTCCTTCAGCTTCTCGCACATCATGCGGCCGCGCATCTCGGCGCGCGCGCGGTGCACCACCATCGACAGCGCGTCCACCGGCTCGTCGTTGACCAGCACCGACATTTTCACGAGGTCGCCCGGCTCATAGCCGATGATCGCGTAGTCGAAGCTGGCATAGCCGCGCGAGATCGACTTCAGCCGGTCATAAAAGTCGAACACCACCTCGTTCAGCGGCAGCTCGTACACCACCATGGCGCGCGCACCGGCGTAAGTTAACTCCTTCTGCCGGCCGCGCCGGTCCTCGCACAGCTTCAGCACGGAGCCGAGATATTCGTCCGGCACCAGGATCGTCGCCTTGATCCACGGCTCCTCGATGCGGTCGATCAGCATCGTGTCCGGCATGTCGGAGGGGTTGTGCATCTCCTCCATCTCGCCGTTGGTCATGTAAAGGTGATAGACGACGCTGGGGGCGGTGGTGATGAGATCGATGTTGAACTCGCGCTCCAGCCGCTCGCGGATGATCTCCAGGTGCAGCAGGCCAAGGAAGCCGCAGCGGAAGCCGAATCCCAGCGCCGCCGAGCTTTCCATCTCGTACATGAAGCTCGCGTCGTTGAGGCGCAGCCGGCCCATTGCGTCGCGCAAATCCTCGAACAGCGACGCATCCACCGGGAACAGGCCACAGAACACCACCGGCTGCACGGGCTGAAAACCTGGCATCGCTTTCGCGGTCGGGCGCTTGTCGTCCGTTACCGTGTCGCCGACGCGCGTGTCGGCCACTTCCTTGATGGCGGCGGTGAAAAAGCCCACCTCGCCTGGCCCGAGCGCGTCCAGCATTTCCTGCTTCGGCCTGAATATGCCCACGCGGTCGATGGGATGCACAGCACCCGTGGACATCAGCTTCACGCGCATGCCCTTGCGAAGCACGCCGTCCACCACACGGACGAGCACCACCACGCCCAGATACGGATCATACCAGCTATCGATCAGCATCGCCTTCAACGGCGCGTCGATATCGCCTTTTGGGGCAGGCAACCGGTCCACGATGGCCTCCAGCACGGCCTCGATGTTCAGGCCAGTCTTCGCCGAAATCTCCACCGCGTCCGATGCGTCGAGGCCGATCACGTCCTCGATCTGCTGCTTCACGCGATCCGGCTCGGCGGCAGGGAGGTCGATCTTGTTCAGGATCGGTACGATGTCGTGGTTGTTGTCGAGCGCCTTGTACACATTGGCGAGCGTCTGCGCCTCCACGCCCTGGCTTGCGTCCACCACCAGCAGCGACCCCTCGCACGCCGCAAGACTGCGCGACACCTCGTAGCCGAAATCCACATGCCCCGGCGTGTCCATCAGGTTGAGCTGATACAGCTCGCCATCCTTCGCGCGATAGTCGAGCCGCACCGTCTGCGCCTTGATGGTGATGCCGCGCTCCTTCTCGATCTCCATCGTATCGAGCACCTGCGCCTGCCCCACCATCTCGCGCGCGGTCATGCCGCCGCACACCTGGATCAGACGGTCGGCCAGCGTCGATTTGCCGTGGTCGATGTGCGCCACAATGGAGAAATTGCGGATTCGCGACAACGGCGTGATGGCTTTGCCGGAGGTCGGCGCTGCTGCTTGCGCGGTTGCCGATGCTTGCGGGTTTTTCGATGGCGGGTGCGATTGTGCTCATGGGGGAGATATAAGGGAAAAGGAGGGATGGGGAAAGCGTCGCTTTCAGCCTTTCCGGCGCGAAAGCGGTATTCGCAAACATCACACTTCCCGGTATGATGTCGTGGGCGAAAAAAGGAAGGGTGTGCGATGCGGCGCGAACTTGACTGCTGGCCTGACGTCAGCGTTCATTGCTGCACCGGCGATGAGGCCCGTGTTCCAAGATCGCGCAGTATACGCCCCGTCTCTATCACTACGCACAGCAGCTACAAATGATGACCTAATCTAGCGGTGAGAGCGTCTGCAATCATGTACCTGAGAAGCTGCTTTTCCCAACGGATGTAATGAAAGCGAGCATCACCCTACATTTAGCAACTAGATAACTTTTTACCCGTCTTTGAAAATCATCTGAGTGAAAAGGATGAATGAGATTAAAGAATTGCTTATATCCGCAGGCTTTTGGCCCTGGCTTGTTCTGCTCGTGATTGTCGTGCTGGTAGCTGGTCTTACGATTACTGAGATCAATTTTCCGGGGGGAGGAGGTCTTAAATTTACATCGCCTTCTTTAACAAAAGTCGGCGAAGATTGGTATGATTTGTCACTGACGAGAACGAGCTCAAATATCAGATGGTCTCACTACATGAACAAAGAAACAAAGGCGATCGTACCTTCTTCGAATATATTTATAGATAAAGGACAGGTTAATTTTATGCCATTCACGAAGCTTCCTGAATGGTCAGACAGGCAGATAGCTGCTGCGCAGAATGCAATTGAGGAAACGGCAGAGATTGGGAAAGAAGGAGTGCCCAGGCGATATGAAATCACACCTCAATTTGACGGTGGCCTTCCCACCACCTACTTATTGCTGACAAAACTCAAATACAGCCATCGCTCCTCGCAAAATCAAGAAGCGACAATCGAGATTCGATATCTGTTGCCTGATAACCGCCTGGTCCACGTTGACCGAGTCCATCTAAAAAAGGATATAGCGAGACAAATGTGGAGCCAGAACTAGGTTGTGTCAGATTAAAGTCCGGCTAACCCAACCACTTAGCCAACGCGTGCAACTCATCCGCTTCTGCCGCCGGCTTATCCCACCGGATCCGGTTGATGCGCGGAAAGCGCAGCGCCACGCCGGACTTGGGCCGCGCAGAGCGATGCACGGCGTCGAATGCCACCTCAAGCACCTGCGCCTGCCCCACCATCTCGCGCGCGGTCATGCCGCCGCACACCTGGATCAGACGGTCGGCCAGCGTCGATTTGCCGTGGTCGATGTGCGCCACAATGGAGAAATTGCGGATGCGCGACAGCGGCGTGATGGCTTTGCCGGAGGTCGGCGCTGCTGCGGTGTCATGATCTGGCTCATGGCGGACATATAGTGGAAAACGTGGGCCGCGGGAAGCCGTGGGTTGATTCGGCATAAATTCATACAATTCAGGGACACGGTTAAACGCAATTTTTGTCCCAGCATGATCGAGATTGCACCCGAGTTGCGATGCAAGTGTCACCACTTCTTTATTGTACCTTGCGTTGAGGCTGTCGATGCAATGCCACAACAGTTCTTTTTTGTGAGATGCGGAGCTTTTGAGGTCCGCACGTCTAAAAAGATCATGCTGACGGGTTGTAGTGGATACCAAATCAAAAAGTCCGATCTGCACGTGACGCAAATTCGCCTTACGGCTTACTTTCTGAGCAAGCTGGGGCCAGAGCCGATCAAGCCAATAAAGAAAAACAAAACTATCCTGTGTAGGAGGAAAGCGGACTTGCGACACCCACCCGCTCTCCCATTGATCGCCCGCCAGAAGAAAACCGCCCGCTGCCAGCCCATAATGCCGGAGCCGGAATGCCGCCTTCATGGCCAAAGTCCGTGCCACGACTTTTGCATTCGCGGGGGATCGGCTGTTTGGATCAAGAACGCGGCTGTGACCGATGAGACTGCGATTTGTCTCACAATCCGGCACATCGAACCCATGCAGACTATACCAGAAGCGCTCCCCCAAAACGCTGCCCCAGATGGCTCGCGCGTGTTTGGGAGAAAGCTGCCAGAACTGCTGAACACTGTTTATCCCTGCTTGCGAGAGGCGGCGCTCCATACGCTCGCCGATGCCGGGCAAGTCTCTCAACCGTAACTTGAGAAGGGGGCCGGGAAGATCCTCTTCCCTCAAAATGACAAGACCGTCAGGCTTCTCCATGTCCGTCGCGATTTTCGCCAGAAGGCTGCTTGGAGCAATCCCGATCGAGCTTGTCAGACAGCTTCCGACACGCTCCGCAATTCCACTTTTAATGCGCCGCGCAAGCGCTGTCGCGGCCTCAGGCGTCTGTTCGCTTCTATCGAGTCTGGAGGCCATCTCGTCGATCGACCAAACCTTGCTGACAGGGATATGCCGGTCGATTTCCTCAATTAGACGGTTGTGATAAGTGACGTACCTGTCATGCCGGGCCGGAACAATAATCAGACCGGGACATGCAGCCTTTGCCTCCCGGAGCGGCGTTCCTGTGCGAATGCCGAATGCTTTGGCTTCAGAACTTGCAGCAATGGCGCACGTGTTTTCCACCATCAAAGGGGCAACGACCACAGGTTTGCCGCGCAAGTCAGGGTTATCTTGCTGTTCGACACTGGCAAAGTAGCTGTTGAAGTCGATGAACAGATATTTCATAACGCACTGGTTTTACGGGTCACAGCAACGAACAAAGCACGAACTTGATAAAAAGGCTAATTTTTCCTTTCAGCTTAATCGAGGCACTCCCCCAGCATCCAACTCAACCGCCCGTGCGGACTGGCTTATCCCAACGGATGCGCGACAGAGTAGTTTATGCTGGGCTACCCCTCGCACGCGGCCAAGCTGCGCGACATCTCATAGCCGAAATCCACATGCTCCGGCGTGTCCATCAGGTTGAGCTGATACAGCTTACCGTCCTTTGCGCGATAGTCGAGCCGCACCGTCTGCGCCTTGATGGTGATGCCGCGCTCGCGTCCGATCTTTCCGATGTGAATTCCTTGGTGTAGGTTGCGTCTCAAGTCCACGGAAACATCCGAGTTCGATCACCGCGCATGACGAAGATTTTCATTTCATATCGGCGGAAGGATACGCAGCAGATCGTGGGCCGCATCTTCGACCGGCTTGTGGCCAAGTTTGGCGCGGATGCCGCTTTCATGGACATCGACCGCATTCCATGGGGTGTCGATTTCCACGACTACCTCGGCGATCAGGTCGGCCACGCGGCGAGCGTGCTCGCGGTGATCGGCCACGGCTGGATCGACGCGCGGGACGATGCGGGCGCGCGAAGGCTCGACAACGCGGACGACTTCGTGCGCATCGAGATCGAAGCGGCGCTGAAGCGCGGCATTCCGCTCGGCGCGGTGCTGATCGACGGCGCGCCGATGCCGAGGCCCCGCCAATTGCCTGAGAGCCTGCGGCCCCTCTGCCGCGTCCGTCAGCTCGGCCCGCGACTTTCACGTGCACATGGACCGCCTCATCGCCGACCTTGAGCGGCATCTGACGCCGGCTGCCGAGCGCCGAGGACAAAAAGCGCGCCCAGGCGCTGTTCGCAAGCGGCAAAGCGTATTACAACAAGAGCGAGTATGATCGTGCCATCGCCGATTACGATCAAGCGCTGCGTCTCAACCCGAACGACGCCGACGCCTACGTCAATCGCGGCAGTGCTTATAGTGAGAGGGGCGATCATGACCACGCCATCGCCGATTACGATCAAGCGCTGCGTCTCAACCCGAACGACGCCTACGTCAATCGCGGCTTGGCGTATTACAAGAAGGGCGATTATGACCGCGCCATCGTCGATTACGATCTAGCGCTACGCCTCAACCCGCAAGACGCCGACGCCTACAACAATCGGGGCTTGGTGTATTACAACAAGCGCGATTATGACCTCGCCATCGCCGATTACGACAGCGCTCTCGCCATCGACACTAACGAAAAACACGCTGAAAACAACAAGCGACTCGCGGAGGCGGCACGGGACGCCGCCAAGATCAAGCGTTGAGAACGAACTCCGCTCTCCCCTAAACCCCCGTCGTTCGAGCACCCTGCTGCGCGGCCAGCAAATCGCGGATTTCCTTGAGCAGCTTTACATCCTCGGGCGTTTCCGCCGCCTTTTTCGGCTCCTCGCGCTTGAGGCGGTTGATCTGCTTCACCACCATGAAAATCACCGCGCCGACGATCAATAAGTTGATAATCGCATTGATGAATTTTCCGTAGGCGATGACGGCGTGGCCCGCAGCCTTCGCCGCATCGAGGGACGCGAGCGGCGCCAGCGTTTCGCCCTTTGCGCGACGGATCAACGCGGTGAGATCGAGGAAATAGGACGAGAAGTCGACGCCGCCGAGCGCGCCCACCGGCGGCAGCAGAATATCGGTCACGAGCGATGTCACCACCGCCGAAAATGCCGCGCCGATGATCACACCGACTGCGAGGTCGAAGGCGTTGCCCTTGATAATAAATTCCCGAAATTCTTTTATCAATTCGCTCATGGCTATCCTCTGGCGGCTAATTACTCGACCCGCAGAGGGTGCCTTAAAATAATTAACTGAGTTGGTCAACAAGAAATGAGAGGCACACATCCGTGCGTGAGCAGCACCGCGACGCGGCAAAACACGATTTCGAAGACGCCAGGCGGCGCACCATGTCTATGTATCGCAATTATACGATTGTAGTAAACGCTGAGACGCTTACCTCAGGTCGCGCAACAGCGGTAGCCCTTATCGTAGCACTCGGTTTTTCCCCGCAAGGGTAATACCCCCGCGGAGACGGAAACAGGATGCATCTGGACCAAAACGCGGCTAATTCTCAATCCACGTTACAGCCCGGCGTTCACCAAGCCCTCCGGCTCGCCGACAACCATGACGATCAGGTTTTTCGGACCAAGCAACCGCGTTGCGACCCGTTTCACATCCGCGACCGTGACGGCCTCGATTTCCGAATTGCGCCGGTCGATGTACCCGATGCCCAGATCGTCAAGCTGAATGGCAAGAAGCTGGCCAGCGATCTTCACGCTCGTGTCGAAACGCAGCGCGTAAGAACCGATGAGATAATCTTTCGCGGCGCGCAGTTCCTGCTCGGTCAGGCCGTCTTTCGTGACCTGTTCGAGGGTCGCCTTGATCACATCGAGGGACTGACCGACGCTCTTATTTTCGGTCGCAACGCCACCAGCGAATATTCCAGCGTGAGCCAGTGGCGACAGATACGTATACGTTCCGTAAGCCAGCCCGCGCTTTTCGCGCACCTCCTGCATCAGTTTCGAGGCAAAGCCACCGCCGCCGACCACGTAGTTCAGAACGAACGCCGTGACGAAATCCGGGTCTTTGCGCTTCAGACCTTCGAACCCGAAATGAACCACAGATTGCGGGTTTGGCATTGAGAAGACTTTCTGCCGGGCACCTGCCTGCCAGACAACTTCCGCGACCGCCGTGACTTGCGATTTTTCCGGCAACCCGCCGAACACGTCGTCAAGCAATGCGGAAAGGGCCGCTGCATCAATGTCGCCCACCACCGCAACTTTCAGATTGTCGCGCGCAAAGTTCTTTTTCACGTAAGCGCGCAGATCGTCCGGTGCCAGCGCCGCAACGCTTTCGAGGGTGCCATTGGATGGGCGCGCATAGGGGTGTCCCCCGAACGCGAGCTTGTTCCATTCGTGGCCAACCACCTTGTCGGGGTCCTTCTCGTCCATGCGGATGTTGGCGACGATCTGCTCGCGAATCCGCTCGACGTCCTGCGGCTCGAAGCGCGGTTCGGTGATCGCAAGCTTCAGCAGCTTCACGGATTCATCCCGATTCTGAGACAGAGTCTGCAATGAGCCGCTCATATGATCGAGCGATGCGCTGAAGTTGATCTTGGTTGCGAGGTCTTCAAGGCGCTGCTGAAAGGCCTCGGAATTCAAGGGCCCCGCTCCTTCGTCGAGCATGCCGCTTACGAAAGTCGCAGTACCGACTTTATCGGCGGGATCCTGACTGGAACCGCCCCGAAACGCAAATTGCAAACTTAAGATCGGCCGGCTGTGATCCTCCACGAGCCAGGCTTCGACGCCTTTTTTACTGGTAACTTTTTGTATTTGCATGGCCTGTGCTGGAAAAACGGACAATAACGGGAGAGCCACCACGGCTAGGAGAGTAGCGATACGATGCCTGACGGGCAATCTCGTAAAACTTGTGAAAGGCATGAATGTCTCCTTCATCAGTGCAACGTACCACTTGGACCGGGCGCTGAAACCTGAACTTTTGCCAGTTTTGACGGGATTGGAACAAGATAGCCGGTGACGGAGCGCTTCTTATCCAGGTATTTTGCCGCAACCTTTTGAACATCCTCGCGCGTCACCGCACGAATGCGTTCCTCGCGAGCCTCCACATCGGCAACGGTGCGACCGGTGGCCAGGCTCCAGCCGTAGGTGTGGGCCAGGCTTTGCTGACTGTCGGAGCTGTAAACGATGTTGGCGATCTGCCCGGTTTTTGCGCGATCCACTTCTTCTTGAGTCACACCGTTGTCGATCACGTCTTTGATGACCGCATCGAGCGAGGCCTCGACATCCTCCAGTTTCACGTCGCCTGCGACCACCGCCGAAAATCCGAAGCTGCCAAAATCGAGGCCAAGGCCGCTGTAGAAGCCGCTTGCACTGGACGCCTTCTTTTCTTCGCGAACGAGGCGGGTGTAAACACGGCTGGTATTGCTGCTGCCGATGACACGTGCCAGAATTTGCAGAGCGTCTGCTTCGCGACCTTCGGCAGTGGTGTGACTCGGCACCATGTAATAGCGCTCGAAGGTGGGCTTGCCCACGCGCTCGTCTTTTAAAATAACACGCTTTTCGGCAATCGGGGCAGGCTCGCTCGGACGCACGCGGGCAATAATCTCAGGGTTGGCTTTGTTTTTCCCGTAAGTTTCCCGCGCCAGTTTCATAATGGCGTCCGGCTCCACATCGCCCGTGACCACCAGGATCGCATTGTTGGGTGCATAATATTTGCTGTAGAAAGCCAGCGCATCGGCCCGGCTCAGTCCGCGCATTTCCGGCAACCAGCCGATGATCGGAATCTTGTAGGGATGAGCGGTAAAGAGCGCCGCCATCATCTGCTCCTGAAGCAAAGAGCCGGGATCGTTATCAACGCGACTGCGCCGCTCTTCAATAATAACCTTCCGCTCGGTCAGAACCTCCTTTTCGTCCAGGCGCAGGTTTGACATGCGATCCGCTTCCATGCGCATGACATCCGGCAGTTTCTCCTTGGACACTCGCTGGAAATACGACGTGATGTCATGGGCAGTGAAGGCATTGTCCTGCCCGCCCAGGCGCGCGATTATTTTCGAGAATTCACCGGCGGGTATCGTGTCCGTGCCTTTGAACATCAGGTGCTCAAGAAAATGCGCGATACCCGACTTGCCCTGCGGTTCATCGGAAGCACCGATCCGATACCAGACCATGTGAGTGACGACAGGCGCGCGGCGATCTGGAACAACCACCACCTCCATGCCGTTTTCGAGTTTTGAGTGGAACGCACGCACTCCAGACGGTTGAGGATCAGACGGAGCAGCGTTTGCCGGAGTTAAAGAAAGAACCATAAACAGAAACCCGATGATATGAGCGGTTGACGAGGTGCCGACGTTTCGAAGCAAAGGCCTTCGATGTCGTGAAAACAAAGCGTGACGCATCAATTGTCTGACCGTTGTTGGTTGCGATCCGATATATATGGTCTTTTCGATCATGCCTCACTAGGTGATTACGCAGATTTCATGTAATTGGCTTTATACCCCGCTGGGCAAAGGCTCGATGCTTTGGCGGATCAGGATTCGTTAAGCCAGGTCAGGATAGGCGGATGCGCAGAAAGTACATCCACGATCTCATCCATCGCCGCTATATGATAATGATGGCCGTCTTTATCGAGGGCACCTGAGGCCTGAGCGTAGAACCAGCGCGCGTAACGCGAGTTGCGAACGATGAAGATGGGCCAGGGGTAAATCGGATCGCCTTCGTAGATCTGCCGCAGAAGATAGGCCTCCTGCGCGCCACGATAACAAAGTGGCGCATCGAACAAAATCCGTAATGCGCGTGACTTCGGCTCGTTTGCGCGAAGGATGATGCGAAAGCCCTCGCGGTCGTCGATCATGGCGTCGAGAAACATTTTCGCCGCCAGCCCGTCGATCGGATCCCACCGCTCGAACCGTTCGCCGCCTGCGCTGTCTCGTGTTTGTTCTTGCCCCGCCATGAAACCACGATACGCATGAAATTTGTAAAACTCGCCTCGCTGTCATCATAGCAGACCGGAGTGAATGCAAGCAAAGTCAATTGGCGTGGTTAGCGTCGCTGCTGAACAGAGCAATGTTTCAACCTGCAAGTCGAGCAGCCGCGTTTTTCCGCCCGATCAGCGGAAGGAGATCCTTCAACTCAGGCCCACGGTCGAGGCCGGTGAGCGCGAGCCGCAAAGGGTGGAACAGTGCGCGGCCCTTCGCACCCGTTGCTTTTTTCACGGCATCGGTCCAAACGCTCCAGGTGTTGCCATCCCAAGGCTCGGGCGGCAGCAACTCGGCTGCGGTTTTCATAAAGCCTGCGTCTTCGATCATCGGAGTTACCGGCCCTTCGACGATACGCCACCATCTGTCCACGTCGGCGAACACGGTCAGATTGGCCCGCGCGGCGTTCCAGAATGCTTCGCCACCGCCGACGTTTCGCGCCGCGAGCCTGTCGGCGGCGTCTGCAAATGGCATGGCGTGGAGCAGTTTCGCGTTCAGGTCGGAAAGGTCATGGGGATCGAACCGGGCAGGCGCGCGGGAAATCTTGGCGAAGCCGAACAATTCTGCCAGCGCGCCAAGGCTGGCCAGAGGCCGCAACGCTTCCGACGTGCCGATGAGCGACGCATGGCTCATGACTGCCAGCGGTTCGTAACCATCTTCCCGGAGGCCGTTCAGCGGCAACGCCCCAAGCCGCTTCGACAGCTTGCCGCCGTCTGGGCCGACCAACAGATTGTGATGCGCAAACTGCGGGACAGGCGCACCAAGTGCCTCGAAAATCTGGATTTGCACGGCGGTGTTCGTCACGTGGTCTTCGCCGCGGATGATATGCGTGATCTCCATATCCGCGTCGTCCGCCACGCTGGTAAACGTATAGAGCGGCGTGCCATCCTCTCGGACGAGCACGGGGTCGGACACGCTTGCCGCATCGATGTGGCTCGGCCCGCGAATGAGATCGTCCCACTCCGTCCGCCGCTGTTCCAGCAGAAACCGCCAGTGCGGCTTGCGGCCTTCGGCCTTGAAGGCGGCTTTTTCCTCCGCCGTCAATTTAAGCGCCGCGCGGTCGTAAACCGGAGGCAGCCCGCGCGCGCCCTGCCGTTTGCGTTTGCGCTCCAGTTCCTCCGCCGTCTCATAGCAAGCATAGAGCCGCTGGCTTGCACGAAGCTTGTCGCCCGCTGCGTCATACAGCGCGAACCGCTTCGACTGGCGATATTCAGCGTCCCAGGTGAGGCCAAGCCACGTCAAATCCTCGCGCACGCCCGCGATGTACTCTTCCTTGGAGCGCTCAAGGTCCGTGTCATCGAAGCGCAGGATGAACTCGCCGCCGCGCGCCCGCGCGAACAGCCAGTTCATCACGGCGGGGCGGATGTTGCCAATGTGCAGACGCCCTGTGGGGCTTGGAGCAAAGCGGACGCGTGTTGTCATCGGTTCTCCGGTGTCATGGCCCGGCTTGAACCGGCATCCTGACTTTAAGGAGACTGGATCACCGGCTCAAGGCCGGTGATGACATTGTTTACTTGTCGCTTGAGGAAAAAGCGATTTCATTCCTGTGTACATGCCTCGTGAAAGCAATCGGCTCTGCATATCAAACGTTTTTATCAGGAATGCACCTGAGACATATCAAAACCAAAATTCTGCAAAGCCAGCGGGTCAACCGTCGGCCGCGACGCCTCAAGAATTTCTATGCCTACTATCCGCCCGTGAGCGTCGTAATCGATCACGATGCCGTCGGCAACCTCCTCGGTTTCAAGGATATCCCAATCTGTCAGGTTCACATAAACTGCGTCGGCCTTATGATCGACCCCTTTTTTCTATCGTGGGACTTAGCCTTACGATGAGTTTTCTTCCCCGTGTTTGGCGAAAACTTCTGGAAAAAACTCCTTGTCCCACTCATCTGGTCGGAAATAAACTTTGCCAAATGACATCACTTTATCGTCCGGCCTATACCCGGTTTCCAAAAGCTGAATGTCGGCTGGAATATACTGCGGCATCATATGAAAATGGTCGTTCTTGGCGTTTAATCCCAGAAGCTCGTTGACTAACGCGTCTCGCCCGGCCTCATTCAACCAGATTTCAAGGAAGTCTCCCTCATGCAAATTGATCGTTATTCGCGGCTTCGACAATTGTGCCTCTAATCTTTCAGAATCGTATTTAGTTTTTTAATTGATTTCTTATTACCCCAATACCGCCATTCCACGGTCTCATCAACGGATTGATACTTATCGTTACCTTCATAGCGGCTTTGAATGTGAACGTCAGTAATGACCCCGGCCACGCGGGTAACGCATATTACGGAACGGTCTTCAAGGATGTCCGCCACGAAATTTGCGACCGCGTAATCTAACGTGCCTGAGCGCAAAGCTAAAATATCGCCGTGTGTATGCCAAGGAAATCCTTCGAACCCAATCGTAATGTCGTCGGGTTCGCTAATCACGAGGAGGGTGAGTTGGCCATCAGGGCTTAAATATTTCGTTATTTGGTTTGCGGCATAGTCGTGATACCGGATCATTAAAAGATCTACTCCCGAAACCGGTTCACAATAGGATAGCGCCTGTCCTTACCAAAGTTGCGTTCCGTGATTTTCACGCCCGGTGCCGCCTGCCGCCGTTTATACTCGGCGAGATACAGCAGTCGCTCGATCTTCTTCACGGTCTCCATCGTGTGCCCGCGCGCGACGATGACCGCAACGGACTCCTCGCGATCCACAAGGCCCCGCAGGATATCGTCCAGCTCATCGTAAGGCGGCAGACTGTCCTGATCCGTCTGGTTTTCGCGAAGCTCGGCTGTAGGCGCTTTCGTCAGGATATTCTCCGGGATCACGATGCCGCCCGGCCCACGGCAACCCTTCGGCACTTGCGCATTACGGAAATGACACAGCGCGTAG
Organism: Rhodomicrobiaceae bacterium; assembly: GCA_965247345.1. GTDB lineage: Bacteria > Pseudomonadota > Alphaproteobacteria > Rhizobiales > Rhodomicrobiaceae > Rhodomicrobium. The sequence continues at coordinate 45,464 of CBDFGZ010000031.1, read as the reverse complement.
ACCTGGCCTTTGTACAAGTCCTTGATCGGGTTGAAGCCGCCATTCATGTCGCCATAAAGCGTGGCATAGCCCACCGACACCTCCGACTTGTTGCCGGTGGTGACGACCATGTTACCGAACTTGTTCGAGATGGCCATCAGCGTGGTGCCGCGCACGCGGGATTGCAGATTTTCTTCCGCCAGCCCCGGTGCTTGCCCCTCGAACAGCAACTTGAGCAACGCCTCGAAGCCATCCACGGCCGCCGCGATGGGCAAAGTATCGTACCGCACGCCGAGCGCATTCGCGCACGCCGCAGCATCACTGAGCGAGGCATCGGATGTGTAGCGATAAGGCAGCATGACGCAATGCACACGCGACGCGCCCAGCGCATCCACCGCCATCGCCGCGCATAACGCAGAATCGACGCCGCCGGAAAGACCCAGCACGACGCCGGGGAACCCGTTCTTTTCCACGTAATCGCGAAGCCCCGTGACGCACGCGAGATAGGCGGACTCGTACCCCGTCTCGATCACCGCGAGCGGACGCTCACCCGAACAGGCCCAACCGTCCGGTGTGCGTTGCCAGTCCGTAAGGTGCAGCGCGGTCTCCCAGGACGGCAATTGGGCCGCGAGTTTGCCCCCACGATTGAGTGCGAAGGACGCGCCGTCGAACACGAGTTCGTCCTGTCCGCCGACCTGATTGACATACAGCATTGGCAAACCGGTTTCGGCCACACGCGCCACGGCCACGTTCATGCGCTGATCGTGCTTTGCAAGCGTGAAGGGAGAGCCGTTCGGCACGATGAGCAGCTCCGCGCCGCTTTCCGCAAGCGTCTCGCACACGTCCGGCTGCCAGATGTCTTCGCAGATGGGCAACCCGAGCCGCACGCCCCGAAAGTTGACCGGACCCTGTGGCGAACCCGGCATGAAATTGCGTTTCTCGTCGAAAACCGAGTAGTTCGGCAGATCGACCTTGTACCTCGTCGCCTCGATCTTTCCGCCATCCACGAGCGCGACTGCGTTGTAAACGCCGGTGCCATCGTCCCACGGCATGCCGATGACGAACGCTGGCAGGTCCGCCGTTTCGCCAGCGAGCACGCGGGCCGCGTCCATGCATGCGGCGATAAAGGCCGGTTTGCCGATTAAATCCTCCGGGGGATAGCCGCACAGAAACAACTCAGGGAAGACGACAAGGTCAGCACCCTCGGTCTGGGCATCCCGCAGCGCTCCCACGGCAAGAGCCGCGTTCCCTGCAAGGTCTCCGACAATGGGGTTGAGCTGGGCGGCGGCAATGCGGAGCCGGTCGATCATGCGTCGTTCTGCTTCGGAAGGCGGCCGGGCAGGGTTTCCTTGAAAAACCGGGTGACATCTTCCTGGCATGTCACGTTGAAGACCGCACCTCTATGGATCAGGCATTTCCATTTCAGTTTCTCGGTCTGGGCGAGGTTGTTGGGCGTGCAGGCGAGCAGTTCTTCTATCTCGCTGGTTTCCGTCTTGCCCGGAACAAAGATCACGTCCTTGAGGGCCGCTTCCGCCCCAGCCGCGTCGATCAGCCCCCGGTTGAACGCCGTCTTGACCATGTCCACAAATGCATACTGCACGAACCCTGAACAGATGAAATCCGACGGCATATAACTGCCGCCTTTTTTCAAAAACTCACCGATGGCTGGCGCTTTCCCTCGAAAGCTGTCGCGTAACTTGAAATAAAGATTGCGCGTCTTTGGCGATGCCAGGGCGGCAAGCAGCCGGAAGTTATACTCGTCGTTTTCGATAAAATGCAGCATGCGGTTGGCGGCGATCTGACGGTTCATCCCGTCGGCCCACTCGGTCTCAAGCCGCTTTACGCCCACCACGAAATCCGGCGGAAAACCAGTATCAGCATAGACTTTTTTCGGCTCCAGAAATTGCGAAAGGGACACGATCTCGACGCCGCCCATGGATGTTTCGATAAGAAACGTCTCGTCGATGCCAGGGGTTTGGCGCGGTGTCTGAAACACCATGGCGACATGCGCGAAATCGGATTTGTCCACGAACTTCAACAGCCACGCAAAAAAGCTGCCAAGCCGCGTCATCAGGATCACGTCGCCCGGTTCAAGATAATCGCCCTGTGCGAATTCCTTGACGGTCATCGCCGGATAAACGGACGACGGCAGCGGTCGAATGAGTTGCTGTTCGGGCGGCGCGGTCTCCATGCGCTCCAGAACGGTTGCAAGACTTGGCGCGTCGCCATTCAGTCCGTGGGTCGCCGCGCGGTCGCCGCCCTTCTTGTAAAGATGATCGATCGCACTCGTTTTCAGATGTTTTTGAACGTCGGTTTTGACCGCTGCGGTGGCCTTGGCCGGGGTTGTGCGAAGTGTGCTCTGGGCCATCCCATACCTTCAATCACGAATAAAACTTACGTCGCACCATATTCACAAGTCTCAGGCGGTGCAAGACGCGGCGTTCGATTATGCGGTCATCAGGATTCAAAACGATGTCGGCGTTCAACTCCACGCGGGCAGGGAACAAAATCGGCCATGCCGCGCTGATCATTTCGATAGTCGTTCGCAAGGAAGCAGTAACATGGCATACGAAACTGTTCATGATGGCGCTGGAGGCGTTCGCCCTTCCACCTCTCAACCGGGAGAGCGTCCGACGTTCGAAACCGTGAATCCCACCGATGGAAAATCAGGGCGCGCCTATGACGGCCATACTCCCGTAGAAGCCATGGCAATCGCGGGCGAGGTGCACAAGGCGTTCGCGGCATGGCGACGGCAGCCGTTCACGGAACGCGCGAAATTCATGCGAGCGGCGGCTGCAAGTCTTCGCAGCCGAAGTGAGGAATTTGCGAAGTTGATGACCGAAGAAATGGGAAAAACGCACACAGAGGGTTTAGCCGAGATTGAGAAATGCGCCTTCAACTGCGATTACTTCGCCGAACATGCGCAAGGATTCCTGGCGCGCCGTCCGGTCGATATGGGCGGCCCCAAAGCATTCGTGACGTTCAATCCGCTAGGAACCGTCCTTGCCATCATGCCATGGAATTTCCCGTTCTGGCAGCTCTTCCGGTTTGCGGCACCGACACTCATGGCTGGCAATACGGCGGTACTCAAGCACGCGAGCAACGTACCCGGCTGCGCGCTTGCCATCGAGGATGTGTTCCGTGATGCAGGATTTCCTGCGGACGTCTTTCGCACGCTGCTTATTCCCGGTAAAGGGGTGGAAGCCTTGATCGACAGCGATGCCGTCGCCGCCGTAACGCTGACCGGAAGTGTGCCTGCGGGCCGGAGCGTCGCCGCCATTGCAGGCCGCAACCTGAAAAAGGCCGTGCTGGAGCTTGGCGGCGCGGATGCCTACCTCATTCTTGCAGACGCCGACGTTGAACGCGCCGCCGCAATCTCGACAGCCGCGCGCATGGTGAACGGTGGACAAAGCTGCATCGCCGGCAAACGGTTCATCGTTGCGTCGCCGATTAAGGCAGAGTTCGAGAAAGCGTTTACCGCGAAGATGCAGGCGATTGCCATGGGCGATCCGCGTTCGCCGGATACGAAACTCGGACCGATGCAAAGCATTGAGGCACGCGACGCCATTCACAGCCAAGTACAGGAAAGCATCGCGAAAGGGGCGCGGCTGTTATGCGGCGGACAAATCCCCGATCGGCCGGGCGCCTGGTATCCCGCGACCGTGCTCACCGACGTGAAGCCCGGACAGCCCGCACATGATGACGAGGTTTTTGGCCCCGTCGCCGCCATCATCGAGGCGCGAGATGAAGACGATGCGGTCCGTATCGCAAACGGGTCGTCCTTTGGTCTGGGATCGGGCGTGATCACTGCCAATGCGGCGCGAGGTGAGGAAATCGCAGCCGAACGCCTTGAGGCCGGTATGAGCTTTGTCAATGAAAACGTGCGGTCCGATCCGCGCCTGCCATTTGGCGGCGTGAAACATTCCGGATTTGGGCGGGAGTGTGCCGTGTTCGGCATCCACGAGTTCGTCAATATCAAGAGCGTGCTGGTGAAAGATTGACGCGATGCGCGTAAGTCACGTTATAACTGACATCAACCGCACAACACAGAAGTGATCGTCAGTGGCTGTTATTCTGCTTTTTCGCCTAAGCTCGCACCAGCCCCGTATGCTTCTCGATCCGGCCCACACGCATTTTAATGCCTGCGATGTCGTGCTCTATGATCTGCTGCCCTTCGAGCAATTTTCCCAGCATCATGGAATGCTGTTCCTGAACTTTCACGACGTTGGTAAGCGCGTCGATGATCTGAACAAGGGTGTGGTCGGTGGCGTCCTGCCGTTTTTCCGCGCGATCCATACGGTGCTCGATGCGGTCCAGGCGCTGGTCTACCTCTTTGAAGCGTTCGCGCATTTCACTGCGCATTTCCTCAAATCCAGCGCGCGTTTCGGCGCGCATCTCCTGTAACAGACGCAGTGTGAGATTTTCAGGTTTCGTCGGCCATTTCGAACGTCCATGGGGATGATAAAGTCCAAAGGCGGGGTGATTACAGAAACGAAAAACTGAATGCTAAAACGAACACGGTCAGCGGGCAATGCTAGATTGCCTGAAATGGAAATACAATATCGCTTTCAATGCTTATCACGATCACGCTTGCTCCCCGTTGGCGCGGCGATAGGCCGAACTGACGGGGAACACACCTCAATCTTTACGATGCCTTATGTGCTGTCTCGAACATGGTTTCCACGTGTTCCCAGTTCACGAGATGGTCGACAAAGGCTTCAAGATACTTGGGCCGCGCATTGCGATAGTCGATGTAATAGGAATGCTCCCACACGTCGACGCCAAGGATCGGCATCGCACCATGGACGAGCGGGTTCTCGCCGTTTGGCGTTTTCATGACTTCGAGCTTGCCGTTCTTCATGGCAAGCCATGCCCAGCCTGAGCCGAACTGACCCTTGCCAGCCTCGATGAAAGTCTCGCGGAACTTGTCGTAACCGCCAAGATCGCTATCGATCTTCGCCTGCAACTTGCCTGGCAGCTTGGTGCCGCCGCCGCCTTTTTTCATCCATTGCCAGAAATGAATGTGATTGTAATGCTGGCCCGCATTGTTGAACAGAGGCTGATTTTTGCCATAGCTGCCCTTCACCACATCCTCAAGGCTCTTGCCTTCAAGGCCCGATCCTTGCAGAAGCTTGTTGCCGGTTTCAACGTAGGTGTTGTGATGCTTGTCATGGTGGAATTCCAGCGTTTCCACAGACATATACGGCATCAAGGCATCGTAAGAATAGGGTAGCTCTGGAAGTTTGAAGGTCATGGATCGCTCCTTTGAGGGTTCGGCAATTATCGACAGACACTAAGGCTCCGCAGGCGTTATGACAAGCGCAGGCGCTGCGATCCGGCATGCATCCCTGCGTTGCGCATCAGGAAAGGTTGGAGACGATGGAATATCGTAAACTTGGGCGAACCGATGTAAAAGTCAGTGCGCTGTGCCTTGGCACCATGACGTGGGGCGAGCAGAATACGGAAGCCGAAGGCCACGAACAGATGGATTATGCCGTGGAGCGCGGCATCAACTTCTTTGATACGGCCGAGCTTTACCCAATCCCGCCCAAGGCCGAGACGCAGGGGCGCACCGAGGCCATCATCGGCACCTGGTTCGCATCCCGTAAAAATCGCGAAAGGATCGTGCTGGCGACCAAGGTCGTGGGTCGCACGCAGATGACGTGGTTTCGTGGCGAACGCGGGCGCCTCAGCCACAAGCATATCATGGAAGCGGTGGAAGCCAGCCTGAAGCGCCTGCGCACCGATTATATCGATGTGTACCAGACCCACTGGCCAGACCGTCCCATTCGCGTCTTCGGTGGGCTTGGCTATGAGCGCTACGAAGGCGACGAGATTGCCATCGGGGAAACGCTGCGGGCGATGGAAGCGCTTGTGAAACAGGGCAAGGTGCGCCATGTGGGCGTGTCGAACGAGACATCGTGGGGCGTGATGGCTCATATACGCGAAGCGGAGCAACACAGTTTACCGCGTATCGTGTCGATCCAGAATGCGTACAGCTTGCTTAACCGCACTCATGAACTTGGCCTGTCTGAAATCGCAGAGCGCGAACACGTGGGTTTGCTTGCGTATTCGCCGTTAGCGCAGGGTTATCTCAGCGGGAAGTATCGTGGTGGTGCGTTACCCAAGGGTTCGCGCAAGGCAATCTTCAACCGCTTGCAGCGCTACGAGACACCGCAAGCCGATGCCGCGCTTGAGGCCTACTTCGCGCTTGCTGAAAAGTACGGCGTCTCGTCCACGCAGATGGCGCTGCAGTTCGTAACCACGCGCCCGTTCGTGACATCGAACATCATCGGTGCAACGTCCATGGAGCAGCTCAGGACGGACATCGACAGCATCAATATCACGCTATCGGACGAGTTGCTGAAGGCGATCGAGGACATCCATCTGATGCATCCCAATCCATCACCTTAGTGCGTTAACGGAAAGATCCGCCGTATGGTTCGAAACGCGCGCTCGCGCCACTCACACTGATCCTGAGGGGCGGGAATTGGCAGGAAGACCTGCCATGTGAGATCGACCATGGATAACCCACAGCGAGCTTGATCTGATCCAAACATATCGAGAACAGCATTACCGGGTTACGCGCCTTGGCAAGCCGCTCGCGCAGGATATGGATCGGCTCGGATTCCAGTCGTTGAGGTGCGACATTCGAAATGGTTGCACCGCGCAGATTTCCGCCGGCTTCATCTGTCAGGCCGCCATTTCAGGCAGAGCTGTTGCAGGCCCTGCCTCGTTGATTGGCTCCCATTCCAGATCGCCCGCGTATCGCCATGCCATCCGCCCTGCATCGTCAAGCGCGAGCAGGTGGAGCCAGCGGTTGTCGAAAAGCGCACGCACGTCCGGGTGGCGTTTCAGGATTGCTGTCATCGCCTCGCGCGGCGCTTCAATACAAACCGAGAGCCTGAGGGGCTCATGAACGAAACGTTCGCCGTCATGGACAGACTGCCATGGGAGCCCTGCGCGCAGGGCGCCACCATTGCCCTCTACGACCCCGATGCCGCCGACGACATTATGCAGGAGCTTGTTGCCGCTCCCGAACACCGCGGGCGCAACCGTCGATCCGTAATATTGCAGGCTGATCCAGCTCGCCACGACCACAGGCGCGGTCAGAATCAGTTCCAACACGCCGAAGTTTCTGTCACCCTTCCAGTCATAGTCATGCAGGAAGGCCCGACCCTCGAGGCTCTTTCCAGCAGCCCGCCGACGTGGCGCCGCGATGAAGGCCTTGCAGCCTGCCAGCGCCCATTCCGGCCGCACCTCGGCCCAGTCGCGGCTGCGCTTGGCGAGACTTGCCTCGCCTGCCCCTCGCGGCAGGCGCAACGCCCGCTCGCCCCGAGCGACCTTGCCCGCAGCGGCGAGCCAGATCCTGGCATCGTTCAGGGCGGTCGCGTGTGCTGCGGAAATGCAGTCGTCGGAATAGAGCGTGACCGCATCGGTCGTCGTGTCGTGCAAAGCAGCGACGAACAGGGTGTCAGAGGGTATGGAGATCCCTTTCGGAACCAGGACACTACGAACCTCGCGATCGTTCAGCAGAGTGGCCAGCAGACGCGCGTTTACTTCCCCCGAATAGCCACCGCAGGCGCCGCAATGCAGTCCGCTGGCATGGGGATTGTTGACGACATTGGCACCGTGACCAGCCAGGACCACGAGCTTTGCGAAGTCATTCGTCAACGACATGGCCCGCAGCACGGTCTCCGCTGAAGCTGTCCGAGCCTCGAGATCAAGCGCTGGATCGGGACGCGGCGCGGGATCGTTTGGCACGCGCGTGCCACGCAGGCCCAATGCATCGATCACCAGCTTGCTGACATAAATTGGTCCCGTCGCCTCGACGAACGCAAAGGATGATACGGCCGCCAGCTTGAAGCGGCCCCAGGCACGCTTTGCGCGCGCCTTTAACCGCATTGTCTGATCTGCGTCGTCGTCGTCGGGGCCGCCCGAACGGGTCGTAAGACCGGGATTCAGGAGTACCGGCAACCGGTGCTCGTGGACGTCCGATGCGAAGCGGCGATGCGAGGCCGTGAGCCCGAAGAAACCTGCGAACCCCAGCGTCCGGATCTCCGGGTTTATGCATTCAAGCGCCCGCCGGAACACCTCCGAGCGCACATCGATGCAGAAGGCGGCCTGCAGCACGGGCCGCCCTGCAATTACGTCGATCTCCGGCACGGCAAGCGTTTCAGCGAGCTTTCGTTGAGCCGCACGTTCGAACGCTTCCTGCAGGACTGCGTCGATGATGTGGTCGACCGTGGGTGCGACAGGCAAGGCGTGCGTCGCCACGACCGACTTCCAGCGAGCACCAATCTGGTGTTGATACCGATCGAACAGGGCTGCTTCCCAGACGAGGCGGATCGCCAGAAAGTCGGCAATCGTCGCGTCGGTGCCGCCGCTGAGCTCCGCCTGCCACAGGCGATAGCGGGCGAATTGTGCCCAGCCCTCAAGCGTCATGAGCAGCCGGTGGAAATAAGTTTGCGCGGCCACAGCGGGAACATCGAGACGCCGCACGATGCTCGCCAATGCATCCGTCGCCGCTTCCGGTACTTCGGAAACGAAGGTCGCAAACCCCGAAAGGCCAGCGATCTCGGGCGTCAGGTCATGGGTCGCGACGGCCCGCCAGGCTGCATAGGCGCCTCTGCCACGTGGCGCAGCCCAGAGCGCCTGTCCCTCATCGAGATAGCCAGCCGCCCACGCGCCGAAACGATCGGCAATCAGGCCTGGCCAGTCGATTCCAGAAACGTCCGCCGCAAGATCCGCGACCGTCGGCAGGGCACCAACGCGCGGTGTTGTTAACAGCACCGCTGACTTCAGCGCCGCCAAGTCCGGCGGGCGCAGCGCTAGCGGCGCAGTCGCAAGAGCGTCCGAAAGATCAGCATCGGTTATGTCGCCATCGGCGATCCGTTTCTGATACCAGCCTCGCGGCATGGTCACGGGGGTGCCCGCCACTCGGGCGAGCCTCGCCGCAACTGTGGCGAGACCCTCATGGGTCTGACCAAGGAAAGGATTGACCGCGACGCTCGACGCCAGGGGCCAGACGGGCGGGATCGCCCAGGAGGCTTGATCGACGGCGGCGGCGATATCCAGCGTATCGCGTTCAAAAGAAGTCGTTGCCTGCGTCATGGTCTTGTCTCCGAAAGATCAGGCGGCGTCGCGCCGCCGCCAGCCGCCGAGCAGCCGGTCGAATACCGCGTTGGCGTAAAAGCCGTTGGAGAGATGCACGCGCAGCCCAGCGGCCGCCGGGTGGTAGGCCCACAGAGGAAACATCGCCTGGATCACCGCAACGAGGCCGAAACTGAATACCGCGAGGACGATCAGCGCCCATTGCAGCGGGCCGGGCGTCGGGGCAGCGGGCAGCACCCCCGAAGTCGCTTCGATCGCGAAGACCTGGAGCGCGAAATAGCTGACGGACGTGGCGACGGCGTAGCTGACAGTACGCCTCGTCAACGCCCGCGGCGCGGTGTCCGCCAAACCCTGTGCAAGCATATAGGCAACACCGAAGATCAGGATCGCGCCGAGCGCGATGGCCTGCGGTGACTTGTGCTGAAACCCGAAGCCGAACCCGACCACGACATAGATCGCCAGCGCAAGGAGAAATGCACGCGCGACGGCACCGGCGTTGGGAATGGCGACAGGACCGGGCCGGCGGTTGGCGGCGATCAGCTCGACTGCGCCGCCTGAGGCAAGGAAAGAATGCGCCTTGTAAAGCGAATGGGCAACAATGTGCAGCAGGGCCAGCGGAAAGAGCGCCAGGCCGCATTCGAGGATCATAAAGCCCATTTGGGCGACCGTCGACCACGCGAGCGACGTCTTCACAGCGGGCTGGGTCAGCATCACAAGCCCAGCAAAAAGCGCGGTGAAGCCACCGACCACCACCAGTGCCGCCAATATGCCCGGGGTGAGTAACATTACGTCGGCGAAGCGGATCAGCAGGAAGCCCCCGGCATTGACGACGCCGGCGTGCAACAGCGCCGAAACCGGCGTTGGGGCTTCCATGACTTCCGTCAGCCAACCGTGCAGGGGAAATTGGGCCGACTTCAAAAGCGCGGCCACTGCCAGAAATCCGGCAGCACCGACCGCCAAGCCGCCGCCGGTCCCTGCGCGGGCAGCGCTCAGGATAGGCCCGATCTCAGTCGTGCCATAGGCAAGCGTCAGCAGCACCGCACCAGCGACCAGCGCCACGTCGCCGATCCGAGCGGTGACGAACTTCTTGGCAGCCGCTCGCCGTGCCGCGATCCGCTCCGGATAAAAGAGCAACAGCCGGTGTAAGCACAGGCTGGTTGCGACCCAGGCGAGGACGAGTTGGACCAGATTGCCAGAAAGCACCAGCAACATCACTGCGGCCAGCGTCAGGGACAGCCAGCCGCTGAACGTGCCCTGGCGTGTCTCCCCGTCCAGATAGGTCGCTGTGTAGCGCACAACGATCCAGCCGATAAACGATACCAACAAAAGCATCACGCCGCTGACCGCGTCGAGGCGGATTGACAAACCTATACCGCGCAAACCGATCACAGTGCTGTCCCACGCCCCGTGTGTGAAGAGCAAAGCGGTGCAAAAGCCTGCGATCCCGAGCGCAAACAAGGCCGAAACTTCAGCCAGCCGATTAACGAAGCGGGGCCTCTGGCCCCGGCTCAGAAATCCGACTGCCGCAGTTAGCAGCAACAGCAAGGGGGCAGCATAGGGCAATAGATTGATCGGCACAGGCTTTCCCCTCAACACACGATCCGGACAGGAAAAGGATAACCATCATCCCACCATCAAAAAAAATTCATTGTTTTGGTGATTTCGTTCTGTTTTATAGAACGATATGAAAAGCCTGAACTTCAACCATCTGCGCTATTTCTGGGCAGTCGCGCATGAGGGCAGCCTGACCCGGGCGGCGGAGCGGATCAACCTGTCGCAGTCGGCGCTTTCTGTGCAAATCCAAAAACTCGAACATCAGATGGGGCACCCGCTGTTCGATCGCGTGGGCAAAAGGCTCGTCCTGACCGAGGCCGGCCAGATCGCGCTCGACTATGCGGACAGCGTCTTCAAGGCTGGGGATGAACTGATGAACACCCTCGATGGACGGCCCATAGCAAACCGCCAAGTCCTGAGGGTCGGCGCGCTGACGACCCTGTCGCGTAACTTCCAGCTCGAGTTCCTGCACCCTCTGGTCGGCCGCACCGACGTGGAATTGATCGTGCGGTCCGGCACCATTCGCGACCTGCTGGCACAGCTCGAAGCTCATGCGATCGATGTCGTTCTTTCCAACAGTGCCGCCCCGAGGGACGCCCGTGCTCCCTTTCGCAATCATCTTTTGAATGAACAGCCTGTCAGCCTCGTGGGGCACCCCAGGCCCGACAAAATGCCGTTTCACTTCCCGGAGGATTTGCGCGGCGAACCTATCCTGCTCCCCAGCCTCGACAGCGATATACGGGTGAGCTTTGACCGACTTCTAGAACTGGCGGGGATCCGGCCGATCGTTCTGGCCGAAGTCGATGACATGGCGATGCTACGTTTGTTAGCCCGTGAGCGCGAAGGCGTAACGCTGGTCCCACCTATTGTGGTGCGGGATGAACTCGAATCCGGCATACTCGTCGAGCTCTGCCGGATCCCCCAACTCACCGAAAGCTTCTATGCAATAATCCTGAGCCGACGCTTCCCGAACCAGCTTCTTCGCGAACTGCTTCCAGATGCGAGTACGAAGCATGATCTATGACCTGCTGACCCGCCCTTTTGCACGCCCCTCCATGCTAGAGCACGGCGCGTTCTGACGGAATCGGGCTTCCTGTTTGGGGCCGGGTCTGATTCAAGGTTCGTGCTGGAAGCGAGGCCAGCATGAATGACGCGACCTTATTCGGAAGACCTTCGTGAGCGGGCGCTGCTTCTTGCGGCGCCCGGCGAGACGATCCGGGCGATCGGGACGACGCTGGCCAGGTGGTGGCACAGGAAGCGGGTTCTGGCGGGAGAGACGGCCGACTGGCTGCAGCGAGCGCATCCGGTCGGGTCCGCGGCTGAACTGGCGGCCCGTGGGATCTGGACCCATCCGAAGGCGGTGTGGGTGTTCGTTCACGCCGAGGGGCTCAGCTTCAAAAAAAACCGTGCGCGCGGCCGAGCAGGACAGGCCCGACATCGCCCGCAAGCGGACGCGCTGGAAAGCCCATCAGGGCCGGATCGATCCCATACGCCTCGTCTTCATCGACCAATTCCCTCAAATCGGGAACCGCTCCAGAAAGATTGCCACAATCATTTCGGCTTCCCGTGCGACTGTATGAGACCATAGGCGACCATGGTCAAAGCAACGGACAACGCGAAATAATAAATGCCCGGCAAGGCAACCGCATCGGCAAGCTGTGTTTGTTTTGCGTAAAATACGAGCAGAGCCAGGACCAGCACATCGAGCATCGACCATTTGCCGAGCCAGCCGAGGCGTTTCAGCCAGCGCGCATTGACGTTTGGATCGTTGGTTTGAAATGTGGTAATCAGGGCAATGTAAATAATTTTGAACAAAGGAAAAAGGATCGAGAAAACGACAATCACTCCGGCGAGAAAAAATTCCTTTGTGTAATATAAAGCATTGATGACCGAAACGATGGAATGAACATCGGTCCAGAAATAGAGCCTGGTCAACTTGATGACTGGCTGGGTCAAACCCAGAACAAGAAAAATCGAAGCGGCAATGGCCAGAACGAGAACGATGAACTCGCGCATACTTTGCCGCTTCATGCGAAGACCGCGATACGCCACAGCCGCGTTTAGGCCATCACATGCGTGCCGTTGAAGGCAACGCCCTTTTCTTTCAGGAGTGTCTGCAAGTCGCCGGTCTGGAACATTTCACTGACGATATCGGCTCCGCCGATGAACTCGCCCTTCACGTAAAGCTGCGGAATGGTTGGCCAGTTGGTGTAAGCCTTGATGCCTTCACGGACGTTCTGGTCGGTCAGGACGTTCACATCCTTGTACTCAACACCAAGGTACTGAAGAATTTGCCCGACGCGGCTGGAAAAGCCGCATTGCGGAAAATCTTTGGTGCCTTTCATAAACAATACCACATCCGTCGCATCGATCTGGCGCTTGATCAGATCGTGTGCACCTTGCTGGTCCATAGCTCATTCTCCTGTTGATCCGGGTGTGACATGCGCTTGATCGCCGAGAAAAACAAGCCGCGTTCGATGCCCATTTGAATGGATGTCAGTCGGTCGGGACTGCATCGGGGACTTTCGTCTGCAACGCGAGCGCATGCAGAACCCCGCCCATGTTTCCCTGGAGGGCATCGTAAACCATCTGATGCTGCTGAACGCGCGTCTTTCCGCGAAACGCTTCCGAGATCACGGTCGCGGCGTAATGATCGCCATCGCCAGCAAGATCCCGGATCGATACCTGCGCGTCCGGAATACGGCTTTTGATCAGACGCTCGATTTCCTGTGGCTGCATGGGCATGGGGAATATCCTTGTCGTTTCTTCACGACTATAAGCTCGCAAGGGATGAGTCAACTTACCGCAAGCCGTCAGCGGCATCCATATACGCCGGGAACCAGCCTTCATGGGCGGTTCGTAGTTTGGCAAGCGGAAGCTCAACTTCACCGGTTATCCCAATTCCGTCATCAAAAGCTTCATCAAGCAAGGCGACCATGAAAAACTCGATGCGATCCTGTTGGTCGAACGGCGCTTGAGACCCTATGATTTTATCGGCAATGTTCCCGTGGTTTTCGGCATCGACCGCTACGAGATAACAGCCCTGATCCTCGCTAAACGCGTTAACGTGTTCTTCGAAGCCTTGGCCGCTGAAATCGACCTCTTTCTGATATAGGAAGCCGCGATTGCCCGCCAGAGCCATTTCAGTCAGCGCAACCAATTCGCCACCATCCGAGATGTCGTGCACTGTTGTGGTGATGCCGGTCTCGATCAGCTTGCGGACGAGATCGCCAACACGACGCTCAAGGACGAGATCGACGGCCGGCGGCGCGCCTTCGAAACGCCCCGTGGCGCGCTCCTGATAGAGCGACTGCCCCATCTGACCGCGCCGCCGCCCGATCCTGTAAACAAATTTGTCTGTTGGCTTGAAGACGATAGTCGCGATGCGTGATAGATCGCGGATCAGACCTACGCCGCCGATTGCGGGTGTGGGCGGGATGGCAACACCGTTCGTCTCGTTGTACAGCGACACATTACCGGACACGACCGGGAAATCCAGCGCGCGGCAGGCGTCCGCCATGCCCTCGATGCAGGCCGCGAACTCGCCCATGATCTCGGGGCGTTCCGGGTTGCCGAAGTTCATGCAGTCGGTGATGGCCAGCGGCGTCGCTCCGGACGCGATGAGATTTCGCCAGGTTTCGGCCACTGCCTGCTTGCCACCTTCGTAAGGATCGGCAGAGCAATATCGCGGCGTCACATCGCAAGTGAGCGCGAGCGCTTTGCCCGTGCCATGAACGCGGACGACGGCGGCATCCGATCCCGGCTTCACGATGGTGTCGCCCATGACCGTGTGGTCGTATTGCTCCCAAATCCAGCGGCGCGAAGCAAGCGCAGGCGAACCCATGAGCTTCAGCAACGCGTCCCCGAGACTGGACGGTGCGGGAATATCCGCCGCGCGAACGACGGCAGGCGATGGCTTTTTCGCCGTCGGGCGGTGATACTTCGGCGCATCGTCAGATAAAATAGATGTGAGGATGTCCGCCTGAACTGCGCCGCTCTGGCGCAATACGAGGCGGCCCGTGTCGGTGGTCCGTCCTATGACGGCGAAATCAAGCTCCCACTTGCGAAAGATGGCTTCAGCCATCGGCTCGGAGCCGGGGCGCAACACCATCAGCATGCGCTCCTGGCTTTCCGAGAGCATGATCTCGTAAGCGGACATGCCCTCTTCGCGCTGCGGCACACGGTCGAGGTCAAGCTCGATACCGGAGCCGCCCTTGGCCGCCATTTCCACCGACGATGAGGTAAGACCGGCGGCTCCCATGTCCTGAATGGCGACAATGGCGTCTTGCGCCATCAGTTCAAGGCACGCCTCCAGCAGCAGCTTCTCGGCGAATGGATCGCCAACCTGAACGGTAGGCCGTTTTTCTTCCGTCTGATCGTCGAACTCGGCGCTAGCCATGGTCGCGCCATGTATGCCGTCGCGACCGGTCTTCGAGCCGACGTACACCACCGGATTGCCCGGTTCGCGCGCCGCAGAGTAAAATATCTTATCCGTTCGTGCCAGACCCACACACATGGCGTTGACGAGGATATTGCCGTTGTACCTTGCGTCAAAGTTCGTTTCGCCGCCGACGGTCGGGATGCCGACACAGTTGCCGTAATCGCCGATGCCCGCCACTACGCCAGCCACGAGATGTCGTGTTTTCGGGTGATCCGGCGACCCGAACCGCAGCGCGTTCAGCATCGCGATGGGCCGCGCTCCCATGGTAAACACGTCGCGCATGATGCCGCCAACGCCTGTCGCCGCCCCCTGATACGGTTCGATGTACGACGGGTGGTTGTGGCTTTCCATCTTGAAGACGACCGCATCACCATCGCCGATATCGATGACGCCCGCGTTTTCGCCTGGCCCCTGGATGACCCATGGCGCTTTCGTTGGCAGTTTGCCGAGCCACACCCGCGACGACTTGTAGGAACAATGCTCCGACCACATGACGGAAATCACGCCAAGTTCCGTGAGGTTTGGCGTCCGTCCGAGCAGTTCGCAAGCGCGAGCGAACTCCGCGCCGCTCATACGATGCGCCGATGCGACTTCTTGTGTGATTTCAATTTCGACAGAATGGAGATTGGCGGTCACGACACAATGCCTCAGGAGATCGGACAGCTTTTCAATTTAATGCGATTAGGTCTCAACTCGTCCGGGCTTCGTCCCCGCGTAAGCGGGGAACCCTTTTTCAGATCAAATTAAAGGATTTCCGCCTTCGCGGGAGGGACAGTCATCGCGTTAGGCGCTTCGGCTTTCACGGTCGAGTTCATACTCAGCAAGGCCTACTTTCAACATGTCGTAGGCATCTTCAAGAAACTCGTCCGAGTCCATGTACTCGACATAGCTCGGAAAATAACCCGCGTCGTCGTCATCGTCGTCGGCCTCGTCAGACGCACCCGCGGCCTGAAACGTGATGCTGCCGTCTTCATTGACGTAGACAGTCGCCAGCAGTTCATTTTCTTTCTTATATTTGATCTGAACGGTCGGGTCGCCGTTTTCCTCGGATTTAATAAATTCCAGACGCTTGCTGGAAATATTCTCTTTCAGCTTTTCCGTCAACTTCACCGCAGCTTCCTTGCGCGCCGCAGGGTCTAGCTTCGCCGTCTTCATCTCTCTTTTAACTTCGTCGACTTCGTCATCAAAGCTCATGACGGGATCCTTTCGTTGCAGTAGCGCTTTCAGCTTCGCGACAGAACCATCGAATAAGATCGCTTCTGTGGCGTGCCGCATGTCCTCATCGTCGTATCAACAGGTGTCTCGACGCGCCAATCACCAGATATACTCTACTCCACATATATACGCTGGCTTTCGATTGCCATCAAACTTTCAAGCGCGACCACGCGAATCATACCCGCTAATTTGCACATTAATGGAGCGAATGCATAATCGATTCAAAAAGCTTTCGACCGTCTTTTCCGCCAATGGCCTGCTCGGAGGCTCGCTCCGGATGGGGCATCAATCCCATGACCCGGCCCGTCTTATCGATCACTCCCGCGATGTCGCGGCGAGACCCGTTCGGATTGCTGGCTGGCTCGTATCGCAAGACGACCTGTCCCTCGCCTTCGATCCGATCCAGGGTTCCTTCATCGGCAAAGTAAGCGCCATCTTTATGAGCCACGGGGATGGTGATGCGTTCCTGGGCGCTGTAGGATCGCGTGTAGATCGTGTCCGCGCGCTCCACCCTGATCGCGACAGACCGGCACACATAACGCAGGCTCGTGTTCCGCATCAGCACACCGGGCAAAAGCCCTGCTTCGGTCAAAACCTGAAACCCGTTACAGATTCCCAATACGGCCACGCCACGGGTGGCCTGAACCTTCACGGCGCTTAAAATCGGGGAATGGGCCGCCATCGCGCCCGAGCGTAGATAATCGCCATAGGAAAATCCGCCGGGCAATACGATCAAATCAACGTCGGGCAGGTCATGATCGCCATGCCAGACCATCGCGGGCTTGGTGCCCGTTACGGCTTCGAGCACCACGGCCGCATCGCGATCACAGTTCGATCCGGGAAAAACGACGACGGCGGCCTTCATTTGCTCAGCTCGATTTTGTAGGTCTCGATAACCGTGTTTGCCAGCAGTTTGCGGCACATGGCATCGGCTTCCTCGCGGGCTTTGGCCTCGTCTTCGGCTGCAAGCTGAACTTCGATCACCTTGCCCTGCCGCACATCGCTGACACCGTCAAAGCCAAGGCCATGAAGCGCGTTGGCAATGGCTCGCCCTTGCGGATCGAGAACCCCGTTTTTCAACATTACGGTAATGCGCGCTTTCATGACTGATGCTCCAGTTGATGTCATGGCCGCCCTTGAGGGCCATCCAGAGTTCTGGAAAGAATATCCATCTTTTTCTGGATGGCAGGGACAAGCCCGGCCATGACTCCGGTTACTTCAATTCGACTGCACAAGAACCGGGCCCTTCGGCTTTGGCACCGGGTTTTCCACCAAAATTCCCAACCGCTTCGCAACTTCCTGATACGCCTCGATCAAGCCGCCAAGATCGCGCCGGAAGCGATCCTTGTCCAGCTTGTCCTTGGTCTCGATATCCCACAATCGACAGCTATCGGGGCTGATTTCGTCCGCAAGCACGATGCGCACCATGTCATTTTCGTAAATGCGCCCGAACTCAAGCTTGAAATCCACAAGTCTGATGCCGATGCCGAGAAAAAGCCCCGTCATGAAGTCGTTGATCCGCAGCGCCATGGCCATGATTTCGTCGATCTCGTTCGGCGTCGCCCAGCCGAACGCAGTGATATGCTCTTCGGTCACAAGCGGGTCGTTGAGATTGTCGGCCTTATAAAAGAACTCGATAATCGACCGGGGCAGCGGCGTGCCTTCTTCCAGCCCAAGCCGCTGGCCAAGAGAGCCGGCGACGACATTGCGAACAACCACCTCAAGCGGAATGATCTCCACCTCGCGGATGAGTTGCTCACGCATATTCAGGCGCTTGATGAAATGCGTGGGCACGCCGATTTCATTGAGACGCGTAAACAAATATTCGGAAATACGATTATTCAGAACGCCTTTACCTTCGAAGGTTTCGTGCTTCTTCGCGTTGAAGGCCGTTGCATCATCCTTGAAGTGTTGTATCAGCGTTCCAGGCTCCGGCCCCTCATACAGCACCTTCGCCTTACCCTCATAAACCCGGCGGCGGCGATTGTTCATGGGCGAACCCTCTTAAGTTAACGTCAAAAGCTTTCGAAACTTCATAATCACGATTGCCGCAAAACATATACCATTGTTGAGGCTGTAAAACCAAATTCTGCACGAAGACCCTAGCGCCATTCTGCAATCCACCGCTCAACGCGCACGCGGCCAACCTAACACGTTCAGGATTTCCAACAATAAACGCCACACGACCTTTTCACGGTTCCATAAGCAGCATATGTCTCTCAAGCAAAGTCATCAGTGTTGGGGATATAATGACGACATTCGACGAACGCCAGCGTGGGTATGAAGCTAAGTTCGCGCAGGACGAAGAACTTCGTTTCAAGGCAACCGTGCGAAGGAACCGGATGCTTGGCGCCTGGGCTGCCGAACATCTTGGTCTGTCCCCATTAGAGGCGGAAGACTATATCAAAGCGGTCGTTCGTGCTGATTTCGCTGAGCCGGGCGACGAGGACGTGATCGCAAAGGTTTCCGGCGATTTCAAAGCCAAGGGTGTAGCACTCGGGGACGGAGACATCCGGCAAAAGCTGGTCGAGTTCCTGGGTAAAGCCGTCACTGCGATTGAAAGTGGACACTGAAAGTTGATTTGCTGTTACATAGGGATCGTGATCTTGCATCGCGGTCGCGATGCAGCCAACGCAAAGGTAATCCATGCTTAAATTTTACTTTAATGCCTCGCCGAACCCATCCAAGGTCGCTCTGTTCCTGGAGGAGGCCGGGCTTGCATATGAGCCGATCCCGGTTGACACGCGGTCGGGGGCACAGTTCGATGCCGATTTTCTGGCGCTTAACCCGAACGGCAAAGTTCCTGTCGTCGACGACAACGGAGTCGTGGTCTTCGACAGCAGCGCCATACTCCTTTATCTAGCTGAAAAAACCGGCAAATTCCTGCCTGCACAGTCGCCATCCGATCGCGCGGAACTGCTGTCATGGCTTCTGTTCGTCGCCACCGGCGTTGGCCCCTATTCCGGGCAGGCTGTGCATTTCCGGCATTTCGCACCGGAGAAGGTCGATTACGCGCACACCCGCTATGGCTACGAAGCCAATCGCCATTTTCAGATCGTCGAGCAGCATCTGACAAAGACGGGCTATATGGTCGGTAACGCTTACACCATTGTCGATATGTCGCTTTGGGGCTGGGCGAGGATGATTCCGTTCATTCTTGGAGATGACGCATGGACCAGGTTCCCTAACGTGAAACGCCTGCATGACGAGATTGCGGCTCGTCCGGCCGCGGCGCGCGCTGTCGCCTTGAAGGACAAATTCAAGTTCAAGGCCGAGATGGACAATGATGCACGCAGTCATATGTTCAAGCATATGAAGGTCGCGTCGGCCTGACGAACCCAACAAAGATTATCGTGGTCGCTTCACAGCCCGGCCATGATGATCTCTCTCCGCTCGCATCCTGCGTCCGGTCGAACGGACGCAGGAACAACGATCCTGGTATGCGGCGCGCGGGCAGATCAAGATATCGGTGTGCGTTCAAGAATAATGTCGGTAACTTCGTGGTCGTCGCCGTTCTCAATCGCACGGGGCTGCCGCACTCCTTCACGCCAGCCCTCGCGGGGCGGGTTCCAGAACACATTGCCGGCGGGTGCCCCATGGACGCGGGTAAGATAGATCCTTTGCGCAACCGGCATGGCGAGAGCAAAGACCATTGCGCCGCCGATGACGAAAACTTCATTTACACCTCGTTCTACCGCGCGTTCATTCGCGATACGGATCGCGCCGTCAAACTGCGTGGCGAGAAAAACGGCGGGATTCGGTTCGGCCAGAAGATCCGCGTCGCGGGTAAGGACAATCGAATCGCGCCCGTCGAGAGGCCGTCCGATGGACTGATAAGTCTTGCGGCCCATAATAAGCGGATGGCCCATGGTCAACGCGCGAAAGCGTTTCAGATCGCTCTTGATACGCCACGGGAGCATGCCTTCGCGTCCGATGACGCCGTTATCTGCCACAGCGACCACGAGCGAGACGATGGGTTTTTCGGGCTCGATCATCATACGGCCACAGGCGCTTTGATCGCGGGATGGGGGTCATAACCTGTCAGTCGAAAATCGTCGTAGGCAAAACCGAAGATCGACGCCACGTTCGGGTTCAGGGTCATGACCGGCAGGGGGCGCACGATCCGGGAAAGCTGAACGTCGGCCTGATCCACGTGATTGAGATAGAGATGGACGTCGCCGAAGGTGTGGATGAATTCGCCCGGCGCAAGACCGGTCGTTTGGGCCATCATCATGGTGAGCAGCGCATAGGACGCGATATTGAACGGAACGCCGAGAAAAACATCCGCCGAGCGTTGGTACAACTGGCATGAGAGTTTTCCGTCAGCCACATAGAACTGAAACAGGCAATGGCAGGGTGCAAGCGCCATACGTGGCAAATCCGCCGGGTTCCAGGCCGTCACAATGTGCCGCCTTGAGTAAGGGTCCGCTCGCAAGGAGTCCTGCACCTTTCCGATCTGGTCAATCGCGGAGCCGTCGCGGGCAGGCCATGACCGCCATTGCGCACCGTAAACCGGACCGAGATCGCCGTTCGCGTCCGCCCATTCATCCCAGATGGAAACGCCGTTCTCTTTCAGGTATCGCGTGTTCGTCTCGCCGCGGAGGAACCATAGCAGTTCGTGGATGATGGACTTCAGATGAACGCGCTTCGTCGTGACCAGCGGAAAACCCGCCGCCAGATCGAAACGCAGTTGCGCGCCGAACATCGATAGCGTCCCCGTGCCGGTGCGATCCGGTCGCGGGACGCCGTGGTCACGAACCGCGCGGACAAGGGAGAGATAAGAGTTCATGGCGAAAGGTTAACGCGATTCCAGCCAAAGAGTCATGGTGATTGCAAAAACTTGAGTGACTGCAGAAATCCGCTGGCCGCCGAGAACGCGTATGCGTCGATCACATCATCGGCGAAGGTGCGCTTCGACGCTTCATTTTTGGCCGAGCATGCGTAAATGCCACGGCAACGGCGAGGCGTGCATTTATCTCGATTTGCGTGACTTTGAGCTTGACTGATTGTGTCCCGGCACTTAGTTTGCAGGTACTCTAGTGACAGGTCGTGAGCAGTTTGTTGTGCGCGTGTTTCGCGCTGTGCTTATACACTGTAACAAAGATACCGGAATCATATATCTGCGGAGATGGGGGCGACCCTTTAATCTTCCGTTGTTTATAAGCTGGGCCAGGCGTTCAATGCGCTGGCCCTGATGGCGTTTAATTTGGAAGTGTGAATGCCCACAGTACAGCAACTCATTCGCAAGCCGCGCGTCGCGCCAGTGAAGCGAAACAAGGTTCCGGCAATGCAGGAATGCCCGCAAAAGCGGGGTGTCTGCACGCGTGTTTACACAACCACTCCGAAGAAGCCGAACTCGGCGCTTCGCAAGGTGGCCCGTGTTCGTTTGACGAACGGTTTCGAGGTGACGAGCTATATTCCTGGTGAAGGGCATAACCTTCAGGAGCATTCGGTGGTTCTGATCCGTGGCGGACGCGTCAAGGACTTGCCGGGTGTTCGTTATCATATTATTCGCGGTGTGCTCGATACTCAAGGTGTGGCGAAGCGAAAGCAGCGCCGGTCAAAGTATGGCGCGAAGCGGCCTAAGTAGAGATTGAGGATTAGACAATGTCGCGGCGCCACAGGGCAGAGAAACGTGAAATCATTCCGGACGCAAAATACGGCGATCTGGTTGTTACCAAGTTTATGAACAGCCTCATGTATGAGGGCAAGAAGTCGGTCGCGGAAACCATCGTGTACGGCGCGCTGTCGCGGATTGAGCAAAAGGCCAAGCGCGATGGGATCGAACTGTTTCACGAGGCGCTCAATAACGTGAAGCCTGCCATTGAAGTTCGGTCACGGCGGGTCGGTGGCGCGACCTATCAGGTTCCGGTCGAAGTCCGCAATGAGCGTCGTCAGGCTCTTGCGATCCGCTGGATCATCACGGCGTCTCGGGGGCGCAACGAGAATACAATGGAGGAGCGGCTGTCCGGGGAATTGCTTGACGCCGCAAACAACCGCGGAACCGCGGTGAAGAAGCGGGAAGACACGCACAAGATGGCGGAAGCCAACCGTGCGTTTTCGCATTACCGCTGGTAGTTGAGTTAGAAGGTTAAGGCGAGGGCTTAAGTCATGGCACGTCAGACACCGATCGAGGATTATCGTAATATCGGCATCATGGCTCACATCGATGCGGGTAAGACGACGACGACCGAGCGGATTCTTTATTATACTGGCAAGAGCCATAAGATTGGCGAAGTCCACGACGGCGCTGCCACCATGGATTGGATGGAGCAGGAGCAGGAGCGCGGCATCACGATCACGTCGGCTGCCACTACCGCGTATTGGAAAGGCCATCGGATCAACATTATCGATACGCCGGGTCACGTGGATTTCACGATTGAGGTCGAACGTAGTCTTCGTGTGCTTGACGGTGCGGTCGCGCTTCTCGATGCGAACCAGGGCGTGGAGCCTCAGACCGAGACTGTCTGGCGGCAGGGCGACAAATATGCCGTGCCGCGAATGATCTTCGTAAATAAGATGGACAAGATTGGGGCGGATTTTTACGCCTCGGTGCAGTCGGTCAAGGACAGACTTGGCGCAAAAACGCTGGTTCTTCAACTTCCGATTGGGGCCGAAAATGAGTTCAAGGGGATTATCGATCTGGTCCGCATGAAAGGTGTGGTCTGGGACGAAGATGTGCTTGGCGCGAGTTTCCGCGACATCGATATTCCCGCCGACATGATCGAGAAGGCAAAGCAGTACCGCGAAAAATTGATCGAGCTTGCTGTCGAGGTCGAGGAAGAGACCATGGTCGCTTACATCGAGGGGGTCGAACCCGACGATGTCAAGCTGAAGCAACTCATTCGCAAGGGCACGATAACAAGCCAGTTTTATCCGGTTTTTTGCGGGTCCGCTTTCAAGAACAAGGGCGTGCAGCCGCTTCTGGACGGCGTGCTCGATTATTTGCCGTCGCCACTGGATATCCCCCCGATCAAGGCGATCGACGTCAAGACCGATAAGGAGACCGTGCGCAGGTCTGCGGATGATGAGCCGTTGTCCATGCTCGCATTCAAGATCATGAACGATCCCTTTGTCGGTTCGCTGACCTTCTGCCGTGTCTATTCGGGTAAGGTCGAGACCGGTATGCAGTTGATGAACACGGTCAAGGATAAGAAAGAGCGCATCGGTCGCATGCTGCTGATGCATGCAAACAGCCGGGAAGACATCAAGGAAGCGTTCGCAGGCGATATCGTAGCCATTGCGTCTCTGAAGGATACCATCACCGGCGATACGCTTTCCGATCCGTTGAAGCCGGTTATTCTGGAGCGGATGGAATTTCCAAATCCGGTTATCGAGGTTGCGGTTGAGCCAAAAACCAAAGCCGACCAGGAGAAGATGGGCATGGCGCTCAATCGTCTCGCGCAGGAAGACCCGTCGTTCCGTGTCTCCACCGACCCCGAAAGTGGCCAGACCATCATCAAGGGGATGGGCGAACTCCACCTTGAGATTATCGTCGACCGCATGAAGCGCGAGTTCAAGGTCGAGGCTTCGGTTGGCGCACCTCAGGTGGCGTACCGTGAAACGATCACGCGCAAGTATGAGGTTGACTACACCCACAAGAAGCAGACCGGTGGTACGGGTCAGTTCGCTCGGGTTAAGCTGATCCTTGAGCCCCAGGAACAGGGTGCTGGTTTTGAGTTCGTGAGCAAAATCGTCGGCGGCACAATCCCTAAGGAATTCATTCCCGGTGTCGAAAAGGGTGTGAAGAGCGTGATGGATAACGGCGTGCTTGCCGGGTTTCCAATGCTGGACCTGAAAGTGTCGCTGATGGACGGCGCATTTCACGAAGTTGACAGCAGCGTGCTCGCGTTCGAGATTGCATCTCGTGCGGCGTTTCGCGAGGGCGCTCAGAAGGCTGGTCCCAAGTTGCTCGAGCCGGTCATGAAAGTCGAGGTTGTGTCGCCCGAGGATTATGTGGGCGGTGTGATCGGCGACTTGACGAGCCGTCGCGGCCAGATTCTCGGGCAGGAGATGCGTGGGAACGCCACCGTGATCAACGCGATGGTTCCACTCGCGAACATGTTCGGGTACGTGAACACGCTTCGGTCGATGAGCCAGGGTCGGGCACAGTTCACGATGCAGTTCGACCACTACGCGCAGGTTCCACAAAACGTCGCAGAAGAGGTTCAGGCGAAGTTCGCTTGATATGTAACAACAGTTTAGCAGGAGCTTGTTCCGGTCTAACGACGAGCCCGGCATAAAGAGGAAGACGGAGAGCCAAATGGCCAAGCAAAAATTTTCGCGCAACAAGCCACATTTGAACATCGGAACGATCGGTCATGTTGATCACGGAAAAACGTCCCTGACGGCTGCGATCACCAAGGTGCTCGCGGAATCAGGCGGCGCGACATTTACGGCCTACGATCAGATCGACAAGGCGCCTGAGGAAAAGGCGCGCGGGATCACGATCTCCACGTCTCACGTCGAGTATGAAACGGCGAAGCGCCATTATGCTCACGTGGATTGTCCGGGTCATGCGGATTACGTGAAAAACATGATTACTGGTGCCGCCCAGATGGATGGCGCGATTCTGGTCGTGTCTGCCGCTGACGGCCCGATGCCACAGACCCGCGAGCACATTCTGCTCGCCCGTCAGGTAGGTGTGCCGGCACTCGTCGTGTTCATGAACAAGGTCGATCTGCTCGATGATCCTGAGCTTCTTGAGCTTGTGGAACTGGAAATCCGCGAGTTGCTCACGAAATACGATTTTCCGGGCGACGATATCCCGATCGTCAAGGGGTCAGCGAAAATGGCGCTCGACGATGACAAGGGCGAATTGGGCCGGTTGGCTGTTTTGAAGCTGATGGAAGCCGTAGACGCGTCCATCCCGTTGCCTGAACGTCCACGCGATCAGCCTTTCCTCATGCCGATTGAAGACGTGTTCTCGATATCCGGTCGTGGAACCGTGGTGACCGGTCGTATCGAACGTGGTGTGATCAAGGTCGGGGAGGAAGTCGAGATTGTCGGCATCAAGCCAACCGTCAAGTCAATCGTCACCGGGGTTGAGATGTTCAGAAAGCTTCTGGATCAGGGTGAGGCGGGCGATAACGTCGGTTGCCTGCTTCGTGGTATCGACCGTGAAGCTGTCGAACGCGGTCAGGTGCTGTGCAAGCCTGGCTCCGTGATGCCACACACTAAATTCATGGCTGAAGCGTATATTCTGACGAAAGAAGAAGGTGGCCGTCATACGCCTTTCTTCACGAACTATCGTCCGCAATTCTATTTCCGCACCACGGATGTGACAGGCGTCTGCCAGTTGCCAGAGGGTACGGAAATGGTGATGCCTGGAGACAAAGTTTCCATGGAAGTAGAACTGATCGTTCCGATCGCGATGGAAGAAAAGTTACGCTTTGCTATCCGCGAAGGCGGTAGAACCGTCGGCGCGGGCGTGGTCGCAACCATCTTAAAATAGATCAGGCAAATAAGAGGGGCGTCCTGCACGCGGGACGCCTTTTCCTTTGGAGAGAATTGTTATGGCGACGCAAACTATCCGGATCCGTTTGAAGGCGTTCGATCACCGTGTGCTCGATACATCCACCAAGGAGATCGTGAACACGGCGAAGCGCACCGGTGCGGATGTTCGCGGGCCGATTCCTTTGCCGACACGGCTTGAGCGTTACACGGTGAACCGGTCTCCCCACATCGACAAGAAAAGCCGGGAACAGTTTGAAATGCGCACGCACAAGCGGTTGATCGATATTGTTGATCCGACACCGCAGACGGTGGACGCGTTGATGAAACTCGATCTCGCAGCCGGTGTGGATGTCGAGATCAAGCTTTAAGGGTTGAATCGCTGACGGTTGCTTTGCTGACTTGTATGTCGTCAGCGGGTCGCTTTCGGGAGGTTACCCTGTTTGAAATGAATATCCGCTCGTAAAAGGCGGTTTGAGGTTGAGGCGAACCGATGCGGTCGGGATTGTTGGCACAGAAGCTTGGTATGATGCGAATTTTTACGGACCAGGGCGAACACGTGCCTGTCACCGTGATGAAGATCGATGGCTGTCAGGTTGTCGCTCATCTTACGGAAGCTTCGAACGGGTACACTGCGTTGCAACTTGGCGCTGGCTCCCGCAAGGTGAAGAACGTGACAAAGGCAGAGCGCGGGCATTTCGCCAAGGCACAGGTCGAACCCAAAATGTGGGTCGCCGAATTCCGCGTTGCACCCGAGAATATGATCGAGGTTGGGGCCGAGCTCACCGCGGATCATTTTGTGGACGGCCAGTATGTGGATGTGGTCGGAACGAGCATCGGTAAGGGATTTGCCGGTGCGATGAAGCGCTGGAATTTCGGTGGGTTGCGCGCAACTCACGGTGTTTCGATCTCACATCGGAGTCATGGATCGACGGGAAACAGGCAGGATCCCGGCAAGGTTTTCAAGGGAAAAAAGATGGCCGGCCATATGGGCAACGAGCGGATCACAACGCAGAATCTGCGTGTGGTTCGTGTCGATGTGGATCGCGGCCTCGTGCTGCTTCGCGGGGCGGTGCCCGGCGCGAAAGGCGGCTGGGTCATGATCAAGGATGCTGTAAAACGGCCTCGTCCGAAGGAAGCGCCAATGCCCGGTGCATTTCGCAAGCCTGCGTCTGCGGTCGCAAGTGAAGGGGCATCGTCGTGAAGGCTGGAATCGTATCCCTTGACGCCGAGTCGATCGGTGATGTCGAGCTTAACGAGGATATTTTTGGGCTGGAACCGCGTGCGGACATCCTGCAGCGCATGGTTCGATACCAATTATCGAAACGGCAGGCGGGGACGCACAAATCTAAAGGCCGAAGCGAGATAAACGGCCCGAATAAAAAGATATACAAACAAAAAGGTACTGGTCAGGCCCGTCATGGCAACAACAAGGCACCCCAGTTCCGTGGCGGCGGCAAGGCTTTCGGTCCGGTAGTCCGCAGCCATGCACACGATCTGACGAAAAAGATGCGCGCTCTCGCGTTGCGGCATGCTCTGTCATCGAAGGTGCGCAGCCAGTCGCTCGTCGTGCTGGATAAGGCGGAAGTTTCCGAGGCGAAAACCGCGATGTTGCGCGGACAATTTCTGGGCCTCGGGCTGAAGAACGTTCTGATCATTGACGGCGCGCAGGTGCAGGAGAGCTTCTCTCGTGCCGCCCGCAATATCCCGAACGTAGACGTGCTGCCAGTCCAGGGGATTAACGTTTACGACATATTACGGCGCGATAAACTTGTATTGACGCGGTCGGCGCTTTCGGCGCTTGAGGAACGGTTCAAATGAAAGAAGAGCAGCTTTACGACGTGATCCGTGCGCCAATCGTGACCGAGAAGTCGACGATGGCGTCTGAGAACAGCCAGGTCGTCTTCAAGGTGGCCATCGATGCCCGCAAGCCAGACATCAAGGAAGCGGTTGAACGGCTTTTTAACGTAAAAGTTCGGGCGGTCAACACATTGATTCGTAAGGGAAAAGAGAAACGATTCAAGGGTGTGCGCGGACGTCAGGGCGACTTCAAGAAGGCCATCGTGACCCTTGAAGAAGGCCAGACCATCGATATCACGACGCGACTGTAAACTGGAAATCTTGGGTAAGGCTCAGACGTCATGGCGTTGAGAAAATTTAATCCGATCACACCGAGCCTTCGACAGCTTGTGCTTGTCGACCGCTCGCAGTTGTGGAAGGGAAAGCCGGTCAAGGCTCTGACGGAGGGCCGCAGCGAAAGCGCCGGGCGAAACGTCCATGGGCATATCACGTCACGCCGTCGTGGCGGCGGCCATAAGCGGTCGTATCGGATTGTGGACTTCAAGCGCCGTAAGTTCGACATGTTTGCGACCGTTGAGCGTCTGGAATATGACCCCAACCGCACAGCTTTTATTGCTTTGCTGAAATATGAAGATGGCGAGTTGTCTTACATTCTTGCGCCGCAACGGCTGAGTCCCGGAGACCGTGTGGTGTCCGGCATCAAAGTCGACGTGAAGCCGGGGAATGCGATGCCGATGGCGAATATGCCTGTGGGCACCATCATTCATAATGTGGAAATGAAACTCGGCAAGGGCGGGCAGATGGCTCGATCAGCGGGTTGCTATGCGCAACTTGTCGGCCGCGATCAGGGCATGGCGATCCTGCGGCTCAACTCGGGCGAAATGCGCATGATCCAGGCGGATTGCATGGCAACGGTCGGTGCGGTGTCGAACCCCGACAATTCGAACCAGAATCTGGGCAAGGCGGGTCGAAATCGCTGGCTCGGCAAACGTCCAAGCGTTCGCGGTGTCGCCATGAACCCGGTCGATCATCCTCACGGTGGCGGCGAAGGCCGAACGTCCGGCGGTCGTCATCCGGTTTCGCCCTGGGGTAAGGGGACGAAGGGAAATCGCACGCGTAAAAACGTGCGCACGCAGCAGTATGTCATCCGCAGCCGTCATGTGAAGAAGAAGTAGGGCTATGACACGATCAGTTTGGAAAGGCCCGTTTATAGACGGCTACGTTATCGCGAAGGCCGATGCCGCGCGTAACAAGAAATCGAACGCGCCAATCAAGATATGGAGCAGGCGATCAACGATCCTGCCTCAGTTTGTCGGGCTGACGTTCGCAGTTCACAACGGTCACAAGCATATCCCTGTTATCGTTTCAGAGGATATGGTCGGACACAAGTTTGGCGAATTCGCACCGACCCGCACCTATTACGGCCACGCGGCCGACAAGAAGGCCAAGAGGAAATAGCATGTCGAAGTCTAAGACAGAGCGGCGGCTGAAAGACAACGAGGCACATGCGGTGGCGCGGTCGCTTCGCGTCAGCCCGCAGAAACTCAATCTCGTCGCTCAGCTTATTCGCGGAAAAAAAGTCGAGCGCGCGTTGGCTGATCTCACGTTCTCGCGCAAGCGGATCGCCATCGATGTCAAGAAAACACTGCAATCGGCGATTGCCAACGCGGAAAACAATCACGGTCTCGATATCGATCAGTTGGTGGTTGCCGAGGCTCACGTGGGTAAAAATCTGGTGATGAAGCGGTTTCATCCGCGCGCGCGCGGGCGCTCTGGCCGGATAGAAAAACCGTTTTCCCAGATCACGGTTGTGGTTCGGGAAACCGAGGAGAGGGTCTGATGGGTCAGAAAGTTAATCCGATCGGGCTTCGGCTTGGGATCAACAGGACGTGGGATAGCCGCTGGTTCGCAGATAAGGACACATACGGCAAGCTGCTGCACGAAGACTATCGCATTCGCGCATTTATCATGAAGCAGCGGCGTCAGGCTGGTATTTCGAAGGTGGTCATCGAGCGCCCGCATAAAAAGTGTCGGGTTACGGTCCACACTGCCCGGCCGGGAATTTTGATCGGCAAGAAGGGCGCCGATATCGAGAAGCTGCGCGGACAGTTGGCAAAGCTGACGGCTTCCGAGGTGTATTTGAATATCGTTGAAGTGCGCAAGCCGGAACTTGACGCGACGCTTGCCGCCGAAGGGATCGCACAGCAGCTCGAACGCCGCGTTGCATTTCGTCGTGCCATGAAGCGTGCGATGCAGGCGGCGCAGCGGCTCGGTGCGCTGGGCGTCCGCATTTATGTTTCGGGTCGTCTTGGCGGCGCTGAAATCGCGCGGACGGAGTCCTATCTCGAAGGCCGCGTGCCGCTGCATACGCTTCGCGCCAATATCGATTACGGAACGGCAAAGGCCGAGACCGCTTATGGCATCATCGGCGTCAAGGTTTGGGTGTTCAAGGGCGAAATCCTCGAACACGATCCTATGGCCCAGGAGCGGTTGTCCATGGAGGCGCAAGAAGGCGGTGGAGGTGGTGGCGGTCGCGGAGATGGTGGCGGCAGACCGCCACGGCGTGATCGGGACCAGGGCGGCGGGCGTGACCGCGATAGAAGCCGTCAAAGGGAGAATGCTTAGAGATTGCGTGCCGGAATATCGATCCGGCGTGCGGTTTAGGGCGACATGAGCCATGCTACAGCCAAAAAAGACCAAGTTCAGGAAGGCCTTCAAAGGTCGAATGCACGGGAATGCCAAGGGTGGGACGTCGCTCAACTTTGGCAATTTCGGATTGAAGGCGCTTGAACCCGAACGCGTCACAGCTCGCCAGCTTGAAGCGGCACGTCGGGCGATCACGCGGCAGATGAAACGCGCGGGACGCGTCTGGATCCGGGTATTTCCAGATCTTCCCGTCTCGAAGAAGCCGACCGAAGTGCGAATGGGTAAGGGTAAAGGATCGCCTGAATTCTGGGCGGCGCGCGTGAAGCCGGGCAAGATCATGTTCGAGATCGACGGCGTTGGAGAGGAAACAGCACGCGAAGCGCTTCGGCTTGGCGCAGCGAAACTTCCGATCCGCACGCGAGTGGTGGTTCGGTTGGGTGATCTGTCGAGCGGCACGGCGAAGGCATAGGGGCGGGTCATGAAAGCGGAAGACGTTCGGAATTTTACGCTCGATCAGCTTGAGGACGAATTGGCAAAGCTTAAGCGCGAGCAGTTTAATCTTCGGTTTCAGAAGGCAACCGCGCAGATCACAAACACGGCTCGGGTTCGCGATGTGCGCCGGGCCATTGCTCGCATCAAAACGATCAGCCGCGAAAAGCGCGTCGCTGAAGTCGCGGTTTAGGGGATATCGATGCCAAGACGGGTTCTACAGGGCGTTGTCGTTTCGGATAAGAATGAGAAGACGGTCGTCGTGCAGGTCGAGCGGCGTCTGACGCATCCGGTTTTGAAAAAGACCGTGCGGCTGACCAAAAAATATCACGCCCATGATGAGAACAGCGTCGCCCGCGAGGGAGATTTTGTTCGCATCCAGGAATGTCCCCCCATTTCGAAAAAGAAGCGGTGGGTGGTCTTGGATCAGAATGCGCCTGAGCAGTCGAAGGCATCTTAGTCGGTGGTGTCAGGTTCGACCTGACCGTAGAAAGGTAGTGTTATGATACAGATGCAAACCAACCTGGATGTTGCCGACAATTCCGGCGCGCGCCGGGTCATGTGCATCAAGGTGCTGGGCGGGTCCATGCGCAGGACGGCGTCCATCGGCGATGTCATCGTCGTGAGCATCAAAGAGGCGATTCCAAAGGGACGCGTTAAAAAAGGGCAGGTCATGAAAGCCGTAATCGTGCGGACATCGTTTCCCATCCGTCGTCCGGATGGCAGCGTGATCCGCTTCGA
The DNA here is from genome assembly GCA_965247345.1 of Rhodomicrobiaceae bacterium. Lineage (GTDB taxonomy): Bacteria > Pseudomonadota > Alphaproteobacteria > Rhizobiales > Rhodomicrobiaceae > Rhodomicrobium. The sequence goes on along the minus strand of CBDFGZ010000031.1, from coordinate 14,032 downwards.
TACCAACGCGGCCGTGCTGATCAACAATCAGCGCGAACCGATTGGAACCCGCATCTTCGGCCCGGTTCCGCGGGAGTTGCGCGCAAAACAGCATATGAAAATCATTAGCTTGGCACCAGAGGTGCTTTGATGACAAAACCAAAACTTAAGATAAAAAAAGGCGACAAGGTCGTTGTGCTCGCCGGACGCGATAAGGGCAAGCGCGGCGAAGTCACCGTCGTCATGCCGAACGAAAATCGTGCCGTGGTTCAGGGTGTGAACATGGTGCGACGACATCAGAAGCAGACGGCGCAACAGGACGGCGGGATCGTCGCCAAGGAAGCGCCGATCCACATTTCGAATATCGCGGTCGAGGATCCAGGCGACGGATCGGCAACCCGCGTCGGTTTCAAATTTGAAGATGGACGCAAGGTTCGATTTGCGAAGCGTTCAGGCGAGTTGATCGATGGCTGATTTGGCACAGGACGGCAAGAGCTACCAGCCGCGTTTGAAGATGCGGTATATGGAAAGCATACGCGAGGCGATGCAGAACGAGTTCAAGTACGTGAATCCCATGCAGGTTCCGGCGCTTGATAAGGTTGTCCTCAACATGGGTGTGGGGGAGGCCACGGCAGACCGCAAGAAAGCGGAACAGGCTTTGCGCGATTTGACACTGATCGCCGGGCAGAAGCCCGTGATGACCAAGGCGCGCACGTCCATCGCGGGTTTCAAGCTTCGCGATAACATGGCGATCGGCTGCAAAGTCACGTTGCGTAAAGCCCGCATGTTCGAGTTCATCGACCGGCTCGTGACGATTGCGCTTCCGCGCGTTAAGGACTTCCGCGGATTGAACCCGAAAAGCTTCGACGGACGCGGGAATTATGCGCTCGGCATCAAGGAACACATCATTTTCCCGGAAATCGACTACGATAAAGTCGAGCAGATCTGGGGCATGGATATCATCGTCTGCACGACGGCCAAGACTGACGACGAGGCGCGTGCACTTTTGAAGCAATTTAACTTTCCCTTCCGGCAATAACCGGACTGGGCGGAGGATATCATGGCCAAGACAGGCATGATTGAACAGAACAACAGGCGCAAACAGTTCGTCGCGCGCGATGCGGAAAAACGTGCAGCGCTCAAGGCTGTGGCTAACGATAAGTCGCTTCCCATGGAAGAGCGGTTCGCGGCTCGCCTGAAGCTTGCGCAATTGCCCAGAAATGGGTCGCCGACCAGGGTTCGCAACCGTTGTGAGGTGACCGGGCGGCCTCGCGGCTATTATCGCAAGTTACAAATGTCGCGAATTGCGTTGCGGGAACTGGGTAATCAGGGAATGATCCCCGGTTTGGTCAAGTCGAGCTGGTAAGGTCTCAAGAAGATGACAGTGTCCGATCCCTTGGGCGATATGCTAACCCGTATACGGAATGCGCAGATGCGTAGCAGTTCGAAAGTCACGACGCCGGCGTCCAAGCTCCGAGCGCGCGTGCTTGATGTCCTTCAGGAAGAAGGGTATATTCGAGGTTACGCGGAAGTAGACTATGGCAGTGGCAAGAGTGAGTTCGAAATCGAGCTCAAGTATTACGATGGCTCGCCGGTCATACGCGATATCAAGCGGGTCTCGACGCCAGGTCGCCGGGTTTACTCCAGTGTGAAAGACCTTCCGACGATTGCCAATGGTCTTGGCGTAGCGATCTTGTCCACGCCAAAAGGCGTGATGTCGGATCAGCGCGCCCGGGACGAAAATGTCGGTGGCGAAATTTTATGCAGCGTATTCTAGCGCGGCTTTAAGAGAAGGTTAGCACGATGTCGCGCATTGGTAAGAAACCCGTCCCAATTCCGAAGAATGTGACGGCGACGGTTGAAGGACAGAAGGTCACGGTCAAGGGTCCGAAGGGTCAGCTTGCTTTGACTTTGGTCGACGACGTTGAGGTGAAGCTGCATGACGGGGCCGTGGCGGTGACGCCGCGCTCGGACTCAAAACGCGCGCGCGCCATGTGGGGTATGTCGCGGTCGCTGGTCGAGAACCTTGTGATGGGCACGACGACCGGCTTTACGCGGACGTTGGAAATTACCGGGGTCGGTTATCGTGCGGCGATGGACGGAAAAGCGCTGAAGCTGCAGCTTGGATATAGTCACGATATTATGTATGCGGTGCCCGAGGGCATATCGATTGTGGTGACGAAGCCGACGGAAATCGTGATTGCAGGCATCGAAAAAGATAAAGTCGGTCAGGTTGCCGCGGAAATACGCGGGTATCGCGGACCTGAGCCTTACAAGGGTAAGGGTATAAAATATCAGGGTGAATTTATCTTCCGTAAGGAAGGCAAGAAGAAGTAGTCTTCAGGACACAGGATATCGCTGTTATGGCCTCCATTCTATCCCGTTTTAATCGTCGCAAGGCGCGGGTCCGACGGACTTTGCGACAACAGGCGACGCGTCCCCGGCTGTCGGTCTTCCGGTCGTCGAAGCACATTTATGCGCAGGTCATCGACGATGCGAGTGGGCGAACGCTGGCATCCGCGTCGAGCCTCGATAAGGAGATCCGGGCTGATTTGCCGAAGGGAACCGATGTTGCAGCAGCGGCAGTTGTAGGCCGGATCGTTGCGGAGCGGGCCGTCAAGGCAGGTCTGAAAGAGGTTGTTTTCGACCGTGGCGGATATAAATATCATGGCCGTATCAAAGCGCTCGCCGACGCTGCGCGTGAGGCTGGCTTAAACTTCTAGGTTTTATCGCGCCGGGCGTCGCCTGGTGTGCAGAAAGGAATATCTTGTGGCTCGTGAACCGCGCGAAAGACGAAGAGACGGAGACCGCGAAGAACGCGATAGCGAGTTTGTCGACAAGCTTGTGCATATCAATCGCGTGGCAAAGGTTGTAAAAGGTGGGCGTCGTTTTGGTTTTGCGGCGCTGGTCATTATCGGCGACCAGAAGGGGCGGGTCGGTTTTGGTCACGGGAAAGCGCGTGAAGTGCCCGATGCCATCAAGAAGGCCACCGACGCTGCGAAACGAAATCTTATCCGCGTTCCATTGCGCGAAGGCAGAACGTTGCATCACGATGTAAACGGCCATCACGGGGCGGGCAAGGTGTTTTTGCGTGCAGCACCTCCGGGCACGGGTATCATTGCAGGCGGCCCGATGCGTGCCGTGTTCGAGACGCTCGGCGTTCAGGATGTGGTCGCAAAATCGCTCGGGACATCAAATCCTTATAATATGGTGAGGGCGACGTTCGACGCGTTGAAGCACGAGGACAGCCCTCGGAGTGTTGCGGCAAGACGCGGTAAAAAGGTTAGTGAAGTCATCGCGCGTCGCCGCGACGGAGCCGAGGGTGCTGCGGCAACCCAAGGCGCGGAGGCATAGGGTCGGGACATGGCTGAGGACAATAAGAAGAAAACGCTCACCATCGAGCAGGTTGGAAGCCCGATCCGGCGCCCGTTCGATCAGCGGCTGACCTTGATCGGCCTCGGGCTCAACAAGATGCATCGTAAGAAGGTCGTGACCGACAACGCCGCGATCCGGGGCATGATCAACAAACTCCCGCATCTCGTGCGGATCATCGAAGAAAATGGCGTGCCGGTCGTCGCAAAGAAGCGATAACCCGGGCGGTGCCGACAATTGCGGGATTTAGACTATGAAGCTTAACGAGTTAAGGGATAATCCCGGGGCCACAAAAGCGCGCATCCGCGTTGGGCGCGGTATCGGGTCCGGCAAAGGCAAGACCGCCGGGCGCGGTGTCAAGGGCCAAAAAGCGCGCTCAGGTGTGGCCATCAAGGGTTTCGAAGGTGGGCAGATGCCCATTCATATGCGTTTGCCTAAACGCGGGTTTAATAAGCCGAACCGGCTGGAGTTTGCACACATCAATCTTGACCGCGTTCAGGAGGCCATTGACGCCGGGAAGCTCGACGTGAAAGAGATCATCGACGCCGATGCGCTGATTGCATCAGGAGCGCTTCGCCGGGAGCGGGACGGAGTTCGCTTGCTTGGGCGGGGCGAATTGAAGACCGCGATCAGGTTTCGCGTGACAGGTGCGTCCACGGGAGCCATCAAGGCCGTGGAAAGTGCAGGCGGGTCAGTGGAAGTGCTGTCGCCTCCGGTGGACCGGACGCTGGGGGATGGCAAGCGCGCAGTAAGACGCCGGGCTGCGGCTGCGAAGCGGGAAAGCCGGATGCCCGTTATCGCGGCTTCGTGATTTGCGATAGCGCGGTTTTACGACCGTAATTTATATGAGACATGGGAGCGCGGTTCAGTACGGCGTCCCATGACAGGAGTGAAGTATGGTATCCGCTGCGGAACAACTTGCCGCCAACCTGAAGTTTTCGACTTTCGCAAAAGCGGATGAACTGAAGAAGCGGCTCCTGTTTACACTCGGTGCGCTTCTGGTGTACCGGCTCGGGACATTTATTCCGTTGCCGGGGATCGACACGTCGGTCCTGAAAGCGCTTCAGGAACAGCAGAATTCGCTTCTTGGTCTGCTTAATGTCTTTTCCGGCGGTGCGCTGTCGCGTTCGGCGATTTTTATGCTCGCCATCATGCCGTACATCACGGCATCGATTATCATTCAACTCCTGACATCTGTGGTCCCGTCGTTCGAACAATTGCGGAAAGAGGGCGAACAAGGTCGGAAACAGCTCAACCAGTACACGCGGTATCTGACCGTCGGCATAGCGCTCGTACAAGCGACGATTACCGCTCAGACTCTGAACAGTTCCGCGCTGGAGCCGGGCTGGTTTTTTCAGGCGACCACGGTGATTTCCCTCGTCGGCGGCACAATGTTTCTCGTTTGGCTCGGCGAGCAAATTACCGCACGAGGGATCGGGAATGGTTCGTCGCTGATCATCTTTGCGGGCATTATCGCGGAGTTGCCGGTAGGTTTGCAGCGGACGCTGGAACAGGGGCGAACCGGAATTCTGTCACCTGCCGTGATCCTGGCATTACTGGCCATGATGCTTGCTGTGGTCGCTCTCGTGGTCTTTTTTGAACGGGCACAACGACGGCTTCTGATCCAGTACCCGAAGCGCCAGGTGGGTAATCAGTTGGCGCAGGCGAGCAGCTCGCACCTTCCGCTAAAGTTGAATGCGTCCGGTGTCATTCCGCCAATTTTCGCGTCAACGCTCTTGTCTCTCCCTGCCACGGCACAAAATTTTATGAGTTCTTCCGATGGTCTGACAAATATTATCGGAATGCTCGGGCCGGGTCAGCCGCTTCATATGGTGTTGTACGTTCTGCTTATCGTGTTCTTTTCATTTTTCTACACGCCGATTGTGCTTAATCCGGTCGAAACTGCGGATAACCTTAAAAAATACGGCGGCAATATTCCAGGTCTTCGACCCGGACCACGAACGGCCGAATACATCGACTACGTGCTCACTCGGATTACTGTGATTGGTGCGCTGTATATCTCGGTCGTTTGTATTTTGCCGGAGATTCTATTCTATCAGGTTCAGACGCCCTTCAACTTTGGGGGGACTTCGCTTTTGATCGTTGTGAGTGTAACAATGGATACGGTGGCGCAGGTACAGAGCCATCTGCTGGCCCATCAGTACGAGGGGCTGATCAAGAAGTCCAAGTTGAGAGGGGCAAAGAGGCGATGAATGTGATTTTGATGGGGCCGCCGGGTGCCGGTAAGGGCACGCAATCGAAGCACATCGAAGACCGTTATCACCTGAAACAACTCTCATCTGGCGACATGCTTCGGAGCGCCACGGCGTCCGGGTCCGAGGTCGGCAAACAAGCCAAGCATTATATGGATATGGCGAAGCTGGTGCCGGACGAAATAGTTGTGGATATCGTGCTTGCTGCCGTGAGCGAGTTCCCCGATCAAAAGCCGGGCTTCATTTTGGACGGGTTTCCGCGAACTGTGCAGCAAGCGGAGCGCCTGGACGATGTTCTGGCCGCAAAAAAAAAGCTCATTAACTGGACCATCGTCATCGACGTGAGTGACGACCGGTTGATCGAGCGCATTACGGGTCGGTTTGTCTGCGCAAATTGCGGTGAAAGCTATCACGACCATTTCAAGTTGCCACGGGTCGAAGGCGTCTGCGACCGCTGCGGCCACTCGGAATTCAAGCGCCGGTCAGACGATACGCCCGAAAAGGTACGCCGTCGGCTGGTGGATTATCACAAGGAAACCAAGCCTCTGATTGATTACTACCGGGCGAAAGGAAAGCTTCGCGTTATAGACGGGGAACTTCCAATCACCATCGTTGCAAAGCACATCGAGGATATTCTCTCCACCGAGAGACCAATCGTTGCGTCGACCTAGCTGCGGCGATTCATGAAAGCTGGACACTGTGCGAGTTATCAGCGATAGTGTATTGCTAAACGTCGAAAACGGCGAGATTCGTCTTGTCAATATGTCTGAAAAAGATAATATCCGAACTCCTTAGTAGATTTTGAACGAGGCTGAAGTGGCACGTATCGCCGGTGTAAACATCCCTTCGAATAAGCGAGTGGAAATCGCTTTGCGGTATATCCATGGTATCGGCCCTCAATTTTCGAAAGAAATTTGTGAGAAGGTGAACATTGTTGCTGCTCGCCGGGTCAACGAGCTGTCCGATGCGGAGGTGCTCCAGATTCGTGAAGTGATTGACAGGGACTATCTTGTTGAGGGCGATCTCAGGCGCGAAGTCTCAATGAATATCAAGAGGCTCATGGATTTGGGTTGCTACCGCGGTCTGCGGCACCGTCGTGGCTTGCCTGTTCGCGGGCAGCGGACTCATACGAATGCGCGGACGCGCAAGGGTCCAGCAAAAGCGATTGCCGGGAAGAAGAAATAGACGGACGTATCGCGAACTTCACATTTTTTGGATAGGCAATGGCAAAAGAGAAAGCGCGCGTTAAACGGCGTGAAAAGAAAAATATAGCATCCGGCGTGGCACACGTTGCGGCAAGCTTCAATAACACCATGATCACGATCACGGATGCGCAGGGGAATGCGATCTCGTGGTCGTCATCGGGCGCGATGGGGTTCAAGGGTTCGCGAAAATCCACGCCATATGCAGCGCAGGTGGCGGCCGAAGATGCTGGGCGCAAAGCTCAGGAACACGGCATGCGCATGATCGAGATCGAGGTAAGCGGGCCTGGATCCGGGCGTGAATCAGCCTTGCGTGCGTTGCAGACCTGCGGCTTCCAGGTGACATCCATCCGCGATGTAACGCCTATTCCTCATAACGGATGCCGTCCGCGCAAGCGCCGCCGGGTGTAAGGTGTTCGCTGGTAACCATATTTTTTAGATCCGCTAAATTCGTGGCCATCAGGCTGCGCAGAGGGAACTGAAGTGCTTCACAAAAACTGGCAGAATCTCATTAAGCCGGGAAAAATCAATATCGTGCCAGGTAGCAGCGCGCGATATACCGCAACGATCGTAGCTGAGCCGCTTGAGCGTGGCTTTGGTCTGACGCTCGGGAATGCGCTTCGACGCGTTTTGCTGTCCTCGCTTCAGGGCGCGGCTGTGACCACGGTGCACATCGACGGTGTGCTCCATGAGTTCTCGTCCATTCCCGGCGTTCGGGAAGACGTGACCGATATTGTTCTGAACATCAAGGACATCGCGCTTCGCATCCATTCCGAGGGTGTCAAGCGGATGGTACTGAAAAAAGAAGGTCCCGGTGTTGCCCGCGCGCGCGATATCGAGGCCGGTTCAGACATCGATATCTTGAATCCAGATCTGGTCATCTGCACGCTGGATGAAGGCGCGACCGTTCGGATGGAGCTAACCGCTATGCTCGGCAAGGGGTATGTGGCTGCGGAGCGTAACCGCCCCGACGACGCGCCGATCGGTCTCATTCCGGTGGACAGCCTGTTTTCGCCGGTTAAAAAAGTTTCCTATAAGATTGCCAATACGCGAGAAGGACAGATCCTCGACTACGATAAGCTGACGCTTGAAGTTGAGACCAACGGGTCGGTGTCTCCGGAGGATGCGGTCGCGCTTTCGGCGCGGATCGTGCAGGATCAGTTGTCGATCTTTGTCAATTTTGACGAGCCGCGCAAGGAAGTGTCCGAGGAGCGTATACCGCAACTGGAATTCAATGCAGCGCTTCTTAAGAAGGTCGATGAGCTTGAGTTGTCCGTGCGGTCCGCGAACTGCCTCAAGAACGATAACATCGTGTATATCGGTGATCTTATCCAGAAGAGCGAAGCGGAAATGCTGCGCACTCCGAACTTCGGACGCAAATCCCTGAACGAGATCAAGGAAGTTCTTGCCGGCATGGGTCTTCATCTGGGAATGGAAGTTCCGAACTGGCCACCGGAAAACATTGAAGAGCTGGCAAAGCGCTTCGAAGACCATTATTAGTCGAGCAAACACTACAACTGTTGCCTGTCGCGCAGTTTACGGGGATAAGACATGCGCCACCGCAGATCGGGACGAAAATTCAACCGCACGGCAAGCCACAGGAAAGCTATGTTTTCCAATATGGCTTCGGCGCTGATAAAGCACGAGCAGATCGTGACGACGCTGCCAAAAGCGAAGGACCTTCGCGGCGTTGTCGAGGCTCTGATAACGCTTGCAAAGCGCGGCGATCTTCATGCGCGGCGTGTTGTGGCATCGCGCCTGAGGGATGAGGCCATGGTCGCGAAGCTCTTCAACACGCTTGGAACGCGGTACAGTGCCCGTCCCGGCGGATACACGCGGGTTTTGAAGGCGGGTTTCCGGTATGGAGATAATGCGCCATTGGCGGTTATAGAGTTGGTTGATCGCGATCGTGCTGCAAAGGGTCAAGATTCGGGTGCTTCGGCAGGTGGCGATAACTCGGACCGGGCTGCAGCATAGGCGAGGTTTTCTTAAGCGATAATCTCGCGCCAGGATCAGAGTTGGGTGCAATACGTAGTTAATGAGGTTGCACTGACATTTTTTTATTAGTTATGTTCATGCCTTTTCAGGTGTTTTCCATGAGGCCTGTTACCGCAAAATTTCTGGTCTTGTTCTTGGTTTTCGCTTCAGCTGTTCCAAATGTCAATGTGGCGCGGGCTCAAAAGGTTGTTCCACAAAGCCGCGAGCAGATTACATTTTCGTTTGCTCCAGTGGTCAAGCGGGTAACTCCCGCCGTTGTGAATGTATATGTCAGACAACGGGTGCGCGCTCAGTCGCCTATGTTCGACGATCCGTTTTTTGAGAAGTTCTTCAACCGGCAACTGGGAAAACAAGGTGAGCGGGTGCAGAACTCGCTTGGTTCTGGCGTAATCGTCGACCCGAGTGGCATCGTGGTCACGAACAACCACGTCATTCAGGGTGGCGGCGAAACGGAAATCAAGGTCGCCCTGTCGGACGGCAAAGAATTCGATGCGAAAATACTTTTGAAGGACGAGCGGACCGATCTTGCCATACTCCAGATTGGTACTGCTGGAGCAAAGTTTCCGTTTCTTGCCCTTGCGGACGCCGATCTGCTGGAAGTCGGCGATATGGTGCTCGCCATTGGCAATCCTTTTGGTGTCGGGCAGACGGTGACGAGCGGAATCGTGTCCGCCCTCGCGAGGACCGTGGCCGGCATCTCGGATTATCAGTTTTTCATTCAGACGGATGCCGCGATCAACCCTGGAAACTCCGGCGGTGCGCTTGTCGATATGGACGGTCGGCTCGTTGGCGTTAACACGGCGATATATTCCCGAAGCGGCGGAAGCCAGGGTATCGGCTTTGCAATTCCGGCGAATATGGTCAAGGTCGTCATAGAGTCCGCACGGCAAGGCAGCTCGGTCAGGCGTCCATGGTTCGGTGCGTCGCTGGAAGAGGTAACGGTACAGAGTGCGTCGTCGGCGGGCCTCGAGGGGCCCAGTGGTGTCCTTGTCGGCTCGGTGACTGACGGCAGTCCAGCCGCGAGCGGCGGTATCAAATCAGGCGACATCATAACCGCGGTGGACGGGACACCTGTTGCGGACCCAAGCACGTTCCAATACCGGTTCGCAACCAAAGGAACGACCGGGCAAACAAGCATTGAAATCATCCGTTCGAAGCAACGACAGACGTTATTTGTCCCGTTGATGAAGGCGCCGGAAACGCCGTCTCGGGATGTTCGGGAAATTTCCGGTCGCAATCCGCTGTCCGGTGCTCGCGTCGCCAATCTCTCACCGGCTGTCGCAGAGGAACTTTCCATTGCCGAGACGAAAGGTGTCGTCATTCTGGAAATCGATCCGAACTCGATTGCGCGGCGCATCGGAGTAAAGGCGGGTGACGTAATTGCAGATATCAACGGTGACAAAGTGGAATCGTCCGCGCGGCTCGAGCGCCAGCTCAATCGCCGTGTCGGGAAATGGGACCTGACGGTCAAGCGCGGAGAGCAGCTACTGACGGTTTCGATTCTGGGTTAGCTGATATTGAGCTGACCCTGCGCGTAGGTGTGGAGTTGAAAGTACTCTTATCACAATGGGTTTTTCGAGGAACGCGTTCGGTGCGTCTAAACTTTTCGAAAGCGCTCATTATTGCGGTGCCTACGACCAGCCCACGGTGCGATAGAGGAGCAGTAATACCCGGCAATCTGATTTAATCGCAATAAATATTTTGAAAAGTACATGCTGAAATCACAATGGCGGATATTTGAGAGTGGACTTTTGCCGCCTGTTTGAACACCATCATCCCATGGCGTGTTCAAAGGTTAGTTACATATCAATTCCGTACCAATTTGAACCGCGATGAAGCTGGAAGGCGATCCCGGGCCAAAACTTTTGGTGGATGTTGCCGGCGCTGGCACCTGGACGAATGTCGGGTCATTCAACACCTGTTTTCTGGAAGCAAACGCCCTGGCGTATAATCTAACGTCAAGCGCGCTCGTACCCTGCACCACAGGCCCTATCAATATCCAACCGCCTGCAAAACTTTCGGGATCGTTTCAGTTTCTCGATGTCGTCGCGATCAGAAGGTTAAATATATATCTTGAACAGGTGGTCATCATGGACTGGCAGCTCGTTGTACCTCGCGCGGGTTCGCTGACTGGCCTGTTCCGAGTGACCAGCCTATTTTTCGATCCACCAGGAGCCGCGGTCGCGGATTTGTGTTTAGCAGCATCGGCACCGTTGCTGGTCATCCCTCAAACGTCGAATTGAGGGAGGTCCGCGCGGAGCCGGGCAACCGGATGTTCATCCTTGACTTGAAGCGGGACTACTGGGATGAACCGAAAGGCCTCGCAGATGATCGAACAGCGGCTTTTCAATTCACTTAGAGCGCTTTCGAGTTAATCAGAGGCATGAAAGCGCTCCAACTGTGTGTTTTACCGCATTTTCGAGGAGCAAAAACCGCTTACACTTTTGCTGAAAATGCTCTAGGGAGATGGGATATGAAAGAATTTTTGATCTCCGTGGCAAGCGGTCTTGTGGTCGCGCTGATATCGGCTTTGTTCTTGGGTAAAGGCCGGGGTCACAGCGGCGGTCAATCGCAGAGCATGAGTATGAACTCCAGTGGGGGAACGTTCTCCCGTGTTGCCCTGGCGTTTGTACTGGGAGCAATCGCAGTCTATGTCATTTTAACCGTATATCCCGGCCGCGTTCCGGTCTTTTCCCAGTGATGCGGCATCGCAATCCTGGCTAACAGGATCGAGGCTTCGCAGGTGCTAAGTCCTGGGTGGGGGCTATGCATCGCCAATCCGGGTGCATATCATCCCAAAATACGGCGATACTGCCAGGCACAGGTATCGAACGAAACTAGAGCGTTTTCAGCAAAATTGTGAGCGGTTTTGTTCATCGAAAATTAAATAAAACAGCGGCTTAGAGCGCTTTCATGACTCAGATTAACTTGAAAGCGTTCTAGTTGCATCAAATTTTTCTCAGATGGCGATGCCGCAAGACGTGTGAGACTTCATGCATGTTCTTATCGCAACGGATGCGTGGAAGCCTCAGGTCAATGGCGTCGTCAACACCTACATTAATTTATCTCAAGAGGCTTCGAACGTTGGGATCAAGCTTTCGTTCATAACGCCGCTCGAATTTCGCACCGTACCAATGCCGACCTATAACGAAATCAGGCTCGCGTGGGTGAGACAGGCCGACATCGCACGCCGGATCGCCGAACACGCGCCCGATTTCATTCACATCGCCACCGAAGGCCCGATTGGCCTGGCAGCGCGGCGATATTGCCTGAACACCGGGCGGCGGTTCACGACAAGCTATCACACGCGTTTTCCCGAATATCTGGCGGCGCGGATGCCGGTTCCCCTGTCCTGGGGCTATCGCTTCGAGCGCTGGTTTCACAATGCGGGCGCCGGTGTGATGGCGGCAACGCTGTCGATGCAAAGCGAACTCACCTTTCACGGTATTCGCAATGTGCAGCTCTGGTCGCGCGGGGTAGACCTCAAAATGTTCGTCCCGCAAGACAAACGGGTGTTCGGGCGTGAAAAGCCGGTATTTCTCTATGTCGGGCGCGTTTCAATCGAAAAAAATCTCGATGCCTTTCTGAGCCTCGATTTGCCGGGCGTGAAAGTGGTGGTTGGCGATGGCCCCCAGCTCGATGAACTGCGGCGGACGCTACCCCGCAGTGGTTTTTGCCGGACCTCGGTTTGGTGCCGCGCTGGCGGAAGCTTATGCGTCCGCCGATGTCTTCGTCTTTCCTAGCTTGACGGACACATTCGGCAACGTGATGCTTGAAGCACTGGCCTGCGGAACCCCGGTCGCCGCTTTTCCCGTCACGGGGCCCAACGATGTCATCAACTCGGCGGTTGGCGCGCTCGACCATAATCTGAAGGCAGCCGCGCTGTCGGCGCTGGGCCGTGATCGCGCTGCCTGCCGTGACTACGCCGAGGGTTTTAGCTGGACCGCCTGCGCGCGACGCTTTCGCGAGATTATCGAGACAGTGCATCAAATACCCTCGTGACATTAATCGCCCGTGACGAAGACGGTCCTGCGCGATATCATCATGCTGAAACCCGGGGCCGTTCTCATGCATCTTCCTGTTATTGACGATATTCACGAAGCAGCAGACCGTATCCGTACCGAAGCCGTGTTCACTCCGCTTCTGGAGTGGGACATTCTCAACAGGCAGACCGGTGGCCGGATTCTGGCGAAAGCCGAAACATTTCAGCGGACGGGAAGCTTCAAGTTCCGCGGTGCCTATAATCGTATCTCGCGGGTGAACAAAGCCGAGTTTCCCGGCGGGGTCGTTGCGTGTTCTTCAGGCAACCATGCGCAGGGCGTTGCCGAGGCGGCGCGTTTGTGCGGTCTGAAAGCCGTCATCGTCATGCCTGCGGATGCGCCGCAGATGAAGGTCGACCGCACTCGCCGGTCGGGCGCTGACATCGTGTTTTACGACCGTGAAACAGAGGATCGAAATGCCATCGCCCGCGATTTGTGCGTGGAACGCCATGCCGACTTCGTTTCGCCCTATGACGATTTTTATATAATCGCGGGACAGGGAACTGCCGGCCTTGAGCTGTGCGCCCAGGCCGTGTCCCGTGATGCGAAGATCGATGCGGTTCTGGTTCCTGCCGGCGGCGGCGGGCTTACGGCAGGGGTACTTCTCGCGGTGAAAGATGCGTTTCCGGCGGCTCATGTTCACTGCGCCGAACCGGAAGGCTTTGACGATCACAACCGGTCGATGGCGGCTGGCATGCGCAAACACAATCTTCGCACCACAGGCTCCATCTGCGATTCCCTTCTTACCCCCGAACCGGGAGAACTCACCTTTGCGATCAACGGGCAAGGCCTATCAGGCGGCGTTGTGGTCAACGACGCAGACGTCCGGCGGGCCGTCGCTTACGCCTATCGCGAGTTGAAACTGGTGGTCGAGCCGGGCGGTGCCATCGGTCTGGCGGCCCTGTTGTCGGGCGCGTTTCCGGTCAAGGACCGGACCGTTGCAGTGGTTTTGTCCGGCGGCAATATCGATCCGCGCCTGTTTGCTGAGATTATTACGGCCGAGCATTGAGGGCGTGGTGTTTCTCACCGCGCAACGCATAGAAGCAATGCGCGATCTGATGTCCGGGTTTTGAGCGAAAACCCTGTTTGCCAAGGCATGACTTTTTCCGAGCACCTTGGGTAGGCCAATTCCCTCCGGGTCTAACCGGCCTTGACGTGTGTCCGTAATCGCGGCAAGAGCGGTGTCTTGCCTTTTGCGCTGGTGATCTCATGCCCGATCTTCTGCTTG
>CBDFGZ010000030.1:0-31341 GCA_965247345.1 Rhodomicrobiaceae bacterium | reverse complement strand
GAGCTATTGAGCATGGTCGGGGAGCGGCGCTGGCGGGTTGATCAGAGTGACAATGACGAAACTGACCACTGAGAGCAAGAACCACGAGCCGAGTTTCTGGACCGAAACGAGATGCCATGTGGTTTGGCTGGGATAAAGCCAGGTTCCTGTATAGGTCCCGATGTTTTCGGCAGCCCAGAGGAAAAACGCAGTCAGGAAAGCAGCAAGCAACAGCGGCATCCAGCGCGGCGCAAGGTTGACGGTGTAGTAAATGCGCACGCGCCAGAACAGGGCTGCCGACAGTACGAACAGCAGCCAGCGCAAATCCACGATATAGTGATGCAGATAAAAATTCGCGTAGATCGCAACCGCGAGCGTAACCGTCATCCATAGCGGCGGATAACTGGTAAAACGCATATCGAAGATTCGCATGACGCGGACCATGTAACTGCCCACGGCCGCATACATGAACCCGGTGAATAGGGGGACACCTGCAATACGGATCAAGGCCTCTTCCGGATACGACCACGAGCCGACCGATGTCTTGAACAGTTCCATCACCGTGCCGATGAAATGATAAATGAAGATGACTTTAACTTCGCTCCACGTTTCCAGGCGAAAGAACAAAAACGCCGCCTGAATGAGGATTGCCGCAGCGAACAACGCGTCATATCGATGAATGAGCCAATCCGGTTGCCAGACAATCTTGGTCGCGACGAGCAGAAACAACAGAAGCCCGGCAAAAAGGCATGCCCATGCCTGCTTCAAACCAAACAGAATGAACTCTTCCACTGGCGGCGGGAGAAGCTGAAGTTTCCGCCGCACATAGAGTCGAAGAGGATCGAGATACGGTCCGACCGGATGTAACGGGGATTTCCTGCCAGCATTCGTTTTCACAGGGGTAGCCTTGTAACACAAAGCAGCATGAATTTTGACTCCAGGATCCCTTCATCTTGACCTTCTCCCCGTCACGCGAGAGGCGAGCCGCTTTTGTGACCGCGAAAACGCCGAGGCGTCTTCTTTCGAGAGAGGGACCGCTTTGTCAAAACCCTTTCCTGTCGGGTAGAGGGTCGGGTGAGGGGCGTCGCCGGTCTACCATTTTGTGGTTTGGTATAAGACTTAACGGATCGTGACTCGATCTCGTGATATCTTCAGTTGTCATGCTCGCAAGAAAAGCGAACCATGCTCGTCATTAAAATATGCATGGATGAGTATCGCTTGTCCGAAGGCGTTGAAAAACTTTTATATGTTCTGGTCGGATTTGACCCGATTATCCAGAGTTACGAAACGCCGCATTGTGTGTCTTTTTTTTATCGGGCTGGATTGCCGGTCAAGCCTGACCGGGACGGACGGAAAACGACACTCCGTTTGCGTCCGCCCCGCTCGCTGTCGACTCAGTTCTCATCCGCCGTTTTCCCCTGACGCGTACCGACAACATCAGGCGCTGCACCTCCCGGAGCGTTGGCGTCGATTAACGCTTTGGCCTGACTGGTCCATTCCGCTGTCGCGCCCTTGAACCGGGGCAACCGCGTTTCCAGCCACTCGCGATCTTCGGCTGTCAACTTGCCGACCTGTCCGTAACGGTAAAGACCCATCTGATTGAGCTGGGATTGAAGCGACGTGTCGATGCCGGCGATCTTTGTGAGATCGTCCGGCGCGCCGTCCGGGCATCTGAAGCGGGCCATCTCGGTATCGACAGCGGCGCGCTCGCCGCCTTTCGCCGTGGGCGTGGCTATAGATGCCACGGTTTCCGCAGCGGCCTGTGCGGTGTTCTGAGTTTTTTTCTCGTCATCCGAGCGCGGAGTCGGTTGTTTCGCAGTTGGCGGACGCGGCTTGAAAATTTCAGGATCAAGAAGCGTGGTCTGGCCGCCTTTCGGCGCGGACAGGTGACGGTCCGTCTGCGGCCCGGTCTTCATCGCGCGCCCTTCTTTCAGGCCGTTAAGAAGCGCCTCGAACGTCTCGGGCGTCAGGTCCTCATAAAAATCCTTGCCGATCTGGACCATGGGCGCGTTCACGCATGCCCCAAGGCATTCAACTTCCTCCCACGAGAAAGTCCCATCCGGTGTGACACGGCCTTTCTTGCCGATCAACCGCTCGCAGACGGCCTTGATATCGTTCGCGCCGCGCAGCATGCACGGGGTCGTACCGCAGACCTGAACGTGATAGCGGCCCACGGGCGACAGGTTGAACATGGTGTAAAACGTCGCGATTTCATAAACGCGGATGTATGGCATATCCAGCATTTCCGCGACGTTTCGGATTGCGGGCTCGGGCAGCCATTGATCGTGCTGCTCTTGCGCACGCCACAGGAGCGGCAGCACGGCGGCCGCCTGCTTCCCTTCCGGGTACTTTGTGATCTGCTGCCTGGCCCAGGCCAAGTTCTCGTTCGTGAACGCAAACGCCTGCGGTTGATTGGGATCAAGACGGCGGACGGACATGGCGGACTCTCGATGTTATTTATCGCAGGTTTAGCGCACGCCGAAAAAAATCGCCAGCACGAGCATGGGCGCAGGCGACCCTTTATCGCGAAATTGTGAGCTTATCGAGGGCGGCGAGCGACCCCACAAAAAACGCACCGGTCTCGATCAGGATCGACGGAGTTGGTGGCCCGAAGCTGAACGGTGCGGAGATGGGCCAGCCTCGCGCGCCGTTCGTCCGAGCCTGATAAATGATCGTTATGACGAGCAGTGACAGCAGCATAAAAGGCAATGAGGACGGGTTAGGCTGTATTGCCGCTATATTCAGACTCTGAATGAAACGGGTGAAGCCAAAACCGAGCGCCGCTGAGACAAGCGCAGATATCACCATGTTCATTCGGCATCCTGGTTTCTCATCGCAGTCATGACCATTCACGCCGTGATTGAGCCGAATGCCAGCAGGCAGAGCAAACCGAACGACGTGAAAAGCGCGAAATAGAAACAGGTCGCACCCGATCGATACCGGTTCGCCACCGTCGTCAGGACGTCTTCCACCTCCCGCTCAGACTGATTGGAGAGCAGCGGCGAGCGACTTTGCGTTCGGGCGTTTATGGAGATCGCAATGCACCGGTAGAACTGGATGCAGCTGAAAAAAACCAGCGCCGTATTCAGGGCAAGCGCAGACGCGTACATCATCCGATGGGCAGTGCTGGGCAGAACAAGAGCGTTGAAATAATACACGCTAATGACGAAAATCAGCGCGATGAACTGTAAGATCGAGCCGGCGTTGTTCTGTATGCGGCTGATCTCGCTCAAGTGAAGTGCCATCCGTTCGGCGGGGGTGATGGGTTGCGCCATGTCTGTCATCGGGTGTACGACGTTCATCTTGAAAATTCCCACTCGCTCGCAACACGTATTGGGGTCTGATTAACGCGGGCAGACGCGGTAAGCAAGTCATCGGTGCAACACCTGGGGGAATTCGCCACAACATTCGCAAATCCGTTTGCGAGGCACATCCTTTTCCTTCATGTTTCGAACTCGGCAACACAGACTCGTTCCAGGAGCACTTGTTCTTTTTGGATTGTTGCGTTGGGGCTTTTGTATGCGCTTGTTTATGTCGTTTACGCGCCGAATTGCTGCGCTGAGTCTAGCAGGCATATTTGCCGGCGGATGCCAACTGATAGACATGAGCTACTCGCCCCGCGCCTATCAGGTCAACCTGAGTTCCCAGAACACCCGCGAAAACCTGATTTTGCTGAACATCGTGCGCGCAAGCCGTTTCGAGCCGATGAATTTCACGGTGCTCTCGAAATATACAGCCAGCGGGCAGCTCCAGGTTTCCGGTTCGGCGCTCAATAACATTGGCGTCGACTTCGCCCTCGTTCGTGGGGGGCCAACCACCGGTGCAGCCCCGGGCGGGGCCGCCAAGACTGCGCTTTCGGCGGGGGGCCTTGTCGCGACAAACAACAGCTTCGATGTCGCGCCGCTCGACAATCAGGATTTTTACGCAAACTTTCTGGCACCGTTGACAGTGGAGAAAATCCACATTCTCGTGAACGCCGGTCTATCCAGGGACGTGGTCTTCCACTCGGTCATTCGCGCGGTAACTGTGAAAGTCACGCGCGACACTCCGGGCGGGGTTGGCGTTTTCGGCGAACTTCGGTTCACAAACGAGCCATCGAACAATTCGTTCCTTGGTGACGATACCGAGGAAGGGCACCGTCGCTGCCAGGAATCGATTGGCGCGGAAGCGCAGCAGAGGCCTGAGGCGTTAGCCCCGTTCAAGAGCCGGTACTGGAGCGGCGAATATCTCCGCAGTTGTAACTACTCCAAGTTTCTCCGCTTTTTGAAGGCGGGACTTGAGTATGGGGTCACCACGGAGGCTGTCGCCGATAGTGGCAAGCGCCGGGACGAGTCTCGGGTGCGTCTTGCGAGCAAGGCACAGATTGACGTCATCGTGCGAAGCCAGGGCAGCAGCGGAGGAAGCGGGGGGTCAGGCGGCGGCGGAAGCGACGGCGAGGAGAGAAAAAGGATCATACTTTGCTTCGACGCTGGTATTGCCGCTGAAAATAACCGTATTGCGCCCCAGGGTCCTCAATACTCCACATGCAGAAGCGGTAAACCGAAAGAAGATTTGAAGGTGAAGGCTTTCGAACCTTATGTGGTAAGCGTGACGCCTGTCCTTAACTCAGCCTATAGCGTGTTTAACTATTATGGCGCATTGCTGCGCAGCAGTTCGGCTCACCGCGTGCTGCTCACCGAACGTGCCATAAAGCGAACCGAAGATTCGTTGCTGTTTACGGCGACAAACAGCGGTGTGGAAGGTTGTTTTGCAAGCGTAGCCTATAACGGTAAAGACTATTGCGTTCCGAATGACGGCGCGGGGAACACGAAACAGGTGTTGACCCTGTTAATTGCCCTTGTCAATTTGAGCACGAGCCGGTCATCGCTTCCTGTAACGCCGACCGTTTTGGTTAACCAGTAATACCAACTATCAATCAGTTTGACTCGAAGACCCCCTCATTCCCGCCTTCGCGAGGACGGGTTCTGGCCTTCTCCCCGTCGCGGGCCAAAGGCGCGCCGCTATTCAGTCCGCGAAAAACACCTTCGGGCGTTTTTCGTTCGGGAGAAGGAAAGGCGCTAAGATGCCCTTCCCCTAGCGAGACGGCTAGGATGAGGTGGTCTTGGAGCCGAAGTTAACACTTCTTGGTATAACGGGGGGATCAAGCTTCTCGTCGACAAACATTGCGTGTCTTTATTCCGCAACGTTTACGAAACTTGCGTCAAGCGATGGGGAAGTTCGCCTGTCAATAAATCTGGAGCGGGCGAGGCGATTCGAACGCCCGACCCTCACCTTGGCAAGGTGATGCTCTACCCCTGAGCTACGCCCGCTCTGCAAGCTCAATGCCTTGCTCAGAAGTTATCGCCCAAAGTCTGCGCGGATGCAAGCCCCGTTCGTGGCTTTAACGAGAATCCTCCATGATCATGCCAACTCGGTAACGGCCATGGTCTGTAGCAATTCGATGAAGACCCCGCACGATTGCATCGATGCCGTTTCGAAGGTGGTATGATATCCGGTGGTGGGGATTTGCAGCGTGGTCCCGTCCACGAGACCGTGAGACGACGCGATAATCCGGCCCATTTCCGTACTGCCAAGAGACCTCGGCTTATGTCCCTCGCGAACGAGCTGCTCATTCTCCCGATCGATAAAGCGGTCCTTATAGCTATACGAAATCCCCCGCGCCTGACATACGGCCTCCATCTGTCTGGTAAGGCGCGCATTGAATGCAGCGTTCGCATCGCGCCCTCTCAGCACGACATTCTGAGCATCGGCCTCGGCCGGCGTCCGGTAAGGGCTGGTATCGATCACGATTAACTGGTTGGTCGAGCCACCAAAGCGTCGAAACCATTCCAGGAGATACCTCCAGCTTCGGCCAGCTTCTTCCTGCGCTGTAAAAAATGCTGTGCCCTGAAACCCGGTTTCGAACAGGTAAACCAGAATCGCGGCGCTGAGGACATTGTCGAGTTGCGCCATGAAATGGCCATCGCTGATCCGAAGGCTGTCCCGAAACGCAACGGGCGTTCCTGCTTGCAGATACTCCAAGCCATTGACGGCGAAGATCAGGTTGTGACGATTGCTGCAAATGTGTGCGCCGTTGATCGTGCCAGTTCCAATATAGGCTCCGGACCACGGTTCATAAGCGTAGACAGGAACGCCGTCGAAGCGCCCCGCCACGGTCTGCATAAGCTCTTCCGATACGGAATTGCCGAGCAGATCGGAGCGCCCACCCGCCACGAATGCCGCGTACTGGAACTCATTCGGGCCGGTACAGATCAGTCCGTGCCGGTCGATGTGTGCGGACAGCATGAGCGATTGCGGCTCTGTGCCTTGAGCGACCAGCACGCCTTCGTACAATTTCACGTCGGCACCGCGTTCTTCGAGCTCGCGGCGCAGCACGCGGAAGAAGGAATACTCTGCGCTTACCACGCTTGGCGTTCGCACGAGTGTTTTCAGAATATCGACAAACGAAGCTGCGACCATCATGGAATGCGTGTCCTCGCGCCAATTGCCAAAGGGCCGGGAGTTTCAGGGTGCACTCTTCGTGCCGTAGACGACGGCCATCCCGATCCGATATCGTCCGGCAGACAAAGCATCCTTGAGGAGTGCCGGTAAGTCGGCTGCGGTTGCACTGCGAAGCCTGGCGACGAACGCCTTCAGCGGCCTTTCGCTGGTCAGCATGACAAAATGCTGCGCGCCAGGCTGCGGGGAAACCGTACCGACAAATTCAAACCGCGAATCCTTCGCGCGCCGCGCGGGAACGTCCCGCCTTGGCACAAGCGTCTCGACCTCGCCCGTCGCTGCGATTGAAAATACGATCACATTGGAAAATTCGATGGGATCGCTGGTCAGTTTCACACGCTGACCTGCTGTCCCGCTTCGTTTCGCCAGTGTCGAGGCTGAGCTTGACCGGCGCGGCCTTTGACAGTGCCTCAAGCTGCGAAACCGCAATCCACTTGTTCACCACATCCTGCAACCGGGTCTCATCGATGCTCTCGGCGACAGATGTACCGGATTTCGCGACGACGGTGCCACCCTTCTCGGTCCAGGTAAGGTCAGCGTTGCGGTCCTCTACGATTTCCGCGCCGAAAAACGACGGCGGCATCGACTTGGCGGCGCTCGAGAAATTTAACTTGACGCGGAGTGGCGGAGGCGTTTCCTGAGCGCAAAGTGGCCAGCACGATAGCCACGCGCAGGCAATGATCGTGGCAAGCGACGATGTGAGCCTCATTGAACAATCACCACACGACCATCAATCCTGGCTTTTCTCTACCGTTTGAATGAGGCTTCCACCATGCAACTTGATAATACTATCGCCGTTGCAAGGTGCATTCAGGCTAGCGCCTACTGCGACGGCTTTTCCGTTGAGGCCGGGCGCCCGGCCTGCAAATCGGCCAAAGCGCGCTCGGCCTTTTCTCTGCCCGCACGCTCCTGACGCATGGATTCCTCGACTGCCGCCTTTGCCTGCTGCGCCTGATTGAGCGCTTCGCGTGAATCGCGGCCGGACTGCTCCGCGTTGGCAAGTGCGTTTTGAATCTGCGTCAGGCGGTCGGCGGTCGTCTTTGCCGATTGCAGGGCATTATCGCGGGTGGCGATTTCCTGTGTGAGCTTGAGTTGACCGTCGCGCGCGTCTTTTTCAGCGGATAACCGGGCGCGTTCCTCGCGGGCCAGCTTTTCACGCAAACTCTGCGCATCGGCTTCCGCGGCCTTACGTGCTGCTTCCAAAGATTGACTAAGTTGCTGGATGGTCTCGCCCTGACGATAGTACTCGTAACCGACAGCAGCCGTTGCCACGGCCAGCACCGCTATGATCACGTTGCGAAGCATCGAATTTCCCTCAAATGTCCAAACAAGCGATTTGGATCGCGCCCTGACATTTCGCATATCACACAGCGCTTAAGGCTATATGGCAATTGTCTGATTTCAGCGAAATTTGTGAGGCTGTTGTAGGAATGCACTCTCATCGCGATAAAGCGCGTCCAATCATGGAAAAAGAGCGATTTGGCTAAGGCCAATTGTCTGATCGAGGTTGAACATGAGATTGAAATTCTGAATGGCCTGTCCCGCAGAACCTTTCACCAGATTGTCGATTGCAGCGATGACGATGGCACGCCCTTTGATTCGGTCTGGATATACGCCGATGAGGCAAAGATTCGACCCGCGAACGAATTGCGTCGCCGGCAACGCGTGGCCCTCCGCGACCTTGACGAAGGGTGCGCCCCGATATCGATCCTGCAACGCGTCGCCCAAGGCTGCCGCCGTTGCGCCGGACTTAAGCCGAACATAGATCGTCACGAGTTCCCCGCGGCTCATCGGCACAAGATGCGGTGTAAAACTGACGACACAATCGGAACCTGCCACCGCTGACAACTCCTGTTCGATTTCAGGCGCATGCCGATGGCTGGCGATGCTGTATGGCGACATGCCCTCCCCCGCTTCGGTGAACATCGTGTTCTGTTTCAGCGAGCGACCCGCACCTGAGATGCCGGACTTCGCATCGATGACGATATCCGTAGGGTCGATCAGACCGTCCTGCACAAGCGGAAGAAGCGCAAGCAAGGCCGCCGTCGGATAACATCCGGGGCAAGCCACAAGCCGCGCCTTCGCAATCGCTGCCGCGTTGTGTTCGGTCAAGCCGTAGACCGCCCCGGCGAGCAAATGTGCCGCCGCATGTTCCCGACCGTACCATTGCGCGTAAACCGCCGTGTCTCTAAGCCGGAAATCCGCCGACATGTCGATGACTTTAACGGACGGAGGCAGCGTCGCAATGATGTCCTGCGCTGTCCCGTGCGGCAGCCCGCAGAACACGGCATCGCAGTCGTCCCAACGAACATCTTCGGATCTTTGTAACACGGGACTGTTGATGAAGCTGAGATGTGGGAATACATCCCCGAGCGGCTTTCCGGCATGGGTGTTCGCCGACAGCGCTGCAACATGCATGTTGGGATGGCAAGCCGCCAAACGGATGATATCGGCCCCGGTGTAGCCGCTCGCGCCGATCACTCCGATCTTGATCTGCTTCGTCATGGTCATTCGCCTTTGGCGCATTCGCATTGTGCAGCGGTGACTTTACTTGTCGTCCCCGCGAAAGAAGGGACTCATCAATACGATTCAGCCAGATTTTGATCGTCCTCGCGAACGCGGGGAACCATATTTCAACGACTCCAATGTTAAGGCATGGATTCCTGCCTTCGCGGGAATGACATCATGCTAGCGGTTAGTCCGCGCCAAAGTCCACGCACATCGTATAAAACGGGTGGACTATTAATTATGAGGCAAGCGATCCCGCTTGATGATGTCCGCTATCGTTTCGAGAACTGGAAGCTGCGTCGTGCTTTTGCCTTGCCGTACTTCTTGCGTTCCACAACGCGCGGATCGCGTGTCAGAAATCCTTCTTTTTTCAGAATCGGTCGCAAATCCGGCTCAAAATACGTCAGTGCCTTGGAGAGGCCATGGCGAACCGCTCCAGCCTGACCCGACAAACCGCCGCCGGAAACTGTTGCCATGATGTCGTACTGGCTCGTGCGGTTTGCGGTAACAAGGGGCTGCTTCAGGATCATCTGCAAAACGGGGCGCGCAAAATACTCAGCATGCTCTTTGTCGTTGATCACGATCTTGCCATGACCTGGTTTCAGCCAGACACGCGCGATGGCATTTTTCCGCTTGCCCGTGGCATAAGACCGACCGTAAGCGTCAAGCTTCTGCACATGAACAGGACGCGACGGCGTTTCAGGAGCGACTTCGGCGCGATCCAACCCCTCGAAGGATTTCGTTGTCTCAGCCATCAGCGCGCCCTTGCAATGTTCTTGGAGTTCATGGCTCCGATATCGATTTTGTGCGGCTCCTGCGCCGCGTGCGGATGTTCCGGCCCTGCGTAAATCCGCAGATTTGTCATCTGCTTGCGACCGAGCGGGCCACGGGGAACCATGCGCTCCACAGCCTTCATCAGCACGCGCTCCGGAAACCGGCCATTCAGCAGCTCAAAGGGGCGAACCTCCTTGATGCCGCCGGGATGTCCCGTATGCCGGTAATAAATCTTGTCGTCGCGCTTGTTGCCGGTAAAAACGATCTTCTCGCAATTGACCACGATCACGTTATCGCCATCGTCCATATGCGGTGTAAACGTTGGTTTATGCTTGCCACGCAGGCGCATCGCGATGATGCTCGCCACGCGGCCGACCACGAGGCCGCTTGCGTCGATCACAACCCATTTCTTATGGATATCGGACGGCTTTGCCGAAAAGGTTCTCATCATAATGTCCAGGGAAGTGCCGGAAGCCCGGCCATAACAAAAAAAGAGCCTTCCAGCTCGTTCCGCGAAAATTACCAGCAAATCATCCGATGTCAAGAATTACTTTGCAATGTGGAGAAATATGAAGCAAAACAACCCAATCGCGGTGTGGTATTAGGATACCACAAGATGTGGAATCGAGTAGGTCGCCGTCGCATGCGCAACCATTTCGTCGATGCCCTCGGAGTAAAGCGAGATCTCACCCACGGCCAACCGCTTGCCCAGTTTCAGGATTTTCGCGTCTGCGATCATGTCCTGCGGTCCGGGTTTCCGCAGAAAATTGATGTTCATGCTGGTTGTAACCGCCAACTCTACAGGGCCGACGGAGGCGAGCACCGCCACGAACATCGCCACGTCGGCAAGCGCGAACATGGACGGCCCGGAGATGGTGCCGCCCGGTCTCAGCATATGATCGCCGTAGGCCATGCGCAGCCTGGCTATCCGGTAAAATACCGTTTCAACACGGAAAGTCGTTCCGATGCCAATCTGTGGAAATTCTGTCAGGAACAGCGTATTCAGTTCGTCCGGCGTCAGTTTCGACGCAACATTCCCCGACGCTGCCATATGCGCCTCCGCGATTTTAACAAAGTTTACCGTCACATATCGTTATGAGACATAAGGCGCGAGCAAAGGCCGTTGCAATTGGACTTCTGGGATATGTCATGAGATTTCGTTCACACATGTATTGTCTGGCGGCGCTGGCGTTGTCGCTCGCGGCATCGGTTGCGTCCGTATCTGCGAAAGACGTGATCTTGACCAACGAAAGCGCGGGCCGCTTTCTGGGATCGCTGGCAGAAATGCATATCCTCGCGGCTAGTCAGGGTTTTGACGCGAAAAAGGATATGAAAGACCCGTCGAAGCCGTTCATGGGCTTGCTGAAAGCGGTAAAATCGGGGAAAGCCCAGGAACAGGCGACAGCCATAGCCACAAAGCACGGCTTCGGGTCAGTACAGAACTGGCTCGATACCGGTCGCGCGCTCGCTCAGGCCTATCTTTATGTGTCGGCGGGATCCATGCGCGGCACCGCCAAAGCCACACTCGACAAGCATAAAGACACGGCGGCGCGGGAACTCGACAAACTGGGGCTGTTGACCGACAAGCAAAAGCGAAAGCTGCAGGCTAACCTCGACGCTGCCGGAGACGAGCTTTCGAAAGAGCCGCCAAAGGAAAATGTTGCGGTCATTCAAACCATCAAGCCCATGATCGAGGCCGCGGTCAAATCGCTGAAAGGTTGAGACCGGCAGCATCTCGTGTGGGATAAAAACCGGGTCGGGGATCATTGCAGAGGCAGAACATGGATACGATTGCGACGAATTACACATCAGCCGCCACCTCTCACTCATCTGCCCTGATCGAGAAGCGTGACGGCGCGGTCGCAGTTCTGACATTGAACCGGCCGGACGCGCGCAACAGCCTGTCCCTCGACCTCATTGCCGCTCTGCAAGATGCCATCGAGCGCCTCGGCGCTCACCGGACCGTGGCCTGCATCGTGATCACCGGTGCGGCTCCTGCGTTCTGCGCCGGGCACGATCTGAAGGAAATGACGGCGCACCGTCGGGACGAGGATCGTGGCCGGGCGTTTTTCGCGCGTACCATGACCGCGTGCTCCGCGTTGATGGAGGCCATCGTGCGCTGCCCGAAACCCGTCATCGCTGCCGTCAACGGCATCGCCACGGCGGCCGGGTGTCAGTTGGTGGCGAGCTGCGATCTCGCCGTGGCCGGTGAAAGCGCGCGCTTTGCGACACCTGGCGTGAACATCGGGTTATTCTGCTCTACGCCGATGGTGGCGTTATCGCGAAACGTTTCCCGCAAGGCGGCGATGGAGATGCTGCTGCTCGGCGACATGATTGATGCTGTGACGGCGAAAGACATCGGCCTCGTGAACCGGGTCGTGCCGGACGCCGACCTGCGTGGCGAAGCAATGCTCATGGGCAACGCCATCGCCGCGAAATCACCGCTGACACTCGCCATCGGCAAGGAAGCGTTCTACCGCCAGATCGAGATGCCGCTTCACGATGCTTACACCTACACGGCTGAGGTTATGGTGCAGAACATGATGGCCCGCGACGCGGAGGAAGGCATCGGGGCGTTCATCGAGAAGCGCAAACCGGAGTGGCGGGGAGAGTGAATTCCATGAAAATTACCGGGTCAGTCGGCTTACGTGATGTGGCTCCGATTGTGATTGAGATGGTAGTAAAGAGGTATCAAACTTACGTGTTTGCACTGGTGCCCGCCTCTATCTTAGGCGTAGTCATTTTAACTGAGACATTTTTTAAAAAGAAGGCTCTTAATTATATCGGTTTTGCTTCAGTTTTGATTGCGGCTGCGATTGCAGTGGTGCTTATTTTTATAGTCTTGTACATCTTTCGATTTTTACTATTACTACCCTTAATTCGGACGGGCCAACTACGGTGGAACTAAAGCCTGACGCATTGTTATTGCAAACCGCGTTATCAAAGTCTGAGGTTAATTGGAAAGCCTTCACGAAGGTGCATCAGCGTTTAGGCATTATATTTTTGACTACCCGGGGAGGCCCAATCGTTATTCCATGTCGCTTGTTTACATCCAAGGCGGACTGTACACAGTTTTACGAGATGGCCCAAGTTTACTGGCTTGCAAGCCGCAAGGAAACTGTAAACATCGCATGAACCACGACACCTACTCTGACGACTACATCGGCGAACTCCTGCGTTCGATCCGCAGTTTCGCGGTCGTAGGCGCAAGCGCGAACACATCGCGACCCAGTTATTTTGTAGTCAAATATCTGCTCGCCAAAGGATATCGCGTGATCCCGGTCAATCCAGGTCAGGCAGGCGGTGAGATCCTCGGCCAGAAGACCGCCGCGACACTCGCGGATATCGCTGAACAAGTCGATGCCGTCGACATTTTCCGCAATTCGGAGGCAGCCCTCGGCGTCGTGCAGGAAGCGATCGCGCTCAAAGACAAACTCGGTCTGAAGGTGATATGGATGCAACTCGGCGTGCGCAACGATGAGGCGGCGCGGCTTGCGGAAGAGGCAGGGCTGAAGGTGGTCATGAACCGCTGCCCGAAAATCGAGTATGGGCGCTTATCCGGCGAAATCGGCTGGGCTGGCGTAAACCACGGTGTTTTGTCGAGCCGCCGCCCGGTGTTGCTTGGCAAGGGCTTTCAGCAGCTTGGCATTCCTCGGAAAAAGTGACTGAGTGATACCGAAACCTGGCGGTCTGGTATAACGCTAACCCGTGATCGGTCGCTTGAATCCTGAAATCTCGCCGAAATCCCAATAGAGACCCGCCATCAATCTGAGGCACTCGTTCAAAAGCGCCGACGGCACATGCTCGTTTGGCGAATGTTGTTGACATACGGGTCCACGCTTTCGGGAACCTGATCGCAGCCCAGGCGCAGCTATTATCTCCTTTCGCCGATTGGGCATTCACCGACAAACACGCCAGGTCGCAAGGAAAAACGAACCATGCCTGCATGATAATCTCATTTCGTTTGCGGTGTATCCCGACTAAACGTTCTGCTGCAGGATTTGCGCCCGCAACAACATCCCGAACAGATCGCGCGGTTCATCCGGATCGGCCAGCAAGTCGAGTTCATCGTAACAGGGCCAGGTTTCAAGCTGTTGCCGCACGTATCGCAGCGCGGAGAAATCCTCGATGGCAAAGCCGACGGAATCGAACAGCGTGATCTGGTTGCCGTCGCGTCGGCCCTTAACCTGGCCTGCGATCACGCGCCACAACTCCGTGACCGGATGATCGGCCGGGAGCTGCTGAATTTCGCCTTCGATCCGAGTCTGTGGCGCATATTCGACAAAAATGTCTGCCCGCTTCAGGATATCGGCGTGCAGTTCCGTCTTGCCCGGGCAATCGCCTCCGACGGCGTTGATGTGAATGCCGTCACCGACCATGTTGTCGGTCAGAATCGTGGCATATTGCTTGTCGGCGGTGACGGTGGTGACGATCTGCGCGCCGATCATCGCGTCCTCCGTTGAGGCGCAGATCTCGATATCGAACCCAAGTCCGGCGAGGTTGCGAACGCATTTCACGCTCGCGGCCCGGTCCATATCGTAGAGCCGCAACCGGTTGACGCCGAGCATGGCCTTGAACGCAAGCGCCTGAAACTCCGCCTGCGCGCCGTTGCCGATCAGGGCCATGGTTCGCGCGTTTTCGGGTGCAAGGTATTTGGCCGCAAGCGCGGAAGTTGCAGCGGTTCGAAGCGCCGTCAGGATCGTCATCTCCGATAGCAACAGCGGATAGCCGGTTGTAACATCGGCCAGAACCCCGAAGGCAGTCACGGTTTGACGGCCATCGTGAGTGTTCTTCGGATGGCCGTTGACGTATTTGAAGCCGTAAATCGCGCCATCGCTGGTCGGCATCAATTCAATCACGCCTTCCACGCTGTGTGACGCGACACGCGCCGTCTTGTCGAACAGGTTCCAGCGATGGAAATCGGCTTCAATGCACGCCGTCAGCTCGATGAGAAAGCGTTCGATTCCAATGGCGAGCACGAGCTTCATCATGTTGCCGACGCTGACGAACGGGACGATGTTGAAGCGGCGTTGCATAGTTCAAAAGCTCCGGGAGGGACGGTCGAGAACGCGCCGACCCATCAGGCTGGCGGTCAGATCGACCATCAGACGCGCGGTGCGGCCCCGGTCGTCGACGAACGGGTTCAGTTCCACAAGATCGAGACTGGTCACAAGCCCGCTGTCATTCAGCATTTCCATCACAAGGTGCGCCTCGCGGAAGGTTGCGCCGCCCGGAACCGTGGTTCCGACGCCGGGTGCGATCTCGGGGTCCAGAAAATCGACATCGAGGCTGACATGCAGGATGCCCGCTGCCGCGGCCACCTTTTGCAGAAAAGTCCTCAGCAATGGTGCCACGCCATGCTCGTCAATGGCTCGCATGTCATGGACCACGATACCCGACGCCGACAATGCCTCGCGTTCGACCGGATCGACGCTGCGAATGCCCATCATGCAAATGTTTCCCGGCGCGATGGGGGCAGGAAACGGCGGAAAAGCTTTCGCAAAACCCGGCTGTCCGGTCGCGTAGGCCATGGCAACGCCGTGCAGATGGCCGGTTGTCGTGGTGTCGAGCGTATGAAAATCAGGGTGCGCGTCGAGCCACAGCACAAAGAGCGCCCGTCCCGTGTCCGCCGCACGACGGCTCATGCCGAGAAGCGTTCCGGCGGCAATACTGTGGTCGCCACCGAGCACCACCGGCATGCCCTCGGCGCTCGCTTTGTGAACCGCTTCCGCAATGACCTCGGTCCACGCGACGATTTCGGACAGGGCCTTGATCGAGGTGTTTCTGTGCCGAGTGCCGCGCTTCTTTATGGGTATGAAATTACCCAAGTCGACGACGGAATATCCGAGTGCCATCAATGCACCTGCAAGGTCTGCCGCCCGGAACGCGCTTGGTCCCATATCGCGGGCGGCAACCCTTGTCTCAGCAACGCAGATGCTGATGCATGCATTTTCGTCTGAGCCTGTTTTCATGGAGACGGGGCGGAAATGACAATCCGGGATACACCGGTCAATCATTAAGCAGTTTGGTATTTGATCGTCGCTCTGTTATACCGCTTGGAAACTAACCACGAAAGATCAACGTGTATATCCAATACCAGAACGCCGCGCCGGACGCTAAACAGCAGAACCAGGCAAAAGGAGCAAAAACAGGGTGAGGATTAAGCTCGTTCGAGCCGAGTTTCTCCATATTGATGGCCGGTTCGTGGTCTTTCGCGAAAGCGGTTAGATGATCGATTATTGCCATGGCTGACACGTTTCCCCGATGCCAACTTTCTTGCTTGTGCACGGTCGGA
This sequence comes from Rhodomicrobiaceae bacterium, assembly GCA_965247345.1. Taxonomy (GTDB): domain Bacteria; phylum Pseudomonadota; class Alphaproteobacteria; order Rhizobiales; family Rhodomicrobiaceae; genus Rhodomicrobium. The sequence continues at coordinate 15,287 of CBDFGZ010000030.1, read as the reverse complement.
AACACTGGAACGTTACCGACTGATCCAAACATAACATGAGAGTTTATGTTTGATGATCACAATTATCTATTCAGCTTGCGTGAACCTTATCAATGCGTAGCAATTTCCAGACAATTTAACGCTTGTTTATAAGTCGGAAACCGGGGTGCGGCGCGATGAGTGGATTCTCGCAAGCGCGGGTCAGTAGGCACCGCGACGGAAAAGGCCGAAAAACGGCGTCATGATCACGATCTTGATATCGAGGATCACAGACCAGTTCTGGATGTATTCAAGGTCGTAACGCACACGCTCGGCCATGAGTTTCGGGTCTGCGGTCTCGCCGCGAAATCCGTGTACCTGCGCCCATCCGGTTATACCCGGCTTCACGCGATGTCGATTGGCGTAATTTTCGGTGTGCTCCCCGTAGTAGCTGTTATGAGCCAAGGCATGGGGGCGCGGACCGACGATCGACATATCGCCGCACAGCACGTTCCAAAGCTGCGGCAACTCGTCGAGACTCGTGCGGCGCAAGAAACGTCCCGCGCGGGTTATGCGCTTGTCGTTCTTCCGGGCTTGTGTAACGGCAGCGCCGTCTTCGCAAACCCGTCATCGTGCGAAACTTCAGCACGTCAATGATGCGGTGGTTATATCCGTGCCGCCTCTGGCGGAAGAACACCGGACCATCGCTGTCGAGTTTCACGGCAATGGCAATGACAACCATCACCGGCAAGGCCAGGACCAACCCAATGCTCGCAATCGCCACATCTTCAACCTTTTTGTAGAACGCCTTCCAACCGTCAATTGGCTTTGATGCGGTGGTGATGAACGATAAATCGCCAACCTGTCTCAATCCCATGAATGGTATCTTCGCACCCTCCGAAATCTGGAAGGACGTGGACATCCACGGGAAGAATCTGCAACTGATGCAATATTTCGTCGGCGAAATGCCCCCGCTCTGCGGGCAGCGCGATAACGATTTCGTCAGCCTCGCAACGGCGAGCCGCCGCGATGAAGGCTCTCAACACGTTGTCGCGCTCAATAGGCGAACTGAAATCCAGCGACGACAGATCGCAGGATTGCAGCAGAGCGAAATGCGTTGAGTCGTCGTTCAATCGCTCGGATGCACTGCGAAATTGCGAGCCGGAGCCGATCAGAGCCACATGACGCCGAAGCAAGCCGCTTTGCGCCATCACATTGAACCGCCGCGCAAGGAGAGTGCGGCCAATTCCGAGGAAAACCAGCGACAGGACCGACCACTCCGCAAACCAGATGCGCGAATAAACGTCGGATATCTTCAGGAAGAACAAAACGAACAGTGCGATCGAATAGGTTGATATCCAGGCATAGATCAAAGAGGAAATCTGCGACGTGAAGTTAACCATTTTCGTCGCGTCGTACAGACCGCCCTGAACCGCCAGAACACGATAGGAGACGGCGACCAGCGCCATCACACTGAAATAGCTGAGATCAAGAGGGAAATCCGAACTGGAAAAAATGCGATAAACATGATGCGCCAGAAATCCGCTCATGAAGATCGCAGCGATATCGTATATTGCAATAATATCAGGTAAAACTTTTGCGAATACTGCTGAAAACATGCGAGAGGGCGAATGAGACGCCTGAACCAGCGCTGGATCGTAGGCCGAAATCGATCCGGGCTCTTTGATAAGGTTCTCCATTCCCGATGTCCTCAACGCTGATATATCTCTGTGCATACAAAATACTGCATTTTTTTATGTGGGATTACAAGGATTTCGTCAACGAGCATGAATCCGGTGCAACTCACTGTGGGCGATTTTGGTTAGCGCATTCGGGTAGGTCTAAAGCGACCCCTGTATTTCGTTTATGAGCCTAAATGCAAAGTATTGAATAAAATTTACTTAATCGAGACTGATTTTTCACATTATTTTCGATGCGCGAAGGTTCGGAATTATTCGAAGTTTATAACACGAAAATCTGGTGATATATCAGTGGCTGTAGCGCCGAAAGGCCGTTGCAATCAGAGCGTGTAATGCAGTTAATCTTTGTCCTCCGCTGTGTTGGATTGTCGCACCTTTATATTCGGGCCTTTCGCGAAAGCTGAGCATAAAAATGAAAAGCGCTTGCAAACCGTAATGCATAACCAGTCAATAACGGACGGGCCGCTTTGCGATGGAGTTCTGAGATGGTGTTTCCAATCGGCGACGACGACGACAATCGCGCCACATTCCCGTTTATCACATACCTGCTCATCGCGGCCAACGTTGCGGTATTTTTCTGGGACCTCAACCACGGCAACGCGTTGCTGAAACAATACGCTTTCATCCCCAAGGATTTCTTTGCCGATCCCGCCAGCAATGCGCTCAAAATTTTCACCGCCACATTCCTGCATGGCGGCTGGGCGCATATCATCGGAAATATGGTGTACCTCTGGACGTTCGGTGACAACGTCGAAGACAACTTCGGTCACATCCCGTTCTTGCTGTTCTATTTCGTGGCGGCTATCGCGGCGATGATGGCGCAAGCTTTTTACATGCCGGGATCGGCGGTGCCCACCGTCGGTGCCTCAGGCGCAATCGCGGGCGTGCTCGGCGCCTACATACTGCTGTTCCCGCAAGGGAGGGTTCGCCTCCTCACGCAAGCCGGTATCGTGTATGTCCCCGCGATCCTGGCCATCGGCGCATGGATCCTGCTGCAGTTTGCAAGCGTGGCTGGCGAATTCGCAAAGACCACGCAGTCGAGCGGCGGCGTGGCATACCTCGCGCACATCGGCGGTTTCGTTGCCGGGTTTGTGCTGGCGCTGTTCTTTCGAAGTCGCAATTCGTCAACCTCGGCAACCGCGTAGCCGATGCCAATGCCTCATCGGCGCAGACAGTGAAACGCGAAGACCGACTATAGTTGCGTCTTCGGCAACAGATCGGCGCTTGTTAGACACCCTGCCATGCCGTACCTTCCCGAAAAAGCATAAAGCGACGGTCAGGGAGTGTTATGAAAACAGGATTTCGTAAGCTAAGGCGATACCGGGCGATATTCGCGCAGGCTTCAACGGTCGTGGCGCTTTCCGCCTTGTCAGCGGGAGTCGCGATGGCGCAGGACGTTGTCCGTCTGGGCAATCTGAAGTTCGCCCATTACGGTGCCGTTTCCTACATGAAAGAAATATGCCCGAAGTATAACATCAAGATCGACGAAAAAGTCTTTCAAAAAGGTATCGATATCCTCCCGGCGATCGCGGCCGGTGAGATCGATATGTCCGCCAGCGGCCTGGACGGAGCCATCGCCGGACGCGCGCAAGGTCTTCCTGTTTATATCGTCGCAAGCTTTGCAAAAGGCGGTGTGCGCCTCGTTGCCGCGAAAGAGAGTGGCATCACGACGGTGCAGAGCCTGAAAGGCCGTAAAGTTGGCGTCGCGAGAGGTGGCACGCAGGAACTCGCGTTGCTGGCTGAACTGGATAAGTATGGACTGAGCTGGTCGGACAAGCCCGGCAAAGACGTTCAAACCGTTTACATGAATTATCCGGACCTGAACCAGGCGTTGCAGGCAAAAAACATCGACGCCATGTCTCAATCCGAACCGTATTCGAGCCAGGCCATCAGCAAAGGCTTCGGGACAGAAATCACGAAGCCATACGACACACCCATGGGGGCACCCGCTCGCGCCCTCGTCATGACCGAAAAGCTCCACAATGAGCGGCCGGACGTAGCCTTGCGCACCATGAAGTGCTTCGTGGATGCCACGCAGAAATTTCTGAAAGAGCCGGAGGTTGCGGAGAAATACGTGCGTGAAGTTATTTTCAGGGGACAGGTGTCAAGTCAGGATTACAAGGACGCGATCGAAAATTCGCCGTTCTCCTTCGATCTCACCGTAGAGCACGTTCAGATCACCACCGACTACATGCAAAAGCTGAACGTCGGGCGCATGGCCAATCCACCGAAAGCCGTGGACTATGTGAAGCTCGATTTGCTGAATGCGGCCGTGGCGAGCCTACCGAAGTCGTAGGTTCTCGGACCGGGATAGCTGACGGAAAGCTGGCTATCTCCATCATCGAGCCGTTTGTGTCGGTCGGTTGAGATCAAGCGTGGACGGAGTAAAAATGATCCGAATGAAGCGCATATTCAAGGGCTTGATCGTTCCGGTGATCGTCATTGCGCTATGGACGGCGCTCGCGAACAGCGGAATGTTGCGTCCCGAGGTGCTTCCGTCGCCACTTGCGGTTCTTGAGCGTTGGGGATCTTATCTTTGGCCAAGCTTTGTGAACGGCGAAAAGCCGACGGGCGTGCTTAGCTGGCTCGGAGCGAGCGAGCTGCTTGTGGACGCGTATAACAGTCTCTACCGGGTTTTGCTGGGCTTCGGCATCGGGGCTGGTCTGGCCTTGCCGCTGGGACTGCTCATGGGGGCCGACCGGAGAATCAGCGAGCTTTTCGATCCGCTGATTCAGTTCCTGAGGCCCATCCCGCCCATCGCTTACATTCCACTGGCGATCCTGTGGTTCGGCCTTGGAAACCCGCCCGCGGTGTTTCTGATCACGATTGGTGCGTTCTTTCCGGTTCTTCTCAATACGATTGCCGGCGTTCGCAACGTGGACAGCATCTATATCCGCGCTGCGCGTAACCTTGGAGCGGGCGGATTCACCCTGTTCTGGCGGGTCATTCTTCCGGCAGCCACGCCTTACATTCTCACCGGCGCTCGCATTGGCCTTGGCACGGCGTTTATCGTGGTCATCGTGGCGGAGCAGATCGCGGTCAACAGCGGACTTGGCTATCGCATCACCGAAGCTCGCGAATATCTCTGGTCCGATAAAGTGATCGCGGGCATGATCTCCATCGGCTTCCTCGGCCTTTCGCTCGATATGCTGATGACCCGGTTGAATAATTATCTCCTTAGATGGCATCGCGGTCTGGAAAATTAACGGAGCCGGTCATGATATCCGACACGCTGAACGCGGCAATAAGGGGCACTTTAGACCATGCATCGAAGCCCCAGATCGCAGTCGATGCGGTCAGCATGCACTTCCAGGGCGCGGCTGGCCGGATAACGGCACTTCAGAATATCAACGCCAATATACAGGAGGGAGAATTCGTCTGCCTCCTCGGGCCGTCTGGATGCGGCAAGTCCACTTTGCTAAACGCGATTGCAGGGTTCTTGAAACCCTCCGAGGGCACGATCGTCGTGGATGGAACGCCCGTCACCGGGACCGGACCCGACCGCGGCATGGTCTTTCAGGAATACGCGCTGTTTCCGTGGATGACGGTCGAGCGCAATATTGCTTTCGGCCTGGACATCAAAGGCACTCCTAAAAAAGTCATCGAGGACAAGGTCGACGAACTCCTCGGTATTTTGCGTCTGACCGAGTTCCGCACGCGGTTTCCGAAGGACCTCTCCGGTGGCATGCGCCAGCGGGTCGCCATCGCGCGCGTGCTCGCTCTCGACCCGCCGATCATGCTCATGGATGAACCGTTCGGTGCGCTTGACGCCTTGACCCGTCTCGAATTGCAAAACGAGCTTTTGCGCATCTGGCAGGCCACGGGCAAAACAATCGTTTTCGTCACCCACTCCATCGAGGAAGCGATCTACCTTGGCAGCCGGGTCATCGTCTTGACGTATCGGCCCGGAACCGTGAAACGGGATATGCTGATTTCGTTACCGCGCCCGCGAGACACGTCGGACGAGGGATTTAATGCGCTTAAACGCGAACTCAGCGTTCTCGTCATGCAGGAACAGCAAAGGTTCAGCGAAAGCGAAGCGCACGGTTGAGGTCTGCTTTCTTTCATCTTTTTACTTGGTGTATTGGCGTGAAAGCGGGAAACAATCCGTCAAAATTGAGAAGACCTAAAACCTGGTGTCCAGCATCCGCCGCCAACGGTGTTCTTGTTTATCATTGCAAGCGAGTTCGGGAACCGGCTGGCAGCCTGCTGAAGTCGGCGAGCGTCCATAAATATGCAAGCGCGTTGCACCTCGCCCGTTTACGTTAAAGCCGTCCACGCATCCTAAAAGTAGCGGTGATGACCCATTCGTTTGCGAAAACTTTGTCTCGAAATCTTGATATTTCGTCCAGTTGACGAAGGCTAGTGCGGCTGCGCCAGAATTAAGCGCGGCGACAGAGCCTTCCGTATTGGTGAGGATGGTCTTTGTTCCGTTCAGGAAAACAGCGCTTGGTTCGCCATAGTTCGCGAAAGCCACCGGGCCGTCGCCGCAGGCAACCAATCTCTGCCGCGCCATCAGGGTCTGCTCGCTGATCCACGCCGTCGTCACGGCGGGTAGAACCTCTCTGAATGTCAGAGGATAGAGGACAGCCGCGGATGCAATAGCGGCGAGCAACGCCGAGTTGGCGTGGCCTCGTCGGAAAAGGTAGAAAGTGGCGGTCGTTAATAGCAGGAATAAAATCAAAACAACTGAAAGTGCCGCGTTAACAGGCGCCTCAAAAAACCACAACAGGCCCGCGAGAAACGTGAACTGGGCTAGAGCCACAATCGTCCAAACGATCAGCCCAATGCTCCACCTGGCATTGATCCGGCTCCGATCGCCACTCAGGCCCGGTGGACGGGTGGCGTTCAGGCTGGCGAGCGATAGTGCAACAGCGGGATACAAAGGCAGCGCATAATGGGGCAGTTTGGTGGGAATAAACTCACAGACGAGCCAGAACGGCACCACCCACGCCAACAGAAACAGCGTATGCCGGTTCAGGCGCTCTCGCCAAACGCGTCGAAGCCAATCCCTCGACACGAACAGAGCTGCTGGCCAGAACGTCCACCAGAACAGAACGAAATAGAAGCCGGGGGGCCCCCAATGCTTCTCCTGTCCGGATTGCAGCTTGCCCGCGAAGTCCTGTCCTAACGACGCTTGAAAAAACGCGCCTTTCGACGCGATGCCGATAGCAATGAACCACGGCAAGACCACGGCGAGCAGCAACGGCATGCCCCACCGCCAGTTCAGATTGCGCAGCCAGGTGCGGTTTACGTCGGAGATCAGAAGACTTGCAGCCGTTAAAATCGCAAGCGCAGGATTGATCGGCCCTTTAATCAGAATGCCCGCCCCCATTGCCAGCCAGAACAAGGCCGCAAGACCACGGGTTTTCGCATCCTCGGGTGCGACGTAGAGGCGGAACAGTGCGACCTGCATAACAACGATCGTTGCGATCAGCGCGCCATCCGACTTTGCGATATGCGCCTCGAAGGCCAGGTCGAAGCAGGCCGCGAACAGTGCCGCAGCCACAAGCGCGGCTTCCCTCCCTACAATCGGTCTCGACAGCAGAAAGAGAGCCAGCACCGCGCCAAGGGCACCAAGAAAGGACGGAATGCGGTAAGCCCAAATGTCGCTTAGAGATGCACCGGCCTGCTTTGCGGCTGTCACGGCGATCGACTGAAGCCAATAAATACCAACCGGTTTCTTATGGCGCGCCACGTCCTGAAATCGGATATCGACGAAATCGCCAGTCTCAAGCATCTGCTTTGTGGCCTGGGCGAATCGCGGTTCGTCCCGGTCCGTGACAGGAAGGGATGCAATGCCAGGCAGATAGAGCGCGCAACATAAGGCGATCAGCGCCAGGGTTCCCGCACAGGGAGTCCACGCGAGCTTATGCAGGAGCGACGACGCCCGGTTCTCGACGGAGCAAAGCATAGGTTCGATTGATTGATTCACGTCGCATGGGTTCCCGTTACGCTTGGCGACTAATCAGAGAAGCCGTTACAATGCAACCCGCGTTTTTTGAAATTATGAACGGGAAAACAATCGGTTTACGTGGAAGACGCCGCCCTGGGTGTTGTCTGCTCTTGTCGCGTCAAGCCGACTCTGACATCAAGATGCTAGGTAATGACTGGCTGTGTTCCAAGGTCTGACCCGAGAGAATAAAACGCAAGTTATTGCGTGGCGCGTTGAAGCCACAGCTTGTGAATAACGATTCGACTCACGGAGCAGACCGGTCTTACAAGGGTTAATCAAACCATGGCCCCGGCACCGTTCCGGGAGTCGACAACGGAAGGATATACGATGACGCGCACGCTCACTGGAATTGCAGTGCTGGCAGGGTTGAGTATCAGTACAATTTTTGCGTTGGCACAACAGGGCGGCACACAGGCCGAACGCGAAGCCTGCACGCCTGATGTCTATAAACTATGTCAGGCCGAAATCCCCGATGAGGAACGCATCGTGGCTTGCCTGAAGAAGAACAGAAAGCTGCTTAGCCCGGCTTGCCATAAGGTTATTTTCGAGAAGTAAACCAGTTCCTGAATGGCTTGAGCACGCTATCTAAAGTAATATGGGATCCCATTTTTGGCTCCCGCGAAAGGGGAATGTATTTAACGGAATCCCCGATGCAGGAAAATGAGTCCCCGCTTGGCGGGGATTTCATCCACACCGCTATAATGCCGTTTGTTCTCCCGAAGTCATAAGCCTGTACACGAACACGGCACTCAGGAATAAGCAGAAGCCGAATACTCCTGCAATGACAAGGACGAGCGGAAATCCGCCATAGCCGTGAAGATAGCTGATCAGCGGAACCGCAAAACCACTGGCGGCAAAGCCGAGAAAATACCGGATCCCATAAGCGCGGGTCCGCTGTTCATCGGGCACATAGCGCGCAACGATGGCATCGATGACGAGAACGTTTCCGTAAATCGCGGCAATGGTTATCAGGAGACCGATCAGCAACGGCACGCCCGTAAAAACGCTTGCAATCGCAAATCCAAGCGGCTGCATGACGCCCAGGATCAGGAACAAGCGCGGTAAAGCGAGCTTCTCGATCCAGCGCCCCACATTCAGTTGGGTGAATGCACCGAAAAGAAACACGAACGTGGCGAGGGATCCGATCAACCAGAGCGGCAAGTCGAGGCCGAGCCGCTCGTCGATCACCTTCGGAAGCGCGACGGACAGCATGTTGAACGTGGCTCCGCCAGCCGCAACGGCGACCATGAAGGCCGCAGCTATCGTGTAAACGTGCTGCTCGGGGAATCGATGCGAGCTTTTCCCTTTCGATCCTGGTGCTACCGCAACCTCGTTCGGCATGAGCACCACAAAGGCGATGCCCACGACCAGCGCAACAGCAGCCGGAACCAGAAACGCGGAGCGCCATCCTATCGTCGACGCGAGCGTCGCTGTAAGGATCGGAGCCGAGGCCGCGCCTAAATTTCCCCAGACGCCGTTTCTTGCCAGTGTTCTTCCAAACCGCCCGGCTGGCACATTGGCCGCGAGCATGGCTCCGCCGACGGGATGATAAATTGCGGCAAAGCTACCCATGATAAACAGCCAGACGGCGAAGGCCGTGTTCGACTGTGCCGTCGACATTCCTGCCAAAGCGAAAGCGGTTCCAAAAAAGTAGATTGCGAACATGGTCCGGCGGCCGATCCAGTTCGCCAGAAATCCGACCGGAAGCGAAAGCACGCCGAACGCGACAAACGCACCCGTGGCCAAAGCAAGTAAGGACGCGTAGTCGATACCGGTTTCCTGGGCATACGCGATCATGGCGGTGGGGAAAATCAGGAGGACAAAGTGATCGAGCGCGTGTCCGATATTGATGAACGTGATCAGCCGTCCGGCATCCTCGTCATCGCCGATACCAGCACTTGGAACCGCAACCATCCGTACAGCCTTTCCTGCCGATGCTTCTCTGACCGGGGTTCGTCCCTGGCCGTTATTGATAGATGACCCTGACAATAACCGGTGTACCGTGATCTTTGAACACCAATGGCGATGCAACAACCAACTGTCAGCTATGCAAAAAGCTTAAGTCGCGCCTATGCCAGGTGATACACGCCCCTAGCCGCGACCAATAAAAGGCATGTTCCCCGCAGTGAAATTTGATATCCTTCACGAAAATAACAGGGAACGCCATGCCAGCGCCGGTGATCACGAGTTATTCTGCATTCTGGCCCTATTATCTGAGTGAACATCGAAGGTTCGCGACCAAGGCGTTACACATTGTGGGAACGGGCTTGTCTTTGACGCTCATTATTGCCGGGGTAGCGCTCAAGCGCTGGGAGCTGGCTGCCGTGGCGGTTGTTACCGGCTATTTTTTCGCGTGGGTGGGACACTTTTTTATAGAGCGGAACAAGCCAGCCACGTTTCGTTATCCGTTCTGGTCCCTTATCAGTGATTTTCGCCTTTTTTATACATTTATGTTGGGTGGCCTTGCGAATGAATACCGGCGGTATGGAATTGAGCAATAGTTCGAACATAACACGATTGCACGGCACGCCGATGCGAAAGGTCCTGGCCTTTACCGTGGCCGCGCTTTTCATGACAGGCGTTAACGCGCAGACGCAATTTTCGGAACAGCCCACATGGCCATGCCCTGAGCGGAAAGTTATGAGGCTGGCTGCGACAGCGTTCTGGTCGGGTCCTGATGTGGAAGACAGTCAGGCCTGGAAGTCCGATAAAGAGGTCAGCTCGGTCGCTCAGACTCTGGTATCGAGACGCACCCGGCTTGAAAAAGGAACCGAAATCATCGATAGCTTCGCGAAGAAAAATGAATCGGACAAACGGCAACGCCTCATTTTGTTGTTCACTGCCGTGTTTTCGGAGACTAATCGCATTCGCACGGAAATCATGACCGGTCTGGTCGGATTTGAACAAAACCGCAAGTCGAAGGTGGCTGAATTGGCAAATGCGATGATCGCGGAAGTTGAACTGGCCAGGAAAATCAACAAAAGCGCTGAGGACGAGGCGCGCGCTTCACAACTCAAAGTCAAAATCGAATGGATGAAACACGTTTACGACAATCCATCGGAGGCCGGGCGAATGGTCTGCCAGTCAGCAAACGAACTGGAAGAGCGTCTTTTTGAGTTCGGTCGCCTGATCGATGAGCAACTGCAACGCTGAAACGTAATGTGGCCAGCTTGCCGTAACCTGAACTTGTCATCTCAGGAATAATATCCATCTTGCTCGGTGCGATGAGTTACCCGTTCGATACCATTAACTTAAAGCCGCGACCATGCTAAACGGGAAACACATTCTGGTTGCTCCACGAATGGTCTCGAACCTCTCATCCGGGATGGTAATCGGTCCGCACTCATGTTATCCGCGGGCGGCAAAAAATTGAGGAATGGAAGGCAGATGACGACTGGCACCAAAGGTGCTGATTTTACATCCCTCGAGCCGCACGGCTTAAGCACGCTTATATTAAGTTCCAGCCGGGACTGTATCGTGGTTCTCGATCTGGACGGCCATACGCAGTTTGTCAGCCCGGGTGGCGTCGAGGCGATGGAGATCGACGACGTTAATGCAATCATTGGGCTGTCATGGCTGCGGGTCTGGACGGGCACCACGCTGGACGCGGCACGGGAGGCTGTTGCAAAAGCAAAGTCCGGCGAAGTTGGGCGGTTCGAAGGATTTTGTCCGACCCACAAAGGCACGCCGAAGTGGTGGGACGTTCTCATTACGCCGTTGTTTGGCACAGACGGCAAGCCAACCCAGCTTGTTTCCGTTAGCCGCGATATTTCCGAGCGCGTCGATGCTGAAACCCGTCTTCTGCTCAGTGAAGAGACGCTGCGGCTGGCCACCGATGCCGCCGAGGTCGGCACCTGGGACCTCGATCTCATGACGGATGTTCTGACTTGGCCCCGTCAAACCAAGGCCATGTTCGGCATTTCGCCGGATGTGCCGGTCAGCATGACGGACTTTTACAATGGATTGCATCCCGACGATCTTCCTCACGTGAGCGCCGCTTTCGCCGCAGCCCTCGATCCGGCGATCCGGTCCACCTACGATGTGGAATACCGGACCATCGGGCAAGAGGACGGCGTATTGCGCTGGATCGCGGCGAAAGGGAAGGGCATCTTCGATCAATCGGGTATCTGCGTTCGCGCCGTAGGCACGGCCATCGATATCACGAAACGCCGCGCATCCCAGGAGCGGTTGTTGCAAAGCGAAAGGCAACTCGCCGAAAGTGAAGCCAAGTTCCGCGCCATAACGGACTCCATCGACCAGATGATCTGGTCGGCGCGGCCTGACGGATATCACGATTATTTCAATCAGCGATGGTACGATTTCACCGGTGTGCCCAGCGGCTCAACCGACGGGGTTGCCTGGAATGGCATGTTTCATCCAGATGACAGGGACCGCGCGCGCGCACGTTGGGAGCAAAGTCTTGAGACGGGAGACCTTTACGAGATCGAGTATCGGCTGCGCCATCGGTCTGGCGCGTACCGTTGGGTTTTAGGTCGCGGCGTTTGCTTTCGGGATGCGAAAGGTCAAATTGATCGATGGTTCGGCACATGCACCGACATTCAGGAGCTAGTGGAAGCCCGCCAGGTCCTGACGCAATCGCGGGCAGACCTGGAGAGGCAAGTTACTAAACTCTCCCGCGAACGTGGACGCACGTGGGAGGTCAGCCCCGACCTGTTGGGCATCTGCAACGTGACCGGCTATTTCGAAAGCATCAACCCGGCGTGGCAGGCGACGCTTGGCTGGTCGCCGGAGGAGATGCGGCGCACGCCCATCTTCGACCTGATCCACCCCGACGACGCGGAAAAAACTCAAGATGCGTTCAAGAGCCTTGTCGAGAACAAGCCCGTGCTGCGGTTTGAAAATCGTTACCGCCACAAACAGGGCGGATACCGGTGGCTCTCGTGGGTTTCCGTTCCCCCGAGGACGGCAAATTTTATTGTAGCGCGCGTGATGTCACAGCCGAAAAACGACAGGCCGAAGTGCTTGCCGAGATGACACGCGAGCGCGACAGACTCTGGCACAACTCCCGCGATCTGCTCCTTGTCGTCGATACCTCGGGAACATTCTGTGCGGTGAACCCGGCCTGGACTTCCCTGCTCGGGTACGGCACGGACGAATTGCTCGGCCATAGTTATCTCGAATTCATTCATCCCGACGATCACCCGTCCAGCCGCGATATCCTGTCTGAAGCCACGCAGCAACCCCTGTCCGAAAGATATGAAAACCGGCTTCGTCACCGGGATGGCGGTTATCGCTGGATTTCGTGGATTGCGGCTCCGGAAGGCGAGTTCATCTATGCCAGCGGTCGCCATATCACGCTGGAGCGTGAGCAGGCGAAAGCGCTCGAACTCTCCGAGGCACGTTTGCGCTCGGTGTTTGAGACCAGTTTCCAGCATCAGGGCATGCTGACAACAGATGGTATCCTGATCGATGCCAATCCCATCTCCTTGTCGGACATCGAGGCGGAGTTGAAAGACGTAGCCGGAAAGCCGTTCTGGGAAACGCCCTGGTTTACCTCTACACCTGAACTGTCCGAGCAGATCAGAGCTGGCATTGAGGCCGTCGCTGCCGGTGAGGCTTTCCGCCAGGAAATCGGGATTCATTTGCCGAAAGGCCAGCGCGCCTTCGATTTCTCCATGCGTCCGGTGCGCGATAATGCAGGCAACGTCATCGCGATCGTTCCCGAGGCAATCGATTTGACCGAACGGAGAAAAGCGGAAGAGCAACTGCGCCAGTCGCAGAAAATGGAAGCGGTCGGCCAGTTGACCGGCGGCATCGCCCATGACTTCAACAATTTGCTGGCAGCCATCATCGGCTGTCTCGACCTGACGCAACGGCGTCTGGATGCCGGACGGGTCAACGAGACCGGGCGGTATATCGCAGGCGCTGTGACCTCAGCGCAACGGGCCGCCGCGCTGACACAGCGGCTGCTGGCTTTCTCGCGGCGTCAGCCTCTCGATCCGAAGCACGTGAACGCGAATAGGCTGCTGTCGGGCATGGAGGATCTTCTGCGCCGGACCCTTGGTCCGGAAATCGATCTGGAAATGGTGGAATCTGGCGGCCTGTGGCCGACCCTTTGTGACCCGAACCAGTTGGAAAGCGCGATCCTCAATCTTGCCATCAACGCGCGCGATGCCATGCCGGACGGTGGAAAGCTGACCATCGAAACCGCAAACGCACATCTGGACGATGCTTACGCGAAGTCGCAAGGCAGCGAGTTGAAGGCGGGACAGTATGTGGCCATTTCGGTGTCGGATACCGGCACCGGTATGACACCGGACACGATTGCAAAAGCATTCGAGCCGTTTTTCACGACCAAACCGGCGGGCCAGGGCACAGGTCTTGGCCTGTCGATGCTCTATGGTTTCATCAAGCAATCCGACGGACACGTCCGCATTTATTCCGAGGTGGGGCACGGCACCACGTTCAAACTGTACCTGCCGCGCCAGCGTGACGAAGCTGTCAGCTTTGAGGCCAAAAGCGAGGCCACTCCTGCCATCAGGACCGAAGGTTCGGAGACCGTGCTCGTGGTGGAAGATGAGCCGACAGTGCGGATGCTGATCACCGAAACGTTACAGGGTCTGGGCTACAAGGCCATCGAGGCGTCGGATGGTCCGACCGCTGTGCAGATTCTACAGTCCGAAGTGCATATCGATCTTCTCATCACGGACGTGGGTTTGCCCGGGCTGAACGGTCGCCAGATTGCCGATGCAGGCCGCTACACTCGCCCGGATTTGCCCGTTCTGTTTGTTACGGGCTATGCGCATAATGCCGCCATCGGTCAGGGAGAAGCTCTTACCCCGGGCATGGAGATGCTGACTAAACCTTTTGCCCTTGACATGCTGGCGAACAAAATCCGGGGTATGATCGAGCGTGTCAATATCCATGGGAAATAGACGGTCGATTTCCAAAGTCCTGCTTCGCGCGGTAACGATCATGGCGGTATTTACCGCTGTGTTCGCGCACGCGAAAGAGGTCAAGCCCTGGGCAACGCTGCCGGAAGCGCCGCCAATGCCCGCCGCCGCAAAATCCGGGTACGCGGCGGTCAACGGCATCTCGCTGTATTATGCGGTGTATGGGCAGGGCGAACCGATTATCTTTCTTCATGGCGGTGCGAGCAACGCAGATGTCTGGTCGCGCCAGGTCGCGTCGCTGTCGCCCAAAAACACAGTGATCGTGATGGACAGCCGGGGGCACGGCCGGTCTACGCGCTCCAAAGAGCCGCTTAGTTACGCCCTGATGGCGTCTGATGTGATCGCTCTTATGGATACGCTCAAGATCGAGAAGGCGGCTATCGCTGGATGGAGCGACGGTGCGATCATCGGCCTACTTCTCGCCATGACAAGGCCCGAGCGGATCACCAGGGTTTTTGCGCACGCGGCCAACACAACATTGTCAGGCTTGAAACCCGGAGGCGCAAAGCGGGGCATGTTCCCGAAATACATGCAACGCGCCAGGACGGAGTATCAGCGGCTTTCGCCAACGCCCACAGAGTACGATGAGTTCACGGCGGCACTATCCCGGATGTGGAAGACCGAGCCGAACTGGACCCCGGCTCAGTTGAGGCGGATCACGGCTCCTGCGGTGGTCGCGGTCGGCGATCATGACGAAGTTATCGATCTCAAACATTCAAGGCAGATTGCCGCGTCGATCAAAGGCGCGCGCTTCATCCT
>CBDFGZ010000029.1:0-139192 GCA_965247345.1 Rhodomicrobiaceae bacterium | reverse complement strand
TGTTCAGATAGACAAGCCCGATCTTCTTGCCTTTGAGCTTGTCCATACCGCCTTCCTTCTCGCCGATGTATTTCACCATCACGGAAGCCGCGGACCAGTAATTGGTCGGGAAGTTGAAGACGTAAGGGAAAATGCGCCCGTTTGCGACCGATGTGCGACCGTAAGCGGATGTCAGCAAGGGAATTTTGTCGGCGGTCGCCTTTGGTATGAGCGCGTAAGTGATCCCTGTCGAAACCGGGTTGATGACCAGCGCGCCCTGCTTTGTTTTTTCATAGCATTCGACGCCGATCTTTGTATCGTAACTGGTTTCGCAGGGCAAAATCTTGATCTTGACGCCGTTTATGCCGCCGTCGCGCTCATTGAGGAGTGTAAGGTAATCCGAAAAGCCGTTCCAGAATGGAACACCGCCGGGCGCATAGGCTCCGGTCCGGTACTCGAATGCAGGAATGATGAGTTCCGCCGCTTGAAGTGCTGGCGACGACATGAGCGCGCCTGCTGCAAGTGCAGACGTTAAAATTTTTAATTTTGTTTTCATTCGCTTCTCCCTTTTTACTTAAGTTTTCTGTTAATACGGAAATGGCCATAGCCGCAGTTTTTCGCGAAAGATCTGCCATAATTTTGCAAGGCCATGCGGTTCTGCGATCAGAAAAAAGATGATGAGTGTCCCCATGATCAGCACCTCGGCGTGCTTTGCCTGCGACGGGAAGATGCCCGCCCAGTTTACCAGCACCTTGGTCAGAAAGATCGGCAGAAGCACGATGAAGCCCGCGCCGAGAAACGATCCAAGTACCGTTCCCAGACCGCCGATGATGATCATGAACAGGACGAGGAACGACTGATTGATGCCGAAGCTCGACGAGGCTTCCACACTTCCGAGCCAGAGGGCGAAAACCATGGCCCCGGCGACGCCGATGTAAAAGGACGACACCGCGAAAGCCGAAAGCTTGGCGGCGAGCGGGCGAATGCCGATCAACTCGGCGGCGATGTCCATGTCGCGGATCGCCATCCAGGAGCGGCCTGTTCTCGTACGGCTGAGGTTTTTCGCGATCAGCGCGAAAATGACCACGAAGGTCAACGCAAACAGATATTTCGCCGTAGGCGACGCGGCTGCCCCCGTGATGGTGAAGCCGAACAGCCCGCGCGGTGGCATGTCGATCTGCCCCGACGCGTTGTAGTTCGTGAACCACGCCACCCGTGTCACAAGCCAGACGATGAAAAACTGTGCCGCCAACGTGGCGACGGCGAGATAGAAGCCTTTGATGCGAAGCGAAGGGATACCGAACACCATGCCGACGGCGGCAGTGATCGCGCCGGACGCAAGGAAAACGAGAATGAGGCTCATTTCCGGGAACGCCGTCGTCAGCTTGTAACAGGCGAACGCGCCGGAGGCGAGAAACGCACCTGTGCCCAGAGAGAGCTGACCGCAGTAGCCGGTGAGAATGTTCAGTCCCATGGCCGCCATAACGTAGGCAAAGAAGGGGATTGCCACCGCATTCAGCCAGAAGTCGTTCAGCAAAAACGGTACCACGAGAAACGCTATCCCCACGATGCCGAACACCAGAACGCGATCCTCGCGCAGCGGCAGAATGGCCATATCGGATGCGTAGGAGGTTTTGAGCTGACCCGATTCCCGATAGAGCATGGCTAACCGTCCTGCCTTTTTACGACGCCGGAGCGGGTTATGATTTCTCCACTTTCCTTCACGAAAACGGATGGGCTGCGTTCCAGAATATCGAAGACCCGTTCTGATGGGCGGCACAGGCGCGTGCCGAGGGGCGTCGTCACGAATGGCCGGTTTACAAGCATCGGGTCCGCCAGCATGGCCGCGAAGATTTTTTCGTCGCCGATATCTAGCAAACCAAGTTCCGCCGCACGCGTGCCTTTTTCGCGCATCGCCTGACGCGGGCTCAAACCAGCGCTCGAAAAAAGCTCGGTCAGTTGATCATGTGTCCAGCCCACTTCGCAATACAGCACGATATGTGGCTCATAACGTACCTCACGAAGCA
Organism: Rhodomicrobiaceae bacterium; assembly: GCA_965247345.1. Lineage (GTDB taxonomy): Bacteria > Pseudomonadota > Alphaproteobacteria > Rhizobiales > Rhodomicrobiaceae > Rhodomicrobium. The sequence goes on along the minus strand of CBDFGZ010000029.1, from coordinate 137,186 downwards.
TCGCCAGCGTGTTGCGCGAGGTTTCGCAATCCGGATTATGGTAGATGGTGATTGGGAACTCGGTCATGGCCGTGCCTATATCCGCTCGATGATTTTTTCGCCGAACAGTCCTTGCGGCCTGACGAGAAGGAACAGCAGTGCCAGCATATAGGCGAACCAGTTTTCGATGGCCCCCCCGATGATGGGGCCGCCGTAGATTTCTGCGACTTTCTCACCGACGCCGATAATCAAGCCACCGACGATTGCCCCCGGCACGCTCGTGAAGCCGCCAAGGATAAGAACCGGCAGCGCCTTGAGCGCGATCAGCGACAGCGTGAACTGCACGCCGGATTTGGTGCCCCACATTATGCCGGCGACCAGCGCGACCATGCCCGAGACGGACCAGACTATGACCCAGATCGTCGACAACGATATGCCCACCGAAAGTGCCGCCTGATGGTCGTCGGCCACCGCTCGCAACGCCCGCCCGATCCGCGTCCGCTGAAAGAAGACCGCGAGGACCGCCACAAGGACGGCCGCGGTGATCGCCGCGATGATTTCGAGGCTGTCGATATAGATGTTAAGATTGTCGAGCAGCCAGGCGTTGGCGCCCTGTGGAAGGCCGATGTCGAGTATTTTGACGTCCGGCCCGTAAAGGATGTCCCCCAGGCCTTCCAAGCCGTAGGCAAGTCCGAGCGTCGCCATGAACAGGACGATCGGCTCCTGATTGACAAGATAGCGAAGCACGAACCGCTCGACGAAGAACGCGAATGCAATCATCACGACGATGGCGAGCGGAATGGCCTGCCAGGCGGGCAGCTTGTATTCGTTCAGGAATTGGGTAAGCGTGAGCGCCGCGAACAGCGCCATCGCACCTTGGGCGAAATTGAAAACACCGCTCGCTTTGTAGATGAGCACGAAGCCGAGTGCGACCAGGCTGTACATCACGCCGCTCAGCAGCCCGCTCAGGACCGTTTCGATGAAGGCGGTCATGAGCGAGCCCCGATGACCACTTTCGTAGTCATGGCCGGGCTCGACCCGGCCATCCAGTAAAGCCATGCTAAGCGCAACACATACGTCTGGATGGCCGGGTCGAGCCCGGCCATGACATCAATAGGCGGTCGCGAAACAGTGAGATTATCCCAAATCATGTCTCAACCTCATCGCGAGCGTGCGCAGCATCGAAGGCGACTTCCTCATGCGGGATGCCGAGATAGGCGTCGATCACGTCCTGGTTGCGCTGCACTTCCGACGGTTGGCCATCGGCGATTTTTCTGCCGTAGTCGAGCACCACGATGCGGTCAGACAAATCCATCACCACACCCATGTCGTGCTCGATGAGCGCCATCGTCGTGCCGAACTCCTCGTTTACATCGAGGATGAAGCGCGACATGTCTTCCTTTTCCTCCACATTCATGCCCGCCATCGGCTCATCGAGAAGCAGCAGTTCCGGCTCCATGGCGAGCGCGCGGCCAAGCTCGACGCGCTTCTGCAGTCCGTAAGGCAGCTTGCCTACGGGTGTCTTCCGAATGTGCTCGATGTGCAGAAAATCGATGATGTCTTCGACCACGCGGCGATGGCGGATTTCTTCGCGCTGGGCTGGTCCCCAATAAAACGCATGCCAGAGCAGCCCGCGCTTCATCTTGAGTGTGCGACCCGCCATAAGATTGTCCACCGTCGACATGCCCTTGAACAGCGCCACATTCTGAAACGTTCGCGCAATCCCCTGAGCGGCAGCCTGATGAGGGCGCATGCGACGGCGTTTTTCGCCCTTGAAGGTGATCGTGCCTTTTTGCGGATGATAGAATCCGTTGATGACGTTGAGCATGGATGTTTTGCCCGCGCCATTTGGGCCTATAATCGCGCGAATTTCGCCCTTGCGAATGTCGAAGCTGATGTTGTTGAGGGCCTGGACGCCACCGAAACTCAGCGAGATCCCATCGACAGAGATCAACACTTCGCTGAAATTGCGACGTGTTGCGGTCCCGGCGTGCTCGCTCGGAGGAGCTTTTTCTGCGGAGGTCAGGTCGATGGTGGGATGAATGTTCATTCTGCCGCCTTCAGCCGTTGCGGCTGGCCTAGTCCGGTTTGCTTTGCGGCCGCTGGCTCATATCTGGGCATGTCCACGATCCGAACCGTCGCCTCGATCGTCCCTTTGCGACCGTCTTCGAACGTCATCTCGGTTACGACGTGCTTTACCGTCGATCCATCGTATAGCGCCTCAACGAGAGGCGCATATCGCTCGGCAATCATTCCTCGCTTGACCTTCTGGGTGCGGGTCAGTTCTCCGTCGTCCGCGTCGAGTTCCTTATGGAGGATGAGAAACCGGCGGACTTGCGCGCCGGACAGAAGCTCGTCCTTGGCCAGGGCGCGGTTGACTTCGTCAACGTCCGCGCGGATCATTTCGTAAACGCGCGGATGTGCCGCCAACTCCTGATAGCTTGCATAAACCACGTTGTTGCGCTCCGCCCAACTGCCGACGGCGACGAGATCGATGTTGATGAACGCGGTGGCGAAATCGCGATTATGCCCGAAGGCCACCGCTTCCTTGATGTTAGGATAAAACTTGAGCTTGTTCTCGATGTACTTCGGCGGCAGCATGCTTCCGTCGGTCAGGCGGCCCACATCTTTCGCGCGGTCGATGATGCGCAACGCTCCATGTGCATCGATGAGGCCCGCGTCCCCAGTACGCACCCACCCATCCGGGGTCTTTGCCGCTGCTGTGGCCTCGTCGTTTTTCAGGTAACGCACGAACACCCCGGGTCCGGAATATTCCACCTCGCCGGACGGAGCCACACGCAGGCCGACGCCCGTCGCTGCCCGGCCCACGGTTTCCGCCCCGATTTCGCCGTCGGCTTGCATGGTCACATAAACGCTGCCCTCGGTTTGGCCGTAAAGCTGCTTGAGGTTGAGGCCGAGAGAACGGAAAAAGCGGAATATCTCGGGACCGATCGCTTCCCCGGCGGTGTAGGCCACACGCGTGTTGGTCAGCCCCATGCGGTTCTTGAGCGGGCCGTAAACCAGAATATATCCAATTCTGTACAGCAAACGGTTCCAGGGTGCCACCGGCTCGCCATTCAGGATACGTTCACCATTACGCCGTGCGACGTGCATGAAGCCATTGAACATCATACGCTTTGTCCAGCCAGCGTCGGCCATACGCACCATGATCGAGGTCAGCAGCACTTCGTAGACGCGGGGCGGAGCGAAGAAATTCGTCGGGCCGATCTCGCGACGGTCATCGATAATCGTGTTCGGACTTTCGGGACAGGACACGCAGAAGCCAGCCGCCAGCGACTGCCCGTAGCTGAACAGATGATCGCCGACCCAGGCCATGGGCAGATAGGCAATCATCTCGTCCTCTTCGGTCAGCTTGTCGAACGCGTTGGCGTTACGGGCCGTCAGCAGCACGTTGTCGTGACTGAGCACGACGCCCTTCGGCTGTCCTGTTGTGCCTGACGTATAAAGAATGACGCTGGTATCGAAACTTTTGCCCTTCGCGACTTCCCCGAACCATCGCTCGGCCGCTCTTGGGTCGGACTTCAAGATATTTGCGCCGAGTGCGGCGACATTCTCGAAACTGCGCACGCGATCTGCCTCGTAATGACGGAGCCCTCGCGGCTCATCATAAATGATCGAGGACAGCAACGGAACCTGTGCCGCGATCGACAGCAGTTTATCCACCTGCTCCTGGTTTTGAGCCAGCGCAATCTTTGCTTCCGAATGCGAGAGCACGTAGGCAATTTCCTCGGCCACGCTGTCCTGATACATGGGCACCGGCACCGCGCCGAGACTCTGGGCCGCCGCCATCATCCAATACGCGCGGGGGCGGTTGTCGCTGACAATCGCAACCGTGTCGCCACGATCAACGCCGAGATTTTGCAAGCCCACCGACAGGTTCCGAACCTCGTCCAGCACCTGTGCCCAGGTCCAGGTCCGCCAGATCCCGTAATCCTTCAAACGCATTGCCGGACGCTTCGCATACACGCGGGCGTTATGCAGAAGCACCTTTGGCAACGTGTCTGTCATCGACCTTCTGTCATCCTGCAAGCGATATCTGACGGCGGGACATTAGCAAGTCACCTCAGTCCTTTGCATTAGCCGATCTGCTAATAATAAGGAACTGTAAAGGGTCTGTTGGGAATTTCCTGCGAAACATCGACCAATTCGAAAAAATGGATCGCAGCCGATGCCGCTTTTCTCCCCTAACGCGCTGACGATGGGTCGCATGATGGCGGCAGTGACCCTTTATGCCGTGATCAGTCTTGAAGCACTTGGCATGCCAAAATGGTGCGCCGTCGTTGTGATCCTGTTGGCGGCAATAAGCGATTACGCCGATGGTTCGATAGCAAGGATGCGCGGCCGGATATCGCACTTTGGAACCGTGTTCGATCCCATCGCGGATAAACTGTTTATCTTATCAGCATTGTTTCTGCTCGTTGCCAATGAGCACCCTGAAGGGCTGGTTGTTTTACCCACCTTGATTATTTTGTGGCGGGAACTTCTGATCGCGGGGTTACGTCAACACGCGGCCCTGCAAAGGATTGCGCCGGCATCCTTGCCTCTGGCGAAACTAAAGACGTGCCTTCAGTATGCGGCGATTTCTGGCTTGTTTACAGCCCGGAGCGTCGACGATGGTTCGAGTTTGCAATCGATTGGCGTTCTTACCCTTTGGACTGCAAGCCTGCTGACCTTATATACAGGCCTCGTTTACATCCGGAGGATGGATTTTCGCTCATGACACTTACCGTCAAATATTTCGCATGGGTTCGCGAGCGCATCGGCACCGGCGAAGAGCACGTGGAGCTGCCGGGAGACGTTACAACCGTCGCCGAAGCGATCAGATGGCTGAAAGCCCGAGGCGATGGCTATGCCGCTGCGTTCGACCGTGAGGAGGTCATCCGGGCGGCACTCGATCATGCTCACGTGAAGCACGATGCATCTTTGTCGGGGGCGCGGGAACTGGCATTTTTCCCGCCTGTAACCGGTGGGTAATTTCCTTCGCTCTCTTACCCGCATCGTGATATCCAAAGGCTCAGTGCGGACGATAACGCGGATTTGGGAATGGCTACAAAAGAGCAGATCGAGCACGGCGAACTCGATGTCATGACGCCGGAAGAAGTTAAAGCCCTGATGGACAAGGGCGAGGCCGTGCTTGTGGATGTCCGCACGCCAGCAGAATACGCGTTCGAGCGCGTCAGGGGTGCTATGCTGCTACCGCTTTCGGATTTCGATGAACGGGCTTTGCCGATGCAGGACGGCAAGCGCATCGTCCTGTATTGCTCAGCGGGGGTGCGTTCAAAGCTTGCCGCTGAGCGTTTGCTCGAAGCCGGAAAAGGGCCGGTCGCTCATATCGAAGGCGGTCTTGGTGCCTGGAAGCGGGCGAAGCTCCCGTTTATCGTGACCGATCCGATATCGGGCGCGCCACGGGATGTGATCCCCGGTTAAGGCGCTTCGGACGAATGTGTCAATGCATGCCGAACTTGCGCAACGAAGCATTCGGCAATGACCAGCGCTGTGGCCGCAAGTTGGAGTGATTGGTTGTAGCACGTCGGTGTTATAATCGGCATTTGCTTTGTAACTATAGGCTATTGTAAGCTGGATCGCGAAATCTAGTGGGAATGTCGGGTCCGCTTAGCTATTTGGTGAAATTCTGTTTTCACACCTTTGTGCGTCTTGATCACCTTATTGGCGCGCTCGAAGATTAAAGCTTGGACGGCGTGGAACTGGGCATAATACGCAAGACGTGCAGCTTGCCGGGGGATGTTTATTTCCAAGATTTGTCTGCATTCAGAAGAGCTTCCTCCGCGCTATTTAGGAAGGCAATAGTCTGCGGCTTCATAAATCCAAGCCGTCTTTACGGACCTCGAGCATGAGTGGTGAGGAGGCATCGCTCCAACATCCAGCTTGAAACGGTATGGTGTGGATGTCGACGCCGGTTTCATCCATTATCGCAATCTGTAGCTTGGCAAGCCGACCGATTTCTTCCCACCTATCAGGAAGATGATTCAGGAATAGTGCCACATCATAATCACTGTCGTCCTTGGCATCGCCACGAGCCCGAGATCCGAAGAGCACGACGCGCTCAATGCGGTCGCCATAAAGTTCCGCGAGCGCTATGCGATATTTCCGCAAGACCGTATCGGCAGTTACGCCGTACCGATTATCAACTTTTTCGTGCGCGTGATCATCCATTACCAAATAATAAATCACTCGCCAAAAAGGATCAACCCATACCGGAAGCATTCGCATTAATTTCGCGCATAAGTTGTAGAATTAAATCGATCTTAGGGTCTCTCGTTTAGGTTGCGCTTCATGGCCATGCAACCGGAGGACCAGTCATGATTGCCGATTTTGTACGAGTTCAAACCGACGATCAGTCGTTGAAGTCCCATTACCTTGCAACCCTGCGTATGATCGAGCGGCTTCACCGCCTTCTTCTCGATTTGATCAAGGACGAGTTCGAACGCTCCGGCCGCACCGACGTCAACAGCGTCCAGGCCCTGCTTTTGTTCAATATCGGTGACGTGGAACTGACCGCTGGCGAACTGAAGACACGCGGCCTTTATCTCGGGTCGAACGTCTCCTACAATCTGAAAAAGCTCGTTGAGAGCGGTTACATCCACCATCAACGTTCGCGTACGGACAAACGCTCTGTCCGCGTTCGCCTCACCGATAAGGGCAAGACCATATCCGACATGGTCAACCGGCTTCTTGATCGTCAGCTTGGCACAATCGACAAGGTCGGTGGCGTCTGCGTCGCGGATTTGAAAGCGTTCAATCAGGTATCGTCGCGGCTGGAACGGTTCTGGGGCGATCAAATTCGGTACAGGCTCTGATGCGAAGCAGAGCGTGGTGTTATGTCCACACATCGAGCCAAAACTGCGAATTACAGCTTCACATTAACCCTGATGAAGCCACTTTACGCTACATAAGAATGCGCGTCACACTGCTGCCGCGCGTCGGCGACTCCGCCGGGAATGACGGAGCAAGGTCGGTAATAAGCGTTTGTTAATCTATGGAATGCCACAATTCAGCATCATACGTAACGTGTGGGTACAAAATGCTGAAGGCGATCCGTTTCAGGCATTCAGGCGAGATGGCGTTATGAAAAACCGGCTTATAGCTTTAACCTTCGCAGCCGCATTGGCGAGCGGAGTTTTATCCGGACCCGCGTTCGCGCAACGGTCCAATGGCGCGTTGAACAATATCGACGACTGGTTGGGTTTCGATCAGACCGGCGATAGCCTCGAGGACAATCGAAGCAAACGCGCATTTGCCAAAGAGTGGGAAACGCAGCCGGAGCGCGGCTTTCCGACGCTTGCCAGGGACAATATCGAACCGACCCGCGCCGCCATCAAACTTTATGCCGACATCGTGGCGCAGGGTGGGTGGGAGCGTTTGCCAAATATCGAACTTCGCGTGGGTATGAGCGATCCGGCGGTAACGGTTCTGCGGCGGCGCCTGATGGCGACCGGCGATCTCAAAGCGCGCGGCGGATATCCCGAAACTTACGATTCCTATGTGGAAAAAGCGGTCAAGATCGCGCAGGCACGCCACGGAATGCCGCCGACGGGCTTTCTCGATCAAAGCACGATCCTGGCTCTTAATGTGCCGGCAAGCGCACGTCTCCGGCAGTTGCGGACAAACCTGACGCGCCTTCAATCTCTTAGCGCCTCGGTTCCCGCCGGGAAACACGTGGTCGTGAACATTCCGGCGGCCCAGATCGAGGCCGTAAACAATGGCCAGGTGGTCACCCGCCACGCGGGCGTTGTCGGCAAGCCGGATCGCCCGTCCCCGATTGTTCAGTCAGCCATCGAAGAAATCAACTTCAACAAAGAATGGTTTGTGCCGCCCACCGTGTTGAAGGTTGACCTCGTACCGAAAGGCGCGAAAGGTCAGGACGTTCTCGCGAAATACAAGATCGACGCTTATCTGGATCATGCGGCTTATCAACGGGGTCAAAAGCTTGATTCAACCCAGATCAACTGGTCGAGCAACTCCGCACTTCAGCATCTTTATGTTCAGAATGCGGGCGAAGACAATCCGCTCGGCTATGCCAAGATCAATTTCGCCAGCCCGCACGGTGTCTACATGCACGACACGCCGGGCCAGAGTATCTTTGCAAAGAATTTCCGGGCTGAAAGTTCCGGCTGCGTGCGGATTCAGAACATCCACCAGATGGTTTCGTGGTTGCTTGAAGACAACGGCTGGTCTGTACCGCAGGTGCTGCGTATGAAGCAGACAGGCGAGCGGCTCAATGTGCGGCTTAAAAAGCGGGTTCCGTTGTTCTGGACCTACACGACGGCTTGGGCGACACCCGACGGCGTCGTTCAGTTCCGGCGCGATATTTATCGCAAAGATGGTGTTGACGCGATCGCGTCCGCCTATTAGCAGTTTTCGTAAGCCTTTGGACATGGACGGGCGCGGCACGATCCGCGCCTTTTCTTTTGGTAAAAGCATGGCTCCTGACAATCCAATGAAGATCGACGGGATTCAAATTCTGTCTGCTATCTCAGATCGCTTCAGCCAAAAACGCGTCTGGCTTTGCGATATCTGGGGCGTGTTGCACAATGGGGTCACGGCGTTCCCGTCTGCTATCGCCGCATGCAAGGCGTTCCGGAAGCAGGGCGGCACCGTGATCTTGATCTCGAATTCTCCACGTCCCTCTATCGGCGTTGCACAGCAATTGCTGGAGTTCGATATTTCGAATGAATGCTACGACGCCATCGTCACATCGGGGGATGTCACACGCGTTTTGGTGGCGCAGCGCGCTGATCGAACCATGTATCATATGGGTCCGGAGCGCGATCGAAGCTTCTTCGACGGCTTGCCCGTAACATTCGTATCGGCGGCCAAGGCTGAGATCCTGGTCTGCACGGGTCTGTTCGACGACGAGACCGAGGCACCCGTTGATTATGACACGCGCCTGGCGGAGTTTGCCGCGCGCCATGTCCCCATGATCTGCGGCAATCCGGACGTGATGGTGGAGCGGGGCGACAAACTTATTCCCTGTGCGGGGGCGCTTGCTCTTCGGTATGAGGCGCTGGGCCAGACGGTGATTCAAGCGGGCAAGCCGTATCCGCCGATTTATACCCTTGCCCTTGCGAAAGCAGGCAACCCGGCGAGATCGGATATTGTCGCCATTGGAGACGGAATCGACACCGATATCAAAGGCGCATCTCAGCTTGGCATCGATGCGGTTTATGTCGCAAGCCGGGTTCACCTGACTGAGGGCGGGGAAGAGGCCGCCTTGTCATCGGCGGCAGCCTCTGACTTGTTCAGGACACGACCGTTCAAGCCTGTCGCTGCGATGGACCAACTGGTATTTTAATTTAATGCCAGCGAACACCGCTGCATCTTGATCGCGAACGACGTCGACGCAGCTATCCTGACAGGCCTTTGCCGTGTCGAGCAAGCAATGTCGAAGTCCCATTGCGAGATGTGCCGCAATACCCGACATGAGCGGTACGTCGCATCAAGCTCGAAAGTGTGATGCAGGCTTGAGAAAACGCGTTGGGGGGCTGACGATTGGTGTTTGAAGCCGCAAAACGGCGATTTGGGCTGTCGAGGGATGATCGCCGGGTTAGCCTGGGCTTTTCACGTGACCATGCCGCGTACTTCAAACTGAGCTTTGAAGGCGGTCGAACGGTCGACTTTCGAGATCCCGGTCTTGCTTTCTACGTCCAACCCGGGCGGCAGCGGGAGACGCATCCCGTGTTCGAGCCACGCTTGCATTTCACGAGTCGCGCGTCTGCGCCTGATTACCGGTGGCGGCGCGGGTCAGAGCAGCGAGCCTCTTTTAACCGGCGAACATCCGTTTGTGGGCGCATCGCCGTCGAAGTTGCGGTTGAGATGGTGGGTCGCCGCTTCAGTCGCCGTCCACCTTCTGTTACTCGCCAGCACGCTTATAGGGGGGCTTCCGGTATCCTTTCAGCGGAATGAATTGGGTGTTGAAGAGGGCATCCCGGAAAGTTTAACCGTCAGCGTGATCACGGAGCAGCAACTGCGGAGCCTCAGCTCAAACCCCATCACACAATCTGCAACGCCGCCGTTGTCTCAGGCGAAACCCGAGCCCGACGTCAAGCCCGAGCCTGAAACCAAGCCCGAACCTGAAGCCAAGCCCGAACCGCAAGTAAAACCCGAACAGGACGTCAAGCCGGAACAGCAGGCAAAACCGCAAAGCGAAGAGAAAGCCCCGACACCCGCCCCGAAGGCCGAGCAGAAAACCGCATCTGTCGCGCCGAAGGTCGGGGCCGTAGACCCTGAAGCATATGCCACAAAAGCAGCGGAAGAATTTTCAGCCTCAATCGCAAGGGCATTTCAACAGCAGGAAAAGAAAACTGAAAAGAAGCGCCAAACTGTGTCGGCGTCGGGTGCTGGTCGCACGGCCCGTGTTTCTGGCGCGGCACACAGTGGAAAATCAGACGAATTCACGCGAGCCGTGGTCTGGGCGCTGGGGGCGACCGTTCCCGAGGGGCTGGGTGTCCGCGGTTCGACGGTCGTCACCTTCGTGGTATCCGCGGGTGGTCGACCGGACGGGCTGAGGATCATAAGGGCCAGTGGAAGCCACCTGCTCGATCAGGGCGCGCTGTTGGCCGTTCGTCAGGCCCGCCTCCCAGTTCCGCCGCAAGGACGCCCCGCCGCGGATCGAACATTCGATATCGAATATATCGCTTATTGAAGTGAGTATTGAGCGCCGGAAGGCCACGCTCGATGGATATCGAACGCCGGGAAGAATATCGAATGCCGGGAAGAATAAAGTCAGGCAGAGGGCCACTCGACGCAGGCGCGCTACGAACGGAAACGTTGGCGTTGTTGCACGATGTAAACCTCGCCAGCTATGCGCCGCCATCGGGTTTCTGACTCGCCTGGCCGGCTGTGAACGAGGCCGGGTTTTTCCTTTTAACGAGTGGTGCCAACCGGCGCGCGCAAGCCGATTTGAATGGGTTCGGATTGTCAAGTTTAAGACAATGGATAAAGTTCGAACGTGCTATTTTAAGCTTGCAGATTCGGACCAAACATAACAAGAACATCGGTGGCGTTCCTTGACATCGTGATTCTCGTTTGAGCTCAATATGTTGCAGGGAAGAGTGTGCCCCGCGCTTGCGGGGATGAACCGCCGATGCCCACGCGTAGACTTAACTGCCGAGTCCGGCTGTGTGCCCCGCGCTTGCGGGGATGAACCGACGATAACACCTCGTTGAGCTTAAACTTGAAGTTCGCGATCGTGTGCCCCGCGCTTGCGGGGATGAACCGCGAAGGCGCGCGTAAGCGGGGATGCCATTCAAGTGTGCCCGCGCTTGCGGGGATGAACCGTCTTCGCACATGGCGCGGATGAATTGTTCGGAGTGTGCCCCGCGCTTGCGGGATGAACCGTTGTGTATCCTGAGACAATCGCCTACGCGGATGTGTGCCCCGCGCTTGCGGGGATGAACCGGGTCCAAATTAAGCGGTGTGTTCCGTGAGTTCGTGTGCCCCGCGCTTGCGGGGATGAACCGCCATTGGTCAATATCTGCAATTTCTCAAAATTGTGTGCCCCGCGCATGCGGGGATGAACCGACATTCCCCATGCCTTAAGCGCGGCGGATTTAGTGTGCCCCGCGCTTGCGGGGATGAACCGCACATAAATATATTACTGACGATAATACACGCGTGTGCCCCGCGCTTGCGGGGATGAACCGGTTTCGGAAAATGCCCAATTTATTGACATCACGTGTGCCCCGCGCTTGCGGGATGAACCGCCCCTTGATTAGCGCCTCATGATGACTGACTTGTGTGCCCCGCGCTTGCGGGGATGAACCGCTCATTGTTTTTCGCATCGAGCGCGGCTTGAAGTGTGCCCCGCGCTTGCGGGGATGAACCGGTACGATAGGTGGTGCTATCGGCGGGGGGTTGGTGTGCCCCGCGCTTGCGGGATGAACCGGTGCCGTCAAGAAAGCCCGCGAGAGCTACAAAGTGTGCCCCGCGCTTGCGGGGATGAACCGCGCGCGGCGGCTTCGGTCCTGGCGCGCGAGCTGTGTGCCCCGCGCTTGCGGGGATGAACCGCATGGCAATCGCCCGTTACCGCGTACCGCAGCTGTGTGCCCCGCGCTTGCGGGGATGAACCGACAGAAATGTCGCTAAAACCGTTGGTGCCCAGGTGTGCCCCGCGCTTGCGGGGATGAACCGGGATATTGAACCAGGCCTACCAGCATATTTTAGTGTGCCCCGCGCTTGCGGGGATGAACCGCCCTTTTTCCTTAAACCAGCGGGCACCGGAAAGTGTGCCCGCGCTTGCGGGGATGAACCGCATGCCGTATGCGGTTCTACGCCACTCACGGGGTGTGCCCCGCGCTTGCGGGGATGAACCGACATTAGGGCAGATATGCCAGGAGAACGCTTCGTGTGCCCCGCGCTTGCGGGGATGAACCGTTCATCGAATTGAGCATGCTGCGCTTCAAGTTGTGTGCCCCGCGCTTGCGGGGATGAACCGCCTGATGATTACGGCTCCGGCGATAGCCATGGTGTGCCCCGCGGCTTGCGGGGATGAACCGGTCGTCGCCGGGGGACATCGTTTTCGACCCGTGTGTGCCCCGCGCTTGCGGGGATGAACCGATCAGCGCCCTGTGCGAATGCGCAGATTGGGCGTGTGCCCCGCGCTTGCGGGGATGAACCGGGTGTTCAAAACACCCTCCACGCGATCGCAAAGTGTGCCCCGCGCTTGCGGGGATGAACCGCCTGAGCTGGCCTCGCGCGGGGCGGTTGGTCTGTGTGCCCCGCGCTTGCGGGGATGAACCGGCGGCAGTCCATGGAAACCAGGCAGGGTCGCGGTGTGCCCCGCGCTTGCGGGGATGAACCGTTCTGCATTTGGGGGCATTGCGTTTACGGGTCGTGTGCCCCGCGCTTGCGGGGATGAACCGAAAAACCGCAACAAATATCGCGATGAAATTATGTGTGCCCCGCGCTTGCGGGGATGAACCCGCCAGAGCCAACCCCGAACGCGCTGACCTGGGTGTGTGCCCCGCGCTTGCGGGGATGAACCGTGCCTCAAACACCACCGTTACGACGACGTGATGTGTGCCCCGCGCTTGCGGGGATGAACCGAGCTATTGGGAGAGTGATCGGAGGAGTTCTTTGTGTGCCCCGCGCTTGCGGGGATGAACCGGCTCGACCACGGTTGCGGCTCGGCAAAGAACAGTGTGCCCCGCGCTTGCGGGGATGAACCGATCATCCAGATGAGTGCAGCAGTTATCGCAACGTGTGCCCCGCGCTTGCGGGGATGAACCGCCACGGGCAAATCCACTCTGCAGTCGCTGATCGTGTGCCCCGCGCTTGCGGGGATGAACCGGCATGATCGAGCCTGTGGCCGAGGCCGTCAAAGTGTGCCCCGCGCTTGCGGGGATGAACCGGCGAGGCCGACGTGCGCAAACAGCGCGCGGTGGTGTGCCCCGCGCTTGCGGGGATGAACCGGCCGACATAGCCCAGGCCATCTCCGGTTTCGGGTGTGCCCCGCGCTTGCGGGGATGAACCGAGCTCGCTCGGTCGTGCACTTCGCGCGCCGGAGTGTGCCCCGCGCTTGCGGGGATGAACCGCTTTCGACATCACGGGTCAGGACACTCGCCAGGGTGTGCCCCGCGCTTGCGGGGATGAACCGGAAAGTCTCAGCAATTTTCTTGGCGCAATCGAGTGTGCCCCGCGCTTGCGGGGATGAACCGGCGACGTTAATCGCCATACTTTTTTCAATCGCGTGTGCCCCGCGCTTGCGGGGATGAACCGCATGCCGACGATCACCACAGCGCTTTGATCGCGTGTGCCCCGCGCTTGCGGGGATGAACCGAGTATTCCGAGACGCAGAAAATCATCAATGATGTGTGCCCCGCGCTTGCGGGGATGAACCGCATGCTGCGCTTCGAGTTCAGCATCAAGAGCCGTGTGCCCCGCGCTTGCGGGGATGAACCGCACGGTTGCGCCCCATCGAGATGTCGCGGCCAGTGTGCCCCGCGCTTGCGGGGATGATCGCAACATCGGTCAATGAAGCTTGGGAAGCCGCAGCGTCGCCAGACAGTCCAGCGACAGGTCCGGTGCAACGGTGCGCAGCGCAATCCACTCGCGATGCTCGGATGCGATTTCCTGCTGGGCCAGCGCCACGAAGGTCAGCACGCCTGACCGGTCCCCGGACGCTGCCCGCGTCCGCGCTTCGCGCAGCGGAGTGTCCTCAAGATCGTCAAGGTTGTCGGCGGTGGCGAGATAGCGCACGGCGTTGCGGTCGTTCAGCGAGATCACGGCATAGGCCGCAAGCAGGCCCTGCAAACCCGACGCAATCAGGCCGACGCCGAGAAACACCTGCTGGGCAAGCAGCGTCTTGTTGGGGAACAGGGTCTTAATCCAGGCTGGAACCCATTCCACACCAGATAGCGCCCAAACCATCGGAAACATGGACGCGACGAGGATCAACAGCGCAGCAATCCGCCAGTTGCGCGCGGCCTGCGACGCCAGCCTGTGCTGGCCGCCCCGTCCGCGATAGTAGCTGCGCTGCACGTCGAGCTGATAGCGGCGAAAATATTCGAGTTGCAGCGGCAGAAGCGGAATGGCACCTGCATCGTGACCGGTTCCTGGCTGCGTCGCCTTCATGACTTCATCGAAGAGAGCCACACGGGCATTTTCCGCAAGGCCCCGGCACTTCATCCAGCGCTCGAATGGCTTTGATGCCCCGACTTTGATGGAAAGTATGAGAGACGCCCCAATCAAAAGCGTCTGCAACAGAACCACGCCGTCGATCACGTAGTCGGGCATGACGGCATAGCCGGGCAACACGAACACGCAGCCGACGAGGATCGCAAGAAAACCCGTTATCGCGGCCGCCTTGGCCTGGCGCTTGTAGGTTTTCTAGGCCGAGACAGCATGGGCATCGAACGCGCGAAACGTCGCCATGATGGTCTGGATCGCGGGCTGCTCCAGCACGTGCCTGAGTGCGGCTGCATCCTGAGGCAGGTTCGCAGCATGCGTATCGGGCTCAAGCTTCCAGTCACCGCCAGCGGCTGTGCCCACCGCATCGATTGCTTTCCTGGTCATATCGGTCATCGCTTTCCCCACAAAAAATTGAATGTCCCGTTTAAGCTCCGGTTGCCGTCGCGCGCAATCTCCAATACCATCCATTCACATTCAATTTGATTAAATCGTAAGGTCCGCTGGGTTTGCCCAACATTGAACGGAGATATTGCCGTGTCCCAAACCCCCTCGTGTTCCTCGCAAACATTGGCCGAGCATCTCGCTCCTGGCCCGACAAAACGGATTTTGTCGCTGGATGGAGGCGGCACGCTGGGCGTGATGGAAATCGCGTTTCTGGAACGGATCGAGGCGTTGTTGCGCGCTCGCTATGACGGGGATCCCGAGTTTCGACTTTGTCATTATTTCGATCTCATCGGCGGCACGTCCACGGGTGCAATTATCGCGACAGCGCTTGCGCTCGGCATGTCGGTGGCCGAGGTGAAAGCGATGTATTTCGAAATGGGACCGGCGATCTTTACGCCCCGTTCGAGATGGGCCATCCCGTTTCTTGCGCCAAAGTTCGATGCACGGATTCTGGCCAATAAACTCCGTGGCATTTTAGCCGAGAAAAACCTGGGGTCCAGCGATCTGAAGACGGGCCTTGCCATTGTGGCCAAGCGCGTCGACACCGGCAGCCCGTGGGTGTTGACGAACAATCCGGCGTCCAAGTTCTGGAAGACACCGCCGATCGACGAGAAAACGGGCAAGCCGCCGTATATCGGAAACGAAGGATATAAACTCCGGCACCTGCTGCGCGCGAGCACCGCTGCGCCGGTGTATTTTTCGCGGACAAGAATGCGGATCGTTGAGGGCGAGCCGGAAGGATTGTTCGTGGACGGCGGCGTGTCGGCTTACAACAATCCGGCGCTCCTTTTGTTGATGCTTGCCAACATCAAGGGCTATGGCTTCAAGTGGTCGGTGGGCCGGGACAACCTGATGATGATTTCCATTGGGGCGGGCTGGTCGAGGCCGACGATTTCGTTGGATGAAGGACGTGGAATGTTAGCGGGCATGCTGGGCATCAAAACAGTGCGCAGCGTGATCTGGGACGCGCACGTAAAGACATTGACCATGCTTCAATGGCTGTCCGAGCCGAGAAAACCGTGGCCGATCAATACCGAGATCGGAACTTTGGAGAAAGAGTTCATCGCATCAGGCATGCCGGGCGGATGTGAACTGTTAAGCTTTCAGCGGTACGACGTAAACTTCGACCCGAAATGGATCGAGGACGAACTGGGTCTCCAGATGACCAAAGCCGAGCTTGCGCGTATCAATGACTTCATGAACCCGGCGATCATGGACGAGGCTTATCAGCTTGCTGCAAAGGCGGCGGCAGCGCATGTGGATGCGCGCGATTTTCCCGCCGAGTTCGATCACATTGCGAGTGGTGCAAGTCATCTGGATCGGGCGGTCTTCGCCTGAAGGTACGGGCTTTAGACGCTCGGATGCTTTCTCTGGCCGAAGTGACGAGCGTGGAACGCTTTTAAGGGATCGCAGTCCACAATCACTTTTTTCGTAGACGTGTCGCAGGGTGGGACCCCAAACCCGGCGAGTTGTTTCCCAGCAAGCATCTCCTGAAACTCGACCCGTTTCATCAATCAAGGTGTGCGAAGCAAGTGGAAATTCATCCCGGCGCATGCGACGGCTACGGGTGTCAATCATCTTATGCTGACATAACATCAATTCGCAAAATATCGCCCGGTAGTTCCCCCTCACCCAGTCCTCTCCGCTCGGGGAGAGGGTTTTGCGTTCCTTCCCTCACTCAAAAAAGCGTTGACGCTCGCGAGATCAAAGTCCTGCAGCTTCGTTTCGGACCAAAAGTTCGTTCCGGACCAAAAGGATGTCGCCTGCCATGGCGATGGCAGGCGATGAAGGAACCGTTCTGGAGTTGGTTTAACGCGCTTTGCTATTACTCCGCCGCAAACTGTGTCGTTGGTTGCACCTGACGGTCAAAATTCGCCTGAGCTTGAGACTGTTCGGCAAACACAGCGCGGGCATTATGTCCCATGCCGTAATAGGGCTTAACGTCCTGCGGATCGAAATGATCCACCGCGATCACTTTCGCCACAAGGCGCTCGACTTCGCGCAGTTGCGCGGCTTCCGCGTCGGTCAACACTTTCTTTTCGACCGCCTCGGCAAACCAGTCGTTGCCGAGATACCGTTTGACGACGCCCTGCCGGACGGCACGCTCCAGCTTGCGGTCCGCCGGGTCGGCTTCGATGACTTTTTTCATCGCCACTTCCAGAAGCCCGGTCGGATCGTTTTCGTCGTGGCTGACAAAGATGTCTCGCGTGAGCCGATCACGCGCTTCGCCGGGTTCCAGTGCGATGGCGACGATCTTTTTCGCAAGCTCGTCGCCCGCCATGGAAAACCGATTGCCGAGGGGGAAAACGAGAAAGCGTAGCAACGGCCGCGCGGTTCGGACCGGGAAGTTGTCGACCGCATCGCGTAGTGCGCCATAGAAACGCGCGAACGCATTCTGGACACAATAATCGAGGATCGGACGGTCAACTTTCAGTATGCCGTCGTCCTCATATCGCTTCAGAAGACAGGAAACAAAATAGATTTCGCTGAGCGCATCCGCCATCCGGCCGGTGGTCCGCTGCCTGATTTTCAATCCGCCGCCGAGGAGGGCGACGCACATGTCGGCGACGAGGGCGAAGTTCTTCGAAGCGCGATGCAACTGTTTATAATAGGCAGGAACCGGAGCGTTTGCTGGCGACGACGCGAACGTGCCACCGGTCACGTTATGGAAGACCGATCCGAACAAGTTGCCGATGGCAAAACCCACATGCCCCTCGAACGCGGTCTCGAACGCTGCAAACCCCGCGCGCCGGTCGACGTTTTGAGCCGCTTGAACTTCAGAATAAAGATACGGATGGCTGCGCAACGCGCCTTGCGCGAACACGATCAGGCTGCGAGTGAGGATATTTGCGCCTTCAACCGTGATGGACACCGGAGAAATCTGATAGGCGGCTTGCAAATAATTGCTGGGACCGTCGCAGATCGCCTTGCCTGCCTGAATGTCGAATGCGTCATTCAATGCATGACGCATTCGTTCGGTGGATTGATACTTCATCATGGCCGAAATCACGGCAGGCTTTGCCCCCTGACTGACCATCGCGGAGGTGACGGCACGGGCTGCTTCCAGCGTGTAAGCCGTTTCCACGAGGCGCGCCATCGGCTCCTCGATGCCTTCCATGCGCCCGATCGGCAGGGCGAATTGTTTGCGGACTCGCGCATAAGCACTCGTGTGGCGCAATAGCGCCTTAGCCCCTGCCGTGGACGACGCCGGAAGAGAGATCGCTCGCCCCGCCGCAAGGCAGCTCATCAGCATGCGCCAGCCCTGGCCGACGCGCTCGGTGCCGCCGATCACATAGTCCATGGGGATGAACACGTCTTTGCCGAAGGTCGGCCCATTGGGGAACGCGGTGCCGGACGGCAGATGACGGCGACCGATATCGACACCTGGGTGTGAGGACGGGATCAGTGCGAGTGTAATACCGATGTCTTCGCCGTGGCCGAGCAGGTTGTCCTTATCGAACAGATGGAACGCGAGACCGAGAAGCGTCGCTTTCGGAGCGAGCGTAATGTAGCGCTTATCCCACGAAACGCGGATGCCCAGAACTTCCTTGCCGTCATGCATGCCTTTGGTCACATAGCCCACGTCGCGCATGGAGGCGGCGTCTGACCCGGCAGACGGGCTTGTGAGCGCGAAGCAGGGGATGTCGATACCTTTGGCGAGACGGTCCAGATATTGATGCTTCTGTTCGTCCGTGCCGAACTTTTCGAGCAGTTCACCCGGTCCAAGGCTGTTCGGAACCATCACACAGATGGATGCATCCGGATTGCGCGACGAGACCTTGCCCAGGATGATCGACTGCGCTTGTGGGGAAAAGCCAAGGCCGCCATGCTCCTTCGAAATAAGCATGCCGAGAAAGCCTTTGCTGCGGATGTAGGTCCAAACGCGCTCGGGCACTTCGTTCTCATTATGCCGGATTTCCCAATCGTCCAGCATCTTGCAGAGTTCTTCCGTCTCGTTATTGAGAAAGCTGCGCTCGGCATCGGTCAAGACGATGGGGTCTACTGCGCGCAGTTTTGCCCAGTCAGGCCGACCGGAAAACAACTCGGAATCGAAGCCGATGGTGCCCGCGTCGATAGCCTCTTGCTCGGTCTTGGAAACGGGGGGCAGGATTTTTCTTCACGATCCCAAATGCGGGCCGGGTCACGAGCACACGGCGGAAAGGGCGGATGGCCAGTAACAACATAAGTGCGGCGGGTATCCAGCCGATGTATGTGCTGACAGCCATTTTTATGGGGTGAAAGTGTCCCGCCGGGATACCTGCTTGTAGGGCCAGGGTCACGACGACCGCAAATAACGCCCAGCCCCAGAGACTGGAGCGCAACATGGCCAGTGCAACCAGTGCCGCAATACATACCGCGATGAACAACACGACACTCATGGCCCTAAACCTTTCACGTCCCGATACCGCAATTTTCTTATCTGTCGCTGACCATACTCAAAAGCGGGCACGATCACAATTGCTACGGTCGAAGACTGACGCGCAGATTGTAAATTAACCGCGATCTCGCCGCCGTCATGATCTGGCGTTGCGACTGCGGTCATGCTATCGAGACGAAACGACACGCCTCACGAGATTCGTCATGATCACAGAACAGCACGGCAACACAACCGCACAGCGAACCGAAACGGACACGTTCGGCCCTATTCAGGTTCCGTCCACGCATTATTGGGGTGCGCAGACGCAGCGGAGCATAGGAAATTTCAAGATCGGCGGCGAGCGCATGCCGCTTGCGCTGGTTCATGCACTTGGCATAGTGAAAAAATGCGCGGCAAATGCCAACGTCGCTCTTGGCTTTCTGGGTGAAACCATCGGCGAATCCATTGTGGACGCGGCGCAGGAAGTGATCGACGGCAAGCTCGACATGGAATTTCCGCTGGTCGTCTGGCAGACGGGTTCGGGCACACAGACGAACATGAACGCCAACGAAGTCATCTCCAATCGAGCGATTGAGAAATTGAGCGGGCAGATGGGATCGAAGCATCCGATTCACCCAAACGACCACGTGAACCGGTCGCAATCGTCCAACGACGTGTTTCCGACAGCGATGCACATCGCGGCCGCCGTGCAGGTGCATCGTGCGCTTATCCCGGCGCTGACCACGCTCGCGGCGGCACTTGAGAAGAAATCGTCCGGTTTTGCGTCCCTCATCAAGATTGGCCGCACGCATCTTCAGGACGCAACGCCGGTCACGCTCGGTCAGGAGTTCGGCGGCTATGCGACGCAGGTGCGGTATGGCATCGAACGCATTCAAGCGGCCATGCCACGCGTCTACATGCTGGCTCAGGGCGGAACGGCGGTTGGAACCGGGTTGAACTGCCCTGTAGGGTTCGCGGAAAAGTTTGCCGAGAATGTCGCCCATGAAACGGGACTGCCGTTCGTGACCGCCCCCAACAAGTTTGAGGCCATGGCGGCCAACGATGCGATGGTGGAGCTTTCCGGCGCGCTTAATGTCGTGGCCGTCAGTCTGTTCAAGATCGCCAACGACATCCGGCTTATGGGATCAGGTCCGCGCTCCGGCATCGCCGAAATCTCGCTACCCGAGAACGAACCCGGCTCATCGATCATGCCGGGCAAGGTCAACCCCACCCAGTGCGAGGCTATGACCATGGTCTGCGCGCAAGTGATGGGCAACCACACAACGGTGACGTTCGCCGGAAGCCAGGGGCATTTTGAATTGAACGTTTATAAGCCCGTGATGATTTTCAATGTCATGCAATCGATCAAGCTCATCGGCGACGCCGCGCTGAGCTTTACCGAGCATTGTGTCGTCGGCATCGTCGCAAACGAAAAGCGCATCGCAACACTGCTTGAAAATTCGCTGATGCTCGTCACAGCCCTTGCTCCAAAGATCGGTTATGACAAAGCCGCGCAGATTGCGAAGACCGCCCATAAGAACGGCACAACTTTACGCGAGGAAGCCCTGCGGCTTGGCTTTGTCACCGAAGCCGAGTTCAATGCGGCCATGAAGCCCGAACTGATGCTGGCTCCGGGAACTTAACGTTGATGGGCGTACCCGTTATGTTTCCCGCCGCCACTGGCGACAAAGGGTCGCTCCGTTTCGATATTGCCGCGGCAAAGGTTCGAAAACGATCCGTGACTATCGCGGGTCACAGAACCTCCATCACCATTGAAGACGCGTTCTGGATCGCGCTCAAGGATATTGCCGGGCAACGCGAACAGACCGTTGCCGGGCTCATCGCAGAAGTCGATGGCATTCGGAAGACCGTAGCGCTTTCCACAGCGATCAGGGTCATGATCCTCGCGCATGCGACCCTTCGATAGGCGATTCCGTTGGGACCGCACTCAGCTTTCACGACTGTTGCGGTGGAATCTCATGACGCGCAACGTTTGCATGAACGTGGGTCGCAGGCGAACTTTGTCCATGTTGTAGCGCATTCCAGACTAAAAAGGCTTGACGCGTCGCCTTGACATCGTGAACCCGGACAATCTGTGCTCCCTTCGAGATGGCAGACAAGGCCGCCGCAACGCTGCCGTGGACGCGGCTTTTTGGCGTTTGCTCCCCTGTAAGGTGTCGAATTATCCCCTTTCGTGATGCGCCGATCACCAGCGGCACACCGAGGCCATGGAAAATCGATAAACTTCGCAGCAGTGAAAGATTGTGCTCTGGCGTCTTTCCGAAGCCAATGCCGGGGTCCACCATAATACGATCCCGATGGATGCCCGCCTCGACCGCAGCACTGATGCGAGCGTTCAGGAAATCATAGACCTCCGTGACCACATCGTCGTAGTTTGGGTTCGTTTGCATGGTTTTCGGCTCGCCTTTTGCGTGCATGATGACCACGGGAACGCCAAGTTTCGCGCAGGTGGCCGCGCTGTCCGGGGACAAGGTTAATCCCGAAACGTCGTTCACGATGGCTGCACCTTTGGCAACCGCCTCTTGCATGACGCGCGGCTTTCTCGTGTCAATGGATATGGGAACCGTTTCCGAAAGCCCGGCAATCACCGGCAGGACACGCCGCAGTTCTTCGTCTTCCGGAACCGCATCAGCGCCCGGCCTCGTCGACTCTCCGCCGATATCGAGAAAGTCCGCGCCCTCTGCCGCGAGAGAGCGACCGTAAGCGATGGCACCGTCCGGGGTGATCAGATCACCACCGTCGGAAAAACTGTCCGGTGTCACGTTGACGATCCCCATAATGCGGGGCCGATCCATGGGAACGCCTGCGATCGATGCGCGCGTGCCTGTCAATTTATCCATAAGCAAGGTCAGGCTGGCGTCGTCGATGGCCTGCAAGGTCGAAACCCGGGCAACGGTTTGGGTCATACGCCCCTGCTGCCGCTCCCAAATTCGAACCGCGCCGAATGCAATGGGCCCCCCGGCCAGCAGCAGAGCGCCGCCACTGTTGATCGCGTCAACCGCCACACTTCCATAAATCAAGCCAACAGGTTCGAGGTAGAAATCCTGCATGCGGATACCATGATAAGGGACAGACGGCCGACTGTGCTTATACACCCCTAAGCGTCCCGCACAACAATTTGGATCCCTAATCCGGACCGGCGGCTGTTAGCTGCGGAAGCTTACATCAGGCTTACCGCCGAATGCTGTTCCCATGCATTAAAAAACTGGCCTTGCCCGTTTCTTATGATGCACCGCGCTTTTTTGTGTACGCCGCTCATTCAAACTCTTGCGTCAAGGTTGGGGCAAGCTTAGCCTGCTTTGTTATCAGCGGAGAGTTTGTCATGTCATTTTTGTCCAATGCCCTGGAGCGCGTCAAGCCGTCACTCACAATCGCCGTGTCATCCAAAGCACGCGAGTTGCAAGCTGCCGGTAAGGACGTCATCAGCCTCGGCGCGGGTGAACCCGATTTCGATACGCCAGACAACATCAAGGAAGCCGCTATAAAGGCCATCCGCGATGGCAAGACGAAATATACAAACGTCGAAGGCATCCCGGAATTAAGGGAGGCCATTGTCAACAAGTTCAAACGTGAAAACGGCCTCGATTATAAGCCCAGTCAGGCTTTCGTTTCGCCAGGTGGCAAAAAGGTCATTTTCAACGCGCTCATGGCGACTCTCAATCCCGGCGATGAAGTCGTGATCCCGGCGCCTTATTGGGTATCGTATCCGGACATGGTGCTTCTGGCGGGTGGGACGCCGGTGTTCGCCTCGGCAGGCATCGAGACCCGATTCAAATTAAAGCCAGACGCACTTGAAGCCGCAATCACGCCAAAAACCAAATGGCTCATTTTCAACCATCCGTCGAACCCCACCGGCGCGGCCTATACTCGTGCCGAGTTGAAG
The DNA here is from genome assembly GCA_965247345.1 of Rhodomicrobiaceae bacterium. GTDB lineage: Bacteria > Pseudomonadota > Alphaproteobacteria > Rhizobiales > Rhodomicrobiaceae > Rhodomicrobium. The sequence goes on along the minus strand of CBDFGZ010000029.1, from coordinate 113,832 downwards.
GCTTTGACAGATGTGCTCATGCGCCATCCTCATGTTTGGGTGCTGACCGACGACATGTACGAGCATCTCGTTTATGACGATTTTGAATTCACCTCGCCAGCGCAGGTTGAGCCGGGGCTGTACGACCGGACGCTGACCATGAATGGCGTGTCAAAGGCATACGCCATGACCGGCTGGCGTATCGGCTACGCGTGCGGACCTGAGCCTTTGATCAAAGCCATGACCAAGCTGCAGTCGCAAACCACGTCCAATGCCTGCACGATCAGCCAGTGGGCTGCCGTCGAAGCGTTGAACGGGCCGCAGGATTTCCTGAAAGATCGCGCACACGCGTTCAGGGAGCGGCGCGATCTGGTCGTCTCCATGCTTAATCAGGCGAAAGGCCTTGAATGCCCGTCGCCGGAAGGCGCGTTTTACGTTTATCCGTCCTGTGCCAAGCTGATCGGCAAAACCACGCCGAAGGGCAATGCGCTTGAAACCGACGAGGATGTGGTCACAGCCTTGCTCGAAGATGAGGGCGTGGCCGTGGTTCAGGGCGCCGCGTTTGGGCTGTCACCTTATTTCAGGATTTCATACGCGTGTTCGACGGAAGAACTGGAGGAAGCTTGCCGGCGCATCCAGCGCTTTTGCGGCAGCTTGAATTAACCTCGTTGCGAAACGTGGACCACACCGCGCACGTCGCGGCGCGGCTGTGCGTGAGGTTAAGCGTTAATCGATGGAGCTGGGGGTGACTTGCTCAATCCATAACGATGCCACCCGCCTCGAACGCGCGCTCATTCTGCATCTGGTCACAAGCGGCGGTCAAACACGAGACATCAACGTCACGTGTTCTTCGCGGCGATCTGCGTTAAAGTGCTGTGATCGGAAAGCTTGCCGGCTTAACGTTTCGAGACGACGCTAAGCCGACAAGCTGACAACCCGCGTCGAAAGCAAAGCACTTAAATGGATGGACCGATGCCTGAAATCGACAGCACAGCCGACGTGACCGCATCCGTGCTTGTGATCGGCGACGAAATCCTGTCCGGTCGGACGAAGGACAGGAACATCGGCTTCATCGCGGATCACTGCACCGCGATCGGTATTCGTCTGCGGGAAGTGCGCATAGTTGCGGATACGCAACCAGCAATTATAGCTGCCCTGAACGCGCTGCGCAGTGCGTATACTTACGTGTTTACAACCGGCGGCATTGGCCCGACACACGACGATATTACGGCCGATGCCGTAGCTGCTGCGTTCGCCGTGCCCATCGATGTCGATCCGCGCGCAGTCGCAATGTTGCTTGAACGATATTCGGATGCGGAACTCACACCGCCGCGATTGCGTATGGCGCGCATTCCACACGGGGCAACATTGATCGCAAACGAGATCTCGAAAGCCCCCGGCTTCGTGATCGAGAACGTGATCGTCATGGCGGGAGTTCCCGCCATCATGCAGTCGATGCTGGGCGCAGTCACTCCACGGCTACGGACCGGGCGCAAAATGCTGTCGTCATCGTTGCGCGTATCGGCACCTGAGGGCGCGATTGCCGAATTGTTATCCACGTGTCAAGCCGCGTTCCCGGATGTGCCTATGGGCAGTTACCCATTATTTGAAGCGGGTGCCTATGGCACCAACCTCGTTCTGCGCGCAGTGGACGAGCACCTGCTCCTGCATGCGAAGAGTGATCTCGCCGAGCGGCTGAACAGTGCCAAAATTTCATTCGTTGAGTCTTCGAACTGATGGTGAGGCCTGATTGCCCGGACGATGCTCTTGTCCAAACAGGCACGATCCTATACCAATAACGAATAACGAAAAACCGGGAGTGAAACATGACTCTAGCGGAAGCCACAGAGGCTCTGACACAGCGGGTAGCAGGCAAACCGGCCCTCGGCGGCACATTAAAATTCGATCTCGGCGCTGACGGCAGCTTGTTCGTCGATGGCAATGGAGCCGAAAACAAGGTTTCAGGCAATACAGGTGCGGCCGATACGACGATCAGCATGTCGCTTGCGGACCTGATTGAATTGTTTCACGGACGTTTGCAACCCACCGCCGCTTTCATGCAAGGAAAGATGAAAGTGGATGGCGATATGGGCCTCGCCATGAAGCTGTCTCAGTTGGTCTGACCGGTGCGGAGACCTTGCGCTAGCAATCACATCGGGAAGGGGCCTTCCAACTTCCCGTGGTATCGTTTTGACGGGCGTAGGCGGAGACCGCGAAATGCAAGCCCGACTTGCTTGCACTTCGCCACTGCCTACTTCGCGCAGAACATAAATCCAGCTGATATCGGAACATGCATGCGTAACGGGCGTGCATTCGCCGCCACTGCGAAGTCATTCCCGTCGGCGACAGCACAGTCGGCCTAAGTGGGCAGTGCTACGTGATCGTTCCCGCGTGGGAGGCTTGATGATATGTGAGCATCCGGGCAACCAACGGACTGCCCTCTTCACGGTCAGACTCTCTTTACGAAGCATCAGGAACTTTTACCAACCTTCGTTGTTCCGTAGGCATACTATCTTGAAACGGAGGTTATCATGAACTGGGATCAAGTCGCAGGAAACTGGCATCAATTCACCGGTAAGGTCCAACAGCAGTGGGGCAAACTCACGAGCGACGAAATCGCGGAAATCAAAGGCGATCAAACGATTTTGGCCGGTAAGGTTCAAGAGCGCTATGGGATCACGAAAGAAGAAGCAGAGAAGCAGGTTCGTGATTGGCACGACAAAATGTAATCTTATATTAAGATGGTCCTTCAGGACCATCTTTTTTTGCATCTTGTTCGTGAGCCTGAACATGCCTCCGGAAAGTTCTGGATGCCTTCGGTTCAAACGCGTCAGATTGCAATAAAAGCCAGAGCGTACTTGTGATCGACCTATCATTTACGTCGATAATCCAAAATCCATTTTTTTCTCCGCGCGTGCGTGATGACAAAGCCGTCGGCGCACCAATGGCGACCATGTTATGGTTCGCTACCGCTATTTCCAACGCAAAGCTCAAGTGGGTGTGACCCGACATGATCAGTTCCACGCCAGCGTGAGCGAACGCATATAACGCCGCCTGAGCCTGAAGCACTGGCCTGGCACGTGGATTGGCGGAAACTTTGACAAACGGATGATGCCCGGCCACAGCTTTGAACGCCGAGGCTGGCGCGTGACGTAGTGCGTGTTCTGCCGCCACAATGTCGCTGCGCCGCGCAACGCCCTCCTCCCACGACAAATGGGGCTGCCACGATCTTATGGTATTGAAGCCCAGGACCAATCCACCATCGACGTGTTGGATGGGCATCAGGTTGTCGGTTCCGGACATCTGGTAATAGCTCCGAAAAGGATCACGAAATCGCTGGTACAAATTCCAAGAGGACAGGTCGTGATTGCCCGGCATCACAAGCGTGGGTATTCGCAGGGATTCGACCCAGTTCCTGGCGGCCTCGAACTCTCTGGGGCGGGCACCGAGCGTCAAATCGCCTGCGATCACGACAAGGTCCGGCGTCTCAGCCTCAATCGCGTCGCGAAGGCGCTCCGGAAGACCGTCTGGCACACTGCCAAAATGCAGGTCGGCTGTGAGGGCTATCTTCATACGAATACACTTTTTGGAACAAGCAACATCGGACCTTTCGGTTCTATTGAAAACACCATTGCGCCCGATCTCCCGTCGACCACGAGCCTTGTGTGAAACATTCGGCACCCTGCCTGAAGATCAACATTTTTCACTGCACAGCTTGCATATGACAGTTTTGTTAAGGTATTCTCTGTTGCCTTAGCCGCTTCTAAACGCCCCGCCTTAGAAGCCAAATCGCGCGAAACGTTGCACGACATGCACGGACGCGCCCATTTGCGGAGGCCTACTTGAGACGTATACTCATCGGGTGCGGAACCGCGCTCGGGAATCAATTGTCCGCCACCGGCGCGTTCAGTGAGTGTTTAACATTCGCCCGTGCCGTTCGTGGGTTTGCGCCTGCTCATGAGATCGTCGTCGTTTGCCCACGACCTGGCGACGGGCGAGCCATGCGTTTTACGAGAACGGCATTAGCCCATGCGCTGGAGGGGAAAGCCAAACGCCTGATCGCCCTGTCATCCATCGATGCCTATCCCACAAAAAGCCTTCCGTTCGATGAGCGAACGATTATCAATCCCACCGCGTCGAGCCACGGGGCAACTCCGCCCTGGACTGAGTTGCGGCGGTTTGAACTGGCCCTGTCTGACCTGGCGGCGCATGTCACGATTTTGCGTTTGCCGGAAGTGTTCGGCCCCGGCTTTATTCGCGGGGTAGCGTCTCACCTTCTTGATAAGAATGTCTCCCGTGCCAATCGCGTAGCCATTCATCAGTGGTATCCGGCGCATCGGCTTGAACGCGATCTGGTCATCGCGCGCTATTCCCGCGCTCCGATCATCAATCTCGTATCAGAACCGCTTGCCATGGGCACGATCCTTGACGAGCTTTTTCCCGCCCACGTCGGAGAAGTCTCAACACCTGCGCCCTACAGCCGGATCAGTTCGGTACACGCGGAAGCATTTGGCGGCGGGCGCGGGTATATAATGTCAGCGGCCTCGGTGATCGACGAGTTGAAAACCTACGTTCTATCGGGTCGAAAACTTCGGGGATCGCCACGTCTCAGCGTCGTACCGAAGCCCGTTGCGGCACTGGTCGTAGCAAAGGACGCGGTTGCTGCCCGGTCACAGCCCTTCGCGTAGCAGGGCATACTGAACTTTATCGGACTTCACTTTATAAAAAATGTGCGTGCCGATTTGCGTCAAGCGGTCGAGTTCATGACGCCACGGTGGTTTGACATAAGTGGCATGGTAATGCGTGGCAAAGCCCACGTCCTCGAGCCAGACCTCGCGCCCGATCACCTGTTTTGACAGTTTGACAGCGGTGGCCCATGCGTCCTGTTCTTTGACTTTATTCCGCTTGCCAGTGCAGGTGAACGAGAACTGGCAGCCACGCCGCAGCCGTTCACCTTCATAAACGACACCGCAGATCGTCTTCGGATAATACGGGCTGCGAATCCGGTTCATCACCACCTGAGCAACCGCGATCTGGCCCTTGATCGGCTCGTCCCGCGCTTCGAAATAAATGGCAGCGGCCATGCAGCGAAGCTCACGGGAGCGGAATTCATCCTCTGTGAAGCCGCCGAACAACGTCTTGGGTTCGTCCGGGGACACACTCGCGTTCAGCATCAAACCGCTCCACGCTGGCGATGGCGTGAAGTTGCGTTCCGGTTCTTTCTGAGTTGTGGGGGCAGAAGCGGATGATGCGGGCACCATGGCCGTCATGAAAAGCGAGGCGCCCGCGACAGATGCGGTTTCAATGGCGGGCGTGGCCTCGGCCGGCGGAATGGCGGCCCTCGCTGCTGTCTTCGCTGAACGCACGATCCCGTGCATTCCAGCCGCATTCATGGCATCGGCGTATCGGTCGGCTCTCGGGCCTTTATGTCCATCCGCGAATAAATGCAGGACATGACGCGGCAGAACCTGACCATCGCTATCGCTTGCCTGAGCGGTCAGAGGCACGGATGACACGCCACGGCTCAACAAAAGCGTGTACTGATAATTCGAAGTCTGGCGGATCATGGGGTCGCGGGCCGCATATCCCGCAGCCATCAGCACAACGGCGAACGCTGCCCATGCAGCACCCTTCACCGCAGATCGCCTGCCACGAACCTTAAGGGGAACCGCACGTGGAGGCGGAGCGACGAGACGCTCATCGCGTGTGATAAGGTTCGTACCAGTTTTGCGCGGTACGAGTGCATTATGAGGCTTTTGATCCTTAGCAGTTCGATCGCTAATTGACATCCACCTTACCCGTAATTGACAACACTACCATGGAACGCCTCCATATGAGCCCCGAGACGTTAAAGATCACTTAGCTATAATTCTTATGGTGTCAAAATTACGAACGGCGCTGGATGATCGGGCCAAAAGCTCGTCGAGGCGTTGCCTTCCGGTTAAGCGCAATCCTAAATCCTTAAGCGGCAATTCACGCTCTTTTCACCGTCATGGCCGGGCTTCGACCCGGCCATCCAGACTAAAAAAAACGACTGGATCACCGGGTCGAGCCCGGTGATGACAGAGGTGAGCGATCGGATTTTGCCGTTAAAATGCAGCGTTAGCGAATTAGGGTTGCGTGATGCCTCCCTGTTAAGCGCGGTTGCGATTTCGACCTCCGTGATTTACGTATTTATTTCCGCATTTGATAAACAGGAGCGAGTTTGAGTTATCGATATTTGCGTAGTACCTGTGCAGCACTGTTCTTCGTGGCGTGTTCGCCAGAGGCAATGGCCGCGTCCGCAACGCCTGCTGCGTTTCAAACATGGTTGAAATCCTTCAGGGCCGTAGCGCTCGAACGCGGCATCACGGCGGAGACCTACGACAAGTATACCGCCGGTCTCAAGCCAGACTTCCGGTTGCCCGACCTTGATTTGGGCAACAAGGCGGCTCAGCCGGAACAGCCGGAATTCATCAAGACCCCCGCTGATTATCTTGACGACGGGCAACTCGCAAATCTCGCCCGACGAGGCCGCGAGATGCAAACGAAGTATATGGATACGCTCGCGCGCATCGAAAAAACCTATGGCGTCGACAAAACCATCCTGTTGGCCATCTGGGGCCGGGAAACCGCGTTCAGCACACACAGAACCCCGTACAATGCGCTCGACGTGCTGGCGACACAGGCCTACACCGGCAATCGCCGCGATTTGTTTCAGACACAATTCATTGACGGTCTGCGGCTCGTTCAGGAACGCGTGATCGAACCGGAGCGTATGCGCAGTTCATGGGCCGGTGCCATGGGCATGCTGCAAATCCTTCCGTCAGACTATTTCAAATATGGCGTAAGCGCGGATGGCAATGGCAGGCCTGATTTATGGAACTCGGTTCCGGATGCGCTGGCAACGCTTGCGAACACACTGAAGCAAAATGGCTGGGTCGCTGGTGTGCCCTGGGGGGTCGAGGTCGATGCACCGGATGTGGATTGTACGCTGGCCTATCTCGACGAGCGCAAAAGCTTCGCTGACTGGTCGCGCCTGAATGTTTCGCTGAAGACTGAGGTCAAAGCAGCGGCGTCGATCAAAACACAGGAGACATCGCTACTGATGGCAGCCGGCATTTATGGACCCCGCTTCCTGACCTCGAAAAACTTTCAGGTCATCCGCGAATACAATCGCTCCGACCTCTACGCGTTGTTCGTAGGCAACCTCGCGGATCGCATTGGTGGACGTGGCGGCTTTTCAACGCCCTGGAAACGCGTGGTTCAAGTCTCGTCGAAGGACGTGACCGACCTGCAAAAACGATTGACGGCAGCGGGCTTATACAAAGATACAATCGACGGAAAAGCGGGCGGACGCACGCGAAGCGCCGTAGGGCGGTTTCAAGCCGACCGGGGATTGCAACGCACATGCTGGCCGACGGAGGAGATCATCGCCTACGCAAAAGAAAAGCTTCCGCGCGGCTGAAGCGGGCGTCGCGCTTGGCGGATGCTCGCGGGTGCGCCTTGCAAACTCAGCCCTTCGGTCAATGGTAAGGGATGCGCATGCGCGTACTTCTGCACAACGATCATCCCTTTTCGAGGGCGCTCCGGTCGCTGATAAACTTATACAGTAGTTTTTTCGTATAATGCGCGACAATAAAATGCAGATAAGTCAAACCAAGTTGCATCAATTCAATAATGTTCAAATGCGATCTCGTCCCGTTAAGAAAGTACTTTTCGCGAACGGCAAATTGAACGTTCCTCATGTCATTGTCCGCCCTGACATCGACCGTGCCCTCCTCAACAGCGCTTTTGTCGTCCAGAAATCTCAGCGTCAAAGCAGGTTCGTGTGGAATGGCAATGACCGGAATATTATGCTTACCCATCACAATACCAAAATACGTGTCGTCGTCGTTGAAAATAGCTTCGGGAAAATCAGCTTGAAGAGAGAATAAATCACAGATTTGCTGAAGCCTTTTCGCAGGATAAACGACGCCCTTGAAACCGGCTGGAATTTCCACGCGACGAAATTGACAGTTGTACTTCAACCCGTTCTTGAATCTATATGGCTCATGAATAAGTCTAATACCATTAATTGTAATTACAGAATTCGGAGCGGCGTTGTGGTGTTTGACGAGGTATTCCAGATGTGTCGGATGTTCGAATACGACATCATCGTCCACTGTTATAATTTTTTTAATGCTTGTGCTTTTATTCAAATATTCCAATGCGCCTAAGAGTTTGGTCGCAGGCCCAAAGTCTTTTGTAGGGCGGAAAACAGTTACGCGAGGTATGTTGTAGAGATAATGAAGAATCTCGAAATTTGGCCACTTCTTGTAGCTTGGCGGAATATTGACTAATATGTCAGCTTCTAATGTCTGATTGTTTAGCGATAGTATTACTTCGCGCAGCGTGCTATCAAATCTACGAGGGATACTTGTCAAGCTTATAAGTACTTTGGATGACATTGTCGTTCCCGATCCGTTTATGTTCTCACATCAACCCCGCGCAAACTTAGCCCTCGGAGTATCGGCAGCCGCCGCACCCAGCCGCCGCGCCTTGTCTTCTTCATACGCTTGGAAGTTGCCCTCGAACCACTCCACGTGCCCGTCGCCCTCGAAGGCGAGGATGTGCGTGGCGAGCCGGTCGATAAAGAAGCGATCATGGCTTATGACCACGGCGCAGCCGGGAAAATCCTCCAGCGCCGCCTCCAGCGACGACAGCGTCTCCACGTCGAGGTCGTTGGTCGGCTCGTCGAGCAGGATCAGGTTGCCGCCTTCCTTCAGCATCTTGGCGAGATGCACGCGGTTGCGCTCGCCGCCGGATAACTGGCCGACCTTCTTTTGCTGATCCGCGCCCTTGAAGTTGAACCAGCCGGGATACGCCCGGCTCGGCACCTCGCGCTTGCCCCGCGCCAGCACGTCTAGGTCGCCGAAAAGTTCCTCTCAAGGCTTGCAAAATCCTCGTTTTAATTATGGTCATGCGATATGGTTTTTTCATGATGAAAGCGCTCGAAATCGCGATTGAGAAACTGAAAACCCTGCCCGAGGAAAGACAGGCCTACGCCGCCGAAGTCCTCGAACATATCGCCGCGGCGGATGCCGACGTTTTCGAAGTTCCGGCCGATCACCGCGCCGCAGTTCTGGAGGGATTGGCGCAGGCGGAGCGAGGAGAGTTTGCTTCCGATGAGGAGATGGCCGCGATCTGGAAAAAGTGCGGTCTGTGAAACTTCGGTACGCTCAGCGTGCCCGCTTGGATATGGCTGACATTCACGCGTTCATCAGTGAGCGCAACCCGCGCGCGGTGAGTTGGGTGATCGGCTCTAAGTTCTTGGTGTAAGAGCGGTTCTTATCCGAAAACCGCGTCACACTTTTCGGGAACCGCACTAGTGAGCGCAACCCGCGCGCGGCGAAATCGGTTATCAGGCGTATCAGAGCTACGGCCAATCGCCTTGAACGCTACCCCGGTTTCGGCCGGGAAACTGACATCTACGGCGTTCGCGTGTTTACGGCAAATCCGTATCCCTATCTGATCTATTACACCGTGATGGATCGCGAGATCGTTATCCTTCACATTCGCCACGGCGCCCGCGCAACGCCGACATCGAACGATTTTTGAGCCGTGTGATTAGCTGGATTGCCGCCTTGCGCCTCGATCAGCTTCTTGGCGACAGTATAAGCAATTTCAATTGTTTCCGCGATGGTGCGGCATTGCGCGACAAGGCCCGGCACGTCATCGGATGCTGCGAGATAAACGCCCTCCGGCAGCTTTTCGATTTGGAGATTGCAGTTTTTCTGCATTTACTTATCTATACTTAAGCCAGACCAAGGCACTATGGAGTCGTAAATTTCTACGCATAATTGAAAATCACCTTCTGAGAACTGTTCAGTTAACCCATTCGGAAGTTTGTGTTTGGCGTTTTGATTTAGGTGTGCAGATAAATGCCAACAAAATTTAGAAAACATAAAGGGCCGTCTATCAAAGCAGATAACAGCGCTTACGTGAGGCCACATAGGCAACCAACATTCTAGCTCTTTAACCCACGTAGAATGTCTTAAAGGCATTCCAAGTTGCTCTATCGCTATAACAAAGGGATAATGATAATCTCCCTGATACCTTTCCGCCTTTCTACGCACCGAGTTTATGTAAGAGAGCGGGCTTAGTTTGGCTGCAATTTCAAGGCGGGCTGTAATATCCTGGCTTAATGCCACGGCAGAAGACCGACGCGTGGGGCCATCATCCACCCACCACCTTGGAATGTAGTTGCCTCTTTGACTTGGATCTATAATCGCACTCTCTTGATCGAGAGGTATGGCGTATAAATGCCAAGCTTTTTCCTGCCCTGCCTCCTGTCCGGGCTGCAATCGGGTTACAGCTTCTAATATCTCGCTTAAATCTACTGTATCGATATCCTCACCAAGGTATATTAGCGAATGAAAAATATTTTGATGGTCATGAAGAGCACTCGTTAAAAGTTCTACGATTGCGGAAATTTTTAATTCGACGTTTCTTTGATTGCCTGAAGTAACTTCAACGTAGAAATAACTCTGATCTACATAGGCATATAAATCTGGCGTCCTTTTATTATGTACCTCGGCAACGAATTCAACTTCTACTCCAAGCTGTTTTAGGATGGCACCCGCATGAATTACGCTCCAGTCATCAGAACTAACCGTGCGCCCTGTTGTCGGAGGCAATCTTTTTCTGTTTAAAAACCCATTTAAGGAAGCGTTATCTGAAAGGATAGCCAAAGGCCAACCGTTCTGCAGTACACGTTGCGCATGAATTGGCTGCCATTCAGCCGACTCCCAATTCTCCACGCCTAACAGAGCTTCATACGCATAACACGCTTTCTCACCGACTGGTGTGAGCGAAATTCCAAGCTTATTGATAATAGGCAAAAGCTGCGAATTCGTCACTGCTCAACCCCGTGCAAACCGCGCGAACTTCGCCTTCGGCGTGTCGGCAGCGGCAGCACCCAGCCGCCGCAGCTTATCCTCCTCGTAAGCCTGGAAGTTACCCTCGAACCACTCCACGTGGCCGTCGCCTTCGAACGCCAAGATATGCGTCGCGAGGCGGTCGAGGAAGAAGCGATCGTGGCTTATGACGACAGCGCAGCCGGGGAAATCCTCAAGCGCCGCCTCAAGCGACGACAAGGTCTCCACGTCCAGGTCGTTCGTCGGCTCGTCGAGCAGGATCAGGTTGCCGCCCTCCTTCAGCATCTTGGCCAGATGCACGCGGTTGCGCTCGCCGCCGGAAAGCTGCCCCACCTTCTTCTGCTGGTCCGCGCCCTTGAAGTTGAACCAGCCGAGATACGCGCGGCTCGGCACCTCGCGCTTGCCCAGTTGTGGAGAAAGAACGAAATGCGAACAAGTTTATTGTGTTTTTCAGCGAATGACGGCATGAAAACGTACTCAAAGCGAAGCGAGACAAATAATGCTATCACATCTAACGGTAAGCTCGGACACTCAAAATCTTGGTGCTTCAGATTCTTTCAAGTTTATTGATTTGTTTGCCGGCATTGGCGGGCTTCGCCTAGCCTTTGAGTCTATCGGCGGCAAATGTATTTTTACTTCAGAATGGGACGTTAATTCGCGAAAAACGTATTCGGCCAATTTCGATGTTGATCATGAGTTCGGTGGAGATATTCGTGAATATTCTTGCAATCCCGAAACAATTCCGTCTCACGATATTCTGCTAGCTGGCTTCCCGTGTCAGCCGTTTTCCATTGCAGGTGTTTCCAAGAAAAACGCTTTGGGCAGCCCGCATGGCTTTTTATGTGATACTCAGGGAACTCTTTTCTTCGACCTTGCACAAATTATTGCACATCATCGACCTGTGGCATTCATGCTCGAAAATGTGAAAAATTTGGAACGCCATAATCGGGGTCAGACTTTCGCAACGATCCGAAACGTCCTCGAAGAAGATCTTGGGTATCAGGTTAGTTACCGTGTTGTGAACTCCGAACCTTGGGTTCCACAAAAACGTGAGCGTATTTTTATTGTTGGTTTTAGAGAGCGAAACTCCTTTGATTTTAGCAAACTAGAAATACCTGATGGGCAAGGCCCCAAGCTCGGTAGCATTTTGGAAAAATCAGTTGATGCTAAATATACCCTGACACCGCATTTGTGGGATTATCTTAAGAAGTATAAAGCAAAACACGCTGCGAAAGGAAATGGGTTTGGGTATAGCCTTTTTGGTCCAGATGATGTGAGCAGAACCCTGTCCGCAAGGTATTACAAAGACGGGTCGGAAGTTCTGATTTCACAGGAAGGTTTGCCTCCGCGCCGTCTTACACCCAAAGAATGCGCTCGCCTGATGGGTTACGAGAAGGTTGATGGCTTTTCGTTCCAGATACCAGTCTCAGATACACAAGCCTACCGTCAGTTTGGAAATGGTGTCGTAGTTCCTGCGGTTAAGGCGGTAGCGCGTCTGATGCAGCCGTACATATGCGGGAAATCGCAAATACTACGTCCTCGTTGCCTTCATAACGGCAGCTTATCCATGCCCGACTTGGCCTCAATACATGGCTGACATAGTCCCTCCAGAAATACGCAGTCGCTTCATGAGCGGCATACGCAGTGTCAACACACGACCAGAACTCATGCTAAGAAAAGGACTTCACGGTAGGGGATTTCGGTTTCGCCTCCACAAAAAGGAGCTACCAGGCAGGCCAGACATTGTTTTTAGTCGATTTCGTGCGGTTCTGTTCGTTCATGGGTGCTTCTGGCATGGGCATGATTGTCATCTTTATCGCTTACCTGAGACGCGATCCGAGTTCTGGATGACAAAAGTTATAAACAATCAACATTCGGATGCCACAGCCATTGATGAGCTAACCAGCCTTGGCTGGCGGTGCGGAGTCGTATGGGAATGTGCGTTAAGAGGAAAAACGAAAAAGCCCTTGGAACTGATCCTTGAGCAATGCGCAGATTGGCTTCATTCAAGACATGCCACCTTGGAAATCAGAGGAAAATGACGTGGCGCTCCGTCGTGGTTTCCTGTCAGATTACTTCGCAGGCGTGGCGGTCAAAAGGCTTAGTGCAGTTGAGATTGACACAACGCGATCCAACCAGCGCGAGTTTAATGGCGCTGCGCAACTGAAAGTGCTGTTCGGACAGCCAAATGGAAAATCCACATTTAAGGCCAGATTTATTTGGATGGGCCAAGAACAGGAAACCGTTGGTGATGATGGTTTTGTAACCTGGTACGACGCCAGAGCCCAACATCCCACACGCTCCGAATGCCGCCTGTATTTTTCCACGTCCATGATTGCCAGCTTCGCTGGAGCCGGAGACTTCATGTTTGTCGCGCGGCGGTCCGATCAGTCGGTAATGATAATCTTCGTTAAGGCTGACAGCACAATCCTTAACCAGCTTCTATGGCTTTTTGGAATTGAGGGGCAGCCAGGACTCAATTTTGCGATACGGGAAATCTCGAAAAATAAAAATAGCGATGCCGAACTAGATTTCGCGGCACGTTACATCCTTGACGAGATTGGAATCGAATTTGAGGAAATTGGGGCAGATAATCTGGACGCGCTGATTTTACCTTTCGGACTCAAATTTCCAACAACACGTGAGTTCTCAAGGCTTGCCAGAACTTCGACAACAAATTTGTCGGCCAGAGATAAACCGGACGATGCGTTGCTTCAATGGATGGATTGTGAGGAGAAGATGTTCCGCCGTCTGGAGCGCCGTATAGTAGAGGCGAGGCTGAAGGGCGGTTTCAAATCAGAGGAACAGTACGATGTTGATGGGTTTCTCACCTTTTCTCTAAGTGTGCAAAACAGGCGTAAGGCGAGAGCCGGGGCTGCGCTTGAACATCATCTTGAAGCCATATTCATTGAGCACGGACTGCGGTTTGAGCGAGGCGCGGAAACGGAAAATCGAAACCGTCCTGACTTTCTGTTCCCGGGACAGGAAGAATATCTGGATCTGTCATTCCCTGCTTCTCAACTTACTATGCTCGGCGCGAAGTCAACATTGAAAGATAGATGGCGACAGGTTCTTTCTGAAGCAGAGAAAATTAAACAAAAGCATTTGCTCACGCTTGAACCAAGCGTTTCCGAGAACCAGACCGACGAAATGAGAGCGAAGGATGTGCAACTGGTTTTACCAGAAAGGCTCCACTCAACCTACCGTCGGAGCCAGCAGCAATGGCTGATGACTTTGCAATCTTTTATCGACCTTATCAAAGAGCGGCAGAACGACAGTAAAGGTTTGCAGTAACTGCTTGCCTTGTTTTACCTGACTGAGTTTTTAACCCCGCGCAAACCGCGCGAACTTCGCCTTCGGCGTATCGGCCGCCGCCGCACCCAGTCTCCGCAGCTTGTCCTCCTCATAGGCCTGGAAGTTGCCTTCGAACCATTCCACATGCCCGTCGCCCTCGAACGCCAGAATATGCGTCGCGAGCCGGTCGAGGAAGAAGCGATCGTGGCTTATGACGACAGCGCAGCCGGGGAAATCCTCCAGCGCCGCTTCGAGCGATGACAGCGTCTCCACGTCGAGGTCGTTCGTCGGTTCGTCGAGCAGGATCAGGTTGCCGCCCTCCTTCAGCATCTTCGCCAGATGCACGCGGTTGCGCTCGCCGCCGGAAAGCTGCCCCACCTTCTTCTGCTGATCCGCGCCCTTGAAGTTGAACCAGCCGAGATAGGCGCGGCTTGGCACCTCGCGCTTGCCCAGCGCCAGCACGTCGAGGCCGCCGGAAATCTCCTCCCACACGGTCTTTTTCGGGTCGAGCGTGTCGCGGCTCTGGTCCACATAGCCGAGCTTCACGGTCTCACCCACGCGGAACTCGCCCGCATCCGGCTTGTCCTGGCCGATAATCATGCGGAACAGCGTCGTTTTGCCCGCGCCGTTGGGTCCGATCACGCCCACGATGCCTCCCGGCGGCAGCTTGAAATCCAGCTCGTTGATGAGGACGCGCGCGCCATAAGCCTTCCTGATGTGGTCGGCCTCGATGACCACGCCGCCGAGACGCGGACCCATGGGGATCTGGATTTGGGCGCGGCCCACGTCGGCCTTGCCGGCCTCGTCCGCCAGCTTCTCGTAAGCCGTGATGCGCGCCTTGGACTTCGCCTGCCGGGCTTTCGGCGACGCGCGAATCCACTCCAGCTCGCGCTCCATCGTGCGGCTTTTCGCGGCTTCCTCACTTTTTTCCTGCGCGACGCGCTTGGCCTTCTGCTCCAGCCACGCGGAATAATTGCCTTTGTACGGCACGCCTTGCCCGCGATCCAGCTCCAGCGTCCATGTGGTGATCGAGTCCAGAAAATAGCGATCGTGGGTGACGATGATAATGCAGCCGGGATAATCTTCGAGATAATGCTGAAGCCATGCGGTCGTCTCTGCGTCGAGATGGTTGGTCGGCTCGTCCAGCAGCAGGATATCCGGCCTCGACAGCAGCAGCGCCACCAGCGCGACGCGCCGCTTTTCGCCGCCCGAAAGCTGCGACACGTCGGCATCCGGCGGCGGACAGTTCAGCGCGGCCAGCGCCTGCGTGACCTGCGCGTCGAGGTCCCAGAGGTTCTGCCCATCGATAATGTCCTGAAGCTTCGCCATCTCGTCCGCCGTCTCGTCGGAATAATTCATGGCGATCTCGTTGTAGCGGTCGAGCATCGCCTTCTTTTTCCGCCACGCCGAGCATCGCATTGCCGAGCACGTCTTTCGTGGGGTCGAGCTGCGGCTCCTGCGCGAGATAGCCCACCCGCACGCCGTCCGCAGCCCACGCTTCGCCGGTGAACTCCTTCTCGACGCCAGCCATCACCTTGAGCAGCGTTGATTTCCCTGAGCCGTTCACGCCGACGACGCCGATCTTCGCGTCCGGCAGGAACGACAGATGGATGTCCTTCAGCACCTGCTTGCCGCCGGGATAGGCCTTCGAGAGCTTCTGCATGGTGTAGACGTATTGCGGTGCGGCCATGATGCGGTCTTTCGGGCTCGTGTGATTTGCTTTTATGTAGCGCGGAAGGGCGCGGTTGTCACTTGGAACGAGATGCAAATTCGCCACACATATCGTAAGTCGAATTCGACCAAGCCTTTTACAGATTGACTCGCGCGGGGGGGGGGGGGGGGGGGGGGGTAGAGTTGCTAAGTAACCAAGCTTAATCATTAAAAATTATTTCGGGGTGGGGACTCAGGTTATGAAAGAAGTAGCTACGAAATTAACCACTATCTGCGGCAAACTTGGCATCCTTCTATTGCTAGCCACTGCGGTCATGGCATTTGCAGCAAACGCAACACCGCAGGTTAACACGTTTAACGGAGATCAGGTTGATCGCTTTGTGACGTTAATAGGATGTACGAGCACGTATAAACAGGTAGCTTATCCCTGCAGATGTCAGGGCCGCCGCTGTGCTACTTGTTACAAGAATGAAATCGTTAAGACGGTCTGCCAACCAACATTACCACCGAATTGCCAGCGCCTTATGGGTGGTCGCATTCAATGTTACCGACGATGAGCGCGGTTGGCGTCGCGCCTGTCAGATTGGTTATCTAAACTTCCAACTCTGTAAGTCTATAGAAAGGAAACCGAATGCGTAAGTTCGTAATTTTAGTTGTGCTTGGCCTTCCGGTTAGCACCGCAAGCGCAATGTCGCCGAATTATATTTTTGCGACGAAAGAAAATAAGGGCTCCGTACTGCACCAAGTGGCTTGCTGCACTTATCAGACGCGGGATTATTGTTCGCTCACTAACAAGCGCGGGCAATGCACTCAGCGGCAACAATATCAAGTATGCGTCGTACAGTGCGCTTCCCCCCCCCGCGAAGCCGCCAAAGCCTCCGGCAGTGAAGCCTCCGTACCCAAACACACCAGCGATCCAGTGCCTGCAAGGAAACAGACGAGCTTGCGGCGTTCGCTAGAAAGACAGCAAAAAATATAACGGTGTAAACACTAGTGGGGTCGTGTTGTGTTAGGCGTATGTAAGGTAGTTGCGTCGGCGACAGTGTTAGGCGCGACTTTGATGGCAGTTCAGGCGGAAGAAAGTCCGGAATATACCTCCGCTTCGGCCGTCTCAGTCGCCCCGAAGTTTTTTTCCTGGTCCGGAACGCGCGGTACGGAAACTCTCCGTGAAGGACGCGCTGAAGGCTTCCAGATGTACGTTCCGGTCACGGGCGCGACGGCGTTCGAGAAAGCGGGGGTGGAGCGTTGGGAGTTCAACGTAAAGTCGGGTTATGTCTATTCCGGCTACAAGGACACGTCGTTCAATACAGACTACAGTGGCTCGCTCGATACTCAGGTCTCAGCGACTTACAAATTCCTGGGCACTGGTTACATCCAGCCTTTCGTCGGGATCGCAGTCAATTTGCCGACGGGGAATAGCGCGATTCCGGTTAGTAAACGTCTCGTGCGAATGGACTCGGATTTGGTAGACGTCGGGTCGTATGGCGAAGGCTATGATATCAATCCGAACATAGGGTTCGCGTTCTCGCCGATCACGAACCTAACGTTAACTCCCTCGGTAGGGTATGCCTTTCGAGGAAACTACAAACTCGAAACGTCGATCCCATCATCTGTGACGACAAGCGGGTCGACTATTACGACGGTCATTATCAAGGATGCGGTTGGGACGATAACGCCTGGGGATACCGCCACAGCATCTATAAGCGCTAGTTATGCTGTCAAGGACTTAGGCATCGCCACAACACTCGCGTATTCGTCATACAGCGACATTGAGCTGAATGGTGTGGTCCAAGCCCGTCAAGGGGCGAGCTACAGCGCGAGCTCGACCTTGAACTATCAAGTCTCACCCGAACTTAAAGTGATGCTGAACGGGACATGGGCCTACAACGAGAAAAGTCAGTTGGCCGTTGCCGGGCAGTTATTCACTGAGGCGAGGAACTCGGGCAGCAATGTGTTCGCTGGTTCGATCCATCCAAAGTATCTTGTCGATAAGGATACACATGTAGGTGCGTATTATGCAGTTCTGCATAGAGACGAGAATTTTTATAATGTCGTCGAGTCGCAGTATCTGCCCGCGAAGACCAAGCAGCAAGTTGGCCTGACTCTGGACCTTCCCGTTACGAGCAAGCTCGATCTCGCCTTTGATGTTTCCCGGTATTGGGTGGGACAGGATGATGGCACGAAGTTCAGCGGCGTCGGCACACCACCCGAATTATCCTATACGGGTTGGAGCGGACAAGTTTCGACAACGGTCAAGTTTTAGGGAGGCAAACATGTTCTCGAAATACAGTATATTCTTAGCTATCTTGGTCTTAGCGGCGGTTGCAACCACGGCAGTCAGCGCGCAGACAAAATGCGACGGCATTATCTCACTTACTGGTGGTTGCACGCCACGGGCATCCGTGGACGTGGCCCGAAATCGGAGTATTGTCGTGGCAACGAGTAACGTCGCTTACCTTGGATCGCCCTACGGATACATTGGTTTTCCGGAGTATTACTACCGCAGGGCTACGCGTCCATACGTCTTGAATTATGAGGCCGGCAGAACAGTCACTTTTGTGGCTCTTTGCAGCCCCGGCGTGACTTGTAGATCTCCGTTAAGGTTTACTGTTCCGCAACGCACTCGGTTTGATCGCCGCTAAAAATCCGCCGTCTCGTCGGAATAATTCATGGCGATCTCGTTGTAGCGGTCGAGCATCGCCTTCTTTTCCGCCACGCCCTCCATCGCGTTGCCGAGCACGTCTTTGCTCGCTTCGAGCTGCGGCTCCTGCGCGAGATAGCCCACGCGCACGCCGTCCGCCGCCCAAGCCTCGCCGGTGAACTCCTTCTCGACCCCCGCCATGATCTTCAGTAGCGTGGACTTCCCCGAGCCGTTGACGCCCACGACGCCGATCTTCGCGTCGGGCAGAAACGACAGGTGGATGTTCTTCAGCACCTGCGTGGCAAGCCGGGATAAGCCTTCGACAGCTTCTGCATGGTGTAGACGTATTGCGGTGCGGCCATGGGGGGTCTTTCGCGATTATCATTCCCTCGAAGGGGGAACGCAGCTTTTTTTATGTGAATCCGTCGCAGCATATTTAGCGCGCGCCGCCGCAGTTGTCATGCTCCGCTTGCTTGCGCGAAAGCCGTGCTCTATGTGAGAAGTATTTAAGTATGGGGGCGGTGGTGGATTTTCTGTATCAAGGCTGGCAATGGCTGATGGGGCTGAGCCCAGAACTGCGGGTTATCGCGTCACTGGCGGGGGCTGGCGCGGTGTTCGTGCTCGGCTGGAATTTTTATCGGTGGGTTCGCGGGACGGGCACGCAGCAGATCGTCATAGACGTTCGCGATCGCCAGAAACGCGACGCGGAACGCGCGCGGGAAGACAGTGAGCGGCTGCAGAGGTTGGAAGACGCACAGAAGCGGTCCGAAGAAACGCAGGCGGCCGTATTAAAGCTCCTCAGCGAGCGGCTCGCCTCGCTACCGGGACTGCCGGGTGGCGAAGACACTGGCGGCATAACGAAAGACTTGAGTGCTGCCGTCACTCGTCTGGCCAGAGACGGCAAAGAGGCGGCCCTCGAAAAGCTCGCGGCGGGCGACGAGCGCGCGGCCATGCAGGCGCTCGCCGCGATGCAGGCCGAGGTGCGCAAGACGCGGGTCACCGCCACGAAAGAAGAAGCTGCGCTCGCCCGCGAGCAGGGTGCCATCGCGTTCCTGAACGACACCCACGAAGCGATGCGCCACTACGCCGAGGCCACCGAGCTTGACCCGGATGACGCGGACGGATGGAATATGCTTGGCATGTTAAATCATCGTGTCGGGAACCTCAACGGCGCAGTTCGCAGTTACCAGCGCGTCATGGCGCTAGGCAACTCCGCCGCCGATCAGGAAGCAATCGCTGTCGCCAGCGGCAATCTCGGCAATGTGTACGCGACCCGCGGTGACTTTGATGCCGCCGAGGCCATGTACAAAAAAGCCCTCGCCATCGACGAGGCCCTCGGTCGCAAGAATGGCATGGCCAGCGCCTACGTCAATCTTGGCGTAGTCTACGCTAAACGCGGTGATCCGGAGGGTGCCGAGGCAGTGTTCAAGATAGCCCTTGCCGTCAACGAAGCGCTAGGCCGCAAGCAAGGCATGGCCAATGCCTACGGCAATCTTGGCGTAGTCTACGCTAAACGTGGTGATTTCGAGGGTGCCGAGGCCATGCACAAGGAATCCCTCGCCATCAACGAAGCGCTGGGTCGCAAGGAGAGCATGGCTAGCGACTACGTCAATCTTGGCATTGTGTACAAAACTCGTGGCGATCTCGACGGCGCGGAGGCGATGTACAAACAAGCCCTCGCCCTCGACGAAGCGCTTGGCAACAAGGAAGGGATCGCAAGCGATTACGGTAATCTCGCGGCGCTGGCCTTGCAGCGGGGCGATAGGGCGGCCACGTGCCGACACTGGGCCAAGGCGCTGGCGCTGTTCCGTGAGGTGGGGATGCAGCCGCAGATCGAGCAGGTCGAGGGCTGGATGCGCGAGGCGGGGTGCCCAGAAAGTTGAGATAACCCTGCGCTCTGCCCCAGATCTTTTCTGACACGATTATGAAAATCTCAGACTTCATGGTAGAAAGTACGAGATAACCATAATTCGGAATAATGCCACCATGACACTCGTGATCGAAAATTTACCACCCAGCGTATGGAGGGCCTTACAAGAAAGAGCAAAAATATCGGGCTGTTCTGTCGAAGCAGAGGCAAAAGCTGCGCTGAAAGATGCCCTTCACGTTTCAGAAAATGACACGCTCGATCTTCTTCAAAGCCTTGTAAAGCAAATGTATGGCAACAACTTACCGACCCACGTCGTCGATGAGTTCTTAGCGGAACGATACGCCGAAGCTAAACGAGAAGAAGCAAAGTTGTAGCGACCGTAAGCGCAACCGCCGCTCGAAACTCCCCTAAGCCTTGACGATATCGGTGTAAAGCTCCCGCACATCGGGCTCCGCGTCCTGTTGCGCGAACTCCGCCGCCGCGTTAACCACGCCGCGAATATCCTTATCGATGGCCTTCAAGTCATCCTCGCTCGCGCCATCGGCCAGAAGCCTCGCCCGCACCATCTCGATGGGATCGTGCTCGTGGCGCATTTTCTCCACCTCTTCCTTGGTGCGGTATTTTGCCGGATCCGACATGGAGTGACCGCGATAGCGATAGGTGAGCATTTCCAGGATATACGGCCCCTTGCCGCCGCGCGCGAAGGCCACGGCCCGATCCCCGGCCTCTTTCACGGCGCGCACATCCATGCCATCCACCTGCTCACCGGGAATGCCGAAGCTTACGCCGCGCTGGCTCAGGTTAGTGGTGGCTGACACACGGTCAATGCGCGTGCCCATGCCGTATTTGTTGTTTTCGACCACGTAGACCACCGGCAGCCGCCACAGCTCCGCCATGTTAAAGGCTTCGTACACCTGCCCCTGGTTTGCAGCACCATCCCCGTAATAGGTGAGGCAGACCTTGCCGTCATCCCGATATTTGTTGGCGCGACGCGAGGCCGGTGCCCAGCGGCACCTGCGCGCCGACAATGCCGTGGCCGCCGTAGAACGCTTTCTCCTTCGAGAACATGTGCATGGAGCCGCCCTTGCCGCGAGAGAGGCCACCGCTGCGACCGGTCAGTTCGGCCATGACGCCCTTCGGGTCCATCCCGCAGGCGAGCATATGTCCGTGATCGCGATACGCCGTGATGACCTGATCGCCGTCGCGAATGGCCATCTGCATGCCGACAACCACAGCCTCCTGGCCGATATACGAGATGGCAGAACCCGCCGATCTTTCCCATGCCGTAAAGCTGGCCTGCCTTCTCCTCGAAACGGCGGATGAGCAGCATCTCGCGGTACGCGCGGCGCTCGTCCTCTTTCGACAGCGGATGCGGGGCCGTGTTGTGATCGCTTGTGTGATTGGGGACGACATCAAGCATTTTGCGCTGCTTTCTCGGTGGAATGACGGCCATCCTTCGCGTTTCATGACGGCTTCGGATGACCGTAGTGATAACTGGTTTTCAGCGCGGTTGCCACCCCGCTATCTCGCAAGCGCGAAAGGGATTACCAACGCGGTTGCGCGCCAGTCGGGATGGTTGAGGGTGAGCGTTCCGCTGCCGCTCGTAAACGCACGGTGATCCATGAACGGCAGGTCCATTTCAAATGTCGCCGCCGCCACCTTTGATTTTCCGGCAATTACCGGGCTGACCTCAAATTTATAGCGGCCCACACCGTCCACGACCTGCATGACGCGTTCGTCGCTTCGTGCGTAGAAGAGAACCGGGTCGGAATGGTTATCCCGGCCCGCGAGCGAAAGGGGCATGAAGGCTCGAACCTCGTCGCCTTTCCCCTTGCCAAGGCTCCAGGATCCGACGCCTGCACTGTAAAACCGTTTTGTGGCGCCGGTTTTAAGGTTGGTGACGGAAAGGTCCATGGACAGGACCGTACCCGGCAGGGCGCCGGAATTGGTGATCGTAATCGGAATTTCAAACACTTCAAATACGCTGTTCTGGTACGGTGAAGCATAACGAACCAGCGGCGAGACGAACAGCTTTAGCTTTGCACGTCTGAGCGACGTGTTCCGAAAGCGTGTACGCTGACATGATCAAAGCCACACCAGAAAAAATTTCAGCCTGAAAGAAGCCGCCCATGCGATCCCCACCCCGTTGTCGGGCGTCGATACCCATGACGTGTTTAGGCCGGGTGGGGATCGCTTTGCAATAGAGTTTCGTGGGTATCGTCAATGGCGGCGATAACTAAAGCAATGGCTGGTCCAACTTGACAAAATGCAGCTCGATAAACGCGCAAGACTTCGAAAGTTAAGCCTCACGCCTCAGGCTCTTTGTGGCGAAGCTGACAGGCCGGGCACATTCTTATATTGTGTCAATCCCCGTTCACGCTTCAAGGTTTGCGCCCTGTTAAGTAGAATTAAAATCCAATTAATGTATAATTATAGTAAAAAATCACTCACGCAAAGTATTATTTAACCCTGTTGGGCTATCAAGGTCATGACCCCGACTGCCCTTCAAACACCCAATCCAGGATCATGACCATGAGCTTTTTCTCCGACTCCGACGGGCAACAGCCCATCTCTCCCCTTCAGGCAGCAAGCCGTTTTGACGCCCTTTTCGATGTGTATGGCCTGAGCCTGAAACAGGCTGCCGGCCCAGCACAACGTGCCGTTACGTTGATCGCGAGGTCGCCCGCTTCGCCTGCGGCTATAGCACTCGCCACGAACCTGGCGCGCTTCGAACCGCACTCCATGAACATCGGCATCATCTTCGCTCAGATTGCTCCGGCCTCGGCACTCGATTATGTTCTTCAGTCCTTGCAGCGCGCAACCCACGATGCGCCCGAGGTGATCATCCGGTGGGCCAGGAACCGCGCTTTACTCGATGCGCACGAACGGCTCACTCTAGGTTGCACCCTGTGCTGGACCGGTGACGCCATGCGCCGTTCGGAAGACGCGCGAGGCGGCATCGATCGTGTCGACGACGCAAATCCAGCGATGCTCGCCGAAGCCGGGGCAAGTTTCGCAGCGCTGTGGAAGGCATCGAAGAGCATTCCTCTGCCGCTGTTGTTGCAGGCTGCAGAACACGCGGCACCGAAACCCGCGCTTCTTGCTGGTGCATTCGCGTCCCAATCGTCAATAACATCAAACATCGTTTCGCTGGAAACATACCTGCGGTCACGGCGTCACTAAACTCTGGGCTACGTCTGTGAATGCGGTTATACAAAAAGCAACACGATGGACGCGGCGACCGATCCGGCAAGGACTAAATTGACGATCCTCAACACACGCTTGGATCGTACAAATTGCCGGATGGCTGTTCCGAATACGCACCAGACCGCGCAACTGGGAAAACACACGACGGCAAAGACGGCCGCCACAACGATGACATCCGTGAAATAGCCGGTTCCGATGGTTGTGAATGCCGGGATCGCGCTCAGGGCAAGCGTCCACGCTTTTGGATTGACCCATTGAAAACCGGCCGCTTCGACAAACGACAACGGCTGCGAAGCCTCGTCCCCCGCCTTCGGCTGACCGGCGTTCGCAATCCTCCAGGCAAGGTACAATAAATAGGCAGCGCCGGCATATTTCAGGACAATATGCGCGGTCGGGTAATCTAAAAACACCTGGCCAAGCCCCAAGCCCCACGGCGATGAGCATCGCGGGAAAGCCTATCGTAATTCCGAGCATATGGGGAATGGTCTTTCGGAAACCCGAACGTGGTTCCTGACGCCGTGACCATGATTGTATTGGGGCCGGGTGTCACGCTGCCACCGACGGCGAACAACGTGATGGCTGCGATGTCTGGCATGATGCTGTCCTAAAAGATCAGGCAGCGTCTACCACGTCACGATAGATTTCCGCCACCGACATCTCGAACTGAATGGCAGGCAGTTTCAGCGTGCGGGCCATTCCGTCAAGGGCCTGATACGCCGCCCAGTCTTCTCCGACGCGACTGAACACGTCGACATAAGGCCGGTCGCGTTCCACGAGAATATAATGCTGAAGGCTCGGCAGCTTTTGATAAAGCGACCACTTGTCATGCCGGTCGCGCTTTTGCGTTCCGCTGGACAGCACCTCGAACAGCACCACAGGGTCGTGGACCGAAGTCGCGCCCTCCATCAGCTTGCGGCAGAACACAAGCACGTCGGGGAAAGCGCCGAGATCGAGTAACTTTTCTTTAAGCCAGAAGGTTTCTTCGAATGCGCGGCAACCTGAACCAGACCGTCTAAAGTGATTGTTAAGTGTGAGCGAAATGTTGAGAACAATCTGTTTGTGCTCCCATCGCGCGCCAACCATGCCACGGATCACGCGACCGCCAATCAGCTCCCATTTTTCATGCTCCGGCTTGTCGAGCAACAACTCCTCGAAATCTTCGAGGGTCATGTATTCAAAACCGGGTTGTCTGGGCAGTGTCGGCATTGCTCGTGGTCCTCCACCGGAAGTATATATCGGCGGCGAGGCGATGTCATTCGAACTCCAAATCAGGCTTCGATTTCGGTTCTCCAAAAAGCAAGGTTGAGTCGAAAGCCAACCTGCCGACTTCTCGCTAGCCTTAACCGCTAGCTCGCTAATCGATTTTACTTTGGACTTCTCCGCTAAGCTTGAACCCCCCCCACACCTGACCCATTGAGG
Organism: Rhodomicrobiaceae bacterium; assembly: GCA_965247345.1. Lineage (GTDB taxonomy): Bacteria > Pseudomonadota > Alphaproteobacteria > Rhizobiales > Rhodomicrobiaceae > Rhodomicrobium. Next base: position 88,853 of record CBDFGZ010000029.1, on the reverse strand, counting down.
CTATTGGCAGAGGAGGGGACAGGGGCATAAGTTTGCGCATGATTTATCGAGGAGTGGTTGCGCACACGGAGCCGAACAGGGTACGTACATTTAGCTACGCACTCAAACACGGTATCTCCGCGTGACCAATTTTGCTACGAAGCTCCGAACGGTCCAGTCATTCGGCGGTATCGACGCCAGTAGTGACAGGATCCTGCTTGCAGCGTTTGAGGATCACGCTGCCTATAAGAGCGCAGTCGATTTTTCTAGACCGATAATCATCGGCCGCAAAGGTTCTGGCAAATCTGCGGTATTCAAGAAAATCACATCTGAAACTAGGTCGGACACTGCGGCATCAGGGTTCACGTTTTCGGACTACCCTTGGGACCATCATGGGCTACAAAAACAGTCAGGCGTGCCAGTCGAAGAATGCTACCGCGAGAGTTGGAAGTTCTTCATTTCGTTAATGCTTTGCAAACTTATTCTAAAACATCGAGACGAAATATATACAGATCCAAGTGCTCAAGCTGCAGCAACAGATATCGAAAACTTTGTAAAGGATAGCTACGGCTCGGTCGATCCGTCGCTGACCCGCGTTTTTACGCCCGGCCAAAAGATTAAGCTTTCTGGAAAAATAAATTTTTGGGGTGTTGGCGGCGAAGCAAAATCAATCGACATCGAGCACCTTCCGAAATTTTACTCCGAAGTCAATCGAAATATAACGGATGCAATTATCCGCTGCATACCGAAAGGCCGGAAATTTTATGTCTGCTTTGATGAGCTTGACATGGGCTTCGATCCTACGAACCAAGACTACCTTCATAGACTGATTGGACTTGTCCGAGCCGCCAAGTTCACAAATGACAGATTGCAACAGGAGAATATCAATGGCGCAACCATAGTTCTGCTTAGAGACGACATTTGGCATGCGCTTCGATTTGAAGACAAAAACAAACTAACTCAAGATCAGGTGTCCGAGATTCGTTGGAGCAAAGAAGAGGGCCCGCATTGCATAAAAAGATTGATGGAGCGGCGATTTGCTGAGGTTCTCGGGGCGGTTCCGCTGATCGGATGGGATCAATTGTTTAATGAGCAGCGTCAAATGGCGCAGTTTCAAACAAAATATAATTTTATATGCGAACGCGGATTTTTGCGTCCAAGAGATATGATCCAATATTGCAATGAAGTCCTTCGCGTTTTCAAAGCGGATAAATCTGCGACTAGTTTTGACAACGAAATCGTACGGAGCGCAGAAGACGGGTATTCTAGGTATTTCATGCAGGAGCTTGAAGATGAGCTTCACAAACATTCGAAGTCGTATGAGCGCTATTTTGAAGTCTTGAAAGGGCTCTCCAACGTCGGTTTTTCTAGAGAAGAGTTCGACCGCGCCTGGAATGAAAGGAGGACGATATTCGATAATGGAGAGACACCTGAGAAGGCGCTTGAGGCGCTATTTGAATTTTCTGTGATCGGATATCTTGCAACCGGCGGAAAAGGCGCGGGCAGCAAATATGTTTGGAGATATCTTGAGCCGCGGGTCCGTTTTAATAGCGACGCTAAGACGTATCAGGTGCACCTTGGGCTCAAAAGCGAGTTCGACCTCAAGTTGTATGCGCGAACAAAAAAGTAGAGAGTAGAGCGAAGCTGTTTCAATTGCGACCAACTCTGGTCACACCTCTGTTGGCCATGGGCGGCAACTCTGATATGCATTGATCAGGTAAAACCTCGGGGAAGCCCATGCCCACACCGATCCTCATGCCAGCCCTTGCGCCCACCATGAAGCAGGGCAAGCTCCCGAAATGGCTCAAAAAAAGTGGGCGATAAGGTCTCGTCCGGCGATGCCACCGCGAACCGGTCACTCGTCTAACACAAACCCAGCTAACACCTCCGCGCCGGCGAAAGGCATACGATGCACAGTCTTCCTGTCACTCTTGCGGCCAGCGTCATATTGGTCGCAGTGTTTCTGGTTTTATCGATCAGGGTCACACTTTTTCGGGTAAAAACGGGGATCAGTCTCGGGGGCTTGGGCACGGCAGAATACCGCGCTGGCCAGGAAAAAAACGCGTCTCCGCTTTACACCGCCATTCGGGCGCAGGCCAACTTTTGCGAATATGTCCCTCTCTCGATTTTCATTTTAGCGCTTCTGGAATATGAAGGCGCAGCGCAACCGGTCGTTTTCGGAATGGCAGGCGCGCTTGTGGTCGGACGGATCATCCATCCCATCGGCATGAGCCGCCCCGTACCAAACATTTACAGGGCGGGTGGTATTCTCCTTAATCTACTCATGTTGTTTGCGGCAGCGGCCTCCGGTTGTTACCTGCTGTTCAGCAGATGGATGTAGCTGCAAGCCTCGTGAAGGCTTATTTCACGCCGTTTGCGTTGGTCGCGAATTAAGCTATCGTCGGCCCATGGCGGAGCGGATAATAGAGCGCGAAAAACAGGAAGAGGACGCAGGCGAGCTTTCCCTGCGGCCGCAGCGGCTATCTGAGTTCATTGGACAGGCTCAGGCGCGCGCCAACATGAAGGTGTTCATCGATGCCGCGCGCGGGCGGGGCGACGCGCTGGATCACGTTCTGTTCGCAGGGCCACCGGGCCTTGGCAAAACCACACTGGCCCAGATCGTGGCGCGTGAACTCGGCGTCAATTTCAGGATGACATCCGGCCCGGTGATCGCGAAGGCAGGCGATCTCGCGGCACTTCTGACGAACCTCGAAGAGCGGGACGTTCTTTTTATCGACGAAATTCATCGGCTCAATCCAGCGGTGGAGGAAATCCTCTATCCCGCTATGGAAGATTTTCAGCTCGATCTCATCATCGGGGAAGGACCAGCAGCACGGTCTGTCCGCATTGATCTGGCAAAATTCACGCTGGTGGGGGCAACAACCCGGACGGGGCTTCTCACAACGCCCCTGCGCGACAGGTTCGGCATACCGATCCGGCTCAATTATTACACCGATGACGAACTGGAAGACATCGTCGCACGCGGTGCGCGGGTGCTGAATATGCGGATGACCACCGAAGGCGCACGCGAGATCGCCAAGCGCAGCCGGGGCACACCGCGGGTTGCGGGTCGTCTGTTGCGCCGCGTCCGGGATTTCGCGATGGTCGAGGGCGTTTCGGAAATCAGTCGCATCGATGCGGATCGAGCCTTGCGCCAGTTGGAGGTGGACGCCCTTGGCCTCGATGCGATGGATCATCGTTATCTGACCTGCGTCGCGAAAAATTATGGCGGTGGCCCGGTGGGGATCGAAACAATTGCCGCCGCCCTCAGCGAGGGTAAGGACGCGCTGGAGGAGGTTGTCGAACCCTACCTGTTGCAGCAGGGTTTCATAGGCCGCACACCTCGTGGTCGCGTTTTGACGCTGAAAGCTTTCCGCCATCTGGGCCTTGTAGCCCCCCAATCCATGCGCGTGGAAGCTCTTCCACTCTTCGATGCCATGCCTGGCTCCGAGCAGTGACATGGACCGCGCATTTGACCGATTTCATGCACGAACGCTTATCACCGAGTTCCATGCCGTTGTCACAATAGTAGGGTAAGTTCCAGCCGGATGGACGTGCCGACGGGACTTCAAGTCGAGATACTGTGAATGTTGAAATACGTGCCTTCGCCTATCATTATGAACCTGTCAAAGGACGCGGGCGCATTGCTCGAGCACGCTGCCATTCGCATGAGGCATTTGCAAAACGACGACACTCCGGAGTGCTTCGTGGACCAGGTCGCGACGGCAAAGGATCATGACCAAGCTCCGTTTCGATACCGCAGTCTTTTTCTCTCCGATATCCACCTTGCCACATCCACCTGCCGTTCCGACGAACTGCTTGGTTTTCTCCAAACGCACACGGCTCCCGTCATCTATCTTGTCGGCGACGTGATGGATTTTTGGCGGATACGACGTGGCCCGAGATGGCGACCGTCTCAAACCGCCGTGCTGAAACTCCTGCTTGAACGCGTGGCATCTGGAGCGCGTATCATTTACATCCCGGGCAATCACGATGACGAGATGCGTGCTTTCGCCGGGACGAGCCTCGGCGCGATTGAGGTCAAGCTCCGCGACATCCACATTACAGCGACCGGTCGGCGATATCTCGTTATTCACGGGGATGAATTCGACGTGGTGATGCGCAAAGCGCGGTGGCTTGCCGTTCTTGGCGATTTCGGCTACGAGCTTTCTATGATGGGCAACGCCGTTGTCAACGGGGTTCGCAGGTTGTTTGGCTTGCCCTACTGGTCGCTCTCCGCCTATCTGAAATATCGGGTCAAGCGAGCGGTCAACTTTATCGGCAATTTTGAGCAAATGCTCGCCGACGAAGCCCGCCGCGAGGGTGCGGATGGCGTAATATGTGGCCACATACACCATGCGGCCATGCTGGAGCAAGGTGGAATCCATTACGTAAACACGGGAGACTGGGTGGAAAGTTGTACAGCCGTCGCTGAGCATACGAACGGTAAACTCGAACTCCTTCAGTGGAGACACCCTGCAACGATCCCGCTGCTGGCGGAAACACGGCAAACTTGACAGTTTTAATCGCATCGCCCCGACGTTGAGAGATTTGAGTTTTGAAGCTGTCAGACTTTGACTTCGAGCTTCCCGAGGATGCAATCGCGCTTCGACCTTGCGTCCCGCGTGATGCCGCCCGGCTTCTTGTTGTCCACAGGCATGAGCCCGGTCCGTTCGCGGGGATGCAGATTCGCGATCTCAGGACCACGTTGAGGCGTGGCGACCTGCTCGTGCTCAACGACACCAAGGTCGTGCCCGCTCAGCTTCACGGTCGCCGCAAGCCCCGGATTGACGGCGATCCGGAAATACCAGTGTCGATCACCCTTATGGAGCGCGAGAGCGATGGCCGCTGGAAAGCGTTCGCGAAACCAGGGCGACGGCTTGATCCCGGCGACATGTTGCAGATCGGCACGGAAACCCGCGTCGATACTGTGATCGTCGACGCAAAAGGCCACGACGGAACGATGACGCTTCGCGGTGCATCCGCCGCGCTGGACGATATTATGACCCGTCACGGTGTTATGCCTTTGCCGGCGTATATCGCGAAGAAGCGCGACGCCGATGCCCGCGATACGAAAGACTATCAGACGGTCTACGCCGTTGAGGCGGGTGCCGTTGCCGCGCCAACCGCCGGGTTGCATTTCACGTCCAAATTGCTGGACGATTTGCGGTTGTCGGGTATCGATACGGTGTTTGTTACCTTGCATGTCGGTGCTGGCACATTCCTGCCTGTCAAGTCGGAGTGGGTTTCCGATCACGAAATGCACGCGGAGTTTTGTCATATCGATGAGCATGCAGCCCGCGCGATCAATCGTGCCCGCGCGAAGGGCGGACGCATTATCGCCGTCGGGACCACCTCATTGCGCACCCTTGAGGCTGCCACAGGGGACGATGGGACGGTCCACCCATTTACCGGCACGACGCGCCTGTTTATCACGCCCGGCTATACATTTCGCAGTGCCGACGCGCTGTTGACCAATTTTCACCTCCCGAAATCGACGTTGTTCATGCTCGTTTGCGCATTCTGTGGAGTGGGAACGATGAAAGCCGCTTATATGAGCGCCATCGCGGCGGGCTATCGCTTTTACTCCTACGGTGATGCGTGTCTGCTGTTTCGGGACAGCGAATAGGCGGGCCGCATACCCGGTCACATCCAAGTTATGTCACAGCGGTCGAGAGCCAACTTCAAGGTTTCGAGGTCGATCTCGAAGCCGTCGGCGGCATCAAGGACATATCCGCCCCAAACGGCCTCATAATCGAGACCGAGCATCTTCGAAATGATCCAGTAATCGGAGGTGGCATTCTTGACCCGGCCGCGCGGGCCATCGGGTCTGGGAAAGATTTCCACGACTTTTGTGCCCGGACGGCACCACGTTAAATGGGCAAGGCCTGCTCCGTGAGGTGCAAGGACAATTTCGGCATCTCGAAAGAGGGCAACCTGCTCGCAAATCGGCATGCTCCCCAACACGAAACGCTGAAAACCTGCTCCCTGAAGCCTCCCCATTGCGTCGTCCTCGTTCGAGACGCGCCGCAATCTGGCATCTTCGCGGCTGATATAGATCCGGCGGGCTGAACGGTTTGAAGCGATGCTGCCGTCGCGGCTGAGGGCCGCACCCAGTTCTGTCAGGAGAGACAACCCCGACGCAGACTGTAACGCGCGGGGCGAATGGGGCACTGGGATCAATGCGCGCAAGTCCGTCACCCGAACAGCCTCGTATTGCGCCAATTCGACCACGGCATCGATGGCGTAACGAGCTTTGATGAAGTCCAGGGTTCGCCGCTGAAAGTCTGTCGGACCCGCGTTGACGATCAGTTCCAGGTTTGTTGCCCCTGATCCGGCCTCAAGATACGACAAAAGCGGAATGACCGCATCGTAGAGCCAGTGGAAGATATGACCGCGCGCGGGGACCGGCGTCATCAGGTTGATATGGGCCGTGTCCGGCGAAAGTTCGCGAAGCTTGTAAGGTCGCGCCCGCAGAGCGCTGACCCAGTTGTGTTTTGGTCGGACGGTCAGCAATCTGCCGTCCTTCATCATGGCTCCAGCCCAGCCGGTCATGATCACATCGTTCAGGGCATAGACCCTGTGCTCGATCTTGACCGGGTTTGGATGTTTGATACCGAGGGCTGCAAGTACGGGCGGGACGTCATCGGCAATCTCGACAGATGGAAAGACCACCGTGTGCGCGGCGACGTCGGCAATCGGGACCGAGGCGACGGGCAAAAGCCAGCGCCGCTGCAATGCCGGAAAAAGCATGGCGAGTTGATCTGCCACGATATATCTCAGGCCGCGAATCGAAAATTTCGATTTGTGGATTCTGCCCTTATATTGAAGCGACACCATCGTTAGCTCCAAGGCACTGTTCGATATCGTAGTGGTTTTCGCTGGCGCGGCGATCAGGACAAGGCGACGCCAGCCCATTCGGTGAAGCAGTTATTGATCCTTGCGTTGCGTCTCTGGTGTTCCGGTCCTGGGAAGCGTGCTGGCAGACTTCGGATAACCACCTTTATTCAGCCTGAATGCGTCCGGCAACGCGGCGCGAAGCGGAGCACTCAGGTAACGTGCGCCTGCGACGCTGATGTGGGTCTGGTCCTGATAAAGTGGAATGTTATCGAGATAGGCATAGCATTGAGCGGCGTCGCAAAAGGTCGGCGCGGGCCAGAACACGTAGACTTTTCCCAAGTTATGCTCGGCGTTGGCGCGGAGCACCTGGTTAAAGTAAGCTAACCGTTGTTCATAGTAACGTCGCGGAACGCTGGTGCAAGCTTGCTCGCTTCCAGTTAGATACCTCGCGATGGCAACGCAACGCGCAGCGTCCACCCACATTTCGGGTGCCTGCCCCATAATCAGAACTTTCGCACCGAAGGCCGTCAAACGGTCAATCGTATCGCGTAACGCTGTTTCGAACGCCGCTCGAGAATTTTCACGGGTCAAGGATACTTTGGAATTCTTGATATAGTAAATCCCATTTTCACCACGATCGTCTTCGTGTCTTCCGCTTTCCGAAAAGTTCCATCGCGCTGCAAGAATAACAAGCTTTGGCCGCTGCTCGGCGATGCGTCTGATAACTTCGTCATTTCTTGCGCGGCAGTCTTTCGTCAGTTCCACACCTTGTGGCGTCACCGCAGTCACGCCGACGAGCGGCTGGCATCCCGTTCGCAGATACGCCTTGCCTCGACCGAACACGTCATAAACTGTCGGAATGAAAGCAAAGGCGTGGGAGTCGCCCCAAAACGCGATGTCCTCATTTCCAGACGGTCCAAGATCGCAGTCCAGCAGCCCTTTTTTCTCTTTGGCAGAACAGGGGTGTTTCTCGTCTTTATTTGTGAGAACCGCGAACGCAGCCGGGTTTCGCCAGAACACCCCATCGGACACCCGAAAGTAAGCGCCAAAGCCGCACAGGATTGCGACCGAAGCTACGGCTGCGGTCGCCCAACCGGCCCCAGACCGTCTCGACGCACCGAGCCAGCGGCGCGTTTCCAGCGGTGCCGCATGCGGTTGCCTGAAAGGCCTTTCCACGTAACGCCACGAAAGAACTGCCAGCAAAATCGACACGGCGACGGCAAGGGTCGTCTCCATAGGCGTTAACGAACGCATGAGCACGTACTTTGGCAACGCGATCACGGGCCAGTGCCACAAATACAGCGAGTACGAAATGAGGCCTACAAACACCACTGGCGGCAAACTCAGAACACGCCCGACCCGCGTTGCGAACCCGGTGTTCGCATGAATGAGAAGGCAGCACCCGATCACAGGCGGGATCGCTGCCAAGCCCGGAAAAGGCGTCGTTTCGGTATAAAGAAAGATAGGCGCGGCCACGAGAGCGAGGCCCAGCACCGATAACCATTCGGCTACGCGCTGCGACCGAACCGGAGGGACATAGCCGAGCGCCAGGATGGCCCCCGCGAGCAACTCCCAACCGCGAGACGGGAGGTGGAAGAACGCCGTCCTTGGCCAGACCTGAACGAAGATGACGGATAGCACGAGGGAAATAATGGCCAGACCAAAGACCAGGACTCGCCTGTATCTCGCAGGGCCAGATAAAGCCATCACCCAAAGCAGCGCTGGCCAGATAAAGTAGAATTGCTCTTCCACTGCCAGCGACCACATATGCAAAAGCGGATTGTCGTGGAATACAGCGTCAAAGTATCCAATTTCAGTGAACTTGAAGTTCGCCGCGAACAATGTCGTGAAATTCAGGATTTTTCCATACTGAACGAGGTCGGGCGGCAGCATGATCACGAAACAAACCGCAGTGACCACGGCAAGCATCGCAATCGACGCCGGAAGAATGCGGCGAGCGCGACGAGCATAAAACGTCGTGAAGGAAAACGCGTTCTGAGACTGTGCCTTTACGATAATCGATGTGATCAGGAAGCCGGAAATCACGAAGAAAATATCAACACCAACGTACCCGCCGGGAAACGCGGAGCCGCCTGCGTGAAAAAGAACCACAGCCGTAATCGCCAACGCGCGAAGTCCGTCGATATCCCGCCGATAGTTTAACATAAATCCATTTTCCGAGTTTCGCAGCAAGCTATCGCCGACCTGTCTCGCATGGCAATCGTTTGCTAACGTTTCATTACGTTTGATTCGCGCACGTTTCTTTCAGACCACATACACCATCGATACATCAAAGCCGCACTCGCGAAAAAATCCAGCTTATACAGCGACGCTCTCCAAAATAACCGAGTGTTGACAATTGACATGCTACAACTTCAGAGAGCATTCTTGGAAGCAATAGTAATGATCTAGATCAAGGATCGTTTTATGTCGGCGCGGTTTTGGATGTTCATCATGCAGGGGATCGCGGTAGATTTCTGCCCAGCTTAAAAGGTAGACCCATGGCTGAGATTGGACACGCAATGGCAGGCGCCGCAGCGCCAATTTTTCCGGTCAGACTGAGGCCCGGTCCTTTCGAGCTTCCGAAAAACGCTTTGTCGTCCAGTTTAACCCGCGAGCAACAGCGGCTCTTGTTGCCTTACATGAAACAGCGGCGCATGAAAGCTGGCCGGACAATTATCGAGGAAGGCGCGCGCAGCAACGGAAAAGTCTACATCCTGATCGACGGACAGGTTTCGGTTTCGAAAGAGGGATTCTCGCCTGTCGAACATCGCATGGTAAGTTATGAAATCGCTGTCCTGCGGAGAGGCGACATTTTTGGAGAAGTGGCGTTCGTCAGTGGAATGCCGAGTGCCGCGACATTCGTCGCAAAATCTGCGGTCCGAATTGCCGTTGTCGATTTAAGTTCATCCTTGCGCAACAAGACCGTCAAGCGGCTCCGTACCATCGTTGCGACGAAACTGCGGGGCTATCTGGCATCTCAAGCATATAACTCAGCCACGGCTCAGTTGAACAGTCTTCAAATTCAAAACGAGTTCGTGAGCTATCGAAGCGGCGTCGGCCATATCATCGTAACCGCGCTGTGTACGCTTTCGTTCTACACGCTCACGCTAAGCTTCCTCCCGAATTTCCAGTCGCTGGCTCATGCAAACTTTGCTCTGACGCCTCTCATTATCCTGCTGTTCGCGGGGTCGTTCGTCCCCATCATCGCGACCAGTGGCTTTCCCATGCGGTTTTTCGGGTTGAGCTTCGAAAACTGGCGGCCTGCGCTTGCGTTTTCCCTGCAGGTATCGGCGATATTTCTTCTATTTCTGTTGATCCTGAAGTGGATCGTCATCCACTCAACGTCCACGTTTCATGACTTGCCGTTGATCGACGGCGCCAAAGTGGAAATCGGCGGGCAGGCGGTATCCATGTCGGCGTGGTACTGGCTCGCACTGTTCATTTATGTGCTGCTGACGCCGATGCAGGAGTTTGTGGCCCGCTCGGCGATACAGGCGCCGCTTTATGCGTTTCTCCATGGCAGCGAGACGAAACGGCGCTGGTGTTCGATTGCGGCCTCGAACCTTGTGTTCGCGGCGGCCCATGCTCACATCAGTTTGCCTTTCGCTCTGGCGGCCTTCTTGCCGGGAATCTTATGGGGTTGGATTTTCGCCCGGACCAACTCGCTTCTGGCCGCGACTGTCTCTCATCTGCTGGTGGGCGGTATTGCAATTTTCTTCTTCGGCATCGAGGGCATTGTCGCGAAGCTGGCTGGCTAACGCTGCTTCGTTCGCTTTGAGCCATCGATGCTATGAAGAAAGGAAGCGCGATTGGTGGCCAGCTATGGCCAGATGGATAAACGGCGCGAGTTGGCAGCTTCAGGTTCATCTCATGCGCGCTGCACCGTTCGAGATGCGGCCAGAGCGGCTACTCAGGGTGAGACCGCTTCCCAACATTGCTTGCGATCTGCCCCCCGTTTACGTAGAACAAGCGAACCTTCGGAGGATGCGATGGCAGCTATATCGGCACACGACGCACTTATTTACACGATGATTACCATGTCCGCCGCGGACCGTCAGGTGAGCGACAGCGAACTCCGCCGGATCGCGGATATCGTTCGGCATTTGCCTGTCTTCATGGGCTACGACGAAGCGAACCTCACCAAGGCCGCCGAGGGTTGCGGCAATATTTTGAGTGAGGACGAGGGGCTGGAAAAACTCCTGGAAGTGGTCGCGGAAGCCCTGCCGAAGAAACTACGGGAAACGGCTTATGCCCTGGCCGTCGATATCGCGGCGGCGGACTTGCGCGTTCCCGCCGAAGAAGTCCGGCTGCTCGAACTGCTTCGCGATGCGCTTCATCTCGATAAACTGGTGACGTCTGCGATTGAACGCGGCGCACGGGCCAGACACCAGACGCTTTAAGGCGTTTCCGTCGCTTGCTGAACTCTGGCAACCCCGGAATGACGCACAGAGTGGTTTCCGCGCGGCTTCCGGTTGGTTTCGTCCGATCAGTAAGTTAGCGCGACGCACCGCAACGTTATCCCCACCCTATCCCCAGGCTGGAACCATTGCTTGCATACAATGCCCTCTCGGCCACAAGATATAGGGATATTTGGGCGGTTATAACACAAACCATAGCGATGACCCCCACGTGTTGCGCGCGTGTGACATTGCAAAGCGTCCGAATCATCTAGCCTCTGAACTTGCCGCTAGCGGGGAGCGCTCTTCCAGGAGAGCGCGGCGGCAATTTTTTTCTCGGGCTTTAGCGATCTGACCGTCCAAGCGGCATTTTCCGAACGAAACATTGATCGGTAACGCGCGTGCGTCTCATGCGTGTCTATGAGTCATCGCAATTCACTGCGATACTCAGCGTTGTCTGTTCTGCGTCCTCATATGTTTTTTAGCGTTGAACTCGGCTTCAAAACGGGCGGGCGCGCGGGTGCGCGCCGACAGGAGAATGCGATGCGGATCGAACGACACTTCACCAGGCAAGGTCAATCTCCCTACGCGGATATCGCGTTCCGTCAAGCCACGAGCGAGATGAAGAACCCGAACGGGACCACGGTCTTCAAGCTGGAAGGTTTTCATGTCCCGGCCGCATGGAGCCAAGTCGCTGCCGACATCATCGCGCAGAAATATTTCCGCAAGGCCGGCGTGCCCGCGAAGGTGAAGCGCGTCGAGGAAAACTCTGTGCCGTCATGGCTGTGGCGGTCGGTGCCGGACAAGACATCGCTCGCCGCGATGCCTGAAGCGGAGCGCTTCGGCCCGGAAATGGATGCGCGGCAGGTATTCGACCGGATGGCCGGAGCGTGGACCTACTGGGGCTGGAAGGGTGGCTATTTCACGAGCGAGGACGATGCGCGCGCCTTTCACGATGAGCTTTGCTACATGCTTGCCATGCAGATGGCCGCACCGAACTCGCCACAGTGGTTCAACACCGGGCTGCACTGGGCCTATGGCATCGATGGGCCGGGGCAAGGCCACTATTATGTGGATCACGAGACCGGTGTGCTCACCGCATCCACGAGCGCCTACGAGCATCCGCAGCCGCACGCCTGTTTTATACAGTCGGTGGAAGACGATCTCGTCAACGAGCGCGGCATCATGGACCTGTGGGTGCGCGAGGCGCGCCTGTTCAAGTATGGATCCGGCACGGGATCGAACTTCTCGAAGTTGCGCGGCGAAGGCGAACGGCTGTCGGGGGGCGGCAAGTCGTCAGGGTTGCTGAGTTTTCTCAAGATCGGCGACCGGGCAGCGGGCGCCATAAAATCTGGAGGCACCACGCGACGCGCGGCCAAGATGGTGATCGTGGACGCGGATCACCCTGACATTGAAGAATTCATCAACTGGAAGGTGCTGGAAGAGCAGAAGGTGGCGGCACTCGTGGCTGGCTCGAAGGCCTGCGCGAAGCACCTCACCGCCGTGATGAAGGCGTGCGTGAACTGCGAGGCGGAGGGCGAGGATTGCTTCGATCCCTTGAAAAACCCGGCGCTGAAACGCGAGATCAAGGCGGCGAAGGCGGCTTTCGTGCCTGACAATTATATCCAGCGGGTTATCCAGTTCGCGCGGCAGGGCTTCAAGCACATCGATTTCCCGGCCTTCGACACGGATTGGGAAGGCGAAGCCTATCGCACCGTCGCCGGTCAGAACTCCAACAACACCGTGCGGGTTGATGATTCGTTCCTGCGTGCTGTGGAAACAGATGGGGCATGGGCGCTGAAAGGGCGCACCGGTGGCAAGGTCACCAAGGAACTCAAGGCGCGCGAACTGATGGAGCAGATATCGGAAGCGGCCTGGGCGAGCGCCGATCCGGGCATTCAGTTCCACACCACCATCAACGACTGGCACACCTGCCCGGCGAGCGGTCCGATCCGCGCCAGCAATCCATGCTCGGAGTACATGTTTCTGGACGATACGGCATGCAATCTCGCGTCGCTGAATTTGATGACGTTCCGGCCTAAGCTCGATGTCGTGGCCGGGCATGACCCGGCCATCCAGAGCCTCGCCCGAGATCGAAAGAAAGAAAGTCTGGATGGCCGCCTCAAGGACGGCCATGACGCCAGGGCGTCGAACTCGAACCATGGCGACATCATCGACGTGAAAGCGTTAGCGCATGGGTGCCGCTTGTGGACGCTGGTTCTGGAAATCTCAGTGACCATGGCGCAGTTCCCGTCGAAAGAGATCGCGCAACTCTCTTATGAATACCGCACGCTTGGCCTCGGCTACGCGAACCTCGGCGGCCTGCTGATGGTGTCCGGCATCGGTTACGATTCGGACGAGGGCCGCGCCATGACGGCGGCGGTCAGCGCGCTCATGACGGGCGTGTCCTATGCCACATCGGCGGAGATGGCGAAGGAACTTGGCGCATTCGCAGGCTACGAGCCGAACGCCGCGCACATGCTGCGTGTGATGCGCAACCATCGCAAGGCCGCTTATGGCCGCGAAGGCGGATACGAGCAACTCGCCACCGCTCCCGTGCCGCTGTGGGACGATCAATGCCCGCAATCGAGCCTGGTCGCCGCCGCACGTGAATCGTGGGATCGCACCGTGGAACTTGGCCAGCAGCACGGTTTCCGCAACGCGCAGGTTTCCGTGGTGGCCCCAACCGGCACAATCGGCCTCGTCATGGATTGCGACACCACAGGCATCGAACCGGACTTTGCTCTGGTAAAATTCAAAAAGCTCAGCGGCGGTGGTTATTTCAAGATCATCAACCGCGCCGTGCCGGAAGCCTTGCGCGGGCTTGGCTACGGCGAGGATGCGATCACGGCCATCGTCGATTACGCAGTCGGCAGAGGCACACTCGCCGACGCGCCGCACATCAACGCCAGATCGCTGAAGGCAAAGGGCTTCACACCGGAGAAAATTGCCGCCATCGAGGCCGGCTTGCCGAGCGCCTTCGACATCAAGTTCGTGTTTAACAAGTGGACGCTGGGCGAAGACTTCTGCACAGCCACGCTGAAACTCACGGCCGAACAGATGAACGCGGCGAGTTTCGACCTGCTCACCGCAATCGGTTTCAAAGCCGCAGAGATCGAGGCCGCGAACGAGTTCATCTGTGGCACCATGACCCTCGAAGGCGCGCCGGGTCTCAAGCCCGAGCATCTGCCGGTGTTCGATTGCGCGAACCCGTGCGGCAAAAAGGGCAAGCGCGCGCTGTCCTGGCAGAGCCACATCCACATGCTGGCGGCGGCGCAACCGTTCATCTCGGGCGCGATCTCCAAAACCATCAACATGCCGAACTCGGCCACGGTGGCCGATTGCCGCGAAGCCTATATACTGTCGTGGAAGCTAGGGTTGAAGGCCAACGCACTTTATCGCGATGGCTCGAAACTTTCGCAACCGCTGAACTCGCAACTCTTGCCGGACGCAGACGCGGACGATGCAGCGGAAACGCTGGCGGCGGCACCCAATGGCAAGCGTGCGCAACTGGTGGCCGAACGCATCGTGGAGCGTATCATCGAGCGCGTGCGTCTCAAGGTCGAGCGTGAGAAACTGCCAAACCGCCGCAAGGGCTACACGCAAAAGGCGGTCGTCGGTGGTCATAAGGTTTATCTGCGCACTGGCGAGTTCGAGGATGGCCGTCTCGGCGAAATCTTCATCGACATGCACAAGGAGGGCGCCGCCTTCCGCAGCTTGATGAACAACTTCGCCATCGCCATCAGCCTTGGCCTGCAATATGGCGTGCCCCTCGACGAATATGTGGAGGCGTTCACCTTCACGCGCTTCGAACCGGCGGGCTTCGTCCAGGGGAATGAAGCGATCAAAAGTGCCACATCAATCCTGGATTATATATTCCGCGAACTTGCGGTTTCGTACCTCGACCGCAACGATCTGGCCCATGCAGATCTTTCCGACATGGACGGAACCGGCATCGGTGGGGGCGTTGCGGAAGATAAACCTGCTCAAAAAGTGTCATCGCCCGCACTTTTGGCAGAAAGATTTGTAAGTAAGGGTCTCACGCGCGGTTTTCACCACAAAGTTGTCACAGTTCAAGGTGATTCTATCAGTGAGCGAGTCGTTAACAGCGCTGCGTATGAATCGCATGGCGCTCTCGCCCTTGCCCTGAGTTCGGAGCATGAAGCTTCGCTGGGCCACTCTCATGTAAATGCGCGCGTCGGGGCCAGTGCCGCGTTGAACCCCTCCCTTGAAAAGGTTTCGCTATCGTCCGTGCCCTCAAAAGCCGAACGCCGTGCGGAAGCGCGCGCCAAGGGTTACGAAGGCGATTCCTGCGGAACATGCGGGAATTTCACCCTCGTCAGGAATGGAACCTGTCTGAAGTGCGACACCTGCGGCGGCACGACTGGCTGCTCTTAAGGTCGCTTAAGGCAAGCGCGCGAATGATCGCGGCGCGGCCCTTCAGGCACAACGCTTGAGGGACCGCGCCATGGCGCTCTGGACTGTAACGGAAAACGACGATCAAAGTCTTTATACGGTTGTGTATCTGTTAAAAGATGCCTTGCACTCAGCTCTCGGCGACGCACTCTTCCTCGAAGAAGCGACCTGCCCGAAGGCCGAGGTTAAAGGCGCGAGCCATACAGAGCTTTCAGCGAGGCTGAGCCGGTTTCGTGATCGCTGCAACGGCCTCAAAGAACGTGAGGCTCTGATGTTGACCAAACTCATGCGCGTTCGTCAATGGACCGAAGAACTCCGCAGGCTTGCCCCTGAGATCTCTGACGATGCCGATCAGTTCATCGAAGCGACATCGGGATGTTACAGGTTTCAAGGCGACTTTGTGAACGACGCCGAGCGCATGTTTAACGGTGGTTTGTCCCTGAACCGCTTTTTGGCCCGTCGCCAACCAGGCGACGATGAGGTGTCGGCGAAAGCTGTCGTTCATGGCGACTATCGCGTCGGCGGCGAAACGCTGGTTTTTGAACTCCGGGTTGCGTGCGAAGTCTTCCTGGACCAGATCGATGCCGAGTTTTTTCCCCAGACCACTGGAGATACAGCCGCCCCGACGCCAAGCTTTCTATCTTACCTCGATGCCGCGGTCGAGGAGCGCGTGACGGCTCAGGTGACGTAAGGCTGGTTCCCACGTTTGTAGAACGCTGCATGTTCCCTGCGGGGTGCATAGACACATTCCGGAAACCACTCATGCTTATTGCAGCTCAGCAACAGGGCACAGATAACTTTCGTCCGTTAGAAAACTTGCAATGACTGAAATCGCCGAATCTGCGGGTACTTGTTTTACGAAAATGTGGAGGCACGATGAGAGACCAAAATATGCGCGTTAGTCTCGCCGACTACGACCGTCGGCTCGATCTACGTTCTCAACTGTTGACACCAATTTTGGACGACGGTGCCTTTGATGATGACGATGTTTCCGGGTTTCTGGCCCAGCGTCTCATTACATCCGATGACGACAATTTGTTTATTGAACATGATAAGGTAAGCTAAAGCAACTCGGTTCATGCCTGCTTGCCACGGAGGTAAGTATCCAGTTTAGTGCAGTCCTCCGTTTTCAGCTTGATTTCGGTCGGTACAGCCAGGCCCTTAAGCGTGTTCTCTACTCGCGACGCGCCACGCCCGCTGTTGTTTTCCACCTTGTCAGCAAGCGTTTTCACGTCGGTCACTGTACAGCTTCCCAGAGTGTATGTTCCAGAAACGTCAAGGGTTCGCTTCGCGGAGCCCTTCAGCAGAGGGATTGTTCCTTGAAGCGACCCGGTTGCGGCCAGGGAAAATACGTTCGCGCGGACTGGATTAACGGTTGCTTTCTCGATTGCAGTCTCACACGAAAATGTTCGGCAATAAAACCCGCTCTTGAGGTCGTCGAGCCTCGGCCCGAATGCCTCCAGGATGAACGGCGTGATATCGCTTTCGGCCGCCTGTGTTTTGATCGATCCCATTGATACGACTGCCAATGCGGTCAAGATAGCAATCCGCGTCATTTCTGCCTCCACGTCGCGCCACTCAAGTCCGCGCTATCCGCGATCAATTGGGTTCGAAAAGCAAGCCTCAGAGACGCATATACACGTAAAAAAGTGGAACTCCGGTCGCCATTGCGTTATGCAACTCGTGAATATTGAGCTTGATGGCATTCGCCATCGTCGCCATGATCTGTTTTCCGGCCTTGAGGTGTGACCATGCGCATCGATTCAATCCCCATCGGGAATAATCCGCCGGAAGACATCAACGTCATTGTCGAGGTTCCCATCGGTGGCGAACCGATCAAGTACGAACTCGACAAGGCGTCAGGCACGCTGTTTGTCGACCGCATGCTTTACACTGCCATGCGATATCCCGGAAACTACGGGTTCGTGCCGCATACCTTATCCGATGACGGCGACCCGATCGATGTTTTGATCGCCAACTCACGCCCGATTGCTCATGGCGCAGTCTGCAACTGCCGCCCAGTTGGCGTCCTGTTCATGAAGGACGAGGCAGGCGGCGATGAGAAAATCATCGCGGTCCCTTCTCACAAAATATCTCCCTTATATCGCGGAGTAAAAAATTATACGGATCTGGCCGAAATGCTTCGCCTTCGGATCGCACATTTTTTCGAACATTATAAAGACCTCGAAGAGGGAAAATGGGTAAAGGTCGAACGGTGGGGTGACGCGGCGGAAGCGCGGGTGATGATCGAGCGTGCGATTGCGGCGGGTAAACCGAAAGCTTGAGCAGATTCCGGCACACACCTGTATTTTCCCATCACTTAATTCAAGTGTTCTGTTTTCTTGAGAGCTTTGCTCTGATAGCGTCGGCTTGAGATATGGGGTCAGGGCCACTCCGCAGGTTTTGGTGTTGTCCAACCGGCTAGATGAATTTTACCGAGAGAGGGTTATGATATGTCCGATATAAGCAGGGGAACGAGGCGAGAGCGGTTTGCAACGCATCCGGAGGAATGGTTGAGCATTTCGCTGGCTATCGTTGGAACCATTTTCGCGGTCTGGTTTATTGGCCAGTTTCATGATTGGGAACCGCAACAACGGGTTGGGTTCTGGTATGCTGGTGCGGTTTGGCTTGGATTCGCATACGTCATCGTACAGATGATGTTTCTGCTGCTCTCCGCGAGCCAGGTGCGCGCTCTTGGCGTGCTAGATTCCATTCTCTCGATCCTTCCAGTCATTGCCGGCACGGTTCTCGTGGTGGAAGCGGCACTGGGCAACCTGCGACTCTCGAACTATCAAAGCAACATGCTTGCGGTCGTACTGGTGTCCGGAACGGCTGAGTTTTTGCTGACCATCTGGATTCGCTTCGTCATCAACCGCCGCACCATTGGTTTCGGCAGCGATCAGAACAATTAGCTTGGTCATGGGTGGCTCACGGGATCGCGGGCCACCGTTACCTGTATGAAAGCTTGGTCGTATGCGGCTTGCTATCACTGGAGCCGGTGGGCGTATGGGCCGTGCCTTGGTCCGCGCTGTCCATGAGTCGAGGACATTCAGCGTCGCAGGTGCACTGGAACGCGAGGGTTCGCCTTTTCTCGGGCAAGACGCGGGCGAACTCGCGGGTGTTGGCCCCATCGGGGTTGCCATCGTTTCGGAACCGCTTGAGCTTTTCATACGCATAGAGGGTGTGATCGATTTCACATCACCAAGCGCAAGCTTAGGATACGCGGCGCTCTCGGCTCAGGCGCGCGTCGTACACGTATTAGGCACGACCGGATTTTCCGCGGAACAGGATGAAAAACTCGCCGCAGCGGCTCGCCACGCGGCGATCATCCGTTCCGGCAACATGAGCATGGGTGTCATTCTTCTCGCGGCGTTGACCGAAAAAGTCGCGAAGGCTCTTGGCGTCGAATTCGATGTTGAGATTATGGAGATGCATCACCGTCATAAGGTCGATGCGCCGTCGGGCACCGCGGTCCTTCTCGGCGAAGCCGCGGCAAAGGGGCGCGACGTGAACCTGAGCGCCGCGTCGATCAAAGCGCGCGATGGACACACAGGCGAGCGCGCAAGCGGCGGTATCGGCTTTGCGAGCCTGAGGGGGGGGAGTGTCATCGGCGATCACACCGTGATTTTTGCAGGCGAAGGCGAACGGATCGAGCTGACCCACCGTGCCGAAGATCGTCAGATTTTTGCACGGGGTGCCTTGCGCGCCGCAGCCTGGGGTCTCGGACGTGAGCCAGGGCTATACTCCATGCGTGACGTGCTCGGCCTTTAACAAGATCATTCCGCAGTCGGTGTCGAGGAGCAACTTTATGAACAATGATCTTGTCCTTGTGCGTCATGGCGAAAGCGAGTGGAACAAGCTCGAACTGTTCACCGGATGGCGCGATCCCGACCTTACGGACAAAGGCGTGCATGAAGCGCGCCGTGCGGGGCAGCTCTTGAAAAAACTCGGAATGCGGTTCGACATCGCATTCACCAGCGAGCTATCTCGCGCGCAGAAAACGCTTACCCTGATGCTGGACGAATTGGGGCAATCAGGGATTGAGATCGTCCGCGACATGGCGCTCAACGAGCGGGATTACGGCGATCTGTCAGGCTTGAAACGCGCGGATGCCATCGCAAAGTGGGGAGCGGAACAGGTTCATATCTGGCGGCGGTCTTACGATATTCCCCCGCCCGGCGGCGAAAGTCTGAAAGATACGGCAGCCCGCGTTATTCCTTATTACACGACGACAATTCTACCGCAACTCAAGGCCGGTCACACCATTCTCGTTTCGGCCCATGGCAACTCGCTTCGCTCACTCATCATGCATCTCGATGGCATGACAGAAAACGAAATTGTCAAGCTTAACCTTGGAACCGGCGAGCCTTACGTGTATCGTTTACGTGAGGATGGCTCGGTTAAGGAAAAGACGCTCCTTACCGACTAACACGGAAGTCCCATGAAGAAGAACAATCAACGAAAACCACGACCGAAGCTTCCGCTAGGCGTGCGCGTCACCCCTGATGTCGCGCCCGCAGCTCGATCGACCGTTCATTCCGACGATCACGATAGCGAACAGCTTAGGACACAGCTGCTCGCCGGACGAAAAGTCGGGGTGGTTAGCGGAACACCTGCCGACACGCTGGATGAGGTGAGCGAGCACGGTCACGGCAACAAATGGGTCGCTATTTTCATATCGGTGTTGGCTGTTATTCTTGCGGTTGCTGTCATGGGCGGCGCAAATGCCACGAAGACAGCCCAGCAAGCCGGGTTCAACGTGGTCGACACATTCGCGTTCTACCAGGCCAAGATGATCAGGCAAGGTCAGCTCAAGCTTGCGGTCGAGCAACTGCGCCTGAAATCAGCGGAAGGGACCACCGCTGCTCCACTACCGGAAAATGTGCGGACAATTATCGCCGCAAATACCGCCGCCTATGAAGCAGAAAGCCAAAGGCTCGAAACCGACGGAAGAAACGGCAAGAAGGAGTTGCTGGCCAAAGCCGAGAACTGCGAAAACGAGCGCAAGGTCGCCCTCGCAAAGGATCCGTTTTTCGACTACTCGATGGCTCTGATACAGATCGCCATCGTGCTTGCGTCAGCTTCGATCGTCGCGGGCGCTCGCATGCTGCTGGTTGCCAGCGGAATTGGCGCAGTGCTCGGCGTAATCTTCCTCATCAACGGCTTCGCCCTGCTTTATGGAGCGCCGGACGTGAATACAAAACGCGCCGATGAACTGAAAAAGGCGGGCGTCACAATGGTGTTGAAATGTATCGACGACTAGGACGCCCTCGCGGTCCTGATATGCGGAGAGGGCAATCCAGGCGGTGTTTGTTAAATGCGATCCGCCTCAAAGGTTTGCCACGCCCGTGAAAAAGAAGCGTCCAAGACCGATCGTGAAGATCAGGTCGCCATAAAGGGCGTGCTCCAGCCACACCGCCGGAAACGCCTTTGTCCGCCAGAACCGGTATCCGAACATAAGTCCACCCACGAAGCTGATTGCAACGGCTTCCCAGTGAAATGGCGTACTGCGGTACGCGAAAAGAATGGTATGCATCGTTGCGAACAAAGTGCCGTTTACCAGAATTGCGAGCCAGGCCGCGTTCCCAAACAATGGGGCGTAACGATCGAAGTAGAGAACGCGATAAACAAGTTCCTGTGTGGTCACCGAAAAGATCGGGTAAAAAATCATCACCAGAAGCCACAGTTTTGGTGCGTTCGCAGGGAACGTCAGAAAATAGTCCGGATATCGGAAATACGTGAAAATCGTTAGAATGCCGCCGAATACGGCAAACCATCCAAGGATGGACATGACGTCTTTCATCAAAGGTCGCCGGACCAGATCACGACGCCAGGTCTGATCCGGCTGACGGATCAGGAACAAGAGCAACCCTATCAAGATAGCGGGCAGGATCGCGAAAAGCGGGACTTTCCGTACATAGACGGCATAATAAATCGCGACGGGTCCCGCCACGAAAAGAAGCAGGAGTTCTATTGCCAGTCTGAGACGAAATTTATCCACGATCTCACTCTCTCCGTTCACGTCGCTGATATCTCACTGAAATGTCTTGACATTTTATATCGCTCTTGATGTCAAGCCATTTCACGTTACTGTGATGTATACGAGGCCTGAATTCCCAAGGCCTATTCTGTTAATTTCTTTTTGTCGTGTTGATCGTTAGATCATCTTCAGCCAGGCAGCCCCATGAATATATCTCTCAGATTACTTCGATATGTTGTCGCAGCCGCCGATTGCAGAAATGTCACGGAAGCGGCGCGCCGTTTGCAGGTTTCGCAGCCGTCGGTTTCCGCCGCTATCGCAGAACTGGAGCATATGCTCGGCATCACGATTTTTGTCCGGCATCATGCAAAGGGCGTGACCCTCACCCCGGCGGGCCAGAGGCTCATCGTGGAAGCGCGACTGCTCCTTAAACACGCGGACGATTTTTCGAAGACGGCCGAGGCCCTTGGAGACATCACCCGAGGCGAAATCACCATCGGGTGCTTCCCCACGCTTGCGGCCCGCTTCATGCCGTCGCTGATGCTGGAGTTCTGCAAACGAAATCCGCAAATCACGCTCTGTCTGGAAGAGGGCGATCAGGAGCATTTGTTGCGGAACCTTGCGCAAGGCCGCATCGAAATCGCGATCACCTACGATTTTGGTGTACCGCCGACCTTCGAATGTATGCCGCTTCTGGCATTGCAGCCCGTTGTCGCGCTTGCGGCCACTCACCCTCTTGCTCGCCAGTCCGAAGTCAGCCTCGCCGATCTGGCTGGCGAACCCTACATACTTTACGATGACAGTTATTTTCGCCCCTATTTCGACAGCGTTTTTGCTGCCGCCGGCGTGACGCCGAAAATCGCGTGGCGCCTTTGCTCCTTCGAACTGATCAGGGGTCTGGTAGCGCGGGGGCATGGCTATGCCATTCATACCATCATACCCCTGACATCAACGACTTATGACGGCGGTCAGTTGGTTGTGAAGCCCCTGAAAGAGAAATTCGCACCGGCGAACGTCGTTTGCCTGACGCCGGGTTCTCATCTGATGCGGCCTGCGGTTGCGAGTTTCGCGGAGTTCCTGAAAGTGGCCATGCAGGCCGAGGGCAGTTTTCCGATCAAAATGGCGACATCAACGGCCGCGTGAGACTATGGAGCGCGTCATCGCTTCTTGATGTCAGTTACCGGTCGCACCCTCACGCCATTCCTGCATTTGCGGCATGGAGAGTATCGTTTTTCCGTAATCGGTCGCAGAGCCGTCATCGCCGAAGCGAGTCAGATCGATGCCATAAGATTGGAAACGGGTTGCAACAGGGGCATACATCGCATCCGCAATCGTGAAGTGCCCGAATAAAAACGGCCCGGCATGGCTATAAGTTTTGCGCATTTTCACCCACACTGACACAATTCGCCCGATATCGATAGCGGCTTGCGCGGACGGTGCCCGGCCCTCGATCCGGTTCAAAATGTTCATGGGAAATTCGGTGCGCAAAGCCGGGAAGCCGGAATGCATTTCAGCGGAAACAGCGCGGCATAAAGCGCGATCAAGCAAACCTTTCGGCCAAAGCTGAGCATCGGGCTTCAATTCTGAAAAGTATTCACAAATCGCCAATGAGTCCCAGATCACGCACTCGCCCACCTGCAGGACGGGTATTTTCGCCGACGGGGACGCCTTTGCGATTTGAGCGGCGGTGTCGGCCTGACGGAACGGGATGACAATTTCCCGGAATGGAATACTCGCAACCTTTGCAGCCAGCCACGGTCGCAGACTCCACGACGACAGGTTCTTAGCGCCAAGAACGAGCACAAGATCGTCGCTACCCATGAAGTTCTCCCGTGATGCTTTCGATTCAATAAACGATTTGCTTTCGTCGCGAAACCTGATTCCCAACACTGAAACCAGCGTGTTGCAGTTTAAGCCTGATGACTTTTAAGCGCTCTTCAAGCGGCAGACGAACTGATACATGGCATCGAACGCGCGCGGATTTTCCTGCTCGAACTGCCACCACTGATCGAGCCGACCTGGCCAGGAGGCGTGTTCAAAGCGTGCCTGAAATAACGGCCAGAGTTTGTGTCCGTTCGTAAATCCTTGAAGTGTCAACCCGTTCTCCTGCATGAACGCCTCGATCTCGGGTAAGGTTAGCTGAACCTCGTGTGCGTTTAACGCCAGATCGCGAAAGTCGCTCAGAGCGTAAAAATCGTCCGAATTCACCAGCGACTGCCCTTCCGTCGAGCCAGCGAGCCGCGCTCGGTATCTGCGTGCCTCATCGTCGGACACAGCCCCGTTGGGGAAAGCGGGCGATGCCCGCAGGGCCGCGATGTTGCGTCGCGAAACCGCGCTGTAAAGTCCGATGCGCATGAGGCCGCCCACTTTCAGCTTGGACAATAGCCGCGCCCACGCATGAAACGGATCGGCCGTGTGATGCAGAACGCCGACCGCTTCGATGATGTCGAAGGGCGCAAGCGGCGTTTCGAACGCGTGCAGGTCGGCTTGCAAAAACTGCACATTGGTGACAGCCATCTCTGCGGCCTTCGTCGCCGCATAGCCAAGGCTTGCGCGGCTGAGGTCGACTGCGAGCACGGTGGCGCGGGGGCCATAACAAATCGCGGAGGTGAGGGCATGCCGTCCCGTTCCGGCACCGGCGATCAGGACATGGAACGGACGGTCAAGGAACGCGATCTCGTCGGGCTTGCACAACGTGCCGAGCCAACCGTGTGCGGACTCGTCGTCAGGTCGATGAAAAGTGGTCCAGCGCGGATAAGGATTCTGTTCATAATGGCCGGCGACATCCGTTGTGATCGCCCCGGTGTCCTCGACGTTCAACGCGGATTTTATCGAAAGGGCGGTCTGCCTCATGCCTTGCTCCTGGAGAAGCTTGTCGACAAGCAGTTGGCCAAGCGCTTTCGGTTTCACGGCCTTCAGTCGATCCGGCGTTTCATCTAACGAAATCACGTCGGCGAAAGGACGGTAAAGCAGCAACATAATCAATGTTTTCAAGTGCGATGAGCTGACACCATCGCTCGACCCGACACGTGACCAACCCTCCGCCAGCTTTTCAAGCAATGCCTTCTCGTCGGTATCGACGACGAAAACATGTTCGTTGTTCCAGCACTGCTGGATCAGCGAAAGACAGAACCCGAAGATATCTTTTTGAACGAGGTCATCGGCATTAGCCGTGAGCAGGGCACGCCGGATCGCGATAAACAGCCGCTCCACATCGTACCGCTTGTTGACGCCGTTCACTAACGCGGCGTGAAGAAGAGGGTGCGTTAACCCGCTCGCGCGCGGTGATCGAAGGGCGGCATTGGCGGTCGAGCCACCCTCGTCTGACGCGGACAGGACGAGTTGACCGAACGGGGTCGCCGCAACCAGATAATCCGTCGCGGCCCGGGCGACCACGTCATGGTCGATGCCTTGATGATGGAATGCTGCCAGCAGACCATCGGGATCGAGGACCTCGGGCGTCTCCAGGCGGCAGGATTGCAAAAGGCACGATAACTCACGCGCGATTGCGATATCGCGGGGCGCGGTCCGAAGCGCCAAGGTCAGGGTCCTTGCAGCTTCGTCATTGAATTCGATAAACCGTTGTGCCTGCGCCAGCGCCAGCCAGAGCGCCGAATTTCGTGGCTCGGCGGCGCAAAGCTTTTCGAACGCGGCAACCGCTAGCGTTCCCTTGCCGGTCGCGACCGCGTCTCGCGCAACCGACAACAATGCCTCGCGCCGGTCCGACTTCGCAACAGCGGCTACAGGCTTCATCGTGGACGTTCCCTTATGGACCCAAGGTGCCATCGTCACGGCTCGCCTCAACGTGCGAGCCGGATGTCTGCCTCTACAGGGCTTTCGCCTCTCTCTCCGACGGTATCGCTCTGATAGCCAGGACGTAAAGTACAATCGCAGTACTGCCTAAACCTTAGAAAATCGTGCCCGCGATGTTTTCGCTTTACGCATTCTTCAGAGATTTCCAGTAACACTTACGGTGTTCAATGTCAGCTCATTGTATCTGAAACAGAGTGGACATCGCATCAGTTGGCCATCTTGCATCCCTGAACCGGGTGGCTTTATTTTGGAGAGCTCCGCAGTGGCCCAGGTAACCGTTACAGTAAACGGGCGAAGTTACAAAATGGGTTGCCGCGAGGGTGAACAATCTCGTGTGCAGGAGCTTGCCTCAGAAATCGATGGCCATATCCGTCAGATCAAGGGCACGGCCCGCGCAGTGCCGGACGACCGGTTGTTGCTGATGGCTGCAATCATGGTTGCGGATCAGTTGCACGAAGCGCGTGAAGAGCTTCAACGCTCGCTGAAGCAGATGGCCGAGTTCCGCTCCTATCAGGTCATCGACGGCGGCACCTACGTCGCCCAGCGCGATGCGGGCCGCGCTGCCGAGCAGGCGGCCCAGAAGCTCGAAGCGCTGACATCCCGCAGCGGCTGAAGCGCATATGGCCGGTGCGCATGGGTTTGCATAAATACTTTACGACTGAAGTCAGTGCTTTATGAGGGAATTTGGAAAAAGCGCAGTGGTTCCAGATGTCACCGTGAGGGCTTTGCCGTACTCGAAGCCTACCGCGCCCCCGGCCACGAGGCTCAGGGCGAGCGGATAAAGCTGATGCTCCAAGGCCAATATCCGGGCGCTGAGCCGTTCCACGTTGTCGCTGGCAAGCACGGGCACGGCGCCTTGAGCAACGATTGCGCCCGCGTCCACCTCCTCGCTGACAAAATGCACGGTGCAGCCGCTAATTCGAACACCGGCGTCCAACGCCTGACGCTGCGGATGAAGTCCGCGAAACGAAGGTAGCAGCGATGGATGAATGTTGAGCTGACGGCCACTCCAATGCTGCACGAAGGCCGCCGAATGAAGCCGCATGAAGCCCGCGTTGCAGATCAGGCCTACGTTCGCGGCGCGAAGTTCATCCGTGATCGCGGCATCGAACGCTTCGCGGGTGTCGAAGGCTTTATGACCGATGACTGCGGTCGCAACACCTGCTTCGCGCGCGAACGTGAGGCCCGGCGCGCTTGCGACATTGGAAACCACCAGCACGATTTCAGCCGGGTAATCAGGCCCGCGAGCCGCTTCGATCAGAGCACGCATGTTGCTGCCCCGCCCGGAGATCAATATGCCCACGCGTTTTTTGACGCTCATAGACGCAGGTCCAATGCACCCTCAAAGCGCACAGGTTCGCCATTTGCTCGTGGTTCGAGGCAGCCGATCACGAAGGCTTGTTCGCCGAATGCGATCAGCGAATGGATGGCCTGCTCCGCATGATCGGGCGCTGTCACCACCACGAACCCGATGCCGCAGTTGAATGTCTTCAACATCTCGGCCTGCGAAACGCGGCCGTCCTGTGCGAGCCAGCGGAACACGGGATCAGGGCGCCACGCGGAAAGATTGATCCGGGCCGCAAGGCCATCCGGTAGCACGCGGGGCATATTTCCGGGCAGGCCGCCGCCGGTAATGTGTGCGAACGCTTTCGCGAGGCGGGCCGAGTGTAGCGCCATCGCCGCTTTGACGTAAATGCGCGTTGGCGTCAAAAGCGCGTCCCCCAGAGTTTGCGCCGCGCTGCCAGTGTCGAATGGCGCAGGGTCCACCCAGCCGAAGCCGCCATCCGAGACAATCTTGCGGACAAGGGAAAACCCGTTGGAATGCACGCCCGACGACGCAACGCCGATCACCACATCGCCCGCAGCAATGTCGTGCCGCGGCAGTAGCGCTCCGCGTTCCGCCGCCCCGACGCAGAACCCGGCAAGGTCGTAATCGCCAGCGGCATACAATCCGGGCATCTCTGCCGTCTCTCCGCCAATCAGCGCGCATGCGGCCTGCACACAGCCGTCAGCCACGCCCTTCACCACGGCCTCTGCGACCGCAAGATTAAGCTTGCCACATGCGAAATAATCGAGGAAGAACAGCGGCTGCGCGCCCTGCACGGCGACATCGTTGACGCACATGGCCACGAGATCGATGCCGATGCCGTGGTGGAGACCCGTCTCGATGGCGATCTTGACCTTGGTGCCAACGCCATCGTTTGACGCGACGAGGATCGGATCGACGTAGCCTGCCGCTTTAAGGTCGAACAAACCGCCGAACCCGCCAAGCGCCGCTGTCGTGCCGGCGCGGGCTGTCATATTCGCGAAGGGTTTGATACGCTCCACGAGCGCGTCGCCCGCACCGATATCGACGCCGGCTTCAGCGTATGTAGCGGAATGGGATGGATCGGACTTCTTGATCATGGTGCCGTGGCGGTTGTAGGTTACGAACGCATTTGGAATGAGGTAAGAGAAAGCGTCTCTGTACCCGATAAACGTGACGTGACACCATTAAGGAGTAACACGCGTGGCTTGCAAAACCAAACTGGCGGCTGCCCTCACGTTTCTGGCGACGTTAAGCGTGATTTTTCCTCTGGCGGCGCAACAGCGCGTGGCGAGCCTGTATACGGTCGGCAACGTGAGAAGTGAAGCCGCAGCCGACAACGCGGTGGAAGCCAAGAAAATTGCCGCCGCCAGAGCTCAGGAGCGGGCGTTGCGCCTGCTTCTGATACGGCTCACCGATTTTCGCGCTCAGAGCCGCCTGCCCACCGTATCGCCGGAAGAGATCGATCGGCTCGTATCCAACACCGAAGTGCGCGGCGAAGGCTATTCCGGAACGGATTATGGAGCCACGTTCACGATCACGTTTGCGGAACGCGGGATTCGGGCGCTGCTGTCGCAGCAGGGCTTGACGCCGCTGGAGGACCGCAGCCCCGAAATTCTGATCATTCCGGTCTATATCGAGGACGGCTCCGCGCGCAGCAGCGACCGCAATCCATGGCGCAAAGCTTTGAACGATCTCGATTTGACCCATGGCTTCGTTCCCGCGCGGCTTGCACCTTCCAGAAGCGACATCAGCGCGGCTGTCGCCAACGCGTACATTTCGAATGCGGCTTCGAGCCTCGAAACCCTGAAAGGGCAATACAAGGCTCAGCAGGTGTTGTTTGCCGTGGCCGAAGACGCGGGCGATGTTCTGGTCGTGAAGCTTATCGGGATCGATGCACTGGGCACCTTCAGTTTGCAGCGCAAGATCAAGGCTTCGGACGGGATCGACGATGGCATCATGAAAACGGCAGCCGGCATGGCGCTTGGCACTGTCGAGCAACGATGGAAACTGGCACGCGGTGCGGTGTATACGACGGCCTCAAACGCAGGCAGCGACTCCTCTGCGGGTCCATCGTTCACGGGTGGGGCGTCGCCGGTGCAGATCACGGTCGAGTATTCCGGCCTGAAGGAATGGCAGACCATCCGTAACAAATTACAGAAAATTCCGGGGATTGGCAATTGGGATCTACGTTCTGTCAATCCCCGCAGCGCTCAGGTGAGCCTCGATTTTCCCGGCGGAGCCGAGCGGCTCGTCACCTTCGCCTTGCAGCAGGGCTTGAGTATGGATCAGGATAGCAATGGCTGGGTCGTCCGAACCCGCTAATGTTCGCCACAAACGACGTTGCTCCGGCCTAAGTCATGGATGGAAATGGATATATTATAGTTGTCGCTCGTACTTGCTTTGTTCTCGCTTTCAGGGTAGATAGCGCTTGTCTTAATCAGGTGCTGCGTAAGGGGTAGACGTGTCCGAAGATCATAAAAATCCGCCCGGTTCTCAGAAAGCAAGCGAAGACGACATGTTAAATATCATTCTGGTGCTCGACCGCCTCGCAAGCGGTGAACCGGTCGCGGCGGTTCAGTCGTCGGTCTCTTTGAGCGATGAGCAGTTGCGTCATTTTTTCAGTGTCGCGGCAAACGCCCTTCGCGACCGCACCAAAGCCCCTGAAGCACCCACCGCGGTTGAGGCTGCTCCCATAAGCGTTGCCGATGCCCTTGATCTTCTGGGCGATCACGCCATGGGCAAGGGTGTATCCTCGCGTTAAATGAAACATCCGCGCGAATGGATGGAAGTCCGGCCGCAGGGATTATACTGCAAGGCCGGCGACTTCTTCATTGATCCACGGCAGCCTGTTTCCACGGCGGTGGTCACCCATGGGCATGCGGACCACGCGAGGGCTGGTCACGGCACGGTGATCGCAACCCCTGAGACCATCGCCATCATGGCCTGTCGCTATGGCGATGGCTTTACCCAAAACAGGCTCAGTGTACAGTACCGTCAAACCTTCGATCTGGGAGAAGCACGGGTTACGCTCTATCCCGCAGGGCATATCCTTGGGTCGGCGCAGGTCCTGATCGAGTACGGCGGCAGCCGCCTGGTCGCATCGGGGGACTATAAGCGGACCCCCGACCCAACAGCGGCAAACTTCGAGCTGGTCGAATGCGATGTATTCATCACCGAAGCGACCTTCGGATTGCCTGTCTTTTGTCATCCCGATCCACGGCATGAGATCGGGAAATTGCTCACGTCGTTATCGGTCTTTCCCAGCAGTTGCCACGCGGTCGGATGCTATTCCCTTGGGAAATGTCAGCGGCTGATGGCTGAACTGCGGTTGGCGGGATACGACAAGCCCATCTATCTGCATGGGGCGCATGTGAAGCTAAGCGAGCTGTATGAGGGCCTTGGCGTGGCGCTTGGCCCGTTTGCGCCGGTTACGAAAGACAATCGAAAAGCACTTGGCGGGGAAATTGTTCTTTGTCCGCCCTCGCAACTGGCAGACCGCTGGTCGCGCAGTCTACCGGATGTGATCCCATCGGCTGCATCCGGCTGGATGCAGATCCGCGCCCGCGCCAAACAGCAGCGCGTGGAGCTTCCCATGATCATTTCGGATCACTGTGATTGGCCTGAACTGATTAAGACAATCCGCGAAACCGGGGCTGAAGAGGTCTGGGTGACGCATGGGCGAGAAGAAGCGCTTGTCCACGCCTGCAAAATGTTCGGTCTTGAAGCCCGCGCGCTTTCGCTATTGGGGTATGAGGATGAGGAGGATTAGCCGGAGTTCAGCCTGAAATGACGAATTGAAGAGAATAGCCACGTGTGCGGGCTGGGAAATCGGTCGCAGCCGAAGTTTACTCTTGTCGTTGAGAGGGAGTGGCGAAGATGACACCCGAGGTTGTTCCACCTGACCACAACATGTATCGAGACACCGCCTTTGATGGGTATCAGGGCCTTTTCGCGGTGAGTATCGCGAAAACGGCGATCGGTACTGAATAGGTCAGTGTATTCACGGGCTAAAGCCCATCTCGAAGATCGGCGATGGAACTATGCATGGCCAAATTCATTCCCTTCCCATAGCTAAGTTCTTAACTGAGCAGCAGATCAACAATGCTGGAATCTAAACAACGTGCCGGTCAAATCCCAAAAAAGCGCGGGCGTAACCTGAATGGACGAGGTGAAGCAGCCGACCAGTCCATAATTCATATTCTGCATCGAGCCAGCCAGCGCGCATCGGAAATTTTTGGCCATGAAACACGCGAATTCGATCTGACGGCTAGGCAGTATGCGGTGATCACGACCATCGCAGCTCACGACGGGGTCAGTCAGACCGGTCTCGTCAACTTGACAGGGATCGACCGGTCGACTCTCGCCGATGTGGTTCAGCGGTTACTGAAGCGCGGGATCATCATGCGAGAACGTACTACCAGTGATGGCCGCACCTATGCGGTTTCCCTTTCGGACGCAGGAAGGGAGTTGTTGCAAGCCATAAAGCCGTTCGCCCGCAAGGCCGACAAAGTGGTTCTGGCTTTGCTGGCAGCCGAAAGCAACACGCCTGTGGTGGATATTTTATCGCGGCTCGTTCGAAAAATGGATGAAGAGGAGCCTAAATTAAACGGTCATGCAGCACCCCCCGCCGTCGGTTTGCAACGACGCCGACGGTCGCAATCGGACGAACGATGATCGACGGATGGCCAGGCAGTCACTTGCCCGGGCCGCAATCTTACCTATCCATAAGCTTTCCGACTTCATCGAAAATGTTCGAAGCCCAGCGCCGTTATCGGAACGGGATGTCCACACCCATCCAGCAATTCAACTGAGGCCGTGCCCGACGTGACGACGCCGATTTGGGTCATGGTGATGCCCGCAGCTCGTGTCATGGTTTCAAATCGAGGTGACCGCCTTTTGGGGACTGTGGCCAGAACTTCGTAATCATCGCCACCGGTCAATATCGCGTCCAGCAAGCCCGGGTTAGCGGCCAGTGCGCGCTTTGCGGGATCGGACAACGGGATCGCAGGGATCGACACCGATGCGGATCCACCCGATACCACACAAAGCCGCGACAGATCGAGCGCGAGGCCGTCAGAAATGTCCATCGACGTAGTTGCACATTCGCACAGAGCGTCAATCAGGCCAAGGCGGGGTTCAGGTCTCAGATATCGATTGATCAGAAAAGCGTGATCGTCGACGGATGAACCGGCCTGCAGGCTGTTCGCCTGCTTCCGCAATCGCAGCCCTAGCGCGGAGTCGCCGATTGTGCCGGATACATAGATCAGGTCGCCAACATCGGCCCCATTGCGTCTGACCATCCCCCGGCTGTCAGCGGCTCCAAATGCGGTGATCGAAATCCACCACGCACCTCCCGCCGTGACGGTATCGCCGCCGATCAGCGAAATTCCGAAAGCGTCCTGGGCCTGTTTCAAGCCCGTGGCCAAACCGGCAGCAAAAGCTTCAGTCGGGGCTTCGGCAAGCGCAAGCGCCATGGTATACGCGAACGGCGTGGCGCCCTTTGCGGCAAGATCGGACACATTGACCGCCAACGCCTTGTAAGCCACGTCTGCGGGTGCGTCGTCCTCAAAAAAATGAATCCCGGCAACAATGGCATCGGTGGTGACAACAACACCATGCGCGGGCACGGGGTGCAGCATTGCTGCATCGTCGGTTAAACCGAATGCGCCGGCGTTCGTCGCCAAAGGTGCGAAATACTCGCGAATAAGCTCGATCTCACCAAGACGCCGCATGTTTGCAAATCTCATCCGTTGGTTGACCTTCGGGTGCGGAACACTTAATCATTTGTGAAACGTTATTTGAGAAACTTAACATCATTATGGATCATTTGGTTTTTGACGGCTGGATAGCGCGCTTTCTGCAAAGCGTTCGCGGCACGCTGGTTTTGATCGCTTTTGCGGCTGTAACGCTTCCGCTGATGGTCGTTCAGTTTGTGCTTCTCAAGCTCGGCATGCCCCAGGCCAGGACGCTACCTTTTCATTATCATCGTTTTGTCTGCCGCCTGCTTGGAATTCGCGTCCATATATCCGGACAGGTCTCGCGCGATGGGCCGGTCTTGCTCGTCTCCAATCATGTCTCGTGGCTCGATATCCCGGTCCTGAGCGCTGTCGCCCCGCTCTGTTTCGTAAGCAAGGCCGAAGTGGGCACGTGGCCATTCGTCAGCTTGCTGGCCAAATTGCAGCGCAGTGTGTTCGTGGATCGCACACGGAAATCGCTGGTGCGGGCAAAAGCGGGCGAAATCGCAGAACGGCTTGCCAAGGGCGACACGATTGTTCTGTTTGCTGAAGGGACGAGCAGCGACGGCAACCGGGTTCTGCCGTTTCGCACATCGTTGTTCTCTGCCGCAGCGGGAGGATCCGACGCCGCAAACGACAACGGGTTGAAAGCCATCGTACAAACGGTCACAATCACCTACACCCATCTGCACGGGCTTCCGCTTTTGCGGCACGAAAGGCCGCTTGTGGCATGGTATGGCGACATGGATATGCTGCAACATGCGTGGGCGGTGTTGAAAAGCGGTCCCATCGACGTCACCATTCGCATCGGCGAGCCTGTATCGTTATCGTCGCTTGGCGACCGCAAGCAACTTGCCGCTTTCTCCGAGGGCCGCGTGAGGCATGATTATATCGAGATGACCACAGCACGGAATCGCGCTGCATAAGATGCCAGGCCGTAACGAGATAGCGTCGCCGATATCAGAGCCCGTTCCAACGACGGGACCTGGCAAAACCGTGTTTATCAAGACCTACGGCTGCCAGATGAACGTTTACGATTCGCAGCGGATCGTGGAAACTCTCGCTCCCGCTGGGTATAAGGAAACCGATTCGGCTGAAACCGCCGATCTCGTGGTGTTAAACACATGTCATATTCGCGAGCGAGCCGCCGATAAGGTTTATTCAGCACTCGGTCGATTGCGCGACTTGACGGACGGCGTTGGACCTTCCGGTGAGCGTCGTCTCGTCGCAGTCGCTGGCTGTGTCGCGCAAGCCGAAGGCAACGAGATTGCCCGGCGTGTGCCAAACGTTGACGTGATCGTGGGACCGCAGAGTTATCATCGGTTGCCGGAATTGTTGACGCTGCGGGCTGTAACGCGGAAAACCGCTATCGACGTCGACCTGCCGATCCTCGAAAAATTCGCGGTAAATCCCACCGCAAAACGAAAGTCGACCCCGTCGGCGTTCCTCACCATACAGGAAGGCTGCGACAAGTTTTGTACATTCTGCGTGGTGCCCTATACGCGCGGCTCAGAGTATTCGCGGCCTGTCGCTCACGTCGTTGATGAGGCAAGGCGTCTTGTGGACGGCGGGGCGCGCGAACTCGTTTTGCTTGGGCAAAATGTCAACGCATATAACGGAGCCGACGCGACCGGAAACCGGTCGACCCTTTCGGCGTTGCTGTATCGACTTGCAACAGTGTCCGGTGTAGCCCGGTTGCGATACATGACGAGCCATCCCAACGACATGACGGACGACCTGATTGCAGCGCACGGCGAACTGCCGCAGTTGATGCCATTCCTGCACCTGCCGTTTCAATCGGGGTCGGATCGCATTCTGAAAGCGATGAATCGCAATCATACTGTCGAGCACTACATCCGAATTATCGACCGTGTGCGCGCCGCACGGTCCGATATGGCACTTTCGACCGATATCATCGTGGGTTTTCCCGGCGAAACCGATGACGATTTCGATCAGACCATCAAGATTGTGCGTGAAATCGGTTTCGCGCAAAGTTTCTCGTTCAAGTATAGCCCGCGGCCGGGCACGCCCGCTGCGGAGAAGGCGAATCAGGTTCCGGAAAGCGTGATGGCCCACCGTTTGGAAATGCTGCAAAACCTGCTCAAATCGCAGCAAATCGCGTTCAACCAGGCGACGGTCGGTAAGACCGTCGAGGTTCTATGGGAGAATGCAACCAAGGCGGGTGACAAAATTGTTGGCCGATCCCCACATATGCAACTCGTGCAGGCAGAAGGTAGCCATGCGTTGCTCGGATCATGCACTGCTGTCGAAATCGTAAGCGCGGGCCTTGGAAGCCTTGCCGCTGTCATAAAATAAGTCTGCGCCTGTGTTATGCATCGACCAAATAGAGATAACCACTTCGGAGTAATTTATTTGCCTGGTGTCATGACACCGTTCGATCAAGACCGGACGCCGGAGGCTCTATCCGAACTGTCGTCTGCGGGTGGGTCTGCGTCTGCGGCGCGACTGGAAATCATTTTCGACGATAATCGAAAGCTAGGCGATCTGCTTGGGCAGCACGACGCCAATCTTGCGGTTCTGGAGCGGGACTTGCATGTGGATGCCGTAGTTCACGGCAATGTCGTCGTTTTAACCGGCGAAAAAGAGCTTTGTGAGATTGCCAAGGCGGTGTTGGACACGCTTTATAACCGTGCAAAAAAGGGGCAGCGGCCATCCATAGGCGATGTGGAGGGCGTGATCCGGCATATGGTCACGGCCAAGCGAAACGCGCCCGGCACAGCGCCGTCGCTGGACGCGCCGCCGTTTGCCGAGGTCAGGACACGTAAGCGCGCCGTTCTCGCCAGGACTTTGAATCAATCGGCGTACATCAAAGCCCTCGAAACCCACGATATGGTTTTTGCCACAGGCCCTGCGGGAACCGGGAAGACCTATCTTGCGGTTGCCTATGCCGCTTCCTGTTTCGATAGGGGCGAAATCAAGCGTATCATTCTGTCGCGGCCGGCTGTGGAAGCTGGGGAGCGTTTGGGTTTTCTGCCCGGTGACATGAAGGAAAAGGTCGATCCCTACCTGCGTCCGCTTTACGATGCGCTTTATGACGTGCTTCCCGCGGATCGTGTTGAAAAGAACGTAGGTTCGCCGAACGAGCGAGGCGAAAAAGGGCAGGGCGAAAAGTTCATCGAAATTGCGCCGCTGGCGTTTATGCGAGGCCGAACCTTAAGCAACGCGATCGTCATCCTGGACGAGGCTCAGAACTGCACACCGATGCAAATGAAGATGTTTCTCACGCGCCTTGGCGAAGGAAGTAAAATGATCATCACCGGCGACCCGTCGCAGGTCGATTTGCCGCCGGGACAGGTTTCGGGTTTGACCGAAGCGCTGCGTATTCTTGAGGGCGTAGAGGGCATCGCACATCTCGCATTCACGCGCGCCGATGTCGTCCGGCATCCCCTTGTCGGCCGGATCATTGAAGCTTATGAAGCCAGATCCTAGATGATACCCTACACAGCACAGGCCGTGGCAAACGGCGATGACAATGATGTTTCATCCCACCCATGGCTAGATCTTGCGGTCGAGGACGAGCGATGGACGGATGAATATGACTTCCTGGCCGCGTTGCCTCATCTTGTGGCTGCATCGTTGTCCCACGCCGGTTTGATGCCGCAAAGCAACGTCGTCAGCATCGCGCTTGTCAGCGACGACCAGATTTGCGCCCTTAATCGGGATTTTCGCGGCAAGGATCAGCCAACCAACGTGCTGTCGTTTCCGGCTGCTGACATACCGGTGGCCTCAGTGCATTCCGTGCAGTTCCTTGGCGACATCGCCATCGCATATGATATAACAAAGCTCGAAGCTAGCCATGAGGGCAAGCTGTTCGCTCATCATGCCTCCCATCTCGTGGTCCACGGCGTTTTACATCTGCTTGACTTCGATCATGACCGTGATGAATCGGCGGAACGAATGGAAGAGGCGGAACGTACCATCCTCTCAAGCTTTCTTGTTCCCGACCCCTATTCGCAACCGCATGTCACGCAGTTCGCTTAACCAAACCCTGCAACCAACCCATAGAGATCATGTCCATTCAAGCCGTTCCAGACTCTTCGAAGCAGAAATTTTCGTCCAGTTGGCTGCAAAGAGTTGCTTCGAATCTCGGTTTTCCCGCAACTTCCGGGTTTCGCGATACGATTGAGCGTGCGATTAATGTGGCAGCCGTCGAAAGTGACGACGTGTCGGTCGCACAGCAGAGAACCATGCTGCTTGCCGTTCTTGGCTTTGGAACGATGCGCGTGTCTGAGGTCATCGTTCCGCGTGCCGACATCGTTGCCGTCGAAGAAGGGGAAAGCCTTTCGACGCTCTTCAAGCTTTTTGTGGAGTCCGAACACTCGAGAATACCCGTGTTCAAAGAGAGTTTGGATAATGTTGTCGGCATGATCCACGTGAAGGACGCTCTTGCCTGGGCGACCAGGCAGGCGGCCTCTGACGGGATTGCGGTCGAAGGCGGTGTCCACGCTCAGGATGACCTCAATCTCGGTGCGGTAAACCTTGCCGCGTCAATTCAGTCCTCCGCGCTCACACGTGAGATGCTGTTCGTGCCGCCTTCGATGCGAGCAGTCGACTTGCTTGCCAAGATGCGCCTTCAACGGATTCATCTGGCTGTCGTGGTTGACGAATTCGGCGGGACCGATGGTCTGATCTCCATCGAGGACCTGGTGGAGGCCATCGTCGGTGATATCTGCGACGAACACGACACTGAGGAACGTCCCACCCTCGGCGCAGAAAATCAGGGCTTTGTGGCGCCTGCGCGGACACCTATACAAGAGGTGGAGCGGGTGCTGAATATGTCGTTAACGTCGCCCGGCGTTACGGAT
Organism: Rhodomicrobiaceae bacterium; assembly: GCA_965247345.1. Lineage (GTDB taxonomy): Bacteria > Pseudomonadota > Alphaproteobacteria > Rhizobiales > Rhodomicrobiaceae > Rhodomicrobium. The sequence continues at coordinate 51,555 of CBDFGZ010000029.1, read as the reverse complement.
GAGGTGGATACGCTTGGCGGTCTTATCCTTGCGATGGAAGGGACAGTGCCGAAACGTGGACAGGTTATCGAGCATCCCTCCGGCGTAACATTCGAAATCCTGGAGGCTGGCGCGCGACGTCTTCATAAGGTCCGGATCACCAGGCCTCATACGCTTTTGCTCGAAATGGACCGGGCTGCGGCACCGTTGCTTCTCCCTGCACCGGCTTCGATGCCGTCTACAGTAGACAGCAACCGGAAGCGGATCGAGGGAAACGACGGTTCATCGCCTTGACGCAAAGGCGGCCTGACTGAGGACGGAGGAAAAAGCCTGAGTATAATCAGCAGCCTCAGTTGATTTCGCGACGCTCTTCACGCATACCTCGCGAAGAGGTGTCATGGACCGTGTACCAAACTACGTATCAAGCTTAGTCATCGGTCGACGAGCGCTGCTGTGCTTTTTGTGTGGCGGCATATCCGTTCTGTCCATGCCACCGTTCGATTTTTGGCCGATCCTTTTTTTGACATTCCCGACCCTGATCTGGTGTCTCGATGCAGAATTTCTATCAGATCCTGTTCGTTACCTTATCGCGACACAGCAAAACTTAAGCGGCTTGCCGCGTGGAAATCGCTTTTTTACCCGACCCTTTCTATTCGTGGCAACAGGCACGCGCATCGCGGCCGTCATTTCTGCGCCGGTCAAAACATTAGCCAGGGTCAAGGCCGGGCGTGCCGGCATTCTCGGATGGAGCTTCGGCTTTGGCTATTTCATGGCAAGTATTTATTGGATTGCTTACGCCTTTTTCGCCAACCCGGTCTCGAACAACGGCCTCGCCGCAGCAGGCGCAATCCTGGCGGTGCTCGGCCTGTCGGCTGCTCTCGCCGTGTTCTATGGCTTTGCGGCCGCGTTCTCGATGGTCTTGTGGCGGGGGGGATACGCGCGGCTTGCGGGGTTTGTCTTTTGCTTCCACCTCGCCGAGTTGGCCAGAAGTTTTCTGTTTACCGGCTTTCCGTGGAACCTGTTCGGATTGGCTTTTGCCTCATCGGACACACTGCGACAAAGTGCATCCTATGTCGGCGTGTACGGTCTGACACTTCTGGCATTGTTCATTTTCACGTCGCCAGCCGCCGCCATCAGCCGCAACGCGGTTCGATCGTCCAGGCGGTTCATGCCGTTCTGCTTGTCTCTTCTCGCGCTGTTAGGCATGTATGCCTTTGGGGAGCGCCGCCTTGGCGCTTCTACTGAGATGTCGGCGGCCTCCATACGGATCGTTCAGCCGAACATCGCCCAGATCGATAAATGGAAACCGGAAAACCGGCGCTGGATTTTCGAGCGCATTCGATCCCTTAGTCAAAGCGGAACCGGAAACGCTGCCGATATTTCGAATTTTAACGCGGTTGTCTGGCCCGAATCGTCGGTGCCATTTCTTTTTATGGTGAACGGAAAAATTGCGGCCGTCGAAGCCAGGCAAGCCTTGGCCGCACTCATCCCCGCCGGGACGAGGTTGATTGCTGGAGCAGAACGGGCGGACGGGCATACATCCGACGAAGGCAAGTTTGTTTTCGATCGCGTTTTTAACAGTTTGTTCGTTCTCGGGCATGGCGCGCGTATCGATGCAATTTATGACAAACAGCATCTGGTGCCTTTTGGTGAGTATATGCCCTTCGCCGGCACCTTGAAATTGCTTGGCCTCCAGGCTCTTTCCCATCAACTTGACGGGTTTCAGATGGGAGCGAATTCGTCGCCCTCCATAGCCGTACCGGGGCTTGGAAATTTGAAGCCGTTCATATGCTACGAGATCATCTTTCCGGGTAAGATAAACGATAGTCAATCCCGTCCAGATGTCATGGTTAATATAACAAACGACGCCTGGTTCGGAAACTCAACCGGACCCTATCAGCATTTGCAGCAGGCTCAAATACGAGCGACGGAAGAAGGGATTCCTGTGATTAGGTCGGCTAATACAGGGATATCTGCCATTATTGACGGAAATGGCCGCATTATTGCCAAAGTGAACTTGGGTATTACAGGTGTGATTGATTCACCGATACCTAAACCACAGGTGCCAACACTATATGCGCGCGCGCGCCGTCAAATCTTTATTATTCTGATTGCTTTGCCGTTTTTGCTATATTTGCTAATCATTCTTAAAGATAATTCGAGTAAATAAGGTTTTGGTAACGACATTATATAAAAAATAGATACGGTTATTATATTTTTGGGAAGTAATGCCTTGTTTGGTTGTGTAATCCGCCTTGACGTGTTCCGCGTGTAAAACTACAACTTAAGAGCAGTATAAGTTTCCACCGGCTGGGAGCAGCAACTTGAAAACTGCAATGAACATGGGGCATGATATGGGTGCGGTTGGGTCAACATTACATAGTTCAAGCGTCGGCGAAGAGATGTTCGAAACAACCGGACGAAAACCAAATCCGATAGATATTCATGTGGGTACACGTGTGAGGTATCGTCGGATGATTGTCGGGATGAGCCAGGAGAAGCTTGGCGAGAAAATGAACCTGACGTTTCAACAAATTCAAAAATATGAAAAAGGGACAAACCGGATAGGGGCCAGCCGCCTGTTTCAGTTATCGCGCATTCTGGATGTGCCAGTCGGTTACTTTTTTGAAGAAGCCTATACAAATCCGGCTCATAACAAGGCGTCGCTCAGCAAGGGATTTCACGAGCCAGAGCAGGATAGCTTTATTCTCGATTTCGTGAATTCAAGAGAAGGCCTCGATCTCAACAAGGCGTTCGCAAAAATTACGGACCCAAAAGTGAGACGGCGGGTCATCGAGCTTGTTCGCGCGCTTTCCGACGAGAAGGCGCCGGTGCCCGATCAGGTGGAACTCGAAAACGATCTTGATTAAATCCGAAAGGCGTGTCAGATCGGGGTCGAAATTTTCATGCGGATTGGAAGCTGACTGTGTCTCGAAAAAGCTATCTGTTTACGAGTGAATCCGTGTCTGAGGGACATCCGGATAAAGTCTGCGATCAGATATCCGATTCCATCGTTGATCTATACCTCCGGGCCGATCCGCTGTCGCGCGTTGCGGTGGAAACCATGGCCACGACGAACCGCGTGTTTTTGGCTGGCGAAGTTCGCGGCCCATCCTCGGTAACTTCGGACCAACTCGTGGAAGCCGCACGCAATACGATCCGCGATATCGGTTACGAGCAAAACGGGTTTGACTGGCGCACCGCCGACATTCAATGTTTCGTTCATGAACAATCCGCCGATATTGCGCAAGGTGTGGATGCATCCGGCGATAAAGACGAAGGCGCCGGCGATCAGGGCATCATGTTCGGTTACGCATGCCGGGAAACGGAAACGTTGATGCCAGCGCCGATTTTCTATGCGCATCGCATTCTGTTTGAAATGGCGCGGCTCAGGCACTCGGGCGAACTTCACGAGCTTGGGCCGGATGCCAAAAGCCAGGTCACCCTTCATTATGAAGACGGTAAACCGGTACGCGCGACATCTGTCGTCGTCTCGACGCAGCATGGCGCGGATGTTTCCATGACGCGGGTGCGCGATATCGTGGCGGGCATCGTGAACGATGTGTTGCCAAGAGGCTGGATGTGCCCGGCTGACGAATTTTACGTTAACCCCACCGGACGCTTCGTGGTTGGTGGACCCGATGGCGACGCCGGGCTGACAGGCCGCAAAATCATTGTGGACACTTACGGCGGCGCGGCACCTCATGGCGGCGGTGCCTTTTCCGGCAAGGACCCGACAAAAGTTGACCGTTCGGCGGCGTATGCTGCGCGATATCTTGCCAAGAATGTCGTGGCGGCGGGGTTTGCCGATAAGTGTAGCATTCAGCTTGCCTACGCGATTGGCGTGTCGAAGCCGTTATCGGTCTATGTGGACCTTTACGGCACGGGGCATGTGGATGAAAGCAGTCTTGAGCGCGCGTTGATGGAAGTGATGGATCTGAGCCCTCGCGGTATTCGCGAACGTCTTCAGCTCAATCGTCCCATATACAAGCGCACAGCGAGCTATGGCCACTTCGGTCGCGCGCCTGATAACGATGGCGGTTTTTCCTGGGAGCGGCTTGACCTTGTCGAGCCACTGAAAGCGGCTATGAACTGAGCAAGCCTTTGTCGACCGGTATAAGCAGCGCGGCGATGAGTGTAGGGGGTGGCCGCCTCGTCAAGCCGAAGAATTTCTTCGGTCGTCGGCGAGGCAAGAAACTGTCTCAAAAGCAAGCCAATCTGATTGAAGCGCAACTTCCCGCCATGAGCCTCGATATTGCGCGCCCACTGGCCATGTCGCGTGAACTTGAAGGGAAATTCACGACGCCGATTGACGAGGTTTGGCTTGAGATCGGATCGGGCGGCGGCGAGCATCTGTGCTGGCAGTGTGAGGCTCACCCTGGGATCGGTATCATTGGCGCGGAGCCTTTTCTTAACGGGGTCGGATCGACGCTGGTCGGCGTTGAAGAAAAAGGCCTCGGCGATCGCGTCCGCATTCATAACGATGACGTGACCTCGCTTCTCGATTGGCTGCCTTCAGCGGGCATCGCCCGTGCGTTCATGCTGTTCCCCGATCCGTGGCCAAAGCACCGGCATCGCTATCGCCGGTTGCTGTCTGAGCGTCGTCTCGATCAGCTCGCGCGCGTTCTAAAGACAGGAGCTGAATTTCGATTTGCGTCGGATATTGCAGACTATACTGCGACCGCAATTGAGCTTGCCGAGAACCACAGGGCGTTTGAAATCAACAGGCTCGTGATCGGCGCTGACCGGCTGGATCTCGCGGATTGGCCCGTCACGCGTTACGAAGCGAAAGCCAACCGCGCCAGTCGGGTGTGTTCATTTCTGGTCATGAACCGGGTTTAGAACATGAGGAGTTGGACCGAAACAGGCAGCCTTTTTGTCATGGCTGCCCTTGAGGCGGCACCTAGTGCGGTTCCCGATTTGAGGGAAGCTTATGTTCATCAGGTGCTCGTGCCGACGTTCCGCATAGACGATATCGTCATGATGGACAATCTCGGTTCCCACAAAAGCGATGCGGTGCGTATCGCGATCGAGGCGGCAGGGGCGGAACTGCGTGACCTGCCTCCATACTCACCCCAGCAGACATTTTTGGCTTTGCCAACAAATGTCTGCTCAAACCTGATTGAACAAGTCTTCGCCAAACTCAAAGCCCATCTTCGGAAACACAAAGAGCGATCCGTCGAAAGCCTCTGGAAACGCATCGGAAAACTTCTTGACGACTTTATCACCATGAAATGTCAAAACTTCTTTCAAATCGCCGGATATGGGTAAAATAAAACGGGAACCGCTTTAATCGGCAGCCAGACCGAGGGCGGTCGCCATCACGCGGAACACCTTGGTGTTGTCGAGGCGACCGTGTAACAGATCGGCTCCCGGTCCCATCGCGGTCAGGATGACGTCGTCTCCGGAATGCACGCCGCCCGGCGTTTCCAGCGGCAGGTTGCCGAACATGCGAACGGTGCCGGGATTGCAGAATTTTTCATTGGCGACAGCTTTCTTGCCGTCCGCGCTTGCGTCGGAGGGTAAAAATTCTCCGGCCAGATATGGCGTGCCGGAATAGCAATGGTCGGGATAAGCGCCGAACATCAGCGCGAGACGGCGCGACACATCGACGAGCCAGGGATAGCCATCGGCGTTGGGTGCCGGGTAGTTCGGAAACTTCGCATCCGCATAGGTTGCCAGCCTATCGCGCGGCGTGTTGCCGGGCCTCGCGTCGTCCATGGTCCCGATGATGCTCACCGGGTGCGCATGGTCCGCCACGACAATAATAAGGGTGTCGTCGCGGTCGGCAGCAAATGTCTTGGCCGCTTTCACGGCGTTATCCAGCATGATTGTGTCGTAAACCGCGCGTTCCCAGTCCAGAGAGTGGGAATACTTGTCGATACGCCCGGACTCCACCATGAGCATGAAGCCGTTCGGCGCACGCGACAGGATATCGAGAGCAGCCGTGGTCTCTTCCACAAGGTCGGGCTGATCCGGGAATTTTCTTACGCTCCCTTTCTTCAGGAATTTCTGATCCAAAGCGCCGTCGATATTGCCGTCATTGAACAAGCCAAGCAGTTTTCGCGTTTCCCCGGCACTTGCAACCGTTTTCAACTCAGCGGAGGTGCCGGCAAAAGCATAGCCCTCGGCCTTGAACTTATCGATATAGTTTTCCCCGTCAGTTCGCTTGCCGCCATCGCGCGCTGGTTTGAAATACGGCGCGCCGCCGCCCATGATTACGTCCGGCTTCACGTCGAAAAAAGATTTCACGATAGTGTTGTAATCTCTTCGCGCGCGATTGTGGGCCACCATTCCGGCGGGAGTTGCATCTGCGATTTCCGTGTTGGTGACAACGCCGACGGCCATATTTTGCCGACGCTTCACAAGCTCGGAAATGACCTCCACTTTCGGGTGTGAAAGGGCAGACTTGTTGCGTGCGCAATAGACGCCAATCGCATTCACGCAAGTTTTGTGGCCAGTCGTGAACGCGCTCATGGCATTTGCGGAGTCGGTGATGATCGAGTCCGAACCAGCGGTCGAGACGAGCGCCATGGACGGCATGTCATCCATGGCCAGATCACCGTTGTATTTTCCTTGCGCAATACCCTTCGACAGAATGCGCGCAGCGGTCCGGTGCGCCATGGACATCCCGTCGCCGACGAACAGGATCACGTTCCTAGCCCGGCGTGCTGGCGTCTTGTAAACGTCCCAGGTCACTTTTGCCGAGGCTTCGCCTGCCGACGCCTCGACCACGTGCTTGCCTTGCGGCAGTGTTGCGGCGCGAATCCAGTACGCTGTCTGATCCTGCCCCTCTTCGGCGGTGATAAGTTCTGCTGGTTTACCCATGACCGTCGCGGCATCGATACCGTCTATGGTGACTTTGAGGCTGGGCAGATCGGGTTTTCCAGCGAACTCGACCTTGAGATCAAAGCGGCTCCCCGCGGGCATTTCCGCGCGATCGATGGGGTAGATCGTTTGCCCCTGCGCGTTCGCGCAAAACAGTCCGCAAAGGATTGCGATATGGAAGGAAAGCCGCATTGAACGCCTGTTGCTTGTTATTTTGTGACTCTGCTTGGGATATCATAATTTTATGACAGGTCATGCCTGTCACAGTCAGGGCCGCTCGTCCGGCAATTTGGCGTCCAGGGCCATATCATCCCGGTGGATGAGTTCAGCCCGCCCGCTGTAGCCGAGCGCGGCTTCGATCCCGGCTGAGTTTCTCCCGGCGATCAGACCTGCTTCTTTTGCGTCGTATGCGACGAGGCCGCGTCCGATTTCATGGCCGGATGCATCGCGGATCGCGACAGCATCGCCGCGCCGGAACCGGCCTTCAACGCGTATGACACCGGCGGGCAACAAGCTTCGTCCGGCGGCGAGCGCGGTCGCAGCGCCCTGATCGATGGTGATCGCGCCCTTTGGCGTGAGTGTTCCCGCAATCCACCGTTTTCGAGCAGTTACCGGATTGGCCGCCGCCAGAAACCAGGTGCAGGCCGCGCCGTCTGCCAACCCGCGCAGTGGATGCATGGGCTTCCCCGACGCGATAACCATTTTCGTACCCGCCGACACGGCGATTTTCGCAGCGGCGATCTTGGTCACCATGCCGCCCCGCGAAAGCTCAGTGCCTGCGTCGCCCGCCATGGCCTCGATCTCGGCCGTGATCGCGGGCACCACGTCAATCCGCCGCGCGTCCGGGTTCGTTGCAGGAGGTGCTGTGTAAAGCCCGTCGATATCGGATAGCAGCACGAGACAATCCGCCGTCATCATGGTCGCGACCCGAGCGGCCAGCCGGTCATTGTCGCCATAGCGAATTTCAGAAGTAGCAACCGTATCGTTTTCATTCACCACGGGCACCGCCCGCAGCTTGAGAAGGGTCGCCATGGTGCTTCGCGCATTCAGATAGCGACGGCGTTCCTCGGTGTCGCCCGGTGTGACGAGAATTTGTGCCGCGATCAGGTTGCGGTCCCGAAATGCGGTACGGTACGCATGCGCCAGCGTGATCTGGCCCACCGCTGCGGCTGCCTGAGCTTCTTCGAGCTTGAGGGGGCCGCGCGGCAAGCCAAGCGCGCTGCGACCGAGCGCGATGGCACCGGACGATACAATGACGATCTCCCGGCCCTGGGCGTGAAGTTCGGCCACGTCGTCGGCAATTGCGTCAAGCCAGGATTGTTTGAGCGCCCCGGTATCCCGGTCCGTCAGCAGCGCCGAGCCGATCTTGATGACGATACGGCGGGCCTCGTGCCATCGGATTATACTGTCTTTGGCCGTGGTGTTCATGGACGCGAGAGACAACGGTTTCCGCGCACCGTCAAGCCTCCTGAACAGGCTGCTTCGCGGCGGCTTTCGCGGCAAAGGACAGCGGCAACGCCGTGGTGAACTTCATCTGCTCCATGGCAAAGCTGGAGCTTACGTCGTGAAGTTCGATCTGCCCGATGAAGTTTTTGTAGAATGTATCGTAACTGCCGATATCCGGTACAACGACCCGCAACAGGTAATCCACCTGTCCGCTCATCCGGTAAGCCTCCACAATTTCGGGAAACGTGGCTACGACCTTGTGAAACCGCTCCAGCCATTCGGGGTTATGCTGGTTCGTTGTGATCGCCACGAAAACCGTGACGCCGGCGGCAACCTTAAGCGGATTGAGCAAAGCGACTCGGCGCTCGATCACTCCGTCCTGTTCAAGTTTCTGAATTCGCCTCCAGCACGGCGTGGTCGATAAGCCGATTTTCTTACCGATTTCAGCGACAGGGAGCGTCGCGTCCTCTTGCAGGATCGTGAGGATTTTAATGTCCATGGTGTCGAGCATGAGAACCTTGGGCAAACGGTGCTAATATATGTCTTATTGCTAAGGTCACAGGACTACAATATTTCACTATACGCCGCCAGAGAAGAATGGCCTGCCTGAAACGGCGCACCTACTTTGAAACGAGACGGCGCACCGCCTGCCGCAGGACCGGCAGAACCTCCGCCTCGAACCACGGATTGCGTTTCAGCCAGCCATTGTTACGCCACGAGGGATGCGGCAACGGCAACGCACACGGCATGGTTTTCTCTTCAAAAATAGTTCGCCAGGTCAGAAGTGTTTCCGTCAGCGTGGGCTTGAGACGTGTTCCCAGATGCCATCGCTGTGCATGCGCTCCCACCAGGAGGATGAGTTCGGGACGAGTTGGCAGGGACGCGAAAAGACGAGACCGCCAGAGCGGCGCGCACTCGCGACGCGGCGGCAGATCACCCCCAGCGTGGTCGTAGCCGGGAAAGCAGAACCCCATGGGCATGATTCCGACCTTGGCTTCATCGTAAAATTCGGCTTCGGTGACACCCATCCAGGCGCGCAGCCGCACCCCAGACGGATCTGTGAACGGCATGCCAGATTTATGCGCGCGCATACCCGGTGCCTGACTGCAAATATAAAGCTTCGCTTGGCCGGATAGCCGGAAAATCGGTCGCGGTTCGTGTGGCAACCGTTCGGGTCCGGGAATATCCCGGCAGACCCGGCATACGCTCAGTTCGCGCAACAGGTCTCGGAACTCAGTCGGATCGTGCGACATCATTCAATTTCGATCACCATGCCGTCGTCCGCCAGAATGCATCGCGAGCGGTCCACCTGGTCGCAAAACGCCAGCATATCCTCGCCCATGTGCGTAAGCGCGTATCGCTTTGCCCCGAATTCATCGAACTTCTGCGCGAGCGTGTTATAATCGAGGTGAACCGGCGTGGTTGGCGTGACGCTCGTGCATTCAATGAGGAATAGATCGGCGTCTTTGCCCGCCGCGTTCAAGCCGTCACACCATCCACTATCGCCCGAGAACGCGAAGCGTTTCGATCCATCCGTGATCGAAAACGCAAGCGACGGCGAACCGGATGGATGAAAGACTTCATGAGCCGTAATCGTCAGATCGCGGAATGTTAGCGAAGTCTCCGGCTGTATTTCGGTAAAAGATAAGGGAAATGCCCTCGGAACATCGAGAAGGCCGGGATAGAGACAGTTCATCAACGATGTCGCTCGATGCTCGATCTGAGGTGGGCCGATGATGCGAAATGGCTCCACGTCGCGGGTTAAAAACATCTTGCTCATGATCAGAAAAGGAAGGCCGCCGAAGTGATCGCCATGACAATGGCTGATCGCAATGGCGTCCACCGACGACAGGCTGATCCCGGCACGTTTCAAACCGAGCGGAGCATTCGCCCCGCAGTCGATCATCAATCGCCCTCGTAGCGTATCGAGCAGGTAACAGCTATGAAAGCGACCACCGGACGAGAAGGCGTCACCACATCCAACAATCGTCAGCTTCATGCGGCTCTCATGCCGACGCAGATGGGCGGGCGGAAACGGCGGCGTACCATCGCTTGAAGTGCACGGCGTGATCCGGTATGGCGATACGGGCGAGTTTCATGAAGTCTGTCGCGGTCAGGGCCGTGATATCGGCGACGGAATACGCATCGCCTGCAATGAACTCATGCTTTTCCAGCGATCTGTTGAAGATATCCATCGCTTCGATCACGCGCGGGCGATTGGCTGCCGCCCAGTCGGGAACCTGTGAAGATTCCAGGACCGCTAGGGCGGGATGCCCATGCCGCACGCATTGCGCAACGGTTAATAAAAAACTGAGTTCGGTGCGCCGGTTCCACATTTCGATGCGGGCGATATCGAGGGCGGATTTACCAAACAGCGAGGGTTCTGGATGCAGGGCCTCGAAATATCTGCAAATGGCCATGGTTTCTGAAATCGCGGTTCCATCATCGAGAATAAGCACAGGCACGCGCTGCATGGGATTCACGTCGGCAAACGCAGTATTTTTATGCTCGCCTTTCATGATATCGACCTGCTCGTAACGAACCGTTATCCCTTTTTCAGCTAAAAAGATGCGGACGCGTCGAGGATTGGGAGGACGCTTGTCGTCCAGAATTTTCATAATCTCGTCCCATCATTTGCATTTTGTTGAGGTGTATTCAAAATTCGTAGTTCGTATGCAAGCTGATATATAAACGGGATATTAGCATCTCTCAGTCATCTTTAACCGCAGTCAGTCAACTCCCTTTCCGCCGTGGTCGGGAGTAAACCTCCCCGCGTGGAATGAGTAAATGGGTGATGTAGAGTATCTACCACAAACGCAGCGCCGGCTCCAGACGCCTTCGACAGCGCCGGATCGGCCTTCGAATGACGCACAGCGTGAGATCACCGCTCGGGATTTCGAGTATGATCTGCTGCTCATGTATGTTCGCAATGAAACCGTTGCGGCGCTCACTGTCCCGATCCTCGCGGTTGTGGTCGCGGGCACCATGCTCAACTGGTCAAATCCCCGTCAGCTTTTGCTGTGGCTCGCTACAATTCTGATCTCCGAGGGTATCCTGCTGGCGCTATGCCGCAAATTCCGTCGCCTTCCGCGCGCCACGATCAACCTTACGCAATGGCGTCGCACCCTGGCATCCGCAGAGTTCCTGTACGGTGTGTGCTGGGCTGCGATCGCGTTCGCAAAGTTCGATCCCGCCAATCAAGCCGCATACTTCTTCCTGTTTGCCGCCCTGATGGTGGTGACGGCGATCCGCATGCTGTTCGCGGCCTCCGTCATGCCGATCCTGCATGCGGGTACGGTGCCGGTGACGGCAGCTCTGGCTTTGCGATTTTTAATTTCAGGTCAGGCGTTCTACGCAATCATGGCTGTCATCGCCATCGGCATTCATCTGTATTTTGTTTTCCTCGTGGAAGGCCTTCAGCGCACGGCCTTGTCGATGCTCGATTACCGGGCAGAAAAAGAACGGTTGATCGCCGAGCTGGAGGAAGCCAAGCGCGTCTCCGACGATGCACGGCAAAGAGCCGAGGCCGCGAATTTATCCAAATCCCAGTTTCTGGCAAACATGAGCCATGAGCTTCGAACGCCGCTTAACGCGGTGCTTGGATTTTCCGAGATGATCAAGGAAGAGATGCTCGGGCCGGTTCAGAACAAAGCCTACAAAAACTATGCCTCCGACATTCACTCCTCGGGCACGCACCTCCTGAAGCTGATCAACGAGATCCTCGATCTGTCCCGCATCGAGGCCGGGCGGTATGAACTGCAGGAAGAACCCGTCGATCTGACCGCGATCATACTGGAAAGCCTGCGCTTTCTGCGCTTGCGAGCCGACACGAAGGGGCTTCGTCTTGTGGCGGATTTTCCACAACAGATGCCAAGGCTTTGGTCGGACGAGCGCGCTATTCGCCAGATTTGCCTGAACCTGTTGTCCAATGCTGTAAAATTTACCCCTTCGGGCGGTCTGGTCACGGTTCGCGCCGGATTGCTTTCGTCCGGTGAGGCGTTCTTCACCGTAAGGGACAACGGGCCCGGCATCCCTCCCGAAGAAATGCCTCTGGTGCTGCGTTCCTTCGGGCAAGGATCGCTCGCCATGGAACTGAGCGAAGGCGGTACGGGCCTCGGACTACCCATCGTGACGGGACTGGCCGAACTGCATGGCGGACGTTTCGATTTGCGAAGCGCGATCGGGGTTGGAACCGAAGCGACGATCCTTTTCCCCAAAAGTCGTGTAATGCAGCCGGATGCCGTCAAAGCGCGTAGCCGGACCCAGATTCACGACGCGCCAGCACAAATGCGAGGCGCCGCTTAAGTTTCCGCTCAGTCAAAACATGACAACGTTTAATCCAGCGCCACCTGCTTTGCGACCAACCGGCTGCGTAATGCCGCAATGCTTTTCTCCATAATCGGCAACGTCGTTTCTCGAGCTTTTTTCGTTTCTTCCGCAAGGGATTTGGCTGCTTGAATAGCCGTGCCCTGACCCTGAGCCAAATTTACCGCCGTTGACGCAGCATTGTCGTAATAACGACGCACACCGTTCAAAATTTCAGTCGGAAGCTGAAACGTGATGCTTTGCTGTTTCATTGTATCCCAAACGAAGCTTTGCAACTTATACTGATCGGCATTGCCGTTCCTGTTCCGCCATCCGTCTTTGTTGACGATGAACTCGTAAACCCGATCTTCCTGATCAAGATTGTCCTTGAATTCCTCATACAACGCGCGCCGCATGTAATAGCCTTCGCGCTCGGAGCGGACTGTTTCGAACTCGACTGCGGTGCGAAAGCCCGCCTGCGCCGCGAGATACACCCCAAGCACCGTCGACGCCATGATGAACAGGTTGGAAACCCAGAACTCGACGTTGTTCCTGTCCCGGACGATGAATGGATTGAATGCCACGGCTTAACTCCGATCATCGAAAGTCTACGCTGACTGCGTGTGCCAAAACTTGGATCGAAAAAGGGCGAACCCGATCAATACGGCGAGACCGACGGAAATAAGCACGCTGTATCCGGCCAGGGACACGCCTGCGATCCGCAACGCGGCTTCGTCGCACCGTACAGGGCGGTTGGCAGCAAGGCTTTTCGACAAGCTGCCGCCAAGCGGTTTCGCAAAATCCTGCGTCGCTTCGCAGGTATCCGGACCGGGCCAGAAGTGCCATTCGGCACCTGCGTGATAGGTGCCCAGACCTGCATTGTACAGAAAGCCCACGCAGATCAGGGCCAGAACCACGGCGGCTGCCTTGCGCGACATATGGACGGACAACGCCGCAAGCAGTCCCAGCGGGATCGCGGCGTAATAGGGGATACGCTGCTCAAGGCATAACGCACACGGCTTGTAACCGCCGATCAACTCAAAAGCCAGTGCACCCGCAAGGGCGGCCGCACTCACCGCAGCCGCGGTCAAACCTGCGGCAATCAGCGGCTTCTTGCCAGCCGTAAAGCGGTCGGAGACGCGATCAGATAGCGTATTTAGCAATTGCAAATCCTCCAACGATGATCGCCGCCGTTGCCAGCATGATCAGTTCCAGACGCCGCTCGATGAACACACGGATCGGTTCGCCATAGAAATAAAGCAATCCAGCTACCACAAAGAACCGAAGTCCTCGCGTGATGATGGACAACACCACGAACAGGCCGAAGTTGTAGCCTGCAATTCCGCTCATGATCGTGACAAGTTTGTAAGGAATTGGAGTCAGGCCTTTCAGTAGAATGATCCACGCGCCATACTGCACATAGGTCGCGCGCAAGGTATCGATCTGCTCCGCGTACCCATAGAAGCTGACGATGGATTTCCCGATGACATCATAGAGCACCGAACCGATCATATAACCGAACATACCGCCGACGACCGACGCCGCCGTGCACCAGAACGCCAGCCGGAACGCCTGTTCGCGCCGGGCCAGAACCATTGGAACAAGCAGCATGTCCGGTGGCAATGGGAAGAACGAGCTTTCCGCGAACGAGACGCCCACCAGCGCCAGCATCGCGTTGGGACCCGCCGCAAGCCGCATGGTCCAGGCATAAAGGCGTCTGATCATTTGTATTTCCCTTCGCTGCATCGCGTCATAACGTGAGGGAAAGGCATTGTCTATTGATGTTGGTTTGTTCGCGGTCCCGTCGCGTATGTTGACAATCCAAAATCAAAATCTCAATTGCACTTGAGTACACTATTTGTTCCGCATATCATGGGGGCGAATCGCAGGAGACTTACATGATTGCTTCGCCGCAAATGAAATTCGATTCGCAAAAATTGAAGGATGTAGTGCTTTACGTTTGCAACAAGTGTTCGGAGGAAGATCTAGGTAACGTTAAGTTGCATAAGATCTTATACTTCGCTGATATGCTGCATTTTTTGGGAACTGGTAAGCCATTAACTGGCGTGGACTATCAAAAGCAAAACTATGGGCCAGTAGCGCGTCATTTAAGCTGGGCTACAAATGAATTAGCCCGCGAGGGTGCGTTAAAGATAGTAAAGCGTGATTACTACGGGTATAAAAAGATAGATTACTCCGTGTTGCAGACCAATTTAAGTTCACGCCTTTCTAATTATGAAACTCATCTTCTAGAGGATGTAATTCAGTTTGTATGCGAAAAATCGGCTAAAGAAATTAGCGAGTTAAGTCATATGGCACCGTGGGAAGCGGCCGAGATGGGGGAGACAATTCCATATTACTCTGCGTTTGGGTTACTTCCGGCGACTTTGAGTGATGCCGACGTTGAGGACTCGAAACTGGAAATCAAGGCATTGCGACCTATCATTGAGCAAGAAATGCATGAACGTGGAATTCAGTGATATTGCATTGGCTGGCCTTAAACGTTCAGTTGAAGAGTCATCTTGTGAAAACTATAGGTTGGCGATTATCTATTTTCTTAAAGCACATGACGCTGAGAAATATGCCTACAGATTGTTTGTCTTTCCAGATAAGCAGATGTACGTAAGACCGCTAGACTCGATTAGAATAATGTATGAACTCACTGGGTTCGGCAGACCAACCATTGTTTGGTCGATAAAACCACTGACGGATGAATGACAAAGACAGTCTTCGGTGTTTTTAATTTCTATCGTGGTTTGTTAGTGAGGCCGCAATGACCGAAGCCGCATCGTTCGCAAAAAGAATGACAGTCACATATCACGTCCGCGCCGCTGCTGCGGAAATCGACGCGCGGGCAAAAGGTATCGCCGTCGAGCAAAGCGTCGAGATGCCATTGGCGGCGATCACCAGCGATCATGTGCTGCGCGATATCGTTGGGGAAGTGCGGGGCATTCGCGAACTTGCGCCGGGACAGTTCGAGGTCAAAGTCGGTCTCGCAACCGCGACCATGGGTGACGATCCCGGGCAACTTCTCAACATGCTGTTCGGCAACACCTCTATGGCGGACGATGTCGCGCTCATCGATGCGGACATCCCTGCTGAGATGTGCGAACGTTTTGGCGGCCCGAATTTCGGGATTGAGGGATTGCGCAAACGCGACGGCATTCACGGTCGGGCTTTCACCTGCACCGCGCTGAAGCCGCAAGGAATAAGTGCCGCAGATCTTGGCGCGCTTGCAGGGCGCATGGCTGCTGGCGGTCTCGATTACATCAAGGACGATCACAGCCTCGCTGATCAAAGGTACAGTCCATACGCGGATCGGGTTCGCGCTTGCGTCAAAGCAGTACGCGAGGCCAATGCAGCGACCGGCTTTCGCACACGATATGCGCCAAATGTCTCCGGCACTCTCGATGCAGCTCGCTCGCAGATCAAGCTCGCCCACGAGGAGGGCATCGACACGGTCCTCATCGAACCCATGATCATAGGTCTGGCCAACTTCCACGCGCTCGTAAAGGAGTTTCCGTCAATCGCTTTCATGGGGCATCCGTCCATGACAGGCGGAGGCCGCATCGCCCCTCCGTTCCTGTTCGGAACGCTGTTTCGACTGCTCGGTGCCGATATAGCCGTTTACGCGAACTTCGGCGGACGGTTTTCCTACACGCCCGAGACCTGCCTCGCGTTAGCGGACCTCTGTCGCGCGCCGATGCATGGATTGGCGCAGGCCCTCCCCGCACCCGCCGGCGGTATGACCCTGGAGCGGGTTCCTGAATTGTTGGATTTCTACGGCCCGGATACCATGTTGCTGATCGGCGGCAGTCTACTGCTGGCAAAAGAGCGGCTCACGGATGAGGCGTCGGCATTTTCCGTGCGGGTGGCTCATCATTTTGAGGATCATGCCCATGGATAAACAGGCGACAATCCGCTCCTCTTCGGATGGTGGTTTTTGTTGGGACGCCGTAAATCTCCTGGCCTACAAGGCAGACGGCGCGGCGCCCTTCAAGCATATCACCCGCCAGGTTTTGTTCGAGCGCCCGGAACTCGGCTGTGAACTGCGCTACTTTGAGATGGCAGCGGGCGGCCATTCCACGCTGGAGCGGCATGAGCATGTGCATGGCGTGATGATCTTTCGCGGCCGCGGCACGGTTCTAATCGATGGTCAGGTGCGAGACGTTGCGGCATCTGACCTGATTTACGTCCCGCCTATGACCTGGCATCAGTTCAAAGCCACGGCTGGCGAGCCGTTCGGATTCCTTTGCATGGTCAACGCAAAAAGGGACAAGCCGCATTTGCCTTCGGAAAATGAACTTGCTGTGCTTCGGCAATCACCCGCGGTCGCGGCCTTTCTGGACAGGTAGCAAGTTTCGCGTATGTTAAGACCTGCCTAGAGCGCTTTCGATTTAATCAGAGTCATGAAAGCGCTCTAACTCTTTGCTTTATCGGATTTTCGAGGAGCAAAACCGCTCACACTTTTGCTGAAAATGCTCTAGCATGCAAAGAAGACTTAAAACTCGGGTTTCATATCCATCCTTAAGTCAGGCACCCCGCACTTCTTTTTGCGATCCGGCCTGAGATGCTTGATGCCTGGGCGAAGCCCGGCCGCGACCCGCGCTTGCTTGTTTCATCAGTGCAGAACGCAACGCGTGTTAGAACATCGCCGCATGCACCCGGTCAGGCGGATTATGCCCGTCAAGGAACGTGCGAATGTTGATAATCACTTTTTCACCCATGTCGACACGGCCTTCGATGGTTGCTGAGCCGAGGTGAGGCAGGGCTACCACGCGCTTGTTTTTCAGAAGTTTTGGGTTGATTGCAGGCTCATGCTCGAACACATCGAGGCCAGCGCCTGCGATTTCGCCAGCTTCGATCATACGCGCCAGCGCGTTTTCATCGATGATTTCACCTCGCGCTGTGTTGACCACATAGGCGGTTGGCTTCAAAAGCTTGAGACGGCGTGCCGACAACAGATGGAACGTCGCCGGCGTATGAGGGCAGTTGATGGACACGATATCCATGTTTGCCAGCATCTGGTCGAGACTCTCCCAATAGGTCGCGCCCAGTTCCTCCTCAACCGCGCTCGGCACCCGCCTGCGATTGTGATAGTTGATGCCAAGACCGAAAGCTTTGGCGCGACGCGCGACCGCCCGTCCGATGCGGCCCATGCCGATGATGCCGAGTTTTTTGCCAAGAATGCGCTGACCAAGCATCCAGGTGGGAGACCAGCCCGCCCATTCGTTTCCGTCCTCAAGATACTTCGCACCCTCGGCCAGACGACGCGGCACAGACAGGATCAAGGCCATGGTCATGTCGGCTGTGTCTTCGGTCAAAATGCCCGGTGTGTTGGTGACGATGATCCCGCGATTGCGCGCTGTTTCCAGGTCAATGTTATCGACGCCGGTGCCATAATTGGCGATAAGTTTCAACTGCGGACCGGCAGCCGACAACATCGCCTTATCGATCCGGTCCGTTACGGTCGGCACCAGAACCGCGACCCGTTTCATCAGATCCGTCAGTTGCTCGCGGCTCAGGGGCTTGTCTGTTTCGTTGAATTCCACATCGAACAGCTCACGCATGCGGGCTTCAACAGGCTCAGGCAGTTTGCGTGTCGTGGCGACTTTTATGTTTTCTGGGGTCATGATACTACTCAGGGGGATGGACAGCGCGACGCATGTTCAGGCTCAGATTTCTTGTTTAACAGATACGGCACTTAATGACAAAGACTTGCATACGCGCAATCGCCGTCATTCTCTGGTTCGCGATACCCCTATCGGCAGGGGCACAGGCCAAGCCCGAAAGCAAGCCCGCGACGAAGCCTGGCCCTGTCACGGGATTTGACCTGCCACGGTACGTGAGCTTGAAGGCGGACGAGGTGAACGCACGGGTTGGACCGGGCCCTGATTACAGCATATCCTGGGTGTTTCGCCGGGCCGGGCTGACCGTCGAGGTGCTGAACGAGTTCGAGAACTGGCGACAGGTGCGCGATAGCGCGGGCAGCACGGGTTGGGTAGCCTCCGCGCTGATTAGCGGGCGCCGCACGGCAATTGTTGCACCCTGGCTGAAGAGCGGTCAACTCCATCAACTCATGTCAAGCCGGGGAGGATCGACAGTCGTGGTTCAGATCGAAACCGGAGCGGTGGTGGATATCGCCACATGCGATAGCGAATTTTGTAAAGTCTACGCTGCGTCCAAGGTGGGATACATAGCACAGACCCTGTTATGGGGAATTTATCCAAGCGAGAAATACCCAAGCGATAAAAGTCGATGACGCCGCCAGGACAACGTCAACGCGGCTCGCGTTCGAACAGCTCTTTCGGAAGTCGATAATCGTCCTTCCACGAGTCCCAGGCGATATCGGTCGGTCCAGTCGCATACTGCACCAGGATCCAGTTGCCGTTTTCCCGTTTCGCCAGAAAAAATGATGCGGCAGGATCGAAGATGCCCTGCGAAAAGTCTTCGGCATACTTTGTTCGTTGCCAATCGATATCGCGCCCTCCGGGTCGGCGCAGCGTGACCTCGGCAAACGCCCAATCATCGAGAACATTCACTCGCCGGACTTCATACTCGATGGCTCCCGACGTCTCGGCTTCGAAGGTGGGCCGTGCCGCTTCCAGAATTTCTGTCTCCAGCGCGGACCCGCTTTCCGGTTGTTCAGCGTCCTGTGCGTTTGCCACTGCCGGAAGAATGAGAAACAGGAGTGCGGCAATCAATCTCGACATCGGGTTCACCTGAACGGACGTTATTATGAAATCATTGGTGGGCGCGGTAGGACTCGAACCTACAACCAGACGGTTATGAGCCGTCGGCTCTGACCATTGAGCTACACGCCCGATCGGAACTGCGAAACTGACTGCTATTTCTGCAAAAAGCAACGCTCCGTTGGCAGCATTTTTGTTAACGCGACTGGAAAATGAGCCGGAATGCCCATGTTAATAAGGTCATATCATCGTCTGGCTTCGTTTGAATGATGTAAACATCATCGCGTTTACCAAACGCGCGTGATTTATTGCAGATCAATTTATTCGCGACGAAGACCTTTGTCCACGATCAGGTTCGCCCAGCCGCTTGCCCGAAATTCCTGTTTCAAAGCCCAGGGGTCATAATGGGTTCCGATCCATTCGGGAAATGTCTGCGGATTCGTTGCGTTGTCGGAGAGATACCGCAGAAACAGGTAATCCAGAACGCCGGTATCTGACTTCTTGAAATGCCCATAACGCAGGCTCAGTTGGCGCAAGGCCTGGTCAACGGGCTGCTTATGCTGAAAATGGAGATAGAGCACGCTCATAAGTCCGGCACGGTCCGCACCCGACTTACAGTGCATCAAAACCGGATATTCGATATTATCGAAAAGTTGACTGGCCTGACGAATGACGTCGGCCGTCGGCACCATTCTCGATTTCAGGGGAAAGTTAATCAGCTTGATCCCGTGTTTCAGGCAAGCCTGTTGCTGAAGCCTGTAGCTGCCGCAATCGCGCTCGCCCCGAAGATTGATGACGGTTTTCAGGCCGCGTTTGGCGAGTTTCGCGATCTGTCCAGGACTTGGCTGCGCGGATCGCCAGACGCCCGGTGCGATCTGATGCCGGTTTGCATATATGGCGCGAAATATGTGATGGTCGACGAAATAAAGGTCGAAGTAGTCGAATGCCTTCATCGAAGGCCCTCTTACCCCAGACGGAGCACGCTCGTCGACCCGGCGACGGAACCCGCGGTAACCCTGCGACGCCTGCTTGGAATACGGTTTTACGAGGCGTTTAGCGTAGCCGACCGGATTAACTCTCATTGGAATGCTTTGGTCTCCTGTAACCAGCACAGATATAGCGCGTTCCGCAGCATCGCGCTAACACTTTAAGTCGCAAGACTAGAGCATTTTCAGCAAAAGTGTGAGCGGTTTTTGCTCCTCGAAAATGCGATAAAACAAACAGTTAGAGCGCTTTCTTGACTCTGATTAAATCGAAAGTGCTCTAATGGCGGACGAACTCTCCATCGAGGAAGCGAAACTCAGTCGGACTGATCAGACGTTTGCTGTTCACCACCACACGGTTCACCCTGCCGTCCAGGTTACGTGTCCAGAAATCCAGAAACTGCAGCAATTTCGGATAGAGCGGAACGTTATCGTAATCCTGCCAAACATAGGATTGAAGCAAGGCAGGATAATCGGGCAGGTGGTAGACGATTTCCGCTGTCGTCAGACTAAAGCCTTCGAGTTGTACGATGAAATCCCTGTTTGACATGAGGTGCTTCCTTTCGCGAGCGTAAACACACGCAACGTTGGAGGATACCGCAAGTTTCAGGCCATTTTCAAACTTTATTCATGTAAATCAACATGTTAGCAGCATCATAGGTCAAGTGCTGCTAATCCTGCACCAGCGTCCTCCACGTAGTTGCCGGTGCTGGCTAGGTGTCGTTCATTTTGCTCTTTTCCTGAAGATGTGGGTTCAGGTGATAGTAGCTAGTTGGCGAGTTCGCCGTTTTCCGCGATGAAACAATGGGGTAATGAACCCGATGCGCAGATACTTATTCGAGACGGCAATCTGGGCACTGTGCTCATGTTTCGCAAAGGACAGCAATCGCGTTGCGCAACGTAGCGATACCGCTCCCCGTCGCCGCCGACGTGACGAGAAGCTCCGGGAATGCGGCCGGGTGCTTTTGGAGCGCATGCGCCGTTTCACGTATCACTGCGCCCAGGTTGCCCGCCTTCGGTTTATCTGCCTTCGTCAACACGCCCTGATAGGACACCGCTGCCTTATCCAGCAGCGTCATGATTTCCTGATCCGAACTTTTCAGACCATGGCGGCTGTCGATCAGAAGCATCACACGCTTGAGCTGCGGCCGTCCGCGCAGATAGTCATGAATGAGTGCGTTCCATCCAGCGACAAGCGTCTTCGGTGCTTCAGCGTAGCCATAGCCCGGCATATCGACGACGAACAATTCCTCGCCGAGCGTGAAATAGTTAAGTTCGCGCGTCCGTCCGGGTGTATTTGAAACCCGGGCCAGACTGCGCCTTCCGAGCAGCGCGTTCAGAAGACTGGACTTGCCAACGTTCGACCGCCCGGCGAATGCGACTTCGACGCGGTCTGACGACGGAAGGCCGTCGACAGACGCGACGCCAAGCGCAAACCCGGACTGCGCCTTGAAGATTTTGCGCGCGGCCTCGGTCTCTTCGGGGTCGCGCTGGATTTCGTCAGGTGCAGGTGCGTCGCACACAACGCTACTCGGCCGGAGTCTGGCTTTGCTTCCCGGACTTTAGCCGTCCCTGAAGCCGTTGCGCACGAACGGCAACATTCTTGAAGCCGACGTTATGCATAATGTCGATATCGGCACCCTGCCGCTTCATGATCACGGCTTGTTGCGCAAACGAAAGCAGATTGTTCCACGTCCAGTAAAGAATGAGGCCTGCAGGAAATCCGGCCATCATGAACGTAAAGACAATCGGCATGTATGTGAAGATTTGTGCCTGCACCGGATCCGGGGGCGTCGGGTTCAGCCGCATCTGCACCCACATGGATACACCCATGAGCAAAGGCAGAACGCCCAGCATCAGGAAGGTAGGCGGCGTGAACGGGATTAGTCCGAACAGATTGAAAACCGACGTTGGATCCGGTGCGGAGAGATCTTTGATCCAGCCAAAGAACGGCGCATGCCGCATCTCGATCGTCACAAGCAACACTTTATAAAGCGCAAAAAACACGGGAATCTGGATGAAGATCGGCAAACACCCGGCCATGGGGTTGATCTTTTCTTTGCGGTAAATCTCCATCAAAGCCTGCTGCTGCTTGGCTTTGTCATCCTTGAAACGCTCCTGAAGCCCTTTCAACTGCGGTTGCAACAGCTTCATCTTGCTCATGGCTTCATAGGATTTGTTGGCCAGCGGGAAGAACAACAGCTTCACGAGCACCGTCGTCAGCAGGATCGCGATGCCGAAATTGCCCACATGCTTATAGAAAAAGTTCATGACCGTGAACATCGGCCGCGTCAGAAACGGGAACCATCCCCAGTCGACCAGCAGATTGAACCGCTCGATCTTCTGCTCGTCTTCATAGCGATTCAACAGACTGACTTCTTTTGCTCCAGCAAACAGGCGCGTCGTGCTCGTCTGCTTTTGTCCGGGCTCGATAGTGATCGGCTGTTCAAGAAAGTCCGCATAAAACTGCTTCTTCGGGTTGCCGAACAAACGCGCATCATATTGTTTGGTTTGGTCCGGGATGAGGACCGCAGCCCAGTACTGATCGGTGAACCCCAGCCATCCGCCTTGAGCCGACACCGTTTCCTTCACGGCGTTCGTGCTCGCGTCGAAGTTTTTGATCGCCGCGGCGTAGTCGTATTCCTTAAGCCCCGCTTTGCCTAGCATACCGAGCAAACCTTCGTGGAGCACGGTATAACCGGTTGTAGTCGGCTCGGTGAGGCGCGCGACCTGTCCGTAGGGCCTCAACCCGACCGGGGTTGTTCCGGTGTTTTCCACCTGATCAGCGATCTGGAACATATAACGGTCGTCGATGGATATCGTGCGCCGGAATGTAACCCCTTTACCGTTGTCGTATTTCAGAATAACGGGGGCCTCCTGAGACAGTGCGTTGCTGCCTTCCTGCTGCCAAACGGTGTCCTCACCGGGTACGGTCACATCCGGGGTGCTGGCAAGCCATCCGAGTTTCGCATAAAACGGCGCAGCGCTTCCCGACGGCGACAGCAACTGAACCTTGTCACTCTTGGGATCGACCGTGGTCGTATAATTTCGCAAGACCACATCGTCGATGCGCCCGCCTTTGAGGTTGATGGATCCAAGCAGCCCGGTGCTCTCGATTTTCACTCGGGGCGACGCGGCAAGGGCGGCATCTCGCGAGGCGAACGCCGTTGGAACCGCCGTCACGCCGGGCGTCACACCCGGTGTGACCGCTGACGGCATAGGTGCAGACGCGCTGTTGTCGGCGTTAGGCTGAACCGCAGGAGTTTTCTGGGCTTGTATCGCCTG
This sequence comes from Rhodomicrobiaceae bacterium, assembly GCA_965247345.1. Lineage (GTDB taxonomy): Bacteria > Pseudomonadota > Alphaproteobacteria > Rhizobiales > Rhodomicrobiaceae > Rhodomicrobium. The sequence continues at coordinate 28,037 of CBDFGZ010000029.1, read as the reverse complement.
CTGTTCGCGAGCCAGACGCTCCGTTTGCGGACGCACGAACACCACCTGCCAGCCTATAAGCACAGCCAGTGACAGCGTAATCGCTAGGATGAAATTTTTGTTATTGTCCATGGTTCACTCAAAGGAACGCAGCTTCTCGTCGCGGTGATTGCCGGGCGGCATCCGTCGAAGCCTACGGGCCTGTCCGTTCATTCAGCGTGGGTTGTATCTTGTTTGAGGCCGCATGGAAACACAAACAATCGCAGCAGCCTTTCAGCCTGTCGAACGGCGCGCCGTGTTTTCCGGCCTTTGCAAGTTATGGAACGCCGCCTGCATATCTTCAAGAAGGACGGCGAAATTTCTGTGCAATGCGGCTGCCCGACCAATGACCACGTAATCGAAATGCTGATTTGCATTGGTTTCAGCCGTGAGGCGCACAGCCTCCTTCAGACGTCGGCGAGCGCGGTTGCGATCCACGGCGGTGCCGCGTTTCTTGCCCCCTGGACCCATGACCGCCACCGATTTCGAGGACACGGTAAAACCAAAACGAGGTTCTTCACCATCGTCGACCTCAGCACGACGCAGCCCGTGAAGCACAAAAGCGGGTGTCACCCACTTGCGGCCGCGCTGTACCCGCTGGAAGTCCTGTCTTTTTTTAAGCGTCTGCATGAGTTGTTAAGTGGTACAGGGCCAGCGTCGAAAGCCACCGTGCCGACTCAAGCCGGGTATGCAAGCCGGAGACGCTCCACCGACTGACCGACAGGGAGTGCAGGCTCAGGGCGCGCGCTTGTGTCGTTCATCATCTGATCGAGACGGCAAATGCGTTCATGCAGACGGTGACTGTGCTCGATAAGGCGGACGAACGTCGGCGGAAGCGCATCAAAGCCATCCGGCGCATCGCGGCTCTGCGGCGAAAGGCGAACGCTTCGTTTGTGATTTGAGGCATCCTGCGAGGTCAGATCGCCATTTGCGACCGCGCGACGCATCAAAAGCCAAGACGCGATCTGCATCAGTCTTGTGGTGAGTTGCATGCTCTGAGATGTGAACGCGAGATTGGACGGCGGTGTGAGGGCCTTCGATTCGATACGACCGGCGCGGTCGAGATAATCGGCCGTTTCTTCTACAAGCGCCATGCCCTCCCGAAACAGCTCCTTGAACTGCGGGGAAACCGCAAATTTATCGCGAAACGACAGCAAAACCGCCGACGGCTTTTCGCTGCATAACCTGGATTGAACACTCATACCCAACGCCTCACGCAACACCAATGACAACCAACTTGTCTGTACCAGCACGACGTCAAAGCCTGACACACCGTAACCAACGAACCTGTTCCCAGGCTGATCGCGATTTTCAGGCCTACGCGCCTTACGTCACCACATGTGACAGAGTTTTCCTTCGAAATCGTTGAAGCAAACCCGAAAATACAAAAAAGACCTTAGCCGAAAAAAAAGCCGCATCAAGGATGCGGCCAAAAAAGTTTGTGCAGAGAGGTTGGATCGTGGCGATCCTTCTGTTTAAGTGGCACAGTAGAGACAATACGTTAATTTTTTCCAAGCGCGAAAGTATAAGTTATGCGGACCATAACCATTCGTGAAGCTGGCGGCCCTGATGTCCTGACGTTGACAGACGCGCCGAGGCCCCAGCCGCGACATGATGAGGTTCTGATTGCAGTTGAAGCCGCCGGGGTCAATCGCCCGGATGTCCTGCAACGCATGGGATTGTATCCGGCACCGCCCGGCGCGTCGAATGTTCCGGGCCTCGAGGTGGCGGGAAGGATCGCCGCCGTGGGAGAGAGCGTTACGCGCTGGAACGCAAGCGACGCGGTCTGTGCATTGACCGCAGGCGGCGGATACGCAGAGTTTGCCATCGCGCATGAAGGCACCTGCATGGCCATCCCTCACGGCATGAACATGATGGAAGCCGCGTGTTTGCCAGAAACATTCATGACCGTGTGGCACAACCTGTTCGAGCGCGGCGCATTGCAGCCGGGCGAAACATTTCTCGTTCATGGCGGATCGAGCGGAATCGGCTCGACGGCGATCCAACTTGCGCGGCAATTCGGCGCGCGCGTGCTCGCGACGGCCGGGTCCGATGAAAAATGTGCCTTCTGCGAGCGGCTTGGTGCCGAACGCGCCATCAACTACAAAACGGCGAATTTCGCGACCGAGATCAAAGCGCTCACTGCACCTAAAGGCGTTGACGTTATTCTCGACATGGTGGGCGGCGGCTATATCCAGGACAACATCGCCATCGCCGCCGAAGACGGGCGCATCGTGCAGATCGCGTTTCTGCAAGGATCTCGCGCGCAACTCGACCTCATGCCCATGATGCTGAAGCGCCTGACGCTCACGGGTTCGACGCTCCGACCGCGAACGCCCCAGTTCAAGGCGAGGCTTGCTGCGCAGTTGGAAGCGCGTGTCTGGCCGTTGCTGGAAGCCGGAACGGTGAAAGTGATTATCGACAAAACGTTTCCGCTTGCCGACGCTGCCGAAGCCCACCGTCATATGGAGACAAGCGCTCACATGGGAAAGATTGTTCTCACCGTCGCGACTACGGCGGGAGTCTAAGTCTTGTTCAGAAAGGAAACAGTCGGGACGACCGATCCGAGCGAACTTCGCGTGTCCGAGGCTGCGGCTTCGCCGTGTGTCGGCACCTGCAAAATCGACGCCGCAACCGGATGGTGTTTTGGATGCGGGAGGACGATGACGGAAATCTCAGCGTGGCCCAACCTCGATGAACAATCTCGCGAGGATGTGATGAGAAAACTAAAGACGCGGTCATTCCCCATTGCATCGATGCGCTAACGCGGCAAAGAGGAAGCCTGCAAGTCGGGTTCGATAAACGCTGAGCTCACTCCTTGTTTTCTGCAGTGCGCGGCGATGGATGAGACAGTCGATCCAGTTGGGCCTGCATTGCCGAGATTTGGGCTTTGAGTTCGGTGATTTCTGCAGATGTGGCGTTAGCGTCGCCGTCCTTCTTTGTTGACGGCTGACCGAGTGTCTCCGGTTTTGCGAACGGCGCGAACAGGGACAGCGTGCGTTCGAACAGGACCATGTTCTGGCGCGCCTGCTCCTGCATCGCTTCCAGAGTGGCGTTGCCAAAGGTGTCAGCAAACTGCTTGCGAACCTTTTCCTGTTCCCGTGTCAGTGTCTCCAGGCTCATCTCAAGATAACGCGGAACGAGTTCCTCGATGGAATGGCCGTAAAAGCGGATCAACTGACGCAGGAAACCGATGGGAAGCAGGTTCTGTCCGTTTTTGCCTTCTTCCTCTACGATGATCTGGGTTAAAACCCCGTGTGTGAGGTCTTCGCCTGTTTTCGCGTCGTAGACGAGAAAATCACGGTCGGACCTGACCATTACGCCCAGGTCTTCAAGAGTGACGTAGCTGCTGGTTTCTGTATTATAAAGGCGTCGGTTCGCATACTTTTTGACGATCACGGGTTTGCGGTCGTCTTTCGCGGACCCGTCATGATCGTGGCCATGAGATGCCTGCGCGGTTTTATAGGCCGGCAATTCGGCGAGGCGAAGCTTTTCAGAAGGCTTATTCATTGTTTACTCTGGTTTGAGTTCCGTCGGCTATCATAGATGAACGCGCGCCGAACAGCGATGTTTTTCGCAGATGCGAAATCGGACTGGGTGAGCTGAAGTCCCCAATACGGGGGTCGTTCTAACTGCGAGATAGGAAGCCATTTTGCAATCAAGCGAGGACAAGGGATGATCGGACGATTGAACCATGTGGCGATTGCCGTGCGCGATCTGAGATCGGCGGCCGACACCTACAAAAACATGCTCGGCGCGTGCATATCCGACATCGTGGCGCAGCCCGATCATGGCGTGTCGACCATCTTCATCGAGTTGCCGAACACCAAAATCGAGTTGCTCGAACCGCTCGGTGACGGGTCTCCGATCGCCGCGTTCCTCGATCGCAACCCGGCGGGCGGTGTGCACCACATTTGTTATGAGGTCGACGACATCGTTTCCGCGCGGGACAGGCTCGTGTCAGCGGGAGCACGGGTTCTGGGAGAGCCGAAAATCGGTGCGCATGGCAAGCCCGTGTTGTTTCTGCATCCGAAAGATTTCATGGGAACCCTCGTCGAACTTGAGCAGGCCTGAGATGAGCCTCACCCTTGGACTTGCCATCTATTTTGTAACATGGTGGATCGTGCTGTTCGCCATTCTGCCGATGCGCCTCGGGCCGCAAGCCAAAGAGGGAACCCGGGATCGGCACGCGGAGGCGAGCGGTGCACCACTGTCGCCCAATTTGGGACGAAAGTTTCTGATCACGACATTGGTTGCAGCCGTGGTGTTTGGCGCAATCTATGCTGTGCTCGCCTATCGCCTGATCGCTTTGAACGACATTCCGTTTCTTCGTGTCTGAATACAAAAAAAGCGACGGATTAACTCCGCCGCTTGAGATTGCCGACACGTTTCTCGTTTACGACTGATGGGACAGCGTGAACTTACTCCCTAGACTTGAGGGCGGGTTTCATTCTTGGTGCGACCATTTGCCACTCAGACCGTTTATGGTGGAAGCTTACTGAGGCTGCGCTCCATTGTCACGCTGTTTTTGTGGCTTTCTGCTCTAACTGTGCGCATTTTGCCTAAAGTCTAGTGTGATATTGCATGCAATACCGATTTATCGAAATATCATATCTGAACCTGTTCGCTCTGGTGAAAAGGGCAAACCCATTTTCCTGATGTGAAGCAACAACGACGTGCTGGCGACCTGTGGAGTTTTTGTGACAGCGCTGCCGCCGCTGACAGAGGTCCCATCCATTTTAACGAACTTTTATGGCGGATCATCACCGCCCCCCTATATTGCAAAAGTGCGCATTCACATTGAGCAGGACATGATTTTTTTAGCCGTTGGTTTTCTTGTCATAAGTATCCTGCTGTATGTTCTGACCGGAGATGGAGAAACCATTGCTGGCCTGCAACGGGGTGATTTCCCTCGCGTGGCCGGTCTGCTGGCCGTACTCTTGTTCAGCATCGCAGGTGCTGGCCAACTGACGCGGGGACGCGTGGCCGAAGCAATTCGCGCGGCCGGTGCATGGGTGGCCATCGGTTTGGTCTTCACCGTGCTTTACGCTTACAGAAGCGAGATCGGCGAAGTTCGCGACCGCGTCGTGCAGGAATTTCAGCCGGGTTCAGTTCAGACGGTTTCGCCTGGTGCGGCGGGGCGCAACGCGGTTGTTCGCATCCGCAAGGGCGGCGATGGCCATTTTATTGCCCGCGCGCAAGTCAATGGCAAGGTCGTGACCATGATCGTCGACACAGGCGCATCCACGGTTGTTCTTCGGCCTGAAGATGCACGACGGGCTGGCATTCAGCTTAACGCGCTAAGCTATACCGTGCCTGTGGAAACGGCGAACGGGCGAGCTTATGCGGCACGAATCAAGCTGGATCGGATATCGCTCGGGGGGGTGATCCTGGATAAAGTTGACGCGTTGATCACCAAGCCCGGGGTCTTACAGCAAAGTCTGCTTGGTATGAGTTTTTTAAGCCGTCTCAAGTCATATGAGTTCTCCGGAAATCAGCTCGTCATGAGGACCTGACCAGGCACACCCTCACGCGAGCCTCCTGTTATGGGGTTATGATGCGCGTGGCAACCAGTAAGCGACACAGCAATGTCATCTTGAAAGAACTCGTGATCTGGGTGTGTGTCACCGCTTCCGGCTTCGCTGCGTTCCATTATTTTGAACCCCTTTACGAAACAACGAGAGAGGCCGCACTTGCGGCCGGATTGAAGCCATACGCCGTTTTCGCAAAGCCGCAGATGATCCAGGAGAGCCGCCTGGGTCCCGCATCCCTCAGTTTGCGAGGGTCGCTGGACGCCGGCACGTTAAGCCCGGCATCTGGTTCAAGGCAAAAAATTCTGGGACGCCGGGTCACGCTCGTCGCTAACGGATACGGACATTTTCATACAGCGGCGGCGATAAACGGCAAAGAGGTGGACTTCATGACAGATACTGGAGCGACTTACGTGGCCCTCAGCTACGAGACAGCGCAGCAAATCGGCATTCCGGCAAGCTCCTTGCGGTTCACGGGCCGGTCCACGACAGCCAATGGCGTGGCCAAGGTCGCCTCCGTGACCCTGGACAGTGTGAAGATCGATAAAATAATCATACGGGATGTTCAGGCCGTGGTGGCGGAGCCGGGCCGGATGACCCAGAACCTTCTGGGTATGAGTTTCATAAGCCGTTTGGCTGGCTTCGAACTGGCCAAAGATAAATTGGTTTTAACTGAGTAATTGACGTTCGATCACGGCAGCGATCAATCATTGATAAATTTGAAATTCTGAAACAACTTCGCCATCTAACTGCCTTTATTAAGCCATTTTCGCACCGGGGCACAGCAGGCTTTCGGAACTTTCCAAAGGTAGGTCCGTTCCTCTGCCAGGATCAATTACACCGGAGAAAGTCGATGCGGACCGTCCTGCTTTGGGGCCTTGGTATTCCTCTGCCTATCATTATACTGGCCTACGTTTTTGGCTGGCTCTAAAATTAAGGCTCGGGCGAACCGGGCCTTTTTCTTTATGTGCTCTTTTCAATTCCGTTTCGCATGCTAAAACCGGGTCATGAATGTTCTCTTGATCGGCGGCGGCGGGCGTGAGCATGCACTGGCGTGGAAACTGCGGCAAAGTTCGAGGCTCACCAGGCTTTTTTGCACGCCGGGAAATGGTGGCATTACAGAGTGTGCCGACGTGGCCGTCATTGATATCGACGATCATGAAGCCGTTTTGAGCTTTTGTAATGCGGCCAAGATCGATCTTGTTGTTATTGGGCCCGAGGCGCCCCTTGTTCACGGACTGAGTGACAGCCTTCGAAATCACGGCATCGCTGTTTTCGGTGCCTCGCGCGCGGCCTCGGAGCTTGAAGCGTCCAAAGCGTTTACGAAGGTGCTTTGTGCCGAGTGGCATATTCCGACTGCCAAATATCAGCAATATTTCAGAGCAACGGACGCACTCGCGGGCCTCGAAAGTCTAGGCGTGCCGATTGTGGTCAAGGCTGATGGCTTAGCTGCCGGCAAGGGTGTGACGGTATGCGAAACGCTTGAGACCGCGCAAGCCGCCATCGCCGCGTGCTTCAACGGCGCGTTCGGTGATGCCGGGGCCTCTGTGATCCTTGAAGAAAAGCTGATCGGGGAAGAAGCGAGCTTTTTTGCACTGAGCGATGGCCGGTTGGCGGCCCCTTTTGCCTCCGCGCAGGATTACAAACGAGCGTTCGATGGCGATACCGGCCCCAATACCGGCGGGATGGGTGCTGTATCGCCCGCGCCCATGATGACGTCCGCGCTCGAAATAGAAGTCATGCAGACGATCATCAATCCCACGATTGCCGCCATGGCCGCGCGTGGAACTCCGTTTGTAGGCGTCTTGTTCGCTGGGTTGATGATCACGGCGGATGGTCCAAAACTGATCGAATACAATGTGCGGTTTGGCGATCCCGAGTGCCAGGTGATGATGTTGCGCCTGAAGTCCGATCTGTTGACGGCATTGTTTGCCGTCGCGTCGGGGGGCGATGTGTCGGGGATCACATTCGATTGGAGCGATCAGACCGCATTGACGGTCGTGATGGCCACGAACGGATATCCTGATGCGTACTCCAGAGGCACGGTTATTCGCGGATTGCGGCAGGCCGCCGATGCGCCCGGTGTCACGATATTCCACGCGGGCACCGCACAGGACAATAGCCTGCTGATCGCCAAAGGCGGACGTGTTCTAAATGTGAGTGCGATTGCAGGCGACGCCGCGTCCGCTCAGGCGTTGGTTTATAAAGCGATAGACCGAATCGATTGGCCCGAAGGCTTTTGTCGCAGAGATATCGGTTGGCGGTCCGTGAATCGCTGATGAAGATTATCATTTGAAAAACCGGTCGTACACGCCCAGCACGATTTCAATCGCGATCAGGATGATTACATAATATTCCAGACGATGGCTCGTCCGCGTCGAAATCAAATCGGTGATCGTGTCGGCGGTTTCGCGAATGACAACCAACTTGCGCTCAACCGCGCGTGCACGGGCCGGTAAATCATACTCATCCACAAGCTTCGCCCAAAGCCGTTCAAGCTCCGGGTGATCCCAAAGGACGTCGGGCTTATCGTCGAGATCGACACGCGCCGCGAGCCGTTTCTGGATGAGAAGCGCTTCCCCGATTTGTTCGAGAAGCGCCGATTTCGGTCCCGGCGGCAGGCGGCGCTTGATAAGGCTCGCGGCGATTGGCTCAATGCGCTCGAAGGCGGTTGCGATGCGCCGTTCATCGTAGGCTAAAGCCACGGAGACAGCCAACGCTTCTCCCACGAGCAAAAGGCGATTGGGATCGGTGTTGCGAAGCTGAATTGCACCAAGGCTGCTTAGCAAGTCGTCGTCGTCCGGCGCGATGACGAGGTTGACGGTCTCCACTTCGCGCTGTCCAAGCGGACCGATAACCCGCGAACCAAGGCCCCGTATCAGGTCCTCCTCCTCGATGGGCGTCATGTTAAAGAAAACCACTGCGCCGAACTTGAACAGCATCGCGGTGCCGTTGCTGTTCGTGCGAAACGCGAGCGGATTCGCGGCAAAGGCGTCCTGCCGCTCAAGACCCTTCGTATCGAGGCTCTCGCCAAGCTGAATGGCCCGTACCGTGATACCGTGTGCTGGCATACGAGGCTCCCTCCGTCCGACATCACTTGGAACCCGTTTGCCGCCCGGAAAAGAGGCTCTCACCGTCTTGGTTAATATTTTGAATCCCGCCAGCGCTCGCGCGATATCTCCGGTCCAACTTAAGTTCTGGTCCGTGCGCGAAAAAACCAGCGAAACCTTGGCGGCGATAGCGGATGCTTAACCGGTATGCTACCCTGGAATAAATATAAAAATCCGTGCCAAGCGCAAGTTTGAGCGCGGGGTCGTTGGGAGGTCACGCCATGTGTCAGATTTACTCCAGCCAAAATCCGTCGAATTACGAGTCGGAAACCCGCTCGATCAGGATCGACGGGCACGTCACGTCCATTCGCCTGGAACGTCAGTTCTGGGCGGCGCTTGAAGAATTGTCGACGAGCCAAGGCCTGACGATGCCTCAGTTTGTTTCGAAGCTTTACGATGAGGTTCTTACATCGCGCGGTGAAGTCAGGAATTTTACCTCGCTGCTCAGGTGCTGTTGCCTGGCCCACAAGACAGCAAAGCCGTTCGATGCGAGTATCACGAGCAGGGATTGGGCCTCGGCACGAAGTGCCCATTGATCGCGTAACACGCGAATACTACCCGGCTTACGCTTTCATCGATTAATCTTGCCGGGAGAACTGCACGGAAACCGTCGGCATACACACCGGCTTAACCGCCGGTCTGGGATTAAGCGTGCCGCGCCTCCAGTCTTGAATGCACTCGGATAAGACGCACGCCGCGAGGGGAGACTGGACCGTATGGCAAAGGCGATCCACGCCATGATCCGGGTTCTGGATGAACAAAAGTCGGTGGAGTTCTATCGACAGGCTTTTCAATTGCAAGCGGCTGATCGGTTCGCGTTCGACGGTTTCACCCTGGTCTATCTCAAGAATGGCGACAGCGGTTTCGAACTCGAACTCACGATCAACCACGACAGAACCGAGCCTTATGTGATGGGCGACGGCTACGGGCATCTGGCGTTTGCCGTCGACGATCTGGAGAGCGAACATGCGCGGTTCGAGGCTGCCGGGCTCAGTCCCAATCCAATCAAACAATTCCACCGAGAGGGCGCGCTGATGGCGAAATTCTTTTTCGTCCAGGACCCCGACGGCTATAAAATCGAAGTTCTGCAAAAACATGGCCGGTATCGATAAGGCCAGAAGTAAAAAAATGAATGTGTAAGAAAACAGGGAGCAGAGTATGGCAGAGATCGAGGAAGCGGGCAGGCTGTCGCGCCGCGGGTTTGTGAAGGCAGCCTCGGCTGCGGCATTCGTTTTGACCGCAACGGCGGTCATCTATCCCATCGAGGCGTGGGGCATCGAAACACAGGGTCTCACTCCAGCAACGATGCAGACGCTGATCCAGGCTGCCCGCGATATTTATCCCCATGACAAGCTGGCCGACCGGTTTTACGCCGTGGCGGTAAAGGCCTACGACACCAAATCCGCCGCCGATCCAAAGCTTAAGACGCTGATGGAGGAGGGCGTTGCGAAGTTGAACGCGGCCGCAAAGAAAAGTCACGGTTCGGCTTACATCGCTGTCGGCTGGGAAGAGGATCGGGTGGCCCTTCTACGCCAGATCGAGACCACAGCGTTCTTCGCCAAGCTGCGATCCGGCCTCGTCACCGGCCTCTACAACCAGCCGGAAATCTGGCCAACCTTCGGCTATGAGGGATCGTCTGCCGACAAGGGCGGCTACATCGAGCGTGGCTTCAACGACATAACCTGGATTTAACCGGGGCATCAGGGAGAAATGGTCATGGCTGCAAAATTCGATCAAAGCGACGACAGCGTCGTTGTCATCATCGGCTCGGGCGCAGGCGGCGGAACACTCGGTGCGGAACTCGCCCTGAAGGGCATCAAAACCGTGATCCTGGAAGCAGGCGCACGACATGAAATGGAAGACTTCCTGAACGACGAATGGGCAAGTTTTGCGCAACTTGCGTGGACGGATATGCGGACAACATCTGGTTCGTGGCGTGTTGCGAAGGATTTCGCGAACCTGCCTGCCTGGATCGTGAAAGCGGTCGGCGGCTCCACCGTCCATTGGGCCGGAGCATCCCTTCGTCTTCAGGAGCATGAATTCAAGACCAAGACGACATACGGCACTTTGAAAGGCGCAAATTTGCTGGATTGGCCGATCACGCTTGGCGAACTTGAGCCTTACTACGCCAGAGCCGAAGACAAGATGGGCGTCACTCGCACCAACGGGATTGTGGGCCTGCCGGGCAACAACAATTATAAAGTGTTCGAAGCCGGGGCAAAGAAAGTCGGATACACCGAAGTCAGCACCGGGCGTATGGCGATCAATTCGGCCGAGCGCGATGGCCGTGGTGGCTGCCGTCAGATCGGCTTTTGCTTCCAGGGCTGCAAGTCTGGCGCGAAATGGTCCACACTGAACGCGGAAATCCCCAAAGGAGAAGCCACCGGCAACCTCGAAGTTCGTCCGCAGTCACAGGCGATCAAGATCGAACATGACGCGAAAGGCAAGGTGACCGCTGTCGTTTACGCAGACAAGGATGGCACGCTGCAACGCCAGAAAGCGCGTGCCGTGGCTGTCGCGGGCAACTCCATCGAAACACCGAGGCTGCTGCTGAACTCGCAATCCTCCATGTTTCCGAACGGTCTCGCCAACTCCAGCGGGCAGGTGGGCAAAAACTACATGCGCCATTTGACGGCATCGGTTTATGGCATCTTCGAGCAGCCGGTTCGCATGTATCGCGGGACGACCATGGCCGGAATTGTGCGTGATGAGGCGAAAAACGATCCTGCGCGTGGCTTCGTGGGCGGTTATGAACTGGAAACGTTGTCGCTTGGGCTGCCGTTCATGGCCGCATTTCTCAATCCGGGTGCATGGGGGCGCGGGTTTACGACGGCTCTCGACGCCTACGAGAACATGGCAGGAATGTGGATCGTGGGCGAGGACATGCCGCAGGAAACCAACCGTGTGACCCTGGACGCGAAAGAAAAGGATAAGTTCGGCATGCCTGTCGCCAGCGTGCATTTCGACGATCATCCAAACGATGTGGCCATGCGCAATCACGCCTGGAAACAAGGGCAGGCCATGTATCACGCGGTCGGCGCGACCCGGACCTTACCGACGCCGCCGTATCCTTCCACGCACAATCTCGGAACTTCGCGCATGAGCGAGAAGCCCCGTGACGGTGTGGTGAACAAGTTCGGGCGCGCCCACGATGTCCCTAACCTTTTTGTGTCGGATGGGAGCCAGTTCACCACCGGCGGCGCGGAGAATCCGACATTGACCATCGTCGCGCTTGCCATCCGTCAGGCCGACGCCATTGCCGACATGATGGCGAAAAAGACAATTTAGGTCGTGCTGATCTGATTAGGTCGTGCTGATCTGAATATTATGACTTTTGGTTCCGAACGAAAACGCGAAAGCGTTTTCCCGGACACAAAGCCAGCGCGCCTCTGGCGACGGCAAGAGGGTTGGGGTGAGGGGCACTGCTGCCAGTCAATGATTTTGCGGCTGGTATTATGGTCTCGCATCCAATCGCGCGTTGCCGCCTTCAGACTGGAGAAGCTCTCTCATGCGCGTTTCAAACGAAGGCCGTGCATAACTGCTTGGCGGCGGGGCAGCCACCGGCTTTTCGGCTTCACCGGATGGTGTTGCGGAAGCCTCGGGTCGGCGCTGATCGGAGCGCGGCACGGTTTCCTGTTTCGTTGTCCACGGCGCGGTGGGAGCCGGGCGGTTGTTGAGGCTCTCAAGGCGCTTCAGGTCGGCTTCCATCCGCCGTGCAGCCAAACCTCGTACCAGATCATCAGCGGCAAACGTTAGTGACAGGTTGCCCAGATCGCGGATGGATCCGGCGGCGGTCACTTTCACCGGCGGCCATTTTGCGCGGGGGTCCCGGATCGACCCCAGTTGCCACGTCGCATCCACCTGCAACCGCGCAAGATCGACCATCGCCTCAAGCCGCATTTGCCCGTCCCTTTGACTGGTAAACGCGGCGCGCCTGATTTCGAGCAACCCGTCATGAATAAGAACCGGAATGCGCACCCGCCGGAACCGGTAGTCTGTGGTTTGAGCCGCATCGTTAAGGCGTTTTGCGATCGTGTCGTCGGAAGGCACCGGCTGTAAACCGGCCAGATCGTCGGCTGTTTTCTGCACCGCAAGCGGCGACAATCTGCGGATGACACCGTCCGAAAGGCCAATCGTCCCACGGCCATTGAGCACCGAGATCAACCCTTGGGGGCTCAGCGCGCGACCGGATGCGTTGAGCAAAATCGCCACTTTTCCGCTCGCAAGCGACTTACCCGAGGACGGGACGGCTGCCAGGTCGAGGCCCGTTATAGACAATCGTCCGTTGACCATGACAGCACCGGACTGAATAACCGATGTTCCGGAAGCCATGACGTCGCCGCCAAACACTTTTCCGTCGAGCCGTATTAAATCCAGTTTGCCGTTCTGGAGCGTTGCCGACGCTTGTGCCGACGTGAGAACGATACCGTCCATGACTGTCATCGTCTTGGCGGCGAGGGAAAGCCTGGCAAACCCGGTTTGCAAGCTCGCCTGCGAAAAGGGCTTGTTCGTCCAAACCATGGAAGTTGCCGGGGCCGTCGTGGCTTCACTGTCAGTGGCCTGAGCACGGCTGGACGTCAAGATCGGTGCCAGCAACGCGCCAAGGTCATAACGATCCGCTTTAAGATCGGCTTCGATCCTGAACGGCGTCGCAGCGGTATCCACCTCAATTTTACCGGTGACCAGATTGCGCGGGGACTCGGCTTCCATGCGATCTGCCGTAACAACCGTATCGTCAAGCGCGACCGTCGCGGAAACTTTGAGTTTCGATTTCGGCTCGGCTCCAAGCAGAACCAGCAGGTCACGCGGTAAAAACGCGTCGGCGTTGGGACTCGAAGCGGTGACCTTTCCAAGCGAGGTCAGGTTTCCGGATTTGTATTCCGTCACCCCGTCAAACTGCGCCTGAACCGCTGGTGTTGTCAGCATTATCGACGTATCGAGTTTCTGAAGCGATCCACTGAACCGCCCTTTCAGTGTACCCGGCGCTGAACTCGACGATTCATCCGTATTTGCGCCATTGAGCAGCAAATGGGCGAACCTCGCCCCGTTTGGCGAATTCGCATCGAAGCTCGCTGCGAGTGTCATTGGTTCACTGTCCGAGTTCGCCGCTTTGAACTGGCCTTGGCCACTAACACGGGTGTCTCCCATTGCACCATCCGCCTTGACGCGCCGTTCGCCGCTAACGTCGGTCGTGTAGGATACGCTGATTTTTGCGGGAACAAGATCATCGATGCTGCGGCCACCGAGGCGTTCAGTCCCGATACCTGTAAACCTTAAAGCTTCCCGGAACGCGCCCGCCGACGGTGCCTCCATACGGCCTTCGATCCTGCCATCCTGGGTGCCAACGATGGGCACGGACCCGTCACCCGAAATGGTAAGGCCCTCGGCCGTTTCGATGTTGAGCTTTGAGATCGAAACCATCAGGGGTGACAGCCGAACCCGACCACCGATATTGCGCAGTTCGAGAGTGTTCAGTCTCAAACTCCTGGCGGAAACGCTGATATCCGCCTCTGCAAGCGGACCGAAGATTTCTGAAAGCGCAGGAGCAAGCGCGGAGAGCGTCGCCTCTTTCGCAAGCTTCGACACGTCCACCGATCGCAGTCCGCCATCTGGCATCGCAAAGTCGATGGAACTGAGATCTATGGCCTCACCCGACAAAGACGCGATCATCTTGGGTGTTGGCGTTTTCTCGACCCGTAAGCTGACCTCGAACGGCGTTTTGCCGATGACACCGGAGGCGCCTTCCATGATCGTGGCGTCTTCAGACAGCGTGACCGATGCTTTTAAGACGAACGGCTGTGACGCGGCCTGGCGAGCCTGAACAGATGTGGGCGCGATCCAGCGGACGAAACGCCCGAGACTTTTGCCTTCGATGCTTCCAGTCGCGGAAAGGGTTGGAGCTGTTTCCGTCTTTTTGATCGTGCCAATGCCTTTGACTGTGGCGTCCCCCGGCAAAACTGCGGTCACTTTTTCGAACACCCAACGGTCCGCAGTGCGGGCCGCATCCACCGCGACCTTGGTCAAAGGTTCGCCTTTGATCTGCATCTGCTCCGTAGCCAGCGACAGCCGAACTGCCGATTTCGGCGCAAACCATAAAATCTGCTCCGCAACCTCGCGATAGCTGGGCCAGTCGGTTTGAGCGTTATCCCGGTCCGGGGCGGCTCCAGCGGATATCAGCGCGTCGACATCGAGTGACGCCGCCTCTAGCGCTGCACTCACGTTCTGCGACGCGAAGTCGATCTGGGCGGAGCCGGTAACGATCTGAGGCCGGTTCTGAGAATCCACCGTCAGGATGACGTTGGCGAGTGCTGCGCCATCTGCCTCAATCCTTGCCGTTGCTTTTGCGCTGACATCGATGCGCTGATCGCTGGACATCGTTTTTGGCGTGAACAGCACCGACAGCGCGCCTTCGAAGATGGGTTCGCTGACTGTGAACAGCGTGCCGTCCAGTTGGAGACTGGATTTTGTGGCAAGATCCAGAATGTTCGCGGTGACCTTCGTGGTCTGGCTTACGCCGGGTGTGATGCCGATTTTCAGATCGAGCGTTCGTTCATCTCTTTGCCCGCGCCCGGTAAAACGAATGGGCGCGCCCGGTGGGAAGGCGACCGAACCGTTGATCCTGCTTAAGGCCAAGGTCTGTGCCGACGCGTTCCTGGAGAGAACGACAAGCGAACCGTCGACGATTTCGAGCGCGCGTATTTCGGCGGATCGAAGCAGAGTTGCGGCGAGCGCAGGCTGGGCGGACGGCGGTGTACGTGTCTCCGTCAGGTCGAGTTTAACGACTGGATGAATGAGCTTGACCGACGACGCCTCGACCTGACCCCCAAGCAGCGCAGGCAGGGAGAGCGCAATATCCGCCGACTGCACCGCTATCGCCGGTTCGCCCGCCTGTGTCGTCAGCATTTCGATATTTTCAAGTTTCAGACGCGGCTCCGGCAACAGGCTGAGACCGATGGCTCCTTTCGTCCGAACCGTTCTGCCGACGGCTTGCGACGCAGCACTTTCGATCATGGGCCGGTATGCCGCCCAATCGATGAATAGCGGCGCTATAAACGCGGCCGCGAGTATCAGGATAAGCAGAGTGGCAAATGCGGCGAGGACGCGGCCCACGGTCATCCTTCCAGGTCACAAACGGATATCGGTTTAGCTTTACACAATGACGCAAAATTTGTGTCAGTTTTGACGCGTCACCGTGACTAAAATATCTTGCCCGGATTAAAAATATTACAAGGATCAAGCGCGGTCTTGATGGTGCGCATCACGTCGATGCCGAGCCCGGCCTCTTCGGCCAGATAGGCTTTCTTGCCTTGCCCGATGCCGTGTTCGCCGGTACATGTTCCTTCCATGGCGAGCGCCCGCTCCACAAGCCGGTGGCTGAACTCTTTTGCGCGAGCGACTTCATCCGCATCCTCGAGATATATTAACGGCACGGCGTGGAAATTGCCGTCGCCCACATGGCCGACAACTGGCGCGACAAGCTTCAGCCGAGCAATATCTGCCTGCGTTTCGCCCACGCATTCGGCAAGGCGCGAGATGGGAACGCACACGTCGGTCACAAGCGCAGTCGCGCCTGGCCTGTATCCGCGTTGCGCCCAGTAAACATCATGGCGCGCTTGCCAGAGCTTTTTGCGGTCGTCGGCATCTCCCGCCGAAGTCATCGGTCCGCCGCCGTTATCCGCCGCGATGGCCTGAAAAATTTGCACCTGCTCCGCCGTGCCGGCGGGGCTACCATGAAATTCCACGAAAAGAGTCGGCGTTTCGCGCAAGCTGAGTTTCGAGTGCGCATTGCTGATGCGGATTTGCAGAGGATCGAGCAGTTCGATGCGCGCAACGCCAAGGCCGAGTTGCATGGCCGCTGTCGTGGCCTGGCACGCGCCCGCCACGGTCTCGAACGGGAACACCGCAGAGATGACGGCTTCCGGAATGCCATGCAATCGCACGGTCAGTTGCGTGATGATGCCTAGCGTGCCTTCCGAGCCAACGAGCAGCCGCGTCAGATCGTATCCTGCCGACGACTTTCGTGCGCGACCTCCGGTTTTGACGATTTCGCCGTTCGCCATCACGGCTGTGACGTTCACCACGTTCTCGCGCATGGTGCCGTAACGCACCGCGCACGTGCCTGACGCTCGGGTTGCGGCCATGCCGCCAAGGCTCGCGTCAGCACCTGGATCAACAGGGAAGAATAATCCCGTGTCGCGAAGGTAATCGTTGAGCGCATGGCGTTTGATACCCGCCTCCACCTCGCAATCGAGATCGTCCGCTTGCACGCGGATCACGCTCGCCATATGGGAAAAATCAAGCGCGATGCCGCCGTAGGGCGCGTTCAGGTGCCCTTCAAGGGATGTGCCCGCGCCGAACGCGATAACTGGCAGGCGCACCTCGCCACATCGCTTCACGATGCGCACCACTTCGTCGATGGACGCCGGAAAGGCCACGGCTTCCGGCGGCTGATTCTCGATCCACGTGAGCGTATGGCCGTGCTGTTCGCGTAATGCCGCGCCGTCGCTGAAGCGATTGCCGAGCCAACCTGCGAGTTCGGCAAACACGGCCTGTCGCGCGGCGGTGGTCGCGTAAGTGCCTTCGGGCTGAAGTATTGCTGCCATCACAAAGTCCCTCGGTTGCCCGCAGAGTTTAGTGCATTGGCGCGCGCTAGTCACGCCGTCGTAATCTCAGCGCCCGGTTGGCCATGTCCTATTATCGCTTGCCTTGCCGTCGTTAAGTCGAGCCATCAGCCTCAGATCGACGAATCAGGCACCCTCCATGAACGGCTCATGATCGTTCGTGGAGGCAAAATGCATCGGTTTTTCGTCTCAGCTTGTTTTATATATAGTCTCATTTTCGCATCGGTCACTTCCGTCGCCGCCGATGAAGACCTATGTGCGGCGCAAGCCTTTCAGGGCAAACTCCCCGCACTGCTGAAAGACGGCCTCGAAGAACGCACGACGCGCCTGTGCTTCACGCAACTGGCGTTGCTGCACTCGGGACTGTCTCGCGGGCCGCTGTGGTCGGCGGAACATTTGACGGCAGGGCGCGTCTATGAAGCGCGTATGCTCATGCGTCCGCGATCCACGGCATTTCATTCCGAGCAAAGTGTCCCGCGCGACGACCGCTCTGAACTGGGTGATTACAAACGAAGTGGCTTCGACCGTGGGCATATGGCACCGAACGGGGACATGTCCACAGAGCAGGCGCAAGCCGAGTCCTTCACGCTGGCTAACATCGTGCCGCAGAACCGGTGCAACAACGGCGTTCTGTGGGAGGGTATCGAAAGTGCTGTGCGTAACCTGACCTCGACGGCGGGGGAAGTTTATGTGGTCACGGGACCGGCCTTCATTGGCGAGGTGTTAGAGAGCTTGAAAGGCAGGGTGCTCATCCCAAGCCACATATATAAAGCAATCTATATCCCCTCGCGGAATGCCGCCGGGGCTTACCTTGCGCCCAACGATGACAGTCAGACCTGGACCGAGCTATCCATAGATAAACTGGCCGAAAAGATTGGCATCGATCCATTCCCGGCGCTGGGCGTGCAAGTAAAGAAAACCGTAGCCAGTTTGCCGCAACCGGTTCTTCGCAACAGTTGCCGGGTTCAAACCTCCGATGCCGGGGATAGCCGGTGAGCTTAACACGAGGTGCCGGGAAACGAAGTGGCCTCGTCGGTGGCCGCCGTCTCGATCCCGCTCAAGGCATCGGCCAGTCGCGCCGCCGCCGACCCGGGCTTCAAGGGTTTCTGCTGACTCTTGTGAGGTGCCCAGCCGCTCAGGTAAATGATTTCGAACGTTGCCCTGACGCGCCCCCTTTCCATGGAAAATCGCTCGTTGTAGATCTCGATGGCGCGAGCGAGCGTGTCCCGCCGCAAAAACGTTCTGGACCTTGCGGCCAGCGGGTTTGCGGCCCCCATCGCTTTCAGCTCCAGCATCAATGCCATGGGATCGCTGTATGTCACTGTAAGCTGTTCAACGTCGGCGACGGGCAACGCAAAGCCCGCCCGTTGCAGCAGCCCGCCAAGATCACGCACATTTGCAGTAGGGAAGACCCGCGGGCTGACGCCGCCCGTCGTTTCGCTCTCGGCAATCATGAATGCCTGACGCAGTTCGATGAGCGTATCGCCGCCGAGAAGCGCGGCGAGGAATAATCCGTCTGGCCTCAGGACGCGGCGGAGTTGAATGAGCGTGCCCGGGAGATCGTCGACGAGATGTAACGATAGGATGGATGCGATCAGATCGAGGGCGCCATCCCGAATGGGGAGCATGTCTTCACCGGCGACGACACGGAGCGAACCACAGCCCCGCGACAGGTCCACAGTCGGCGGCATGGAAACAACGTCGATATCCGCAAATGCGGCAGACAGCGCAGACGTGAGCGTGCTGCCATGCACGCCGCCGGTCACGAGAGCGGTCTTGAACGACCGTTTGACGGACTGCGCGCGCTCCAGAACTTCCGCAGCCGCATGCAGGTTGAGGAAGTCGACTGCCTGCCCGCTGACGGCCGCCCTGAGTAAATTGGCGCGTATGTGTTGCTTGTCGAAGATTGCGGCGATGCTCAATCTATGCTCGCCCTACCGGTTTCGATCAGGACGTTTGGCAATGCTTTTCATCGATTCTTCTATGTCGTTGACACCGCCTTTGATGCCGCTCATCTGAACCGCCATCTTGTCGGACTTCGTGCCGAGCTTCGTAAGATGATCCTCTACGACTGCAAGGCGCGCATTGGTTTCGCCCGCCGTCGCCTGAAGTCTTTCGAGTTGCTTGGATATAAACGTAAGATCAACTGTCATGCCGCATCTCTCTCGAAATCTTTAGCCAAAATCGCAATACTCTTCGGCGTCATGTGCGGTTGAGCGACCGCAACCTCCGCATCGTCCAATTTGTTCACCAGGTGTGTTTTGTTCCCGATGCTGATCTGTGCCTGAAGACGATAGCTTACCTTACACCGTGACGGCGATATATCCAAGATCTGACCTCAAACCAGCGCGTTAGCGTATTCGGATCGACTTTGGCGGACAAAGCATCGCGGGCAAGCTTAGAATAGCAGATCGAGGTCGCTGGGTTTTGCGGTTGGATCGATTGCGGTAGGATAAAGGAAGGCCAGTTCGTCATAAAGTTTGGCATGCGGGTGAACGCTGTTTCCCGTCGATCCCGATGAAGTTGCGCCGCCGTCAGATGGATCCGTATTTCGCTCTTCCATGGTCTCCGACAACGCCAGCACGATGGCTTCGACACACGCCAGCGACGACGCCGCAGCCTCCGCATTGTCCTCGGTGATGGCTGTCCTGATGTCTCTCGTGGCTCGCAGGACGGTTTCCAGATCGCGCCGTGTCCCCGAAATGAACGCCGGATCGCCGACCGTCGACCGGTGCAGCCGCGCGATGGATCGAAACAGCCGCTCGGTTTCCGGTGTGCGGTTGCGATCCAGAAACTCCCGCAGGAACCCGCGCCCCTTCGAGCTGGAAATGAGCGCAGCCTCAATGGTGCGGTAGTCGGCTTCCGACAATTGAACGTGTTCCGAGTGCGTTACGTCCACAACATGCCCACTGCATTGGGATATGGGTTGATGACGGTTGTCCATATCGGTTCGATCACACTTCATTATGACCGCGAAATGCTTTCAGGATCGTTGATGAGCGCGCGCCTTATCGGGCTTTGGGCGTTTTATCGGGACAGGGGATGTTCCGTTTTGCTATAAGGCGCGAGAATGTTGACCAGGGACACGCGCCTCGCCTCATGCTGACACGCGCTGAAACACGAACCCATCGATCTGTTGGACCTGGCTGCCAGGTCGTCCGCGACGGTTCGGTTGAACGCGTGGTCTTGTCCGGCGACTGGACGCTGGCGCATATCGATGAGGTTTATGCGGTTGTCGCGGCCTGCAAACCCTCAGGGCGCGCTGTGGTGATCGATGCGGCGGGCATCGGGTTGCTCGACACGTCCGGGGCTTTGTCCGTGGTTCGGCTTGCATCGCAGATCGGCGTATCTCCAACGAGCCTTGTTGGCGCGACGGCTGCCCATCGTGTTCTGATCGACGAGGTTGCCCAGGCGAGTGGTCGGACGGCGCTCGCGGAAGATCCAGAACCTCGCCAGTCGTTTTTCGGTGCCATCGGTAAAGCGGCATTGGGCGTGACCGCTGTTTTTCGCGATGCGCTTCGTCTGACCGATTTCCTCGGGCAGGTCGCGGCAGCCTTAGGACGGGTCATGCTTCGCCCATGGACTTTTCGCGGGACGGCATTCGTTCATCAGCTTCAGCAGACGGGTTTGACCGCCGTTCCCATCATTGCGCTGGTCTGCTTCTTGATCGGTGCCGTGGTGATGCAGCAGGGAGCGCAACAGCTTCGTACCTTCGGGGCGGAAGCGCTCGCCGTGGATATGCTGGGCATTCTGACATTGCGCGAGGTGGGTGTCCTGCTCGCTGCCGTCATGGTCGCCGGTCGCTCGGCCTCCGCTTTTACAGCGCAGATCGGAACCATGAAGACGCGGGAAGAAATCGATGCCATGCGCACCATCGGCATTGATCCCATCGAGACGCTGGTTCTGCCTCGCATGCTGGCGCTTTTGCTCGCGCTGCCATTGCTGGTGTTCATTGCAAATGTCATGGCGCTGGCGGGCGGTGCGTTGGCGGCCAAGCTTTATCTCAACCTAGATATCCCCATTTTCCTGCAAAGGCTAAACAGCGCGGTGGACAGCAAACATTTCTACGTGGGTCTGATCAAAGCGCCGTTCGCGGCACTGGTGATCGGGCTCGTAGGATGTATGGAAGGGATGGCCGTGAAGGGCAGCGCGGAGTCCGTGGGCACGCAGGTGACGACAGCCGTGGTCAAGGCCATATTCCTTGTGCTGGTGCTCGATGGGGTGTTTGCGATCTTCCTTTCCGCGAGCGGGTTCTGATGGCTGTTCAGTTGCAGACGGAAGCATTGATGGCCGGGCCGATGGACAAAACGCACGACTTTGCCATCCGGTTGCGTGGTTTGACCAAGTATTATGGCTCGCAACTCATATTTCAAAACCTCGATCTCGACGTCAATCGGGGTGAAGTGCTCGCTATCGCTGGTGGGTCCGGCACGGGAAAGTCAGTCCTGTTGCGCACCGTGCTCGGTTTGACACCTTTCGAGACCGGGACCATCGAAGTCTTCGGCCAGAATTTTCAGTCGCTGTCCACGAAAGAGCGGATCGCGGTGGAGCGTCGCTGGGGCGTTCTGTTTCAGGATGGCGCACTGTTTTCGTCACTGACCGTGTTGCAAAACGTGCAGGTGCCCATGCGGGAACATCTGAAGCTTTCGCAGTCCGTGATGGATGAACTTGCAAAGCTGAAGCTTGCCATGGTGGGGCTGCCCTCGAACGCTGCCGCGAAATTTCCGTCGGAGCTTTCCGGTGGCATGCGAAAGCGCGCAGGGTTGGCCCGCGCTTTGGCGCTGGACCCCGACATCGTATTTCTTGACGAGCCAACCTCAGGCCTGGACCCGATCTCGGCAGCGGCCTTCGATCACCTGATTCGCAGCTTGCAGCAGACGTTGGGCCTTACCGTCTACATGATCACCCACGATCTCGACAGCATCTTCGCTATCTGCGACCGCGTTGCGGTTCTGGCCGACAAGCACGTGGTCCGCGAAGGGCCGCCTGCCGATCTTGTCACCAATCCCGGTCACCCGTGGGTGGAAGACTATTTTCGCGGCGAACGGGGCCGCGCTGTGAGAAAGGCGTCCTGACCCATGGAAACACGAGCCAATCATGTGATTATCGGCGTGTTTGTCGTCGGCGTGCTGGCAGCAATTCTGGGCTTCATTTACTGGATGCGTAATGACGCGACAGGTGCTTCGGGCAAGGACTATTACGTTCTGTTCAACGGTTCGGTCCAGGGGCTCAGTCAGGCGTCGCCAGTTCTGTTCAACGGCATTCGCTTTGGAGCGGTCCGGTCCATCGAGGTCGTCTCCGAGAATACGGCGCAAGTCCGGGCCGTGATCTCGGTTCGTGCCGACACACCGGTCCGTGTCGATAGCCGTGCCCGCATTGCGCAACAAGGGCTTGCCGGGTTTATCGCGCTGGAAATCACGCCCGGATCGCAAAACGCGGCCATGCTTGCCTCGACGCCGGGCCAGCCTTTACCGACGATACCCGGGGATACCTCGGCTGGCGGCATGCTGTCCGGCGTCAACGACGCGGCGGGCCGCGCGTCGACCCTGATCGAGAGCGTGAACGCCCTGGTTGCGAAAAACGAAGCGGCACTCACGAAAACCATCGGGAACATCGAAGCGTTCACCGGTATGCTGGATCAGCGAAAGGACGATATCGCCACCATCGTCGTGAACGCACGCGAGTTGTCGGCACGGTTCAACGACATGTCCAGAAAACTCGACGGTGCCATCGACCGCATCGCAGGCGTCGACGGCAACGACAAGGCCTCTGTTGTGGCGCAGATGCAACTGGCGGCCAAATCTTTCGGACAGTTGGCTGAAAAACTCGATAAATCCGTGGGCGATAAGGCGGGCGAGATCACTCAGCAAACCCAGAGGACCTTGCGAGAAATCGAGCTTTTCGTCAAGGATGGCAGACGCTTAGCCGAAAGCCTCGACCGCGTCGTGCAGAAGGTTGAGCGGAACCCGGCAGGATTTCTTCTGGGAGGGCAGACATCGCCCCGCTACTAGCGTTTTCTCGAATCTCGCCTTAAGTGATTGAGCAGACGGATGTTATTTGGTACACAAGCTGCGGGTGAGGCGGGGTCTGTATGCGGCTTAAACGATCAATCTTTGCGGTGATTACCGCCAGCATGATCGGCGGATGTTCGTTGGGCGGCATGTTCGGCGGATCGCCTCCGGCCACATTCGATTTGCAAGCGCCAAGCACAGGCAAAATTTATGGCGCAAGAAGCTTACAGCTAACCATCAATCCGCCGGTCGCAATCAAGACCATCGACACGGAAGAAGTGCTTGTGAAAAGCGCTGGCGGACGTGTTTCGTACTTCTCCGGTGTTGCCTGGGCTGATCGTCTTCCAAAGCTGTTTCAGGCGCGTCTGGTTGAGACTTTTGCGAATTCGGGGGCATTCCGCGCTATCCTCACGAACCAGGATCGCATTGCGGGGGATCTGTCTTTATCCATCGAGATCCGTGATTTCCAGGTCGAAGTTCGCAGCGGGTCTTCGGAAGCTGTGATTGACGTGTACGTTAAACTCGCGAACGAACGGGAGAACGCGGTCGTCGCCACGCGTCATTTTCAGGAGCGGACGACGGCGGGTTCGGAAGAGATCGGAGCCGGAGTTCAGGCGCTCAACATGACGTTCCAGAAAATTGCTGTCGCTATCGTATTGTGGACAACGCAGCGTCGTGGGCAGTCTTAAGGCAGTTGCTCGGGTCAATTTTGAGGACAGTTCGCAGCCGCTCAATGTTGAGGTGCGCACCTGATGTGCATGTCGATGAAGTGAATCTGATATTCGAGCAAGGTTGCCGTGATCGGGCTTTGGCACGTAAGTCCAAAATTCCGCTTGCTGTTCGCGTTGATTAGAGCGGTTCCCGTTTTGCCCTACGCATATCCGGCATGTCGAAAGAAGTTTCGGCATTCCGTGGGCGTAAAGTCATCGAGGAGTTTTCCGATTCGCTGCCAGAGGCTTTCGACGGATCGTTCTTTATGTTTTCGCAGGTGGGCTTTGAGCTTTGAGAACGCTTGTTCGATGGGATTGAGGTCCGGCGAATAAGGCGGCAGGTAACGCAGGCGCGCCCCCGCCGCTTCAATCAACTCTCGCACCTCATCACTTTTATGGGCGCTGAGATTGTCCATCACAACGATATCGCCTTGGCTGAGAGTCGGAACGAGAACTTGACGAAGATAAGCCTTGAACCAGTCGCCATTCATCGGCCCATCGAGAACCAGGGGTGCGGTCAGGCCATCAACGCGCAATGCGGCGGTGAATGTTGTTATTTTCCAATGGCCATGAGGAACACGTCCTCTTAGCCGCTGACCGCGCAACGCCCGGCCTCTGAGCCGCGCCATGTTCGTCGCACACCCCGTTTCGTCGATGAACACAAGCTTTTCCGGATCGAGTTGGGGCTGCTCTTGACGCCAGAGGTCTCGCGCCGCCTTAACGTCAGGCCGATCCTGTTCGCTGGCCAGAACCGTTCCCTGCTTTCGCTGTGGGACAAGCTTTTTTTAAGCTGAACCCCATTCGCAGTAAAAATCGCGACACGGCGCTTTTGCTCGTCGCAACACCTTGGCTCGACAGTTCGGCGCAAAGCTCCTTCAGTGTGATATCAGGCTCGCCCATCACCCGGCTCTTCAGCCAATTGGCGTGAGGAGCTAAAGTGCAGCGCCGCCCGCCGCGGTGCGGTTTGGCCTGGCGACGCCCCTCGGCCCGATAAGCTTGCATCCATTTGACGGCAGCCGACGCGCTGACATCAAACAGTTTCGCACTCGATCGCGCCGATCGCCCCTGCTCGACCGCAAGGATCATCCGAATCCTCAGATCCTTCGAATAAGCCATTCCCGACTCCCCGCGTTTGAGGACACAGAATCAACTGCTTCGACGCTTTTGTGAATCCCTTACGATTCCCTTAAATCGGGAACCGCTTTAATAGGAACGCTATCGGCTTACTTACAATAATTTGAAAAATATGATATGACTGAGCCAATCGTCGCTGGGTCGAGACAAAGTAAATCAGCTATCTTCAACTGGCATTCAGCTTATTTCTTGAGCCTTCTGCTACCCCAAAGACCTGTTTCAGCAACCTGCTGAGGATTTTCGGAATAGGCTTTTCGGTTCGCAACGGCGAGTAAACGAAAGAATATTCCGATATTGCGGGCCTTATATCTCATGATTTGCACTCCGACATTCCTGCAAGTTCTGGGTGATGTAATCTCGTCCAACATCTTGACCGGACTTGCAAACATCGGCTATGAATGTGACTTGGTCCGGGGCCATTGGCGGAGTAGCTCAGCCGGTTAGAGCAGCGGAATCATAATCCGCGTGTCGGGGGTTCGAGTCCCTCCTCCGCTACCATCGATCCCACTGACGACCGAACGCCGTTCGGCCATGCCCTCTCACCCATAAGCGCATTCAAGCGTCCGGTGATTTCGACAAGAACGCCACCAGTCCTCTCTTCGTTTCTGAATACCACTACGCGTTCGATAAGCTCGCGGAGAGCCTCGGCTGCTTTTGTATCTCCAGACGCGAGCGAGCCAGCCGTCGCTTTCTGCAAATTCGCGATCTGCGCTTCATACTGGAGCAAAATCTTTGGATGAAGGGCTACTACGTTTATCGGAGCCGGGGCTTTGGCTAGCTCAGATCGAACTTTAGCCTCTTCAATCCCTAGCTCCTTTGATCGTGCAGCGATCCGTTCTAAGTTTCCAAAACCCTTAACAAGATAATCGATACATCGCGAAGCCTCTTGATCGATCTCGGCAAGCCGCCGCTCAAGTTTGATCCTTGCATCGTTTGCAGATGCGGCGAGGCGCTTGCGTTCGGTATGATATTCTCGAACGTACTCCGCGATCACATCAGGCTTCCGAAGCTCTTGGCGCAAGCCTGAGAGCACCGCGGCCTCGATGGTGGCGAGATAAAAGGTCTTGGGGTCCGGGCAATCTCCGCTTTCGCGGGCTCTTGAGCACCGAACGCGAACACCCTGTTTGTCGCTTCCAGCCGAGGTCATGCCCGATCCGCAGCTTCCGCATCGCAGAAGTCCCGAAAGCATGTGTTTTGACTTTCGTTGCGCATGCGGTTTAGTCCCGCTGCGAGCGTGTTTGAGAGCTTGAACCGCCTTAAATGTTTCCAGTCCGACGATCTGAAAGTCCGGCGCGGCTGCAATCCTATGCTCGACTGCCTCATTTTCACGGCTGACGCGCTTTCCCGTGGACGGGTCTTTGACCATACGAACCTTGTTCCACACAAGCCGTCCGACATAAATTTCGTTGTGAAGAATACCGTTTCCGCGCTTCAGATTGCCGTTGATAGTTGAGGCGTTCCAACGGACGCCGCGCGGCGGACTGATTGCATCGCGATTAAGCGCTGCAGCGATAGCCCGAGGTCTGCTTCCCTTCAGATATTCGTCAAATATACGGCGAACGACGTCGGCCTCTTCGCTGACCACAGCATATCGTCCGGGATCACCGGGAACTGTCTCGTAGCCGTAAGCCAGCCCACCCGCCGAGCGTCCCTCGCGAAGGCACCCGGCCATCCCACGTCGCACCTTATGGGCATTGTCCTCCCGATATAGTTGCCCGATCAGACCCCGAAGTCCCACAAGGGCTGTGTTGACTTGGCCCTCATGGACGGCCCGTATTTCAATATCAAAAAAAGTGAGCCTTTTGTGGAGACCGGCCAAATCCTCCATATCGCGGCTGAGCCGATCCAGTGCTTCCACTAACACGATTTGGAAGGCGCCTTTTTTGGCGTCGTCCATAAGTGTCAGAAGCCCATCACGCCCAATCATTGAAGCACCAGATCGGGCGCGATCCTGATAAACGCAACTTACGTGAATGTTCTCGCGCTCGGCGTAAAGTCCGGCAAAGGGCGACTTGGTCTTCAATCGACCGCTCGTTTTGTAGGTCTGTCGAAAACCTTGCGTAGATAGCGGCTTGTTTCATCGGGGTCGATATCCTGCCCTCACGAAAAATAGCGAGCCCCGTGATGCAGCGCCAGCCTACTGGAAAGCATTTAGCGTTCGAGAAGCCCATAAGGCAAGATAGCGCTGTGAAATACCAACCCGGTCAATGAGATTGCTGACGCGCCTGGGCCCAAATCCCAGTATTTAACGAAAGCAACAGACGCGGCTTAAGATGTTGCAGAGCAACGAATTCATTATTCAGTCAAGGGCAATTGGCATCGGAACCTTCATTTTGAGCGTCGTTTCCTCGGCGTGATCCTTTCGCGCCTGCTCGCGTGCGAGGGCTTTAACAAATTCGATAATAAGAGCGTTGGTTTCGATCTTCGCCGTCTCGCCATTGAGCGGGAACGGAATGACGCACACGTCGGTCATGTGCAGAACCAGCGTAGTTTACCGATAGTTGCCCCCAATTCGCGACCGCTTCGCAATCGAAACACCCCTTCTTAACAACTGAAGGAGAACATGGTGCAGCCCTAAAGACAAGATCTATGACAAGAATTATCGCGTTTGCACGACGGCTTCAGCCGTGATCTCTTCAGTGAGAATGAACGACGGTCTGATGGCTTTGGCGCTATTGGTAATGAATAGACGGGGCTGCACAAACTGCCGTAGCAGGAGCTGCCCTCGTAAACGGACAGCTACCACCGCAAAATCGGCGATGCGTTCACCGTTCTTGAAGCACTCTCATGACGACGACTTGCGTCCTCGGTTCGATCCCCAGATCGGACAGCACTGGAGTGAGCACTCGGTAAGCGCGATAATGTGGCGGCGGAGGGATTGCTGTAACGAGCGAAAGGGGCA
>CBDFGZ010000028.1:0-190476 GCA_965247345.1 Rhodomicrobiaceae bacterium | reverse complement strand
TGGCGGTGTCGTCGCCCGCCTTGGCTCGTATAAAATGTGATGGACCCTATCAGGTAAACAAGGGCGGAAAAATCTCAACCCCGTATTGCGAAGAGGAATATTTAGCTTCGGTTGCGCGGAGCTATGGCTCGCGTGTAACTGCGGATAAAATCCGCGGCAGCGTGCGGGCGAAGCAAAGTATCTGCTCGTTCGTCGGACAGGACATCAAAGTCAAATCGATCTGCGACGGTTACAGGAATGAAGATAACTTTGGTCGGTAGAGCGCGTTCGACTCAATCAGAGTCATGAAAGCTATGTTTTACATTTTCGATGAGCAAAACCGGGCAGACGTTTTCTGAAAATGCATTGGTTATAGTTGTCCAAGCAGGTAACGGTGATACCAGCGTCCCGCCGTTACGATCCCGGGCGGAAAGCGCTTTGGCGCTGCCAGCGTCAGAAGCCGCCCATGATTGCACAATGGACAAGCTTACAAAAGTTTGCGCTCAGGGTCTGCCGATGCTACTGCTTTCGCTTCAATAGGAACAGGGAACCAGAGTTCGCTTGAAGGCGTCTCGCAGCTGCGACAGAGAGTTTAATAAAAGCATCGTAGCATAACACCTGTGAAGCTATGGTCGCCAATTCGGTGCAACGGTGATAACATCGATTAGCGACGCTTCTTTGTGGGTGGCTTCGATTTTGGGCGCGCTCCACCGCGTTTAAGGGCGCTGGCGGCAAACGCGCCGGCGCCCCGTGGAGACTTAACACCGCTTTGCCGTCTCAGCTCCGGCATAGGCCGCCCTTCGCTTTGCATCTCGAACCGCAGCGCGCCCGCTGCAGGGTTCGCTTCAACCAGCTTCACGTCCACGGTGTCGCCCAATCGAAACCCTTTGCCGCTCCGTTCCGCGACGAGTGCGCGCGCGGACTCAATGTGCTGATAATAGTCACGCCCAAGCGTTGCCACAGGCACGAACCCGTCCGCGCCGGTGCCTGCGAGCTTCACGAACAGACCGAACCGCGTGACGCCAGAGATGCGCGCCTTGAACTCGTCACCGACACGCTCGGCCAGATGACATCGCGATAAGTCTGTCGAGCGTCTCGCGCTCCGCAGACATGGCCTTGCGTTCGGCTTGGCTGATACTCTCCGCGATGGCATCGAGCTTGCCTTTTTCGTCGTCGCTCAACCCGCCATCACCAAGGCCATAAGCTGAAATTAGCGCGCGATGCACGATGAGATCGGCATAGCGGCGAATGGGCGAGGTGAAATGCGCGTAGCGCCGCAGGTTCAGTCCGAAATGCCCGATGTTGCGCGTGCTGTATTCGGCCTGCGCCTGACTGCGCAGCACCACCTCATTCAGCAGTTCCTCGAACTCGGCTCCCTTTCCGCGTTCCAGAATGCGGTTGAACTGCGAAGGCCGGTTGAAACCGGTCTTGGCCGCCGAGATACCGAGCGTCGCGAGAAACTCGGATAGTGAGACCAGTTTTTCGGACGACGGTGCGTCGTGAATGCGGTAAATCACCGGCGACTTCCGGGCCTCCAGCGCTTCGGCAGCGGCGACGTTGGCCTGGATCATGAATTCTTCGATGAGCTTATGCGCGTCAAGTCGTTCGGGCACGATCACGCCTGCCACCATGCCGTTTTTATCGAGCACAATCTTGCGCTCCGGCAGGTCGAGGTCCAAAGGCGCGCGCTTATCGCGGCCTTCCTTCAGGATCGCGTACGCCGCCCACAGCGGCTTTAACACAGGCTCCAGCAACGGCGCGGTCTTGTCATCCGGCGCGCCGTCGATGGCCGCTTGCGCCTGGTTATACGACAGCTTGGCCGCAGACCGCATCGTGGCCCGCATGAAGTGGTGCTTCAGCTTTTTACCGTGCGCGTCGAACGTCATCCGCACCGCAAGGCACGGGCGCGGCTCGTTGTCTTTCAGCGAGCACATGCCGTTGGACAATACCTCCGGCAGCATCGGCACCACGCGGTCAGGAAAATACACCGAGTTGCCGCGCAGGCGCGCTTCATGATCTAGCGCCGAGCCGGGGCGCACGTAAAACGCAACGTCTGCAATGGCCACGATCACATCCACGCCGCCCTTGTTCGCGGGATCGGTGTCTGGCGCGGCCCAAACCGCGTCGTCGTGGTCTTTGGCGTCGGCGGGGTCGATGGTGACGAGCGGCAATTTGGTGAGGTTTTCGCGATGCGCGCGGGTCAGCTTCGGCAGGCGTTCCAGTTCGCCCAACACATCATCGGGAAACGCATCGCGAAGGCCATGATTCTGGATGGCGATCAGGCTCACAGCTTTCTCGGCGCGCGGATTGCCGACGCGCTCGATGATCCGCGCCGATGGCCGCCCCAGCTTTGCGTCGCGCACGACCTCGAAGCGCACAAGTTCGCCATCCGCAGCGCCTTCGGTATCGCCGCCTATCACGGTGAATTCCTTCATGTCCTTCTTGTCGATGGACTGCGCAACGAAGCCTTTGCCCGCCTTTTGCAACAGGCCGAGCTGCATCGGCTTGTCGCGCGGCAGCTTTTTCATGGGTGAGGCGATGAACGCAACGCCCGCGTCGCCGCTGTCGTCGCGATCTCCATCCACCGCCCGCAATCGCGCCAGCACGTGATCGCCGACGCCAATGGCTGGGCCTTCGTATTTTTTCGTGATCTCCAGCCGGATTTTCGGGGCAGCGCCGTCTTCGTCCTCATCCCAGGTGAGCGGTGCCGCGATCAGATCGCCGTTGCGGTCCGCCGTTTTCACCCACCACCACGGTCACGGACGGCATGGCGTCCTTGCGCATCCGCCGCCGCGTATCGTCGATCAGGCCATCGGCTGCGAGTTCTTTCAGGATGCGCTTCAGCTCGATGCGGTCCGCGCCCTTGATGTTGAACGCGCGCGCAATCTCGCGCCGACCGATGTTGTCCGTGGAAGCCTGTATGAATGTGAGGATGTCTTTTTTGGTGGGAAGGCTTGGGATTTCCCGCTTCGCGTGAGATGAGACGGCAACAGGATCGTTATTCCCGCGCCGTTTGACAGGCTCAGGATGAGGGCGGGAATCCATGGCGCGGTTCGTTGCAGGTCGAGACATGGGTCCCCGCTTTCGCGAGGACGACGATGAGGCAGGTTGCGGTCCCGACTTGTCAGCCAGGAGTTCCTTATTAAGCTTAAGCTTAACCTTTTCGTTTACTTCTTGTTGCGTCGCGTCGGTCGCGCTCGCATTCGTGTCTTTCATTTCGTCTTTCTGAGTGTCCTTCTTGCGCGGCATTTACGGCGCTCTCGATGTCATCACCGGTCTTGAGCCGGTGATCCAGACTTTGCTAGATCCGTCGCCGTTGCTCTGGATGGCCGGGGCAAGCCCGGCCATGACATCAAAAAACTGGGTAATGCTGCCTCGGATGTTGTTTGCGCAATTCATGGCTGGATCACTATGGCTGGATCATTATTGTAGCACCTTGCTCGGGGGCTTCGGCTTTTTTACCGTCGCCTTGGCTTTGACGACAATCGCGTCCTTGCCATTGGCCTCCGCTTTCGCCTTCGCGTCAGCTTTAGGCTTCGTCGCAGACCCGTTCTCGCCGTTCGCGCCCGCCTTAGGCTTGGCCGTAGCTTTCGCCTTTTTCACGGGCTTGGTCTTCCCGCCGCCCGCCGCCTTGCGCGCTTCGATCAGGGCTACCGCCTCGTCCATCGTGATGGTCTCGGGCGTCGTGTCTTTCGGCAGCGTCGCGTTGATCGCGCCGAACTTGATGTAGGGCCCATACCGCCCGGACAACACCTCGACCTTGCCGCCCTGCTCGGGATGGTCGCCGAGATTGCGCAACGGGGCGGATGTTTGCGGGCGTCCCTTGCCGGGCTTGTTGCCTTCCGCGATTGCGGTCACAGCACGATTGATGCCGATGCTGAACACTTCGTCCGCGTCGATCTTCACATATTTGCCGTCATGTTCGATGTAAGGCCCATATCGCCCATAGCCCGCCTGCATCTCCTTGCCGCTTTCGGGATGCAAGCCTACCACTCGCGGCAATGCCAGCAATTTTATTGCGTAATCGAATGTCACGGGCTGCGGTGCGCCAGTGGGGATCGACGCGCGCTTCGGTTTGTCATCCTTTCCACCGCCGTCACCGAGCTGAATGTACGGACCGAACCGCCCGGACTTCAGCAGCACGGCAAGCGATGTTTCGGGGTCCACGCCGAGGTTCGTATCGCCAGCCCCCGCAACCTGTTCCGCACCGTCTTCGCCGGTTTTAAGCTGGCGGGTGAACTTGCATTCCGGGTAATTCGAGCAGCCAATGAACGCACCGAACTTGCCGACCTTCAGCGAGATCTGGCCATTGTTGCACAGCGGACAAAGGCGCGGATCGGCTCCATCGGCGCGCGGCGGAAAGATGTGCGGCCCGAGCAACTCGTTCAGCGTATCGAGCACCTGCGCCACGCGCAGGTCTTTGGTTTCCTCGACGGCGGCAACAAAATCGCGCCAGAAGTCGCGCAGCAATTGCTTCCAGTCGAGCTGATTGTCGGAGACGAGATCGAGCTGGTTTTCGAGGCTCGCCGTGAAGTCATATTCCACATAACGCTTGAAAAACGCGCCGAGAAACGCGGTGACGAGGCGACCCTTGTCTTCCGGAACGAGGCGCTTCTTGTCGAGCTTGACGTAGTCGCGCTCCTGTAAAATGCCGATGGTGCTGGCGTAGGTGGAGGGGCGCCCGATGCCGAGCTTTTCCATCTCACGGATCAGCGTCGCCTCCGAAAAGCGCGGCGGCGGCTCGGTAAAATGCTGGTTGGCCTCAACCCGCTCATCGCGCAGCGCATCGCCGCGTGTGAGCTTCGGCAAACGACCGCCGTCTTCGTCCGTGGCGTCGTCAAGCGTCTCTTCATACAGCTTCAAAAAACCATCGAAGACCACCACGCTGCCTGTCGCGCGAAGACCGTAAGGAATGCCGTCGCGGCCTTTGGCCGTAATATCCACCGTGGTGCGCTCGATGTCGGCGCTGGCCATCTGGCTCGCCACCGTGCGCTGCCAGATCAGCTTGTAAAGCCGCGCCTCGTCCGGCTTTAGCCCGCGCACTTTATCGGGATGGCGGCGAAAATCCGTGGGCCTTATCGCTTCGTGGGCCTCCTGCGCGTTTTTGGCCTTGGTTTTATACTGGCGCGGCGCGTTTGGCAGATAACGCTTGCCGAAGGTGTCCTCCACCGTGGCGCGGCATTGCGCGATGGCCTCCGGCACGATCTGCACGCCGTCGGTCCGCATATAGGTGATGAGGCCGACGGTCTCGCCGCCGATGTCGATGCCCTCATAAAGTTTCTGCGCGATCTGCATGGTGACACGCGGCGAAAAGCCGAGCTTGCGCGACGCTTCCTGTTGCAGCGAGGACGTGGTGAACGGCGGCGAAGGGTTGCGCTTGGTGTCTTTCGCCTCGGTGTTGTCCACAACGAAGCTTTGGCCGCGCAGCGCATCGCGATAGGCATGCGCCGTGGCCTCGTCCGTCACATCGAATTTGTCGAGTCGCTTACCGTCGCGGGAGAACAGCCGCGCCGCGACATCCTCGCCCGCTTTGGTTTTAAGCGCGGCTTCCACCGTCCAGTATTCACGGGTTTTGAACGCCTCGATCTCGGTTTCTCGGTCACAGACAAGCCGCAACGCCACCGATTGCACACGGCCCGCCGATCGCGCGCCCGGCAACTTGCGCCACAGCACCGGTGATAGTGTAAAGCCCACGAGATAATCCAGCGCGCGGCGGGCGAGATACGCATCCACCAGCGGTTCGTCGATCTGGCGGGGCTTTGCCATCGCCGCCATGATCGCGTCCTTGGTCACGGCGTTGAACGCCACGCGCTCCACGGAGACGCCCTTCAGCGCTTTTTTATCCTGCAAAATCTTAAGCAGATGCCAAGAGATGGCCTCGCCCTCGCGGTCCGGATCGGTGGCAAGGATCAACTTCTCCGCGCCCTTCACGGCTTTCGCGATCTCGTTGACCACCTTGACGCTGTCGTCGGCCACAGCCCAGGACATGGCAAAGTCCTGATCGGGCAGTACCGAGCCGTCTTTGGCGGGCAGATCGCGGACATGACCGTAGGACGCAATCACTTTATAGTTGGCGCCCAGATATTTGTTGATGGTTTTCGCCTTTGCGGCGCTCTCGACAATGACTATGTTCATGCGGGTTGGGAGATTTCCTCAATCGGTCTGGTGCCGAATGTGCTGTATTCCTGATTCGTTTCAATGACTATCCGCGAATTGATGCATAAACGTCACACTTGCCTGATTTAGTTTAAGATGTTTCAAATGTGCTCAAACAATGACGTGGCCCGAGGTGCACCTTATTAAGTGGCCCGTTCGGCTTTGCAAAAGGAGCGATGATGCAGCAGGCAATCAGGCGCGTGGCGGTAATCGGTGGCGTTCGCACGCCGTTCTGTCGGGGCAATACGGGATACGACGATCTCACCAATCTCGATCTGATGACGGCGGCGCTGAATGGTCTTGTCGAGAAATTTCATCTGGAAGGCGTGCATATCGATGAAGTGGTGGGCGGCGCGGTGGTCACCCATGCCCGTGATTTCAATCTGGCACGGGAAGCCGTGATCGCCACCAAGCTTAAGGAAGACACGCCGGGCATTACCTTATCTCAGGCGTGCGGCACGAGTTTGCAAGCGGCACTCGGTTCGGCGGCCAAGATCGCCATCGGACAAATCGACTGCGCCATTGCGACGGGCTCGGACACGGTTTCCGATCCGCCGCTGGAATTGCGCCGCAAGCTTGCCAAGACTCTGGCGCGCGTTGGTGCCGCAAAAGGTCCCGCACAAAAGGCTGGTATTCTCTGGAACGGCGTGTCCCTGGGCGATATCGTGCCGGATGCGCCAAGCGTTGCCGAGCCGCGCACCGGCCTGTCGATGGGTCAGCACACCGAACTCATGGCGCAGGAATGGCACATAACACGCGCCGATCAGGATCAGCTTGCCTACGATAGCCACAAGAAAGCGGCGGCGGCGTATAACGCGGGCTTCCTCGACG
Organism: Rhodomicrobiaceae bacterium; assembly: GCA_965247345.1. Classification (GTDB taxonomy): domain Bacteria; phylum Pseudomonadota; class Alphaproteobacteria; order Rhizobiales; family Rhodomicrobiaceae; genus Rhodomicrobium. Next base: position 183,510 of record CBDFGZ010000028.1, on the reverse strand, counting down.
ACCTGCTTGTGGCGACCGGCGGCGTCATGCGCGACAACAATCTGCGGGAAGATATCAGTCTGGAGAAAATCGGGCAGTTGAAGCCCGCGTTCGAGAAGTCGGAGCGCGGCACGCTGACGGCGGCGAACTCGACGCCGCTGACCGATGGCGCGTCGGCGGTTTTGCTTGCCTCCGAGGATTGGGCGGCACAGCGCGGACTGACGCCTATGGCGTACATCACCTACGGCCAGCATTACGCCATCGATTTCGTGGACGGTGCCAAGGGCCTGCTGATGGCGCCGACCATTGCCGTTTCAAAGATGCTGGATCAAGCCGGGCTGAAGCTTCAGGACTTCGATTTCTACGAAATCCACGAGGCCTTCGCCGCGCAGGTCTTGTGCACGTTGAAGGCGTGGGAAGACCCGAAGTATTGCAAAGAGATGTTGGGCAAGGACGCGCCGCTTGGCTCCATCGACCGCGCCAGGCTCAACGTCAAAGGCTCCAGCCTCGCCTATGGCCATCCATTTGCGGCGACCGGGGGGCGTATCATCGCGATGCTCGCCAAAATCCTGGAAGAGAACGGCGGCGGACGCGGCCTCATCTCCATCTGCACGGCGGGGGGCATGGGTGTTTGCGCCATAATGGAGCGGCCACGCACGACGAACGGCTCAACCGCTCATGTGCCGGCGGCTCCGGTCACGGCGGCACCGGAGATCGCGGCATCTATTCTAACGCCTGAACCGGTTATCGACACACCCTCCGACCAACAACAGCCGCCGATTGAGGGGGCGCCGCCACAGATCTCCATGGCTGAGGCGGTTGCACCCGCAACCCCTGAAGGCGTCGTGCAAACGGCGCACGACGCGACCACCGGGACGATGCCTGACGTTAAACCGCAACATGACGAACTTTCGTTCATCGCCATGGCAGAAGCGGTTGCCCCAGCTACACCCGAAGGCATCTCCGAGACGAAACATTAGCAATAACATCATCGTCATGGCCGGGCTTGACCCGGCCATCCAGATTTATTCTTCAATACAGACAACTCGAAGAGTGGATGATCGGAGCCTGTCCGGCACCGAAAGCAGGGATCAAGCCCGGCCATGACGAAAAGGACTGAAATTATGGCAGCACCATCCAACATGACGATCCGGCGCGGCACGATCTCCGATGCGCAGGCCATTCGCGATGTCTATCTCATGTCGCGCATGTCAGCGATGCCGTGGCTGCCGGTGCTGTATGACCTGGACGAGGTTACCCATTGGCTATCCACGGCCGTGATCCCGATGAGTCACGTGTTCGTGGCCGAAGTGGATAAAAAGATTTTCGGCTTCGCATCGCTGAAAGGCGACAGTCTCGATCACCTTTACGTTCTGCCGGATCAGCAGCGGCATGGACTTGGCACCGCACTTCTCGAAGCCGTCAAACAGGATGCCGGCGGGCGGCTGCGTCTTTACACATTTGCGCGCAATACGCTGGCGAAACGGTTCTATGAGCGTCACGGGTTTCGCGAGGTCAGCCATTCCGACGGCGCCCGCAACGAGGAACGGGAGCCGGATATCCTGCTCGAACTCGACATACATACCGCCCACGCCGTCTAAACTGCTTTACGCCTCGGGCAAACTCATTCTATCTCTGTTTATGACTTTAGCAGCGGACCGCGCTATGGCCGCCAACGTGACTGACCGGCTATGGACAAACCGACCCCACCTGCACCTCGCGACAAACACAATGGGCACGCGAACGGCCACGACGCCGCGCCGCCGCCTGTGCTGACTGCAAAAACCGCGAACGACGGTGGGAATGGCGCTGGCAACGGACAGCACCTGCGGGATAAAAAAACCTCGCGGGTGGCCAAGGGCAAGACTGCGGCTGCGTTTGACGCTAAAGCAGAAAAACAAGAGCCTGACACTTCGAACGGCGATGCGCCAAAGTCCGAAAGCCGCGACTGGTCGAAAACATTGTTTCTGCCCCACACCGATTTCGGCATGAAGGCGGGCTTGCCGCAGCTTGAGCCAAAGCTGCTCGAACGCTGGGCGAAAATGGGCCTCTACAAGCGCCTGCGCAAAACCGCGAAGGGCAGTGAGAAATTCGTGCTGCACGATGGCCCGCCCTACGCCAACGCACACATCCACGTGGGCACCGCGCTGAACAAAATCCTGAAAGACGCCGTCACCCGCTCGCGCCAGATGCTGGGCTACGACTCGAATTACGTGCCAGGCTTCGACTGCCATGGCCTGCCCATCGAATGGAAGGTGGAGGAGCAGTACCGCGCCAAAGGCAAGAACAAAGACGACGTGCCCATCGCCGACTTCCGCCGCGAATGCCGCGAGTATGCGCAGCACTGGATCGGCGTGCAGGTGGAGGAGTTCAAGCGCCTCGGTGTCGAGGGGGACTGGGACAATTATTACACGACGATGGCCTACGAGGCCGAGGCCGCCATCGCGGGCGAGTTGCTGAAGTTCGCCATGAACGGCTCGCTCTATCGCGGCTCGAAGCCCGTGATGTGGAGCGTGGTGGAGCGCACGGCGCTGGCCGAGGCCGAGATCGAGTATAAGGAGGTGCAAAGCCCGGCCGTGTGGGTGAAGTTTCCTGTGAAATTGCAAAGTCACGGTAAGTCATGGTTGGAAACGGCCGACCGGCGACGCGCGTTGAAGGAAGCTGACCCGCTTAGCTATTTGGACGGTGCCAGCGTTATTATTTGGACTACCACGCCCTGGACAATACCTGCGAACAAAGCGATCTCGTTTTCCTCCAAGATTGAGTACGGGCTTTATCGCGTCCTTAGCGCGCCCGAATCCTTAGGAATGAGAGAGCGAGAATACTTTATTATCGCAGAGAACAGACTTGAGGAGTTCAAAAAAAGCGCAAAGATCATGGAAGTGGTTCGCGAACGGATCGTTCAACCGGATGATCTTCAGTCATTAGAGTGTTCGCATCCATTTGGGCAGCACATCTTACCAAATAACGAAAATTTTCGCGTCGGCGATGGCATATACGATTACCGCGTCCCATTGCTAGACGGATCGCATGTAACTGACGAAGCTGGCACCGGCTTTGTTCATACAGCCCCTAGTCACGGCCTTGACGACTTCGAGATTTGGACAGCGAGTACTCGCTTGCTATCTGAGCGCGGGATTGATCCAGCAATTCCGAATTTCGTAGGCCCAGACGGGCGATATACCTACGAGGCTGTCGGCTTTGCCAACAAGTCAATAATCGACGACAAGGGCAGCTTTGGCTTATTCCACGGCAAGATCAATCCTGAGGATCCCGAAAAAAGTTTCGGGGATCAACGTTATGCAAACGCAGCGGTGGTGAAAGCGCTTTACGTCGCGGGCGCTCTTGCCGCTTGGCAACCAAATAAAAGTGATAAACCATACAAGCATGATTATCCACACTCGTGGCGGTCGAAGGCACCGGTCATCTTCCGCAATACTCCTCAGTGGTTCATCGCTATCGACAAGCGTATCAAAATCGAAGCTGCTGTGAAACAAAAAAAGTCCGAAACGAGAACAAAAAGCGACCCTAAGATAAGTTTCACGCAAGCTTCAAATGCGATGTCTTCACCCATGAAGCAGGACGAGCAGGTAACAGGCGCAGGCGAACAAGGCCACACCATCCGCGAACTCGCGCTGAAGGCACTCGACAACACGCGCTTCGTGCCGCCGCAAGGCCGCAACCGCATCGGCGGCATGATCGAGGCGCGCCCTGACTACGTGATCTCCCGGCAGCGGGTGTGGGGCGTGCCCATCGCCATCTTCGTGCACAAACAGACGGGCGAGATAATTCCGAACGCCAACTGGAAGTACTCGAAAAAGTACATCAAGCGGCTTATCGAAACGTTTGCGGCGGAAGGCGTCGATCCCTGGTTTGACGCTCCCGACCGCGCCGGTCCGCGTTTCCTTTTTGGGCTTGTGGACGACACAGCCGACTGGGAGCAGGTGCGCGACACGCTGGATGTGTGGTTTGACTCCGCGTCCACCCACGTGTTCGTTCTAAAAAAGCGCAAGGACCTGAAGTGGCCAGCCGATGTCTACCTCGAAGGCTCGGACCAGCATCGCGGCTGGTTTCATTCCACGCTCCTCGAAAGCTGCGGCACTGTCGGTCGCGCGCCCTATGACACGCTTGTGACCCACGGCTTCACCCTTGATGAAAAGGGCGAGCAGAAAATGTCGAAGTCGCTCGGCAACACGGTGTCGCCGATGGATGTGTGCAAGCAATATGGCGCGGATATTTTGCGGCTGTGGGCGCTGTCCTCGGACTATACCAACGACATCCGCTTCGGCCCCACCGTTCTGAAAGGCACCGTGGACGCCTATCGCAAGGTGCGCAATACGCTGCGCTATGTGCTGGGCAATCTCGCGCATTTTGAACCCGCCCTTGCCGTAGCGTATGCCGACATGCCGGAACTCGAGCGCTGGGTGCTGCATCGCGTGGTTGAGGTGGATGGCCTCGTGCGGCAGGCCTACCTCGATTACGACTTCAAACGTGCGTATCGCGCGGTGTCGGAGTTTTGCAACGGCGACCTGTCGGCGCTATACTTCGATATCCGCAAGGACACGCTGTACTGCGAACCATATTCCAGCGTGAAGCGCCGCGCGGCACTGACCGTGCTCGACATCCTGCATCGTTATCTCTGCACCTGGCTGGAACCGATCCTTGCATTCACCACGGAAGAAGCCTGGCTCGCGCGACATGGGGACGGCAAGGGCGTTTCAGTTCATCTGGAGACGATTCCGGTTCCCGATCCTGCCTGGCTTGATGAGACACTCGCCGCGAAATGGGAGCAGGTGTTTCAGGTGCGCCGCGTCATCACAGGTGCGCTTGAGGTGGAACGCCGCGAGAAGCGCATCGGGTCGAGCCTCGAAGCCGCACCCGAGATCATCATCGCCGACAAAGCGCTCGCCGCCGCTGTCAACGACATCGACTGGGCGGAAATCGCCATTACGAGCGGCGCAAAGCTCAAGTCCGGCAAGGTGCCGGAAGGCGCGTTCACACTGGACGAGGTGGTAGGCGTTGCCGTGGTGCCGAAGCTCGCCAAGGGAAAAAAATGTGCGCGGTCGTGGCGGATCACGAATGATGTGGGTCTTGATGCGGATTATCCGGAGTTGTCCGCACGCGATGCCGCCGCCATGCGGGAGTTCAATTTGCAGGTTGGCGCTTGATGAAGCCGAAATTGTTTGGGGCGGCTTATCGATTCGAGCAGCGACCGAGTATACTATAGTCCGCGTGCGGAGTTCGTCTGACAGCGAACCCGCTCGTCTCAAATGAAGGCTCTTTTGGCGATGATTACCCTACTCGAAACGCGTCCATCAATGGTATCCGACCGCGAGTGGCCCGATGTCGCGAAACCGTCGCTGGCGGGGTTGCCTCGCATCGAACTGCTGGCGGCTTTGCTGGACGCCGGTATCCCTCACGCACATGTCAAGATGCGCGGCGCGCAGATATGGAACTGGATTTACGCGCGCGGTGCCGACAGTTTCGATGATCTGACGAATATTTCGAAGACCCTCCGCAGCGATCTTGCTTCGAAGTTCACATTGGCGCGGCCCGAGATCGCCGCCGAACAGATATCCGAAGACGGCACGCGAAAGTGGCTTTTGCGCCTTTCGCCAGAGCCCGGCCAGCGCGCACCGGAGATCGAAACGGTTTATATCCCCGAGGCGGATCGCGGAACACTGTGCATTTCAAGCCAGGTGGGTTGCACACTGACGTGTACATTCTGCCATACGGGAACGCAGCGCCTGGTCCGTAATCTCACAACCGCCGAGATCGCCGCGCAAATCCTCGTAGCACGTGATCGCATCGGCGACTGGCCAAACGCCGCCGAGCCGGAAAACGCGCGAGGCTTGCCGGATGCTGAGCGCAAAATCACGAACATCGTTCTGATGGGCATGGGCGAACCGCTCTATAATTTCGAGAACGTCAAGGCAGCCATGGCGATTGCATCCGATCCAGACGCTTTGTCGTTTTCGAAGCGGCGCATCACGCTGTCCACGTCTGGCGTGGTGCCGATGATCGGGCGCACGGGCGCTGAAATGAACGTGATGCTCGCTATTTCCCTTCATGCCGTGCGTGACGAGTTGCGGGACGTGCTTGTGCCGATCAATAAAAAATACCCGATCGCGGAGCTGCTGCAGGCCTGCCGCGACTATCCGGGGCTGACCAATGCGCGCCGCATCACGTTCGAGTATGTGATGCTCAAGGATGTAAACGACAGTCTGGCCGATGCGCGTGAACTGGTGCGGCTGCTGGCGGGCATTCCAGCCAAGATCAACCTCATCCCGTTCAATCCGTGGCCGGGTACGCAATACGAATGTTCGTCCTGGGCGCAGATAGAAAAGTTTGCGGATGTCGTCAATCGGGCGGGGTATGCTTCACCTATACGCACGCCGCGCGGGCGCGATATTTTAGCGGCTTGCGGTCAGTTGAAGTCGACCAGTGAAAAGGTTAGGGCGAGCCTTCTCCGCGAGAGTGGTGCTGCGGTGTGATAGCGGAGTAAAAGGCTTTACTTCACGGGCCGCCTTCGCCACCGAAATCGCAAGCTGCTTACCTGAAAAGCGAGCTTGCTGGAATTTTGCCCTGGTTATACCGACCTACCCGTTGCTGAAAGTCCAGGTAGGCTGACGATTTTTGACCCTTGCGGCATCGTCGTTGGTGTTCAACGAAAAGATCGGGATGGAGTCCGGACTTGGCCATATCTCGCTCATAAATCGCGGTTGCTTCAGCCTCTAACCGTGCGGCTTGCGCACGCACTGTGCCTTTGGGCTCTTCCGCAAATGGGCAACTCTCCAGCTTTTCAAGCATGGCACGTCTGAACAATCGGCCAATCGATGCGTGGCCACACCGATCAAAGATGTAGAAACTCATTCCGAAGCCGACCGCAAACCCTTCCGTCCGGCCCAACTTTTCGCTGGCCGTCACGCTTTGCACAAATAAAGCGACAAGCAGCAACACTATCACATGTAGCCGAACACTTCGCCAGACCAATCCTAAACGCCAGACCGCGTCGCTGACCACGCTTCGCAAGCCGTGAAATCAACCCGCGCTGATCTTCGGATCGAGATCGCCGTTTGCATAGCAACGCGCCATTTCGGCCATGGGAAGCAGCTTGATTTTCGATCCCATGCCGGCCGTGCCGAAAGCCTCGTAGCGTTCGCGGCAGATTTTCTGCATGGCGGCGATAGCGGGCTTAAGGTATTTGCGCGGATCGAACTCGGCGCGGTTCGTGTGCAGAACTTTGCGGATATGCGCGGTTGCGGCCAGCCGCAGATCCGTGTCGATGTTGATCTTTCGCACGCCATGACGGATGCCCCGCTGGATTTCTTCCACCGGCACGCCGAAGGTTTCCGGCATCTCACCGCCGTGCGCGTTGATGACATCGATCAGGTCCTTTGGGACCGATGACGATCCGTGCATCACGAGATGGGTGGTTGGCAGGCGCTTGTGGATTGCCTCGATTACGTTCATGGCCAGAACGTCCCCGGTCGGTTTGCGCGAAAATTTGTAAGCGCCATGAGATGTGCCGATGGCGACCGCGAGCGCGTCAACCTTGGTCGCAGCAACGAAACGCGCAGCCTCGTCCGGGTCGGTCAGAAGCTGATCGTGAGACAGCACACCTTCCGCGCCATGCCCATCTTCCTTGTCGCCCATGCCGGTTTCAAGGCTTCCCAGCACACCCAGTTCACCTTCCACCGACGCGCCAACCCAGTGAGCGAGTTCGGCGACTTTTCCGGTGATGCGGGCGTTATAGTCGAAGTCCGCCGGGGTCGATCCGTCCTCTTTCAGAGACCCGTCCATCATCACGCTGTCGAACCCGAGACGGATCGCGCTTGCACAGGTCGCTTCGTTGTTGCCGTGGTCCTGATGCAGACAGATCGGAATGTTCGGATACTGGACCTCAAGACCTTCTACAAGCTTTGCCAGGAGCAGGTCGCCCGCATAAGCACGCGCGCCCCGGCTCGCCTGAATGATGACAGGGCTGTCGGTTTCCTTGGCCGCTTCGAGGATCGCCAGGCCTTGTTCCATATTGTTGATGTTGAACGCGGGCACGCCATAGCCGTGTTCGGCGGCGTGATCGAGAAGTTGACGAAGCGTAATGCGGGCCATGGTATATCCTCACAAAACTTATTTATGTTGATTTTTTATATAAGAGATAAGCTCCAGCAGCGATCCGTCTGGATCGCGAAAGTAAACGCTGACCCCTTCACCTTTGGCTCCATAACGAGGCACTGGCCCAAGCTCGATCGGGACGCTTAACCTGTCAAGATGTTCCCTTGCTGACATGATGGAACCCGACCATTCAAAACAAAGGTCGCTTCCACCTGGCGCAACCGGAATCGCCGCAACCGGAGTCGCATCGACGCCTGGTCCATGACAGTTCAGTTGCACATCGCCAAACCGGTAAGCGAAACCGGCGCCGCGCGGCACGATCTGCGCGCCAAGGACATTGGCGTAAAATGCGTTGGACTGTTTCCAGTCGCTGACATGGATCACACAGTGGTCGAGCTTCACACCAGTTTTCATGGGAGCTTAACTCAGTCGCGCGAGGGCTGCGACGCCGGGCAACGTGCGACCTTCGAGCCATTCCAGGAAGGCACCGCCCGCCGTCGATACATACGTAAGCTCATCGGTGACGCCAGCCGCGTTTAATGCCGCAACCGTATCGCCGCCGCCCGCCACCGACACGAGTTTGCCAGCTTTCGTCAAACGGGCCGCCTCTTTTGCCAGGGCAAATGTGCCTTCACCGAAGGGGGGGATTTCGAACGCGCCCAGCGGGCCATTCCAAAGCAACGTCGCACAGCCACCGATCCGGCTGGCGAACTCGGCCACCGAGCGTGGCCCAACGTCCAGGATCATCTGATCGTCCGGGACTTCGTTGATGGGCACGACCCGCGCGAGAGCGTTCGGCTGAAGGCTCGATGCGACGACAGCATCGACCGGCAGGATAATACGACACTTGGACTCAGCAGCCTGACTGAGAATGGCTTCGACCGTGTCCCTGAACGAGGGTTCATGAAGCGAACGGCCAACGGAATAACCCTGCGCGTAAAGAAACGTATTCGCCATACCGCCGCCGATGATCAACACATCCATCTTCTTTGCGAGATTGATCAGAACCGCGATTTTGGTGGAAACCTTCGATCCGCCGACCACAGCCGCCACAGGCCTTGCCGGCTTATCCAGCGAAAACTTGAATGCCTCGATCTCCGCCAGCATCGACGCTCCGGCATACGACGGCAGCAACCGGGCAAGCGCTTCTGTTGAAGCATGGGCGCGGTGAGAAACCGAGAACGCGTCGTTTACATAAATGTCGCCGAGTGCCGCCAGACGCGCGGCAAAGCCCGGGTCGTTGGTTTCTTCGCCGGGATAAAAGCGAACATTTTCGAGAACCGCGACCTGCCCATTGTGCATGTCTGCTATGCGATTTTGGACGTCGGTGCCGACTGCATCGCTCAAAAATATAACGGGAGTGCCGCCGAGCAAACTCTGTAATTTTGTCGCGATGGGGCGGAGGGAGTATTCTGCAACCGGCTTTCCGTCCGGACGGCCGAGATGCGAAATGAGGATAACTTTCGCGCCGCGTGAAGTTAAGTCCGTCAAAGTCGGTAAAAGGCGTTCAAGACGCGTCGCATCGGTGATTTCGGTGCCGTTCAGCGGTACATTCAAGTCCGCTCTCACCAGAACCCGTTTTCCGGCGACATCGACCGATGCAATTGCCCTGAAATTATCGAACAGTTCCGAAGTCGTCATGCCGCCCCGCATACGTGCAAACTACCAAAGCGCTATGCAGCCCTGATTGGTTCCGTGAATTGCATGAAACTGCCATTTTTCGATGCACCGCACAAGCGACCGTGCATTATCACAACGTCACACATTTCTTGGATTTGAGGCAAAACGCAGTCTTGGCATTCTCGATGGTCATGCCATGTCTTAACGTGGTCACAATCTGTCATCAGCACATCGATCCGAAAAGCGCACACTTCGATATGCAGGCTGGAATGGACCTTTTTACTTGGCCCAACGTTTCAAGCTGGGTATTTTCGCGTGTTTTTTATGAGCATCCCATCAGCAGAGTTATCGCGCTTCATGAATAAAATTCTTGAACTGTCCGACCTTCCCCTCGCTGCGCAAGGGCCAGTCCTGTTCTTTCAGCGCACGCTGAAGCATCCGAGGCAGGTTTGCAGCCTTTTCCCATCGAGCCCGTTTGTTGGAAGAGCCATGACTGGCGCAATCGGCGACCGTATCGGTTCGGGTGTCATAGAACTTGGCGCGGGTACGGGCGCTGTTACGCGCCAACTCATTCGCAACGGGATGAACCCGCAGAAGTTGACGTTGATCGAGATCGACGCGCAGCTTGGCGGACATTTGCGCCGCCGTTTCCCCGATGTGGATGTGGTCATTGCCCCAGCTCAGGACATGGCGAAGCTTTGGAGCGAACGCGGCGGCGAGCCTGTTGGAGCTGTGCTGTCCACGTTGCCCATGCGCCTGTTTTCAAAAAAAATGATCTATCTCGTGATGAAAAACAGCGTTCAGGTTCTCGCCGATAACGGGATGTTCGTGCAGTTCACGTATCGCCAGCACAGCCCGGTTCCGGCGCGGGTCGTGAAAGCGCTCGGACTTAAAGCCTGGAGGTATACGCGTGTGTGGCTGAACCTGCCTCCTGCCGCGATCTGGGTTTATGAAAAACTTCCAGCCCCAAAAGAAATCTAAAGTTCATTCAAATTTATAATTGCTCGGCAGATCAGGAACAGGCGGCGGCCAATGCACGGGCGCGCCTGTGGTGGGCATGGGTAATGGCTACCGCCAGCGCGTCGGCGGCGTCAGCCGTCCGGGGTATTGCCTTAGGCAGGAGATATTTAAGCATCAAACCGATCTGCGCCTTGTCCGCGTGGCCTGCCCCGGTCACGGTTTTCTTGACAGTATTGGGTGCATATTCGGCGACCAGAAGCCCGAAACGAGCCGGGACGACAAGCGCGATCCCTCGTGCGTGGCCGAGCTTGAGCGCTGAGCGTGCATTCCCATTCACGAACGTTTCCTCAACTGCGGCTTCCTCTGGCGCCCACTCCCTAACGACGCTTTCGAGACCTTGAAAAAGCGTCGAAAGCCGTTCCCCCAAAGACGTTGCCGCATCCGAAGTCACCGTCCCGCAAGCCACGTATGCCATGCGGACACCGTCCCAATCGACGATACCCCAACCAAGGTGGCGTAGTCCGGGATCAAGACCCAGAATGCGGATCGATTGCGGCATGAACTGACCAAGGTTTCAAGGTTTCTCCAGCCACGGTTCACTGCGTCGCACGCCGCGGTCAAGGCATGTTCGTGTTTTGTTGCCTGAAAACTCAGAAAAAGCGCCTTCCGGCGCTCGGAAATCTCGGTTAATAACGCTGAATAATTCTGAATGGTACAAATCAAATGAAAACCGACACGCCTAAAACGATCTATTTGAAAGATTATACCCCAGCGCCGTTCACGATCACAGAAACCGAGCTTGATATTACGCTCGATCAGTCGGAAACCCGAGTTATCGTGCGGCTGTCCGTGCAGCCCAATCCACATTCGAAGAGCAAGTCGCGCGCGCTTCAGCTTGACGGTGAGATGCTGACACTGCACCGGGTCGCTATCGATGGCATGGACGTCACGCAAGACGCCTATGCAGCGACCGACAGGCATCTGATGCTGCATGGAGTTCCGGCCGACGCTTTTGTTCTGGAGATCGAGACAAGCTGCGATCCGGAGTCAAACAAGGCGCTGAACGGTCTTTATCGCTCGAACGGCATGTATTGCACGCAATGCGAGCCCGAAGGGTTTCGCCGGATTACGTACTATCTCGATCGCCCGGATGTGCTGTCAAAGTTTCGGGTCCGCATACAGGGCGACAGGAAAGCGTTGCCGGTCCTGCTGTCGAACGGCAACCTGATCGAAAGCGGCGATCTTGACGGCGGTCAACATTATGCCGTGTGGGAAGACCCGTTTCCAAAACCGTCCTACCTGTTTGCGCTGGTGGGAGGGGACCTTGCGTGCGTTAAGGACGCGTTCAAGACGCGCTCAGGCCGAGAAGTCGATCTGCGCATTTATGTGGAAAAAGGGAAGGAAGACCGCTGCGCCTGGGCAATGGAAGCCCTGAAGAAATCCATGCGCTGGGATGAAACGCGTTATGGCCTCGAATACGATCTCGATATCTTTATGATCGTGGCCGTTTCCGACTTCAACATGGGTGCCATGGAGAACAAGGGGCTGAACATCTTTAACGACGCGCTGGTTCTGGCAAGGCCCGACACCGCCACCGATCAGGATTACGAGAACATCGAAAGCGTGATCGCGCACGAATATTTCCACAACTGGACGGGCAACCGCGTCACCTGCCGGGACTGGTTTCAGTTGTGCCTGAAAGAAGGGCTGACCGTTTTTCGCGATCAGGAGTTCAGTGCCGACGAACGGGGTGCTGCCGTCGAGCGCATCAAGGCCGTGCGCGCACTGAAAAGCGGTCAGTTCCCCGAGGACTCAGGCCCCCTGGCGCACCCCGTCCGACCATCGTCATTCATCGAAATTAACAATTTCTACACCATGACCGTTTACGAAAAGGGAGCGGAACTCTGCCGCATGATCCAGACGGTGTTGGGGCGCGATGGCTTCAGGAAAGGTTTGGACCTTTATTTCAAGCGGCATGATGGTGAAGCCGTGACCGTGGAAGACTTTGTGAGCGCGATGGCGGATGCGAATACGACCGATCTGTCCGATTTTATGCTCTGGTACAAACAGGCAGGCAGACCGCTTCTGGATGCGCGGTTCGTCTACTCCGAAACAAACAAATCCGCGCGGCTCACGCTAACGCAGTCTTACCCCGAGCTGCCGGACCACGATAAACGAAAGCCGGTGCCGATCCCGTTCAGGCTTGGGCTTGTTTCCGGGTCCGGGGAAGATGTGCCGCTCACCATCGACGGCGAACCGGTGAAAGATGGTCTCTTGCTGTTCAAGTCGAAGCGGCAGGTTTTTACCTTCGAGGGCATCGATGCGCGGCCAATCCCGTCGCTGCTGCGCGACTTCTGTGCACCTGTCACGATGACATCCTCGCTATCGGAGCGCGACAGGCTGGCACTCATCCGGCTGGATACCGACTTGTTCAATCGTTGGGAGACGGCTCAGGGTTTTGCGTTATCCGAGTTGCAACGCATGACGGCGCTGGTACAGGCGGGTGAGACACCGAAGGCGAATACGCGATTTATTGCGGCGCTTGGCGAGGTGGCTTGCGATGAAAGCCTGGATCACGCCTATCGGGCCGCCGTTCTTACGATCCCATCGGCTGATGACGTTGCCCACGCGATTGGCGAAAACATCGATCCAGAGGCGATTTACCGGGCGCGGGAAATCCTGAGGGCGGCTCTTGGCAAGGGTTTGCGCAAAATTCTGGAGCAGATTTACGAGAACAGCGTTCCTGCCGAGCCCTATTCTCCCGACGCCGATGGTGTCGGACGCCGTAACCTTCGGAGCCGCGCGCTATCGCTTCTAGTTGCTGGAGGTAGCCGGTTTGCGACGGCTCAGGTCAAAGCTCTGGCGCGCCAAGCCACGAACATGACCGATACCATGGGGGCGCTTGCAATCCTGGCGTCCATGGAAGGCGACGGTTTCGATGAGGCGCTGCGCCGTTTCGAACGTCAATGGAAAGGCGAGCCGCTGGTTATGGACAAGTGGTTCCGCATCCAGGCGTGGTCGCCGCGACACGATTCATTGGAGCGGGTTGCGAAACTGTCCACTCACCCGCTTTTCACGTTGAAGAATCCAAACCGCGCACGAGCGCTTTACGGAGCTTTCGCTCACGGCAATCATCTGCATTTCAACAATGCGGATGGCAAAGGCTATGACATGATTGCGGACGTCATCATGGAAATCGACGGGTTCAACCCGCAGGTGGCGTCCAGACTGACCGGGCAGTTCGAAAGCTGGCGATTGCTGGAGCCGAAGCGGCGCGCTCATGCCGAACAAGCGTTACAGCGAATCGCGGGCAAGCCCGGACTGTCTCGTGACGTGTCTGAAATCGCAGGGAAAATCGTCGGGCCAACGCTACAACACGGATCAACTTAGGAAGGGCTTCTGTCGATGGCGTTTCACGGGTTGTCGAAATGGAAAAAAAAGCTTCGCGAGGGCGAACTTCTTTCACTGATCGTGGACGACAGGGGTTTTTCGACCGCAGTTCGAACCGCATGCGCAGTGTCTGCTTCTGCTGCCATGCTCACGCTCGCCGAACTCATCGCGCTATCGGGTGCGTGCCTTCTGATAGCGTCGTCGTTCCAACTCTTCCCCTTGAGCAAGATCACCATTTTCGTCGCAAGCATCGCGTTGCTGTCGTCGCTTGCGATCCTTCGGTCTAAATTACATGCTTCGGGCGTTCAGTCGAATGAGATCAACCGCGCACAGGTCATGATCGAGCAGGCGGTGACGGCTGCGGACAGCGTTTGTCTTCGGTGGGACATCGTGAGCGGCCAGATTTCGTGGCTTGGCACGCCGCCGAAAGCCTTGCGTGCTACGTCAACGAACGGAGCGTCGACTTATGCGTACTGGCGAGCCGTCATCCACCCGGACGACTGTCTTTATAGGCGCGTCACGGCACTGTGGGAGTCGGGACAAAGCTCCGTCTCATGGCGCCTGCGCATGCGCGATGAGCACGATCGCTGGGCATCCTACGAGCTAAGCGGCGCAGTTCAAAACGGCGATAACGCCCGCAGTCCGGTCATTCTTGGTATGTTACGCCGCATCGCCGAATGCGACGAGACAATTGGCACGAGCCGGGAAACGGCTGTCACCTTGGCCAAGGCACTGGAGGTCATGCCGGTCGCCATCGCGCTCTGGGACGCGGATGGCGCTTTGCTTGTCAGCAATCGCAAGTATCGTCAGACTTACGAAATCTCTCAGAACTTGAACGAGACTGGGCGACTGCTGCAATCACCGAATGCCGTCCACCAAAAAACAGTTTTCCCGTCTCCCAAAGCACCCGCCCTGCGCCGTGGTAGTTTCGAAGTTTCCAACCGACAACTGCCGAACGGGACCTGGTTGCAAGCGAACGAGTATCAGACCCGCGACGGTCTCGTCGTCAGTATCGGCACCGAAATCACCGCCCTCAAGGTTTCGGAGAAACGGCTTCACGAGCGCGAACGACAACTGAACGCGACTGTGACCGACCTTCAGGAAACCAGAGCGCGGCTGGAAGTTCAGGCTGAGCAATTTCAGCATCTTGCCGAAGAATATGCTGTGGAGCGGACAAAAGCGGAAACGGCAAATCATGCGAAGTCGCAGTTTCTGGCCAACGTGAGTCACGAGCTTCGCACGCCTCTCAACGCGATCATCGGATTTTCCGAGATCATGAACAGCAAAATGCTCGGACCGTTCGGGAACGCGAAGTACGAAAGCTATGCACGCGATATCCTGGAAAGCGGCCGCCATCTTCTGGAAATCATCAACGATATCCTCGACATGTCCAAAATCGAGGCAGGCCGCGTCGCACTGAATAATGAGCCAATCCCCGCAGGCGACTTCTTCCAGGATTGTCTCCGAGTGATCATGCCGACCGCTGCCGAACGTGGTGTGGAGTTGACACAGGGAGGCAATCCTTACCTCGAACTGTACGGCGACCGGCGCGCCTTGAAGCAGGTGGTGATCAATCTTCTCTCCAACGCGGTCAAGTTCACTCTGGCGGGCGGCAAGGTCAGCTTGCGAGCCTATCGGTATAAGGGCAGCGTTCGGATCGCCGTCACCGACACGGGCGTCGGGATTGCAAGACATGAGTTGCATCGACTTGGGCGACCCTTCGAACAGGTGGAAAATCAGCTCACGCGAGGCCATAAAGGGACGGGACTGGGCCTTGCCATCTCGCGCTCGCTTGTGGAACTTCATGGCGGAGTGCTTGACATCAAAAGCCGGATCGGCGAGGGGACGACCGTGACCTGCATTCTGCCGGCTCTTGACGACAGGCTGGATGAATGTCAGGCGGCTTGAGGATGAGATTGATCTTGGATTTTCTATTAATCACTGAGATGAGAAGCTGGGGTAATTGGCAGGCATGAACCCCGTGGACCCGGCTTGACGAACCCTGACCATCTAGGCACGACGGATCGCGTCAGACAGCTCGCCAGCGAACACGTCAGCGAGAATGTCTCCGTGGACACGATATTGCACGCGCTTGGTGCAGGCAGCTTCGGCGTGCTCATGATCCTCTTTGCACTTCCGAACGCGGTCATTCCGGGGTTGTCCTTCATTCTCGGCGCGCCGGTGGTGTTGTTTGCACTGCAACTGGCGCTGGGGCGAAAAACGGTCTGGCTTCCGGGGCTGATGAGACGGCAGGTGATCGGCGCCGCGTTGTTTTCGCGGATCGTCGCCCGTGTCATTCAGTTTCTGGTCTGGGTGGACCGGCGTGCCGTGCCGCGCTGGCTGTGGCTCGTAACGGGACGGGGCGAGCGCCTGCTTGGGTTTTACATCGCGCTTATCGCCGTGGTGCTTATGGTGCCGATCCCCTTTGGCAATCTCCTCCCTGCGCTTGGAATTTCATTCATGGCTGTCGGCCTGATTGAGAGAGACGGAAAGGCGGCCGCGTTCGGCATGCTGCTGGGAGCTCTTGGGGCGGCCTACATTATAGGTGCACTCGTGATCGGCGTCGAAGTGGTTCGGCGGATGTTCACGTTTTTTTAAGAGCATTACCATCGTGAATGCGTTCAGCCGTTCGCGTTTGATCCACCTATCGCGCGACGACGCGCGCCGATGGATAAAAGCGCTTTTTCAACGCGAGTGCAACACGGATGCTCAGCAACACGGCAATCAGCGTCGCGTAGATAACGGGTTCCGGTGGCCACGATTTGACGGACATCAGGAAGTGCACCGATGCCGCAATCGCAGCGACGTAAACCCATTTATGAAGCTTTGACCAGGCGGTGCCCAGGCGTTTGATCGACGCGTTGTTGGACGTCACGGCCAGCGGAATAAGAATGGCGAAAGCGAACATGCCGATGGTGATGTAAGGACGTTTCAATATGTCCTTCAAAATTGCGCCGCCGTCGAGGCCACGGTCCAAAACCATATAAACATTCAAATGAGCAAGCACGTAAAAGAAAGCCAGAAGGCCAATCGCACGCCGGTAGCGAACGAGACTTGGACCGCCAAAACGGCGAAGAGGTGTAATGGCAAGGCCGATAATGATAAACCGCAGGCCCCAAAGCCCTAAGAAATGCTCCAGAGCTTTTACGGGGTCAGCGCCAAGCCTATCGTTGAATGCCAGCCAGAAAATCCACACACCCGGTGCGGCACCAAGCCAATAAACCGGCCATTTCGGAACTGTGTTGACGAGTTGTTGCAGTTTGCGGCTTCGTGCGGTCGGCGTGGCCATCGAGTTAACAACTCCCAACGTCGGTATGGTCGATCAGAGCTACGGGCAGGGCCACATTCGGTTGCATCGCAGCATTCACGAATAAACGATCCAGAACTCATGGTCCACGCCCGGGGTGTGTGCTATAATATATAAGTGGCAAGCTGATCTATAATATCCCCCAAAGGATTCCCGCCTTTGCGGCATGACGATAGTGATCCTGATGCGTGCGGACTGCAGGCAATGCGTGCAGATCCGGCAGGTTCGTCATAGGAAGTCCGTATGACAATCTCGATTGGCGCTTCAATTGCACTTTTTCGCGATGACGAGGTGCTCCTTATCAAGCGAGGGAAGCCTCCGTTTTTCGATCACTGGTCGTTTCCCGGAGGCGGACTGAATTTCGGCGAAGAGCCAGCGCAGGCCGCAACGCGGGAGCTTTTCGAGGAAACTGGCTTGCAAGCGTCGGGCCTTTTAATTGTGGACGTGATCAGCACGATGTCGGATAAGCAACATGCGCCAGCGTCCCAAGTCATCATCGTGTTTTACACAGCGTTTCGGTTCTGCGGCGGTCTCAAAGCCGGTTCCGATGCCCTTGATGCGGTATGGTTTAGCCGGTTGCAGCGAGATCGACTGTTGACGACGCCAGGCCTGGAGGTTCAAATCGAACAGGCGGCTCAGACGCGGGATCGATGGGACTTAAAGCATGATTGAACGAAGTCGAGTTTTGTTCGCGATTGTTGCGGTTACGATAACGGCTCTTGCAACCAAGCACGCCAACGCGCAGAGCAGCGGAACTCAACAGCAGCAAAGTGCGACGACGGGATCTCCCAAAACTCCATCCAATTCAGAGGATCGCCCCTACGATCAGCAGTTGTTTCGTCTTGCGGAAATCTTGGGGGCTCTGCATTATCTCCGGGAAATTTGCGGCGCGAATGAGGGGCCTTTGTGGCGCGATCAAATGCGTGAGCTTGTGTCATCGGAAGGAACGAATGCCTTGCGTCGTGCCCGATTTGTGGAGGCATTCAATCGGGGCTATCGTGACTACTCGCGAACGTATCGCGGCTGCACACAGCCTGCGCTGCTCACAATTCAGCGCTTCATCGAACAAGGAACCTCGATCACCGATACGCTTGCCGAGAGCGACAAATAACCAGCGAAACGCTGTGCCGGACAGACACGGCAAAGTTCCGCCGCTTTTTTGTCTCAAGTCCTTGGATCAATAACATTGTGCGGAAATGTTTGTGTTTCAGTAACTAGACCTGGTAAGCGGCAGCGTTGGCTGCTTCGCCGTTTCGACCAAATTAACATCGGGGTTTTGGGATGGCTGCTAGGCTCCTTATGGCAAGCCTTATGGTGTTATTTTCATTTAATCAAAATGCTTACGCGCAGGCGTCGGCGACCAGAGCGAAGCCGGCTCCGGCCCGCGCTGCGGCCAAACCCGAGTCCACAATGGTTGGACTGGTCACTGGCGACGTGGACAGCACGGGAACAAGGGTTGCAAGCGATCTCGCACGATTGCTGGACGACGGCACGAGCTTGCGCGTGGTTCCCATACTCGGCAAGGGGTCTTACCAGAACATCAACGATCTTTTGAATATGAAAATCATCGACGCCGCCATTGTGCAGTCGGATGTGATGGCGCGTTATCAAAAGACCAACAAACAGCCCGGCATCGAAACGCGGATGCAATATATTTCGAAGCTGTATTCGGAAGAGTTTCACTTGCTGGCGCGGATGCAGATGACCTGTCTGCAGGATTTGAACGGCCGCAAGGTGAGCTTTGGCCCGAAAGACAGTGGGATGGCGATCACGGCCGAGGCTGTTTTTGAAGCCCATGGTATCGTCGTCCAGCCTGTCTATCTCGATCAGGAGGATGGGGTCGAGAAGTTGAAAAAAGGCGAGATCGACGCGCTGGTTTATATCGGCGGCAAGCCATCACGTGCATTCGATAGAATAACCTATAAAGATCGCGTGCATTTTCTGGATGTGGAATATGTGCCGCAACTGCAGGGCGCATATCTTCCCGCAATCGTAACCGCTGAGGATTATCCCACACTCGTTGCGGAAAAAGAAAGTGTTTCAACAATCGCCGTCTCGTCGGTCATGGCCGTTCACAACTGGCCGCCCCAAAGCGAGCGGTATCGGGTCATGGCTCGCTTCGTCGACCGCTTTTTCGGTGAGATCGACAAACTCAAGACCGGCGGATACAGCCAGAAATGGCGCGAGGTCAACATTCGCGCGCCGATCAAGGGTTGGCAGCGCTTTCAGCCAGCGGAAAAATGGCTGGTGGCAAACGCGAAAGTCGAAACCCCGGCTATTCCGCCTGAGGCAGCGCAGAAGCTCAAAGCCATGTTGCAGAAGTTCGTGGAAAGTCAGCGCGGAAATTCAACGGATCAGGAAGACCTGTTCAACCAGTTCGTTCGCTGGTATCAGACACAAGGAACACAGTAGAAATTCGATAAGCGCTGTATTACAAGACGGTCTGGGTTGAGTTTGGTAATCGAGACGGCTGCGGCGCTCCGAACGAGACTCACTCCTATGAATGAGTGTTTCCAGGGCCACAATGAGTAACCGGTTTATGCGAGGCCTGCCGTGACTGTCGCGAACCGGGCACTCGTTAAGCTGGCGAAGATCGAGTTCAGAATTGGAGTGCGGCATGGCGGAGTCTGATCACGTGGCAAAGCATACGCCTGGTTCAGCAAACAAGCCGTTGAGTGACATGGACGGCCTGCCGGGTCTGCTGAAAAGCGACAGCGAAAAGTCTCACTCCGACGAATCGGCCGCGCAGAAACACGAAGCGGTCTCGCAGATCGAGCCTGAAAATGATTTGCCTGCAGGTGCATTCTTCAAGCAGGAGGAACTCAACGATACCGTGTCCCAGTCGGTGGAATCGGGGTTAGGGGTCATTGCATTGGGGAGCATGGTTCCCCCGGAGACGAACCTATCCAATCTGCCGCCTCATTCGTTAGATCAGCCGCAAGTCTGGTCCTCAAATGACGAAGCATTTAATACAGAGGCAGCCATCCCTTCGAGTACGGAGCCCTACCCGACGTTGCAGGACGAAACGTTGTCGCAAACGCCTGAAGCGACGCCGACATCCACCGGTGCTGACGACAATGAAACCCTGAGCGAATTTGCGGAAAACGTCATATTCGGTTTGAATCAGGCTGGCTTGACGGATCACCTTGACGCACCGTCCCAGCAAACATCACAGGTTGATGCCTCGGACGAACGGCGCGACGATCTTGAAACTTTTTTTGCTGGCTGGGATGGCTTCGATACGCCGCCAGAGCCTGTCAGTTCGGGCGATATCGTTGGTACAGTCGCGCAAACGCCGACGGAACAAGAGCCGATTATGGCGGACGAGGATGCGCCACAAGTTGAGGCCTCCTCGCATGCGTTTGTTGGACCTCAGCCGCGGCAATCGATGCGCTTTGAGGATGACCTTTCCACAAAACATGACGCCCTAGCCGATGCCGTGCAGGCAGCCCTTCTCAGCATCTATGGCGGTGAAGAGGGGGCTGGAGCATCTGGAACGGCAGGGCACTCAGTTCCAAATGAACTGATGGGCTTCGGGGCCACCATCCGCGATCCCGGCATTCACAATCAATCTCAGTCGGCTGTGATCGATGACGGCCGCAGCCCGCAGGATGTCATTCTCAGCTATTTCAACTACACCTCCGAAACTTCTGACGCCACCTCTCCGGCGCAGGTCGGCTCGACGTTCGAAACCGTGGATCAACCGGTCGCCCAACCATTCCGGCAAAGCAGCAACTCGGTTCCAAATCCAACGCCCGATAACAAGTATGGCCTGACCTCTGAAGCTCAGGTGGTGCCCAAGCCACAGCCGCAATCGGCAAACAAGACCGCCGCCTACGAGGGGCCAGCCGCTTTCTCCGTTCCAGCCGAGGTTTCGAGGCCGCCCTTACGCTCGGGCCGGGACAACGGGCGTCTTTTAGGTGCGGCTGGAATAGGCCTTATCGGCGGTATCGCGATCGCGGCAACACTGGCTGTGTTCCTGATCAACTCATATGGGCCAGCAACGCCGCCTGAGGGTCAATCTGCCAACCTCAGGCCCCTGACCGCAGGACGAACCTCGTCATTGAGAGACGAACGGACTTCGGCAGCGAGGTCCACTGTTGCAGCGAAACCGGTCTCGCCCGAGCTTTCCAACCAAGGAGAATTGGTCGTCGGCGATGCGACTGGGGAAGCGGGTCAGCCGGTTCCGCTGGTTATTGGTGTCAAATCCAAGCAAGCGGCTGAATTAACTGTCGTCAGCATAACCGGCGTTCCCGATGGATCTCGGCTGAATGCCGGCGTTGACGCGGGGGGTGGCAACTGGCTTCTCCCGCCGCGGAGATTGGCTGGCCTCACGCTCAATACCCCGAACGATACGCGGCCTGAAGTTCAGCTTGAAGCGCAACTTCTTGACAGTAATGTTCGGACGCCTCTTTCCGAAAAGAAAAAATTCACGATCCGCCTCGCCAATACGACGCCAGTACAGTCGGTGGATGCTTTGCGGCAGTCCCTTGTATCGGCAACCGAGGGCGTAAACTCTACGCAGAGCGAAAACGATAGGTCTCAAGCCGTCGGCTCCGCAAACCCGCAAATGCAGGGGCGCTCACCAGAGAACTCAGCAAACATATCTCCAACGCCGCCTTCGACCCGCACGGCGTCCGTGACTGAAAGCCCGTCCACGGACATTCAGGCAAACGTCCGGCTGGCGCCTCAGGCTGAAATCGAAGACCTCATTCGCGAGGGTAATAAGAAGATGCGTGATGGCGACATCATAATGGCCCGGGACTTATATCAGCGGGCAGTAAACCTGGGCGATTCCGATGCTGCACTGGCCATGGGGCGTTCGTTCGATCCGATATACTTCGAGCGCCTTATAAAGAAAAACGCAGAGCCTGACCCTGGAAAGGCGTTCGAATGGTATAAACAGGCCATGGATCGGGGTGCCAGCCAAACTGCGAGAATGCGTATGGACAATCTGAAACAGTACCTCAATCGCTAAGCGTCATGCTTTCGACGGAGGTGGACAAATAGCGGTCGGTAGCTGTGGACATGCACCGTTGTTTGCCTATGATGCGTTCAAAACAACAACCGACGACGACCTGGAAGAGGGAACCGATGCGGATTTCAAGGCGTACTTTATTGGCTGGAGCCGGGGCTTCGGCAGGTGTCGGTTTATTCTCCATCGGTCGGGCGCATGCGGCTGAATTCACCTATAAATTTGCAAACAACCTGCCCGCCACTCACCCTCTGAATTTGCGGGCGGTGGAGGCCTCTGAAAAGATCAAGGTCGGCCACCGGCGGTCGCTTCGAATTGCAGGTCTTCCCGAACAATCAGTTGGGTTCCGATACAGACGCGCTCTCGCAACTGAGGTCCGGGGCGATAGAGTTTTTCACGCTCTCCGGTTTGATCCTGGCCACGTTGGTACCAGCCGCTTCCATCAATGGAATGGGATTCGCTTTCCCGAACTACGATGCGGTCTGGAAAGCTATGGATGGCGACCTCGGTGCCTATGTTCGGGCGCAGATCGCAAAGGCGAACCTCGTGGCCATGGAAAAAATCTGGGACAACGGCTTTCGACAGACAACCACGTCTACAAAGCCAATCACGTCACCGGACGATTTCAAAGGCCTGAAAATCCGCGTTCCCGTCAGTCCGCTCTGGACCTCGCTGTTCAAAGCGTTCGGAGCCGCGCCGGCCAGCATCAACTTCGCGGAAGTCTACTCGTCGTTGCAGACGAAAATCGTCGAGGGCCAGGAAAATCCGCTGGCCGTCATTTCGACGGCAAAGCTTTTCGAGGTCCAGAAGTATTGCTCCCTTACCAATCATATGTGGGATGGATACTGGTTCCTGGCGAACAAGCGCGCGTTCGAGGCCATCCCCGAAGACATTCGTGGGATTGTGGTCAAGAACATCAACGAGGCGGGCATGCTTCAGCGCGTGGATGTGGCGGCGCTCAACGCCAACCTTCAGTCCGAACTCGCCACCAAGGGCTTGACCTTCAACAAGCCTGATCCGGCACCATTCCGGGACGCCCTTGCCAAGGCGGGATTCTACAAAGAATGGCGCGGCAAGTACGGTGACGAAGCTTTCGGCATTCTTGAGACTGCGGTCGGCAAACTTCCATAAGCAGCGGGCTGGATCATGACACCGGTCGGGGTAGCGGACGCGGAAGCGGTGACGGGTAGTCGCCGACAACATTTCGCGCTCGCCCGCTTGGTAAACCGCGTCGATGCGACGTTCGGTTTCCTGCTGGAGTGGGTGGCCGCGCTTCTCGTCGTGGCTGAAATCGTTATCCTGTTTGCGGGCGTTGTCGCGCGATATGCGTTGGGAAGTCCGCTGGTCTGGTCCGACGAACTGGCATCGATCCTGTTTCTCTGGCTTGCCATGCTCGGTGCGGTTGTTGCGTTTCGCCGGTCCGAGCATATGCGCATGACCGCCGTGGTGTCCCGTTTCTCCGGCAAACGCCGTGCCTTCCTGGAAGCACTCGCCCTGGCGGCGGCACTCGCATTTCTCTGCTTCATGGTGAAGCCCGCTTACGAATATGCTGCCGAAGAAATCTTTATAACGACACCTGCGCTGGAAATTCCGAATACCTGGCGTGCGGCGGCGATTCCTGTGGGCTTCGCGCTTATGATCCTCGCAGGACTGTTCAGGCTGTTGCGGACACCGGTTGTGTCATCGCTGCTGGCCATCGCGTTCGTCGCCGCCGTGATTGGCGCTTTCGTCGTCATGGGACCGTCGTTCAAGACACTCGGCAATCTTAACCTGTTGATTTTCTTCGTGGGCGTGGTGGCATTTTGCGTGTTCCTCGGCGTGCCCATTGCCTTCGCGTTCGGCTTGGCCGCCCTGGGCTACATCACCTTCGCGACCCGCGCGCCGCCGTCCATCGTCGTAAGCCGCACCGATGAGGGCATGTCACATTTGATCCTGCTCGCAGTGCCGCTATTCGTGTTTCTGGGCCTTCTGATTGAAATGACTGGCATGGCGCGAGCGATGGTCCGCTTTCTTGCGAGCCTGCTCGGGCATGTCAAAGGGGGGCTGTCGTATGTGCTGATCGGTGCCATGTATCTTGTCTCGGGCATATCGGGCTCGAAGGCCGCCGATATGGCAGCGGTGGCCCCCGTTCTGTTTCCCGAAATGAAGGATCGTGGCGCTCGACCCGGCGATCTCGTGGCACTCCTCGCCGCAACCGGCGCGCAGACGGAGACCATACCGCCGAGCCTCGTTCTCATCACCATCGGCTCTGTGACCGGCGTGTCCATCGCGGCTTTGTTCACGGGCGGATTGCTTCCGGGTCTCGTTCTGGCGATCACCTTGTGTTTCGTCGTCAGGCAGCGATACCGCAACGAGGACCTCAGCCATGTCAAACGTGCAACCGCACAGGAAGTCGGCCTTGCGCTGCTGATTGCGCTGCCCGCTCTTGCGTTGCCGTTCATCATCCGGGCCGCAGTCGTCGAAGGTGTCGCGACCGCTACCGAGGTCTCAACCATCGGCGTGGTTTACGCTATTCTCGCGGGAATTCTGATCTACAGACAGTTTCCCGTGTACCGGCTGAAGCCTATGCTCGTGGAAACAGCCGCGCTCTCCGGGTCGATCCTGCTCATCATCGGGACCGCGACAGCGATGGCCTGGGCCTTGACACAGTCCGGCTTTTCAAAGCAGCTTGCCGCCGCGATGACGAACCTGCCCGGCGGGTCTTACGGGTTTCTAGCCGTGTCGGTGGTGGCCTTTATCGTGCTCGGCAGTGTTCTGGAAGGCATTCCTGCAATCGTGCTGTTCGGTCCGCTCCTGTTTCCAATTGCGCGGCAGGTCGGCGTACATGAGGTTCACTACGCGATGGTTGTCATTCTGGCCATGGGGATCGGCCTGTTCGCGCCGCCGTTCGGGGTTGGATACTATGCGGCATGCGCGATTGGACGGGTGAACCCCGACGAGGGGATCGCCCCGATCTGGGGATATATGTTTGCGCTTGTCATCGGAACGGCGATTGTGGCGGCAGTGCCGTGGATTTCCATCGGGTTTCTGTAACAACGAACCAGATAACGTTGATTTCTGGACCCAAACGATGGTTTCCCTGGCCCGGCTTGACCTTTTGGCTGACCCACTGCGTACAACGAGCCATCATCCGCGATCACATCGAAAGGTGTTGCTTGTGTAAATATCGCCGTTGGAGCCGAAGGCCATTCCCCGTGTTTGATCCATGGACATCGAGTAGGGGATTGAAAAAGGAAACACAGCCATGGATTATGAAGACAATCGAAGAACCCGCCGTCAGGTGGTTGGCGGCACAGCTTCCGGCGTTATGGCCGCGATGGTTGCGCCGTCGTTGGCACAGACTGCGGGAACCAGCGATACAGTACGAAAAGCTGGGCTCCAAAACCCGGTGACTGAATACCCGAAGCCGCCATTCCCCAACCAGCACCAGGAATGGCCGGGACTCGCGAGCAAGATGGACCCCGTGCCGGATCACGGTGAAAAAAGTTATGTAGGCTCCGGACGGCTGGCGGGACGCAAAGCCCTTCTGACGGGCGGCGATTCCGGGATTGGACGCGCGGCGGCTATCGCTTTCGCGCGTGAAGGCGCGGATGTCGCCATCAATTACCTTCCCGCGGAAGAATCTGACGCGCAGGACGTGGTTGCCCTCATCAAGGCAGCAGGACGCAAAGCTGTGGCTTTGCCCGGCGATATCCGCGATGAAAAGTTCTGCGAGAAACTGGTCGCGGATGCCGTGTCGCAGCTTGGGGGCCTGGATATTCTGGTTAACAACGCAGCGCGTCAGATCGCGCAGAAGTCAATTCTGGATATTTCCACCGAGCAGTTCGATACCATTTACAAGACAAATATTTACGCCATGTTCTGGATTACGAAGGCGGCAATCCCGCATCTCAAGCCCGGGTCTACGATTATCAACACGACGTCTGTGAACGCCTATGATCCTGTGCCGGATTTTCTCGATTATGCCTCGACGAAAGGCGCGATCATGATCTTTACGAAGGGTCTCGCGAAGCAACTCGCCGAGAAAGGCATCCGCGTGAACGCCGTCGCGCCGGGGCCGGTGTGGACACCATTGCAACCGAGCGGTGGTCAGCTTCCGGGCAAGCTGCCGAACTTCGGCGGCGATACGCCTATGGGGCGACCAGGACAGCCGGCCGAGCTGGGTTCGATCTACGTTTTGCTGGCGTCGAATGAAGCGAGCTTTTCCACCGGACAAGTCTTCGGTGCCGTTGGCGGGCATGGCGGTCCATAACCGATCATTGAAAGTTGGCGTCGTTCCAGCGGCGCCTTTTTGCACGCTCATATGGTTTGCCACGGCCTCCTGTTTTTCGCGCAGGATACGGATAGGGCTCGCGGACAAAATAGGCCGGTCGTGGCGAGACGGTGAGAAGGGAACCCCCGTTCGTCACAAAGAACACTATCGAGCGACCTCTTCGCTTTGGGCCTAAGAGCAGTTTGCGCGGCGTTTCTCAGCCTCTGCGCGTTGTGTCACTGCTTTTGGCGCTTGCGGAAAACGTTTCTGGAGTTCCGCAAAGGACTCGCAGGCAGCGTTCGTTTCCCCAATCCGGCGTAACGAAATCGCAAGCTTCAGCAGAGCTTCCGGGGCTTTCTCACTGGATTGATAATTATTGAACGCCTTCAGAAACCGGTCTGCAGCTGCTTTGTATTCCCCCGTAGCGAAAGCGGCCTCGCCAAGCCAGAATTGCGCAAGTCCCGCCTTGCCGTCGTTTGGATATTGATCCAGGAACTGATTGTAGTAAGTTTCTGCGGCGCTGAACTCTTTGCGACTAAACGCGGACGAGGCCTGATCGTACAAAGCCTGAGCACCCGGGGACGTGGCTGTGGTGGCCGGTCGCGGACCAGTGGCTGTGTCGCTCGCGATAGGCGCCCGCTGCGGGGGCGTCGGCTTTGTCTCGACACTCGTCCCGAACTGCGATTGCGCGGTTCGCGGAGGTGGCCCCGACACTGGCGGCAGGGGTTGTTTGTCGTCGAAACCACTGGCTTGCGGTGTAACGGGTGTTGTGGGTCGTGGGGCAGGTCCGGTTTGCGCACCACTTCCGCCTACGGTCAATCGGGCTTCCAGCCGCTCGATGCGCTGCGTCAACTCAGCGATCTGCTCGGACAGTTGGCGCACTTGATCACCACCTGGACCGGCGGCGGGTGCGGAATATCCACCGGAATTGCTACCAGCCCCGCTTTTGGCGAGCGTCTCGACCGCCGCGACGACGGCCTGCAAATCCACCAGTTGCTCTTCCAGCTTCTCAACTCGCGTCGTCACGCCGCCCCCGCTATCGGAAGCGCCCTGCGGTCTTGACCCTTGCGCGCGGGAGTGATCAGGAAGCGAGAGGCAGATCAAAAATGTAAACAAAGTAAGGCTTCGCATCGGATTGCTTCCTGTTGCGCCAACTTGAGGACGTTTTCGGCTGCGACGGAAAGACTGTCAACTTATTTGCTGTCAACTCAAATCTCTTCATACCCCGGTTGGAAACGCACCGACGAACCCGCAAAACTCCTGGCGAGCGAGACAACCCGCGATCAATACGAGGCCGTAGGGCCACCGCCCAGCACAGTGACCGTCCGACGGTTTTGAGACCAGCACGATATGTTGTCACAGACCGCGACTGGCCGTTCTTTTCCATAAGACAGGGTTCGAAACCGCTGCGCCGGCGCTCCTTGTGCAATCAGGAAGCTTTTCGTCGTATCGGCACGTCGCGCGCCGAGCGCGATGTTGTACTCACGAGTGCCGCGCTCGTCGGCATGCCCTTCAATGGTGATCGAATAATTCGTATACTGGCGAAGCCATTGGGCTTGCGCAGTCAGGATCGAGCGGCCTTCGGATGTAAGTTCCGAGCTATCCACCTCGAAGCGCACGGTATCGCCGATCCGCTGACTGAATTCCTGCTGGCTTCCCGGTGCGAAGTTACCAACACCATTGCCACCGAGGCCAAGGTTTGCCGCAGGTGTGGTCTTGTCGCAACCTGTAAGCCCGGCTGAGAAAACCAGCGCCATCAGTACTATCGCCAATAATCGCATCGATCTCGCCTCGTTCATGCAACCAGAGCGTGAAGCATGCCCCGAAAAGGGTTAACAGCCCGTTACGGACACACGATTCATGGGGCCATAGTGTGACGAGAGCCGCAGCTTAAGCATTCATCGAGTCGAAGAAATCCGCATTGGTCTTCGTCTGGCGAAGCTTGTCCAGCAGGAAATCGATCCCGTCCATGGGGCCCATCGGGTTCAGAATGCGGCGCAAGACATACATCTTGCGAAGCTGCGCCTGCGGGACCAGAAGTTCTTCCTTTCGGGTGCCGGACTTTGCGATGTCCATCGCCGGGAACACGCGTTTGTCCTGGATCTTCCGGTCGAGCACCAACTCGGAGTTGCCGGTTCCTTTGAACTCCTCGAAAATCACCTCGTCCATCCGGCTTCCCGTCTCGACAAGCGCGGTTGCGATGATGGTCAGAGATCCACCTTCCTCGATGTTGCGCGCGGCACCGAAAAATCGCTTCGGACGCTGTAACGCGTTTGCATCCACGCCGCCGGTAAGAACCTTTCCGGACGACGGTACGACCGTATTATAAGCTCGGCCAAGGCGCGTGATGCTGTCGAGCAGTATCACGACATCGAGCTTGTGCTCCACGAGACGCTTGGCCTTTTCGATAACCATTTCAGCAACGGCCACGTGACGAGAGGCTGGTTCATCGAAGGTGGAACTCACCACCTCGCCGCGCACCGAGCGTTGCATGTCGGTGACTTCTTCGGGACGTTCGTCGATCAAAAGCACGATGAGATAGCACTCGGGATGGTTTGTCGTGATCGCGTGCGCAATATTTTGAAGAAGAACGGTTTTTCCCGTGCGCGGCGGGGCAACGATCAGCCCGCGCTGTCCTTGCCGAGCGGCGCCACGATATCGATGACCCGCGCGCTCAAATCTTTGATATCCGTCCGATCCATCTCCATCTTGAGCCAGTCGTTGGGATAGAGCGGCGTCAAATTATCGAAATGTACCTTGTGCTTGATTTTTTCCGGATCGTCGAAGTTGATCTTGTTGACCTTCAGCAGCGCGAAGTAACGCTCACCATCCTTGGGACCGCGAATTTGTCCCTCCACAGTGTCACCTGTGCGAAGACCGAACCTGCGGATTTGGCTAGGACTCACATAGATGTCGTCGGGGCCCGGTAGATAGTTCGAGTCAGGAGATCGAAGAAAGCCGAATCCGTCCTGTAAGGTTTCAACGACGCCGATCCCGGTTATCTCTATATCGCGTGACGCCAGTTGCTTGAGGATGGCGAACATCAACTCCTGTTTGCGCAATGCGCTTGCGTTTTCGACCAGATACTCTTCGGCAACTGATAAGAGCTCTGTCGGTGATTTTGTTTTAAGGTCTTGAAGTTTCATTTCTTGCATGGTGATTGTTCGGGTCCGGGGGAATGGTATCGCTAAAGACCGGCGTTTGTGCCGTATGTCCTTGGCCGGATGCTCTAAAGGTAGGGCTGTGTTTAAGCGCAGCGGCATGATCGATGATCATGCGCGACTCGATCGTCCGTTTACTTAACTGCCAAAGGCCCGCAAATTATTGCTGGTCTTTGTTCACTACGATACTTAGAAACCATAACAGCGTTTTAGCCGCAGTCAAAGCACAGAACGCGAATTGCCGGGCTTTTTACGTTATTTAACGTGCAAAACGTTTCGAAAGACGTTTGATCGGCAATTTCAGGATTTTATGCCATCATAATCGAGCCAGGTTAATCATGGCTTTCTGTACCCACGGCTGCCCTGTCAGCGGGCCGGAGAATTTCCACTCTGATTAAATCGCGCTTCCATTCCGCCGTCGCCGGACATGAGGAACACGCCAGATATGATCAGGATAACCCCGCCTAAAACTGGCCAGCCAATCTTCTCGTCAAAGACCAGCCAACTCGCAATCGTGACGGTAATGTATCCCACACTTGTCAGCGAAAACGCATACGACAGCGTTGCCTTTTTCAAAACCTCAAGCCACACCAGAAACGTCAGAAATTCAAGAACGACGATGACGTAGAACCAGGGGCTTCTGGTCGCCGCATCGAACCAGCTCCCGTTTATGAACGTGCCGTCCGCAGGAACATTGCGTGTCGCCTCAGCCACGAACTTCATGGCGATTTGATTGACCGTATTCATGGCCGGAACCGTCATCAAGAGCAAGAGAGTGGCGGTCCGGTTGGAGAAAGCCCAGGTAGTGGGCCATACTGATGACATGGACGCCTTTTTCCTTTTGCTTGTCGAGAATGCGGGCGCGCAGCTTTGGCATCTCGCGCCAGTGCGTGCGTGGCCGGTAGTGGTGCTCCGCATGATACCCGTTGTTCAGCCACAGCAGATTATAAAAGCGTGCATATGTACTGACACCCCAGGCAATCGGTTCGTCAGGGTTTGCACGATAATGCTCGTAGTAACCCACGAGATTCGAAATCACATGTCCCAAATACCAGCATGGTAAAAACAGGAGCATGAACTGCCAGTTGAAGATGAAGCCCAGCACCCACCAGCTTATGAACGCCACATATTCGAACTTGGCCCAGTACACATCGTTTTCACGTCCGTTACGCCCCATCTCCGCATACACTTTCGCGTCATCCCCGCGCAAGACCCCGTGCAACGCATACCGCCAGACATTCTCGGGCTCGCCATTCATACCGTGGGTGTAAATGGAATACCAGTCGTTGGTTTCGCCATGCTCGTTGGGACGGTCACTGTTGCCAAGGTGATGACGCCAGTGAACTGCTTTGTAGAACTGTTGCGACATTCCGATGGCCAGAGACTGAACCAGTGAAAACAGCCGGTTGAGCACCCACGATTTGAAGTAAGGGTTGTGCGTGAAGTTATGTGAAACGCTTTCTATGCTCCAGCCGATGGTATAGGCGTAGAACAGGCCGAACATGATCGCGACGGGCCACGACAGATATGGAAAAATTAGGAAGAACCCGATTTGCAGGGCAAATTGTGTCAAGCCCATCAGCACCGGAACAGCATCCCAGTACGAATGCGCGAACACAAACCCCGGTTTGCTTCGGGATGCGTCCATGGCATTGGTCATGACGAGACCTCGGTATTGTCTAGCGCAAACAGCGGCGACGCCGCGCGAAAAACCCAGTTCATTGCCGGGTTGACGTGCTTGAACAGCAAATTGTTATTTTTACGGTAACTTCTCATCTTTGCCTTGGTCTCATAACAGGCTTGGCCACTTTGATAGTGAGGAATGCCATTCTCGATGCAATACTTTATATTTTCGAACCAGCTTACAAAATAGAGATTATACCGCCGCCCCTGGGCACCATTCATCACGAAAAACTTATCGAGCAACTTGTTCTTGTCTTTCAATAGAATGTTGGCCGCAAGCAGTCGATCCTCCGCGTAGTACAGCATTACCAGAGACCGATCCGGCATCTCGCTCAGAACCCCCGAGAAGTATTCAGGCGTCAAATCGTTCAAATGATTGTCTGCTCTCGATTTGGTATCGAGATAAAGTGCGAAGACCTCATTCAGAACGCCGTCGATATTGGAGCGCATTTCAACGCGCAGGGCAGACCTTGACCTGAGCTTGCGACGCATGTCGCGCCGCGCCGACGCACTGAAACGAGCAAGATATTCGTCCAGAGTCTTGAAATCGATGTCCAGATGCGCGGTCGCCATACCAGGCATGCGTGTATATCTGAATGTCTTCGTGATGCCGGTCCAGAGGGGGTCGTCGCACGGTGCGTCCTTGACGGCCAGAAGTTCGCAGCGCGATTGCCGCGCGTCTTGTTCGAAGGCCGTCACAAGGGCTTTCAGCAGCACAGGTTTGCGGCTGTCGAGCACGGACGGGTGAAATCCAGCCAACCCGCACTCGGTCTCAGGAGAGCCCAGACATCCGAGCTTGAGACGCATGAACCCCGGTGACCGCTTCTGAATTCCTTCGATCTTTGCCTTCAGGAATCCTGGATCGAGGGTGGTTGCAAGACTGTAGATCGTGTGAAACGCGGGCATCGCGGCAATGACGCGACCGCCTTCCCGAAGAACTACATACTTGAGCGTAAAACCTTCGATTCCTGCCTTTTGCACAGCCAGAAGATAACTGTGGCCCTCCAACTCACCCGAAAAACACGCATCCCAGTCGACCGGAATAATCCGCGTTATATCTGTCTCGATCAACGCCTCGACAGCAGGGTTCGGTGTTTTCGATTCAGACCACCGGGGCCTGAGCAGCGTTTGTATCCTTTGACGGGGCTCTGACGCAATCTGGGCCGACATGTCTATCCGCTCGCAGCCATCCTTGTTGCAACGCTCTGACTTACCGTAGGCAGACCAAAAAACTCGCCTGTAAGTTGTGCCACAAGATCACGCTCCTGGTCTACGTGAATCATGTGGTAGCTGTTATCGAGGTAGACGAGATCGCATGGACCACCATGAAGACCCTTGATCCGTTCCGCATTTCTCGGGTTGCTCACATCGTCCTCACGCGCGTGAATGAGAAGCGTTGGCACCGTCATTTCTGGCAATGCTTTCCGCATTGAACTATTCAAACGCATGTTCTCATAAAGCGCAATAACCGGGAAATATGGCAGCACGCCCTTCATACTGGCACCTTCCACAAGAAAACGCCGCATACGCTCGTCCTTGATACCAAACGGTGCGCGCTCTTCAAACTTAAGCTTATGAAGCGACTTGAAATGATAGCCAAGTTTAATCAGAGGGTTCGCGATGCGCTGCCATTTCGGCATGGCCCAGCCGTCATAGGACAGCGTTGGCGAGTATATGACCGACTTCGCGATCGCGCCGCGCTCCTGTTCGGCGAGCATCAGTCCGAGCGCGCCGCCGACACAGATCCCCGCTGTGTAAACTTCGTCGACCTCGCCCTGAAGGCGCTTTAGCGGCGCACGAAGACTGTCGATCCAGTCCTCGTAGGTCGTTGCCGTCAATGTTTCGGCATCGACACAATGGCCTGCGAGCATAGGCGCATGTACCGTGAACCCCATGCGATTGAGCAGCTTGCCGACGAAACGCATCTCCACCGGTGCGCCCGTCAACCCGTGGATGAGCAGCACGCCTTTCCTGCGGCCACCCTCGAAGTAAAACCCGCTGTCATCAGACGTTGAAAGCGCGGACACCTGCTCGAGCCGGGGCGCTGTTAAAGTTCCATGCATGTTTTAAGCCCCTGCTCCAAAAAAACCGATCACCGCAACGCCGGCGCAGATCAACAGGGCACCACCCCAATGCCGCCCCGTCATGCGTTCGTTCAAAACCCAACGGCTTGCCACGGGCAAACCCACGTAAATCAGGCTCATGATGGGAAACGCGATATGAAGCGGTGTGTCCTGCAACACAACGATCCATGCGACTATTTCCACGGCCCAGAAGAAGATGCCTGCCATCAGCCAGGGCGACGTCAGCACCATCAGGATCATGGGCTTCGACTGAGGGTTCGCTTCGTCGGCCATCACGCCAAGCTTGAAGGCAAGCTCGCGCAAAATTTCCGTTACGATGCAGAAGACGATGATGAAAAACGCGGTCCAGGTCATGCCACAGCTTCCTTTATGCCATGACCGTTGCGAAAGTACTGAGCAGTGACAGGTTCACCCGTTCGTTCATGCTCACAATTTCGGACGCCGATTTCCGCACACGGGGCTGATCGATGAGGCTTTCAGCCCGCTTCCACGCAATCGACCACGGGCGGCCTGAATACTGAATCGGGCTGTAATCGCCGATGACATCGGCCGCAACGATGCGGTGCCGATGACCGAGTGCCAAAATCATGTCCTCAACATCCGAACAACGCATTTGACCCTGATCCCAGTTCGTCACCGCTTCGTCTTGCGCCATCACATCCTTGTCGAGCGTGATGTAAATCGCGTCGGTTCCCACACGCGAAAGCAAGGTCTGAATGAAGATCGGGATGGTCGCTTCGCCGATCCCATTCCAATGCAGTTCGTTCTCCACCTGACGATGCCCAGCCCCTTCACCATAGCTGCCCTTCACGACCGATGGCGCATGCTCATAAGCAAACACTTCCACACGACCTTCCGCGAGCGGTTGCAAATTTGCGCCCTTACGCTCGGGCTTGACGAGATCGTTGCTGCACACACCGACTGTGATCACCTTGGCAACCTCGGGAATGGCGAGCGCCCGGTTCACCCAGGAGCCGCAGTGCATGCCACACTTGAAATGCACCCAATCTGGATGATTGTCGAAGTGCACGACGGTGATTGGCCCCTTCGCAAATTCTGCAGTGCGTTGCAACAGCATCGCCGTAACATGATGAAAATCGCCGGACCCCATAAACGTCAGCGTTGGCTCATGCCGC
Organism: Rhodomicrobiaceae bacterium; assembly: GCA_965247345.1. Lineage (GTDB taxonomy): Bacteria > Pseudomonadota > Alphaproteobacteria > Rhizobiales > Rhodomicrobiaceae > Rhodomicrobium. The sequence goes on along the minus strand of CBDFGZ010000028.1, from coordinate 148,848 downwards.
ACCGGCAACCTGGCTGCGACCGCAGCCAAATCTGCGTCCCAACCCCAAAGCCGGATGCGGCCCGCTTCGCCGCGCGCCTCGATCATGTCAGCACCTTGTTCCGCGCAACGGCTCATTAAGGCCGCCTGGGCAGCAAGGCTGCCATCCAGATGAAGCACTTCGAGGTTCATTTTATCGCGGTCGTCGCCGCCATCCCAGTTATCGTCATGGCCGGTCTTGACCCGGCCATCCAGCCTATTTTGAAGAGCAATAATACTTAACTCCTAGATGGCCGGGTCAAGCCCGGCCATGACGTAGTTTCCGTATCACGTTAAACCGCCGTCGCGCGCGTGAACGCCTGATCCATCAAACGGATCGCAAGGTCGATCTCAGGCTTCGTGATCGTGAGCGCCGGAGCCAGCGTGATAACGTTCTTATAATACCCGCCGATATCGAGCACGAGGCCGATCTGCTTGCCGCCACCGGCGTCGAGATTGCCTTCCATGCAAATGTCGACGATCTTGTCCATCATGATCTTATCCGGCGTAAAGCTGTCGTGCGCCGAGCAAATCTCGCAACGCAGCGCGAGGCCAAGACCATCGACCTCGCCGATGATCTTATGCTTTTTCTGCAGGTCGCGAAGTTGTTCCAGGAAGTAGGCGCCGCGATCCATGATCGAATGCTCCCAGTCGTCTTCGGCAAGCATCTGGAAGGTTTCGAGCGCGATCGCCGTGCCCATGGGGTTCGACGCGAATGTGGAATGCGTGGAGCCGGGCGGGAAGACGCCAGGGTTGATGAGTTCTTCGCGTGCCCAGATGCCCGACAGCGGGTTGAGGCCGTTGGTGATCGCCTTGCCGAACACCAGAACATCAGGCGTTACGCCAAAATGCTCGATGGACCACAGCTTGCCCGTCCGGTAGACGCCCATCTGAATCTCGTCGACCACCATCAGTACGCCGTACTGATCGAGAACCTTCTTCAATTCCGAGAAAAAGTTCATGGGCGGAACAACATAACCGCCGGTGCCCTGTACGGTTTCGATATAGAAGGCCGCGTATTCGCATTCTTTCGCCTTCGGATCCCACAGACCGTAATATTCGCTCTCGAACAGCCGCGCGAATTCCTTCACGCATTGCGCGCCGTATTCTTCCTTGGTCATGCCCTTCGGTCCACGGAAGTGGTACGGGAACGGAATGAACATGGCGCGGTCGCCGAAATGGCCGTAGCGACGACGATAACGATAGCTCGACGTGATGGCGGACGCACCCAGGGTCCGGCCGTGATAGCCGCCCTCAAACGCGAACATCAGGCTTTTGCCCTTTTTCGCGTTGCGGATCAGTTTCAGGCTGTCTTCAACCGCCTGGCTTCCACCGACGTTGAAATGGACGCGTCCCTTGGTCGCGAACTTGGCTTCCATATCCTGCGCGATATGCGCGGCAAGCTCGATCTTGGTGCGGTGCAGATATTGCGACGCCACCTGAGGTAATGTGTCGAGCTGGCGATGGGCGGCTTTGTTCAGGCGCTCGTTGCCATAACCGAAGTTGACGGCGGAATACCACATCTGCAGATCGAGATATTTCGTGCCGTGATTGTCCCATACATAGGACCCGTCCGCGCGCTCGAAAATAGGTGGCACGTCGAGATAGTGAACCGTGTCGCCGAACGAGCAATAGTCTCTCTCAAGGGCGCGCAATTCAGCTTCGGTGCGCTCGGACACGGCGGGCCGGAACGCAGTCGCGGGATTAGGCTGGAAGTTCATATGTCAAACCGTACTGTTGGCAGTTTCGTTTAGGCGGCTTTGTTGAACACCTGCGGTAACGCATAGGCAGGCACGAGCCGCTCGATCATCGCTTCAACGTCGTGAAAGGTGGAAAACTCCATGGCCGGGATGCCCTGTTCGCGGGCATGGCGCAGAAGGCTCTTTTTCGCGAACACGACGTCGGCTTCCTGCGCGACGCAGAAGTCGGAGCGGCCATCGCCGATCAGAACCGTGAGTTTCGACGGAGCCGCCGACGCTTCACAGGCGCATTTGCAATTTCCGGCACCCGACGCGCAATCCTTTACGCTGAACGGATGCGCCAGACTGAACGTGCGCTCGCCGGTGCGCAGAAGCTGATTTGCACGGATCGGAAGATTCGCCAGGCCGACGCGCTTTAGAATGCGGCGGATGAAATAATCCACACCATCGCTCACGATCACAAGTTCGAAGCCGTTCACGGCGCAAAAACGCGCGAAGTTTGAGAAAGACGGGTCGATTTCGAGGCCGTCGAGTTCTTCATTGAGTTCAGTGATGCTTGCGTCAACCAGTTCCATCTGACGGCGCATGCACTCCGCAGAACCGATCTCGCCCGCAGCCCAAAGCGCTTCGACATCATGCCATGCCGGTGCGGCGAATGCGGTGAAGATGGAATCGGCGGTATCCGCTGTTGTGATTGTCCCGTCGAAATCGCATAGAATTTTCAATGACATGCTGCCCTCAAGTCTCGCCTGCCATTTGGGTAGCATGCTTTGATGAGCGCAAACTGAGCGACTGCCGATTTTCAAGCTAGGCTGCCGAGAGCAGTCTTTGGTGTGTCCGAAGGGCAACTCTAACGCGGATACCGCGACCGCTGGATGGGGTGTGCAGAGACAGTGTGGCATTCATCTGCGCGGCACATTGGTAGGCAATCGTGAGACCAAGCCCGCTTCCGATGACTTTTCCCGAATTGAAACGGAAGAAGCGTTCGAAAATCCGTTCCCTTATCGCTTCGGGAATACCAGGACCGTCGTCCGTTACATCGATGAGGATTTCATCTGTGGTGGCGACACCCGAAACGACAATTTTGCTGGCCTCGGGTGCATATTTGATGGCGTTTCCGATAATATTGATGAGCGTCAGGTAGAGCAAATCTTCGTTCGCATGGGTCAACAGCGGTTGATCGCAACTCACCGAAATGGTCTGCCCGCGCTTCTCAAAGAGTGGGCGCAACTCACCGATCACCCGACCGATGATTTCACAGGCATCCAGTGTGGTCAGGCCGAACGCCGTCTGCTCCACCCGCGTGAGCGTCAGGAGCTGTTCCACGAGATGCCCGGCCCGCTCCACGCCACCCAGCAATCCCGACAACGCAGCGACCCTTCCGCCATCATCGGTCGCTCTCAGTCCCATCTGCGCCTGAAGCCTTATGGCTGTCAGCGGCGTGCGAAGTTCGTGCGCGGCAAGCTCCGTAATCTGCCGCTCGCGTGACAGGGATTCGTCCAGCCGGGTTAAAAGCGCGTTGATGGCTTTGACCAGCGGCAAGATATCGGGTGGCAAACCGGCGGTATCGAGGGGCGTGAGTTGCTCCGGCGACCTCGTGTCCACCTGCCTCGTGATTTTGTGGAGATCGGCCATCCCGGTGCGGATCGCGCGCCAGAACATGAACGCGATGATCGGCAGGGAGATCAGGAATGGCAGCACGAGGTCTTTGGCAATGTTCCAGACCAGATATTCGCGGGCGATATTCTGCTCGCCAAGTTCGATGATCAGATCCTGCTTTGACGATTTCAGCGAATATACGCGCCAGGAATCGCCGGTTACGGTTTGATCGGAAAAGCCCGCAGGAAAGGGCGGTGTTGCTGCGGATAGATCGTCTGCGGACGACAGGATGAGCTTGGACTTGAACCAGATCCGCAACATCCGGTATTCCGAAAGCGCCTTGAAAAGTTCCTTATCGTCCCCTGGAATATTTTCATCCGAAATATTGAACGATAAAGGTTTTTCCAGACCGCCCTCGGCGGCTTCGGCCTGCATGATGAACAGCAAAGCGTTTGCGTTGACCACGAGCGATTGGTCGAATGAGTTGGAGATGCTATCCCGCGCGCTGAGATACGCCAGAATGCCTATAACCAGAACATAGCCTGACAGGACGCCCAACGTCCCCGCCAGCAACTTAAACGCGATGGACCTGCTCGCGAACGGTCGCTTCCTCATTATGCAGGCTCGACGATCACATAACCAACGCCGCGACGGGTTGCGATCAGGTCGCGGCCGAGTTTACGCCGTAAACTGTATATCAAGGCCTCCACTGTGTTGCTTTCGAATTCATCGCCCTCGTCATAAATATACCCCTCAATCGATGACTTGCTGGCAGGCTTGCCTTTCTGGTTGAGGAGCAACGTGAGAAGCTTAAGCTCTTTCGGCTGAAGCGAGACCTCGTGACCATCGAGTGTCACGCGCATTTTTACAGGGTCGAGTTCAAGTCCGCCTGCCCGAAGCGCGTTTTCCGTCCTGCCTTGCTTGCGCCGGATAATGGACCGAAGCCGGGCCAGCAACTCATCAAGATCGAACGGCTTGACCATATAGTCGTCCGCGCCGAGGTCGAGACCGGCCACCCTGTCCGTGGACGCAAACTTCGCCGACAGGATCAACACAGGCACATCCGGCTGCGAGCGACGCATGACTTTCAGAAGATCGAGTCCGGATCGGTCTGGAAGACCGATGTCCAGAATGACCACATCGAAGGGTTGCAACTTCGCCGCCAGTTCGCCACATTCCGCGTCAACGCAAAGATTAACCACATAACCCGCTTGGCTTAGTGCGGCCTTTAGTAGATCGCCAACCATCGAATCGTCTTCTATGAGCAAAAGGTTCATGGCTTTATGGTAGGGAGGTCGTCGCAAAAAGCAAGGACCGGACTTGCTGGAATACACCAATCCCTGGTTGCAGCGTGTGACATTTCTCGCATGTCCAAGCAACGCTAGCCGACGCCATCTCATCGGAGTATACATCGCCCGCCGGACAGGATTCGGTGGGTTAAGGGCTAAACTATGGCAATCACCGCCGAAACGACCACACCGACCGTCACGGACATAAAGCGCGCTGCACTCATCGGTGCGCTGGGCATCGTCTACGGAGACATCGGTACCAGTCCACTTTACGCCTTTAAGGAATCGCTTGCGGCGGCCAAGGGCGTGGGCGAAATGACCCCGATCATATATGGCTCGGTTTCGTTGATTTTCTGGTCGCTGATCATCGTCGTATCGATCAAATACGTTCTCGTCGTCATGCGAGCCACCAACGATGGCGAAGGCGGGGTCATGGCCCTGACTGCGCTTGCGTCACGGGCGATCAAAACCAGCGACCGCTGGCGCGAAGCCGCCATCGTCTGCGGTCTCATCGGGGCCGCCCTGTTCTATGGCGACTGCATCATCACGCCGGCCATTTCCGTGCTGAGCGCGGTCGAAGGTCTCGAGATTGCGACACCTGTCTTCAAGCCGTATATCGTGCCTATCGCTGCGGGGGTGCTCGCCGCATTGTTCATCATTCAGCAAGGCGGCACGGACCGGATCGGGCGGTTGTTCGGTCCGATCATGGTGATCTGGTTTCTGGTTCTGGGCGGATTGGGCATCTACCATATCTCTCAAAACCCGAGTGTGCTGCACGCGCTCAATCCGATCTATGGTCTCAGTCTGATCGCCACTCATGGATGGACAGGATTTCACGTGTTGGGGTCCGTCTTCCTTGTGCTTACCGGAGCTGAAGCGCTTTATGCCGACGAGGGGCATTTCCAGGGAAACGTGATACGTTTCGATTGGCTGACCTTCGTACTGCCTGCGTTGACGCTCAACTATTTCGGACAAGGCGCGCTGGTGCTCTCCAATCCTGACGCGGCTGCAAATCCGTTCTATTTCATGTTTCCCGACTGGGCGCTTTATCCCGCAGTCGCTCTTGCTACAGCCGCCACTGTGATCGCGAGCCAGGCCGTAATCAGCGGCGCGTTCACGATCAGTCAGCAGGCCATGCTGCTTGGTTATCTCCCTCGCATGGAGGTGCGGCATACCTCGAAAACCGAAGCCAGCCAGATTTACATTCCCCAGATCAACTGGCTGCTGGCAGCCGCCGTGCTCGCCCTTGTCCTTGCGTTCAAATCATCAGACAAGCTTGCCTCCGCATACGGGTTTTCAGTATCCACGACCATGCTTTGTACAACCTTGCTCGTGGCGATCGTGGCCCACTTGCGCTGGCGTTGGAGCTATTTTGTCACGATCCCGGTCATCGCGTTCTTTCTGATCGTCGACCTCGCCTTCTTCAGTGCGAACGCGGCGAAGATCTTGGATGGAGGATACATTCCGCTTCTGGCCGGAGCCGCGATCTACATCGCCATGATTACATGGCGTAAAGGCCGTCTTGCGCTTTTCAGAAGGATAGAGGACGACAGCCTGCCGCTCGATGAGTTCTGGAAGCAGCTCCATTGCGACAACATGCCCCGCGTTCCAGGCACCGCGATTTACCTGACGAGCAACGTCAACCGGATCCCGGCGTCACTGATGATGAATGTGAGACATAACAAGTGTCTGCATGAACATGTCGTATTGCTGAAGGTTCATACGGACAAGGAAGCACGTGTGCCTCAGTCACAACGGGTCACGGCAGAGCCTTTGGAGCACGGGTTCCATCGCGTGACCATCAAATACGGGTTTTTCACAACGCCGAACGTTCCAAAGACGCTGCTCAACGCGACACGACGGGGTGTGCAGCTTGGCTTTGAGATGAACGGCAAGGGTGTCTCATATTTCGTCGGTCGCGCCATTCCAATTTCATCGAAGAAGATGGATTTGCCCGCCTGGCAGGAAAGCATTTTCTTTTTTCTGACGCGCAATTCCACGAGTGCTGCCACGTTTTATTGTATTCCGCCCGAGCAGGTGGTCGAGTTCGGCACTCAGGTTGAGTTGTAGACGCGATGGATTGAATGGCTTTTGAGGTAAACTCCTCAGCCAATAGGAAAGTGCGTGTGTAACGCGGCGTCAACCTGCCTGCAAAAGCCGGACAGCATCCGCGCGTTCAAACAGATGCAGGCACAATCGCAGACACTTGCCATGGGGCGAAAGAAGCGTCGCGTCCCGTGCCAGATCATAGGTCACGCAGTCGGCGGCCATTTCGATCCAGGCCGAGGCGGCGGGCCAGACCGCAAGCCGGAACCCGGGATCGCCGCTTTGACGCGGCCCGAGAATTTCACCGCCGCCACGCAGGTCCAGGTCCTGCTCGGCAATGATGAACCCGTCGTCGACCTGACGCAACGTATCCAGCCGCGCTTTGGCCGTGAGGGACAGCGGCGCCTTGTATAATAAAATGCATGATGATTGTGCGGCTCCGCGTCCCACCCGGCCGCGCAATTGATGAAGCTGTGCAAGGCCAAACATTTCCGCATTCTCGATGATCATCACGCTGGCGTTCGGTACATTGACGCCGACTTCGATTACGGTGGTGGCGACGAGGATAGACGTTTCGCGCGCAACGAACGCGGCTATGGCGGCGTCCTTTTCTGCACCGCGCATTTTCCCGTGGACGAGGCCAACACGCTCGCCGAAAATCTGCCGAAGGTGAGCGGCGCGCGCTTCAGCGGCGGCCATCTCGCGCGCCGTATCGGTCTCCACCGCAGGGCACACCCAGTACGCCTGTGCGCCAGTGCCAAAGGCGCGGGCGAGACCTGCGATGACCTCCTCGATGCGCTCGGTCGGTAACGCCCGCGTCGTGACCGATTTTCGCCCCGCAGGTTTTTCGGTCAACCGGGACACGTCCAGGTCCCCATGCATAGACAGGAGCAACGTGCGCGGGATCGGCGTCGCCGTCATGACGAGGATATCGGCGTCACGGTTCCGGGCTTTCTCCTGCAACGCGAGCCTTTGAGCAACGCCGAACCTGTGCTGTTCGTCGATAACGGCAAGACCAAGATCGTGAAACTTCACGTCGTCCTGAAACAGCGCGTGCGTGCCGATGAGCGCTGCCGTTTCCCCTGACGCCAGCTTCTCCAGAACGACGCGGCGTGCTTTGCCTTTTTCACGGCCGGAAAGATAAGCCAGAGGGATGTCTGCGGCTTCGAACATGGGTTGCAGGGTTTCGAGATGCTGGCGTGCCAGCACGTCGGTCGGGGCCATGAGCGCGGTTTGAGCCCCTGCCTCGATGGCGGCAGTCATGGACAGAGCGGCAACCACGGTCTTGCCGCTGCCCACGTCCCCCTGGAGCAGGCGCAGCATCCGCCTTGGAGCCATCATGTCGGCCTTGATCTCGGCCAGTGCCTGTTCCTGGCTTCGGGTGAGCGAGTACGGCAATGCGACGCGAATTCTGGCCGCCTTTTCGCCATCGCCGAACAACGAGCGCCCCGGCACCTGCCGATACCGTGCACGAACGAGCGCGATGGCGAGTTGGGATGACAGCACCTCGTCGAACGCGAGGCGATCCCGCGCTTTGGGCCATCGGCTGATATCGTTCTCGCTTTCGGGTCTGTGGAGCACGCGCAACGCATCCGTGAACGCGGGCCAGCCCTGCTTCTCGACAAGGGATGGACTGATCCATTCGGGTACGGTGGGAAGCCTGGACAGTGCGTCCTGCATAAGCCGGTAGATTGTTTTCTGTGTAAGGCCGAGCGTTAGTGGATAGACGGGTTCCAGCGCGGGCAAGCGAGCGCGATCGCGTGGACTAAGAATATAATCCGGGTGGGTCATCTGCAACCGGCCGTTGACCAGTTCAACGCGCCCGGAGATCAGACGCGGCTCGTGAAGCGGCAACATGCGCTGGATCATTTTGGGATCCCCATGAAAATAGACGATGTCCAGTTCCCCGCTGTCGTCCTCGCACACGATGCGTGACGGTGCGCGCGCGGCACGCTTCGACGGCAGGCTGCACTTGACCGGCGTGACAATCAACGCCGCAATAGACCCAGGAACTGCATCCGCGATGGAGTTCGGAAATTCGCGCTTCAGATACCCAGACGGCAGATGCCACAGCAAATCGAGCATTCGCGCTCGACCGATCGGCTTGGCCAGCAACTTCGTTAGCAACTCAAGGCCACGTGGCGTCAGCCCTTTGAGATTGGCGACAGGCGCTAGAACGGCATGTAACGCATCGAACGGACTTGTCTTCGTGTCCGGCGGAGAATTGTGTGACATTACCTCCGGAGTTAAGAAAGAATTCGTCTGAATAAAGGACGTAGGTGCGAACATGGCATGGCAAGAATCGGTCATGGGCTTATATTGCCTACAACGGCTTGCCTGGGGCGCATTGCTTTGCGGCGATCCACAACCCTTTTTTCTGGGCCCGCGCCTCATGGACGACCTCGACATCAGACGCCGCCGCGCGTTGTATCGCGCCAATCATCGAGGCACGAAGGAACTGGACCTGATGCTGGGGCGCTATGCCGATGTGCATGTGCCGAACATGGATGATGCCGCGCTGGTCCGGTTCGAGCAGTTGATGGCCCTGCCGGAGCCGGATATCGATTTCTGGCTTCGCAAGGGCGGTGCGCCTCACGGGGTTGCTGCAACCGTTTCGGACGTGCGCAAGTTTCTAGGGCTGGAAGCGTGACGAGGATCGATACACATATGGCGTGTTACATTCAAGCAAGCGCTCAGTCTGGAGTTACATCTGAGGAAACTGATCGAGAGTCGTCTTTTTCTCCGGCTCAACCGTTTTCCGTACAGGGGCTGCCCTGGCTTTCCGATAACAGCCTACGCCTTTTGCAGAGACGCATCGAACACACTTTCCATTTACACGCGCCGGACAGGATGCACTCAAAGCGTAGGTCTCGACTGGGGAAACAAGCAGGATCGCAAGGAATACCAGCATCTTTTTCACGGTGGTCTCTCCAGTTTATGAAGGGCAATCCCGCCGATCCGATGACAGGATAGCCTTGACGTCGGATACTTGGAAACAAACGATACCGCGAGCGGCTTGTGAACACGAACGGTTGATATCTGACAAGAATATTCGGTTTGGGACGGCGATGGCGGACGGAGCGGACATGAGCGAAAAACGTGCCAGCATGGCAGGCGCGAACTCTTCCGTGCGACCGGCGCCCAAGGCGCCGCCTGCGAAACAGCCATCCTATAACGCCCCCGGCTCCGGCACCCCATCGAAAGCGCCGTCCTCCCTCGACAAGCTTGCGGGCGGTGATGGCACGATCATCGCGTCCGGCGTGCCCGAGGGATACGATGCGTTTCTGCTTGGTGCGATGGCAAGACGTCTGCCCGTGGACGTGGACCATGCGCAGGCCGTCATTCATATCGCGCGGGACGATCAGCGGCTGGCTGCCATTAAAGGTCAGCTCGAGTTTTTTGCGCCGTCCACCGACGTCATGACGTTTCCGGCATGGGATTGCGTGCCTTACGACCGTGTTGCGCCGGACTCGGAAATCGAAAGCCGACGAATTGCGACGTTGGCGCGCCTTGCCGCTGCCAAGGCCGGGAAACCCGGATTCATCGTTCTCACCACGATCAACGCCGCGTTACAGCGCGTTCCGCCGCGCACGATCATGCAGAAGTCTGCGATACGGTTGGCTGCGGGACAGGCCGTGGGCATGGAGCAGGTTGTCAGGCGGCTGGAAGCGTCAGGCTTCCATCGCGTTGGTACCGTCATGGAAGCGGGCGAATACGCCGTGCGTGGCGGCATTCTCGACCTTTATGCGCCAGGCCATGCCCGCCCGGCCCGGCTCGACTTCTTCGGTGACACGCTGGAAAGCATTCGCCAGTTCGACCCGACCACACAGCGCACGCAGACCGCGAAAGATCACATCACGCTTCTTCCCATCAGCGAGGTGCCGACGAATGCGGAAGCTGTCAGCCGTTTTCGCGAGCGTTATATCGAGCTGTTTGGCGCGGCGCAAAGCGACGATACGCTCTATGAAGCGGTGTCCAGCGGCGGACGATATGCCGGCGTCGAACACTGGCTTCCGCTGTTTTACGAGCGCATGGATACGCTGTTCGATTATCTGCCCGACGCGGTCGTTACCGTGGATCATCTGGCAGGCGACGCGAAGACGCGGCGGCTCGAAACCATCGCGGATCATTACGAGGCGCGAAAGTCGGGGCTTGAGCAGAAATCTTTCGGTGCCGCGCCCTATAAGCCATTGCCGCCAAGCCTGCTTTATTTGACCGCTGACGAGTGGCAGGACACGCTTGGTTATCACAAGTTGCGATATTTCACGCCATTCGAGCAGCCCGATGTGAAGAGCGTCGTTCAGCTCAACTTTCGGGGGCGACAGGGCAGGAGCTTTACCCCCGAACGGGTCGAGGCGGCAGACAAGCTCATGCCCGCTGTGGTGGAGCACATTCGCAATCTGCAACGATCCGGCAAGCGCGCCATCGTCGCCTGCTGGACCAACGGCGCGCGCGAGCGTATCGGCAACATGGTCGCGGCGCACGGCAACCCCGTGATCGAAAAAGTCGAGACCATCGCCGAGGTGCGCAAAGCGGACAAATCCGCCATCAGTTTTGCGTTATTGGGCATCGAGAGCGGTTTTGAGACGACCGACCTGGCCATCATCGCCGAGCAGGACATCCTGGGCGATCGTCTCATCCGCCGTCGCAAGGCCAAGAAGGCGAGCGATGTGCTGCTGGAAGCGTCCAGCCTGGCACCCGGCGATCTCATGGTTCATGCCGACCACGGAATCGGGCGCTTTATCGGCCTTAAGACCATCGACGCAATCGGCGCGCCTCACGACTGCGTGGAGCTGGAATACGCGAACGGCGACAAGCTGTTCCTGCCCATCGAAAACATGGAGCTTCTCACCCGTTATGGCTCCGATGACGACGGCGCGCATGCTCTCGACAAGCTTGGCGGCGCATCATGGCAGGGGCGCAAGGCGCGGCTTAAGAAGCGCATCCGTGAAATGGCTGAGGAACTCATAAAGGTCGCAGCCTTGCGCGAGACGCGGCCAGCGCCGATCATGGTGCCGCCGGAAGGGGCGTATAACGAGTTTCTGGCGCGCTTTCCGTATGAGGAAACCGACGATCAGCTTGCCAGTATCGAAGCCGTTGCCGACGATCTCGCCAAGGGCCGCCCGATGGATCGGCTGATTTGCGGCGACGTGGGCTTCGGCAAGACCGAGGTCGCGTTGCGCGCTGCGTTCGCCGCCGTCATGGAAGGCAAGCAGGTCGCGGTGGTCGTGCCAACGACACTGTTGTCGCGGCAGCATTACAAGACGTTCAGCGACCGGTTTCAGGGCTTCCCTGTCCGCATCGCGCAGGCCTCCCGGCTCGTGACGGCGAAAGAGATGACGCAGACCCGCGAGGGCCTGACCAACGGTCAGGTGGATATCGTGGTGGGCACTCACGCGTTGCTCGCCAAGTCCATCGAGTTTAAGGACCTGGGTCTCTTGATCATCGATGAAGAGCAGCGGTTTGGCGTGGCCCACAAAGAGCGGCTCAAGCAAATCCGCGAAGACGTGCACGTTCTGACTCTGACGGCAACGCCCATCCCGCGCACTTTGCAACTGGCGCTCACCGGCGTTCGCGAAATGAGCGTGATCGCGACGCCTCCGGTTGACCGCCTTACGGTGCGGACGTTCATCACGCCGTTCGACCCTGTGACCCTGCGAGAGGCCCTGCTTCGCGAGCGTTATCGCGGCGGCCAGAGCTTTTATGTGGTGCCGCGCATTTCCGACCTTGACGAGGTTGGCGCGTTCCTGCGTGAAAACGTGCCTGAGGTGCGGTTCCAGATCGGCAACGGGCAAATGGCACCGTCACAGCTTGAAGATGTCATGTCCGCGTTTTACGACAGGCAGTTCGATGTGCTGCTGTCCACCACCATCGTGGAAAGCGGCCTCGACATCCCGAACGCCAATACGCTAATCGTGCACCGCGCGGACATGTTCGGGCTCGCCCAGCTCTATCAGCTTCGCGGTCGCGTGGGCCGCTCCAAGACGCGCGCTTACGCTCTGTTCACCACGACGGCCAATGGCAAGATCACCGTTCAGGCGGAAAAGCGGCTGAAGGTGCTGCATTCGCTCGACACGCTCGGCGCGGGTTTCACGCTGGCGAGCCACGATCTTGATTTGCGCGGCGCGGGCAATCTGCTGGGCGACGAGCAGTCGGGCCATATCAAGGAGGTCGGTTACGAACTGTATCAGAGCATGCTGGAGGAGGCGGTTCAGCTTCTGAAGGAGGGCGGGGCTTCGGAACGCGAAGAGCAGTGGTCGCCGACGATCAACGTGGGCATGCCGGTGCTGCTGCCGGAAGCCTACATCCCCGACCTTCAGGTCCGGCTTGGCCTCTATCGCCGTCTGTCGGGTTTGACGGAAAGCATCGACATCGAGAATTTCGCGGCCGAACTCGCGGACCGGTTCGGTTCACTGCCGGATGAGGTAAAGCATTTGCTGACCGTGGTTCAGATCAAGGCCTATTGCCGTCGCGCCGGGCTCTCGCAGGTGGATGCCGGACCGAAAGGTGCGGTCGTAACGTTCCGGCATAAGAGGTTCGTGAACACGCAAGGGCTGATCGCTTTCATGCACATTCACGGTGGAAACGTGAAGCTGCAACCCGATCATAAGCTTGTGTTCAAGGCGGAGTGGGACGATGGGGTCGAGCGGCTGAAGGGCACGCGCACGTTGGCGCGGGAATTGGCCGAGATCGCCGAAGGCAAGGAGCCTGAACTGCCGAAAGCGGCGGATGGGTCGGCCATACCGCGTCTGAATATCGCAAAGTCGAAACCGGCGCCTGCGCCGAAGCCAAAGACCGCGCCAAAGGCCAAGCCCTATTGGCCACCGAATAAAAGCAGAAGCTGATGTTCCGCATAGTGTGACGACTGCGTTAGCCGGACGCCTTTTGCCTTACTCCGGAAGCCGTCAGGCCTCACGTCTCGTTGCAGGCGGCTGTCGCTATAGGACAGATCCATCATAAGGCGGCCTTCCGGCTCACAGACGTCGCGCGCCCGCGACATGACATTCCGCCACTGAGACACACGTGGCTAATTTGCAACATTTACGTCGAAAACATGACTGAGAACGGTGCTGGGTCTACAGCATGCGCTCAGAATGTCTCATGCAGTTTTGTAACCGCTACGGCGCTTGTTTTATAACCCTTTGTTTAGCTTATGTTTTTCAGTTCCAGCGAACTTTGCAAACGCCAAAATCCGCGCCGTGACGAGAAATTTGGTTTTCTTATTATTATTTATCAGCACTTGGCTTTGCTTAAGTTGCGCGCATTAATGGCACTAGAAAGCGCACTCAAAGCTGCGATGCGTAGCCTAGCTTGTTCCGGGTATTGGGGGATAAAAATGATAAGAAGTAAGCGCCTACGTGCACTGGGAGTCTTCAGCGGGGTGTTCACGTCCCTCGTCGCAATTACGGCAGCAAACGCGGGTTCGTTCGGCGTTCGTGAGCAATCGGCATACTTTCAGGGAATGGGCTTCGCCGGTTCCGCCGCCGGTGGCGACATCAGTTCCATGTTCTGGAACTCGGCTGCAACCGCTTCCCTTGATGGCACGAACTTCTCATCGAATGCCACCCTGGTTTTCGGTACGTCAGATATCAACCCAACCGGTGGTGTGTTTGTCACCGGGGTTCCAGGGGCTGTGGCGGGCCGAGGGACGGCAAGCTCCGATATCGGAACTGACGGTTTTGTACCCTCTTCGTATGCGACGTATCAGATCAACGACCGGCTTTATGCAGGCCTTGGCCTCAATGCGCCATTTGGTTTTATTACAAAAGCCGATAGCAAGACCTATGCTGGCGCGCCAATCGGCGTTACCTCCAAGGTTTTCTCGCTCGATATCAACCCGACACTCGCCTACAAACTGACGCCTCAGTTGACGGTCGGTATTGGCGCGCAGATTGAATATTTCAAAATTCGGCTGAACAGGCAGAACTTCGGCACAACGCCGCCCCTTCCTGCACCAATCGGAGCGTTCCGCGAATACGCCGCCGATGACTGGGGCGTAGGCCTGACCGCCGGTGTAATCTGGAAACCGACTGCTACGACTTCGATCGGCCTTGGCTATCGTTCATCCGTGGGCGTTGACGTAAGTGGCGGTTTCCGTCGAAGTGCGTCGTTTACCCCGCCTGCAACTGTAACTCCGGGCGTTTATGCCGACGCAACTGGTAAGCTTCAGCTTCCCGACGAGGTTACCTTAAGCATTCGTCAAGCGGTCAGCAACCGCCTCGCCGTATTGGGAACGGTTGAGTACTCAAACTGGAGCCGGATCGGAAACGTCCGTGCGACCGCGCCAAACTGCCCCGGCGGACTTTGCGAAACGTTGAACCTGAACTACAAGGACGGCTGGCTGTTTTCAGGCGGCGTTGAGTATGCTTTCAGCCCGGGTTTGACGCTTCGTGCTGGCGTCGGTTACGAAATCTCGCCCATTGAAGACAAAACCAGAAGCGTGCTGCTACCTGACTCCGATCGCATTCATGTCAACGTCGGCGCGTCGTATAAATACTCTGACCGCATCACGATCGATCTGGCCTACACCCATCTCTTCTTCGACGACGCTCCGATCTGCGTTGCATCACCTTCGACCGGAAGCACGAACTGTGCGACGCGGACCGGTCCAGGCGCGATATTTTTGGGCAACGCGGATACCTCCATCGACATTGTCTCCGCTGGCTTGAAATACCGCATGGGTGAAATTCGTCAGGAGCTGGAGTCATACAAATAATAACGTGCGAATTTGGATTGGGTGAAACGCGGCTGACCTCAGGTTGGCCGCGTTTCATTGTAAATAGCCCTGTAGCCTCGTGGGTTGGCTGAGTGGAAACTACCGGTCAGCTTGGTCCTAAAGCCCTCTACCCTCGGGGAAAGGGTTGGGGGTGAGGGGGCACTACAGGTCAGCCATCGCGCAGTTTGGTATCGATCAGCACAGTCGTAGATAATCATTGCGAGCGCTATCCCAAACGCGACATCAATTTCAGCAGATCTTATCCAAAGACCAGCCGCCAGAAGACAGGCACCAGGATGGATGTGGCAATCGCGTTCAAACCCATGGCAAGGCCAGCGAACGCACCCGCGACGGGGCTGACCTGAAGGGCGCGCGCCGTGCCGATGCCATGGGAAGCGACGCCCATCGCCAGGCCGCGCGCCGCCCAGTCCGTGATACGAAGGCGGTTCATGAGTGGCGGACCCATCATTGCGCCCAGGACGCCGGTAACGATCACGAGGACCGCCGTCAGCGACGGCAAGCCGCCCAGTTGTTCAGAAATACCCATGGCCACCGGGGCGGTCACGGATTTGGGCGCAATCGATATCATTGCGACACGACTGCCGCCAAGTGCCCAGACTAGGGCAACCGCAGACGCGGAAGCAACTGCACTCCCAGCGATCAGACTTACGAAAATGGCACCTGCCGACCGCTTCACGTAGGGCAACTGCCGATAGAGCGGGACGGCGAGCGCAACAGTGGCGGTGCCAAGCAGAAAGTGGACGAATTGTGCGCCCTGAAAATAGGTTGCATAACCTGTGTCTGTCACGAGTAGAACGATGACAATCAGCGCGACTGCAATCGGCACGGGATTGAGAAGCGGGTTCAGGCCGGACCGCTGATAAATGGTGATGCCGCAATAGTAGGCGGCCAGAGTGAGCGTGAGATGGAAAAGCGGGCTCGCCGCGAGATAAACCCAGATGTCCCTGAGGTCGGTCATTTATGAGGCCCGGCTGTCTTGAAGTGCTGCACGGCAAGACAGATGTGCCATCAGCGCCGACGTGATCGCGACCGTAAGGGCGGTGCTTATGAACACGCCGGCGAGGAGCGGAAGCCACTCGCGTCCGAGAAGCTGGAAATGCAGCATGACCCCGGCGCCTGCCGGCACAAACATCAGGGATAAATTGGATAACAGGCCGTTTGAGGTCCGTTCCAGTTGTTCGGGCAAATGCCCGTGAATGACAAGCCCTGCGAAAAGCAGCGCCATGCCACAAACTGGCCCGGGAATGGGTGCTTTAGTGAACGTGGAGACCGCTTCTCCCAGCAGTTGACACGTCAGCAATACGGTTATCCATCCAATCATGTGCTATTCTCCGGGTTTGTCGACATGTTCCTGCATTGATGTAATGGCACTCGCGGGGTGTGGTTGTTCGTCCGTTCGGCTCCGTCGGTAAGTACCTGATGTCCGGGGAAAACGGCTGAAGCGATGCGCAAAGCATCGGTACTCGATAAAGCAGACCGGATACATACCGCCTGCCGCTTTATGTTGAAATAACCGGCGTCAGTTCTGGTTGAGGGTTGTACTTATCGCGTCAAAGTCTAAAACAGGGGCGCAACGAGAGGGCGAAGCCACATGAACGGGCAAGAAACGCAGGTTCTGTGGGAACTGGGACGCGACGCATGGAACGAGTGGGCCGCTCAGATTGTCAAATCGAGGAATAATTTCCAGGAGCGCGGCGCGCTTGCCCTGAATTGGTTCGGAGACGGCGAAAACGACGAGACGTTGTTGTGGCTGAAAGTCGCCACGGCAGATTTCTCGAACTGGCATTTCGAATATGAAAGCGGGTTCGAGGGGTTCATCTTTCCGGGACCTGCTTTGTTCTCACGTGCGGTCTTCGAACGGCCTGTGACATTTTCCAATGTCGAATTCCAGATGCAGGCAAAATTCAATCACACGCACTTTCTTCAGGACGTCGTCTTGAAGGGCGCTAAATTCACAGGCCAGGCGGTTTTCGAAGATGCGGAGTTTCAAGGCACGGCTGACTTCGAGCGGGCTGAATTTCTGAAACTGAAGAACGGACAGTTATCTTTCGGCGCGAAATTTTCGCGCGCTCGATTTGCCGACAAGGCAGACTTCCGCGCGGCAACGTTCGCTGGCACGACGGATTTTTCGAAAGCGCAGTTCGCCGCGCCAACGCGGTTCGATGGCGCGCGTTTCAAAGGGGACGCCACATTCGACGGTGCCATCTATTCGGCCCCGGTTTCGTTTACGCAATCCGAGTTCGCTGGCAACGCGACATTCGCAGAGGCGCAATTCACCGGCGAAGGGCGGTTCAACGAAGTTGTCGTCAAGGGCGCGTACAGCCTGGAGCACGCGCAATTCTGGGGCGATGCCTCATTTCGGGATTGCCGTTTCGAGGATCGGGCGTCGTTTGCCGATATGCGCGTGGAAGGCGTGTCTCGGTTCGCGGGAGCCAAGTTCGGGGCAGCGGCACAATTCATCGACGCACGTTTTGGCGCAGGCGCAGACTTCTCCCGCATCGACTTCGCAGGCCCGGCAATTTTCAGGATCGCGCAGTTCAATGGGGAGGCCTTTTTCGACGCGTGCAAGTTTGTTTCCAGGGCTGATTTCAGCAACATCGCCATCGCAAAGAGTGCGAGTTTTCGCGAAAGCACATTCGAAGCCGATGCTGTGTTCGAGCAGGCCCGATTTGCAGGACCGGTTTCGTTTGCGGCCGCCACATTTGCCGGTGTCGCTGATTTTTCTGCCGTTCAGAGCACGGTCGCGTTTGTGCTCGCCGACGCGCACTTCGGCAACGTCCCGAGCTTCCTCGAAGCAAGCTTTCACCAGCCGCCGCGGGTCGATAACCTGAGCGTGGCCGATCCCCTGAAGCGGTTGCACAAGTGGAAAATTGCCGGGATCAGCGATCCGCGTTCGCCGACGTTCCGGCTTATGAAGGTTTGTGCCGATCCGGACGCGTCCGCGAAGTTCAGGCGATTGAAGAAACTGGCGTTCGAAGCGCAGGATCAGGCGCGCGAGCAGGAGTTCTTCGCCCAGGAATTGCGCTGCCGCAGGTTCTGGTATGACCGGCCATTCAGTCGCGGCCTGGCCCGCTTCTGGCTCGGCTGGTTCTAT
Source organism: Rhodomicrobiaceae bacterium (assembly GCA_965247345.1). Classification (GTDB taxonomy): domain Bacteria; phylum Pseudomonadota; class Alphaproteobacteria; order Rhizobiales; family Rhodomicrobiaceae; genus Rhodomicrobium. The sequence goes on along the minus strand of CBDFGZ010000028.1, from coordinate 130,366 downwards.
GGCGGCATCGCAAATTTCGGGCGTTCTCTTCTTCGGCCCGCGCTTCTGTGGGCGTTCTCGATCCTTCTGTTTTCGCTCTTTTTTCTGATGCAGCGCCCTCAGTCTGCAAACTCTGTCGCGAACACGCACGCTCCGGTGCTGGCGAACCTGTTCCCGGCGGCATTCTCCCTTCAGCAAGGACCGGCCTGCGTTGCGACCCAATCAAATCCGCTTGGGGAAGCGCTATACCTGTCGCTCAGAAACGCGTTGTTGCGATTGGACTGGAACGACATTCCGACGGCCCGGCGCGTCTTCGGCTGTCTATATGGTCTCGAACCCGGTGGTTATCCGATCATCCCCCTGAATGTGTCCACCATGTCCTTGCTTCAGAGTATCTTGAGCGCGGCGTTGATTTTCATGTTTCTTTTGGCGCTGCGAAATCTTTTGAAGGTTCGTTAAAGGGCGACAACGCCGTTTACAGAATTTCCGGCTTTAACGGAATCCCATCCTTCGAGACGCGGCCAAGGCCGCTCCTCAGGATAAGGACCTCCAGGCTGGGGGCTGTCTGGTTAGACGGAAGCCTTGATCCTTTTTGTCATGGCCGGGCTTGACCCTGCCATCCACCGAAACCAGAACGAGCAATCAAAAAGCCACGGTCGCGATTGTAAATCCTGATGGCCGGATCAAGCCCGGCCATGACTTACAGCGCAACAGGATCCAATCAGACATGTCTTTGCGCCGTCGACCCAACGCTATTCTGGAAATTCGCCACGCGCCATCAAACGCGCAAAGATCGCCATCGTAAACGGGTCCGCGATTTCGCCACTGGCGATGGCAGCCTTGAGTTCGGCTGGCGTCAAATGCAACACCTCGACGATCCCTTCGTTAAGCTCGCCTTTCGGTTCACCCGCCGTATGCGCAAAGAACAGGTTCAGCTTGATGTTGCTGACCCCGGTGTCCGAATAAAGAGTGCCAAGGTGTGAAAGCGTCCTGGCCTCAAGTTGCAACTCTTCGCGTAGTTCCCGTCGCGCGTTGTCCTCCGCCGAACATCCGGGCTCGCCAAACCCGCGCGGCACTTCAATGTGGAAGCGTCGCGTTGCATGCCGAAACTGACGCAACAGGAGGAAGCGTCCCTGATGATAGGGCAGGATTGCTATCCCTTCAGTTCGCTCCGGTGCGAGCACGACCCGCGAATAGGCTCCCACATGACCGTCCGGGAACCGCACGGCATCTCGCAGCAACGCGATGTAGTCATCCCGATATTGAACACCGATGCGGTTCCAAGGTGCTGGCTCCGTAAGTTGACGCTCCGCACTGACTGCTTCATCCCGATCTAGAAGAAGAGTGTAGCTGGCTCCGGGCGGGTTTGCGAAAATGTCATGGCGTTCGCGGGCCATAGCGAGATAAGCCATCCAGGAAGGGGGTGTCTCGTCACTCATTTCAGGCCTCTCCTGTTGATTGATTGGATTAGCTGTATGCCCGATGTTATAAAGCCTCTGTCAGACCAACCCGATTGAGTTTGACCCTATGGCCTTCGTCGGCGATGCCGGACCTGCCCGGTGCGGACAAGGTTCATTATTATGAACGCCACTTTGATATATATAAAGAATAATATCCGGCTGGAGCAAATATCATTATGACCGATTTGAAATCGTACATTCCTCAGCAACTGCCACACATTCCCGTCCGGCGTCTCGCGAGATGGGCGATTGCTGCGCTTTTCGTGCTTGTCACCATCAGCAACAGCTATTTCGTAGTGCAACCCACCGAAATGGCAGGCGTTCGCCGACTTGGCACGGTACAAACGAAACAGCCGCTACCTCCAGGCTTTTACTTCAAGCTGCCGTTCATCGACCACGCCGATACCCTGCAAGTTTCCATCGACACCCTGCGCATCAATAATTTACGCGTTTACACCATCGACAATCAATCGGTGGAAATCAGCCTCGGGGTCACTTATCGAATCCCGCGCGAAGCCGTGTTCAAGCTGCTTTACGACGTGGGGCGTTCTGGTGTTTTCGATATCGAGCGTAATATCACAACCATTGTAGCCGATCGCGCGCTGCGGTTGTTCGCGCGGCGAAATACAGTCAAGCTGTCCGAAGAGCGCGAGCAGATCGCCGGTGACGTCCGCACCGTCGTCAGCCAGGCGGTGCGCGATCTGTTCGGCGTAGAAGTGATCGACCTGCAAATTCCATCGATTAAATACTCAGACACGTTCGTTGCGTCTGTGGAAGCCGCTGTGAAAGCGAAGAACGACGCGATCGCGGCGGAGAATACAGTTAACCGCATCCGCTTCGAGGGCGAGCAGAAGGTCGTGACGGCGCGGGCTGAAGCCGAAGCGCAGATCGCGCGGTCCACGGCTCAGAAACAGGCGACGATCCTCGCCGCCGAAGGTGAGGCGCGCAGCGTTGAACTCCGCACCGCAGCCGAAGCGCGGGGATTGATCGTGCGGGGCGAGGCGCTGCGGACGAACGACCGCGTCATCGACCTGACTTTGGCACAACGTTGGAATGGACAGCCTCCGCAGACCGTGATTGGAGATCGAGGCGCGGTGCCGTTCTTCAATATCGGGAGCGGTGGCGCAACGCCCGCCCAACCGGCATCGCCGCAACCGCCCGCGCCAGGCCAGGCTAAGCCTGCGCGTTCCGATTAGAAATAATTTGCTCGGCAAGGTTAAGTTTTACAAGCCTCTCCAGATCGGGGGTTGGCTGGGCGGCATCCGGCCCCGCCACCATGCCATGTATGTTTTTGATTATTTGTATGGGAGTTATAATAAAGCCCCACGGAAAGCCCCACCATCCGAGAAACAGAGAGTAAACGATGCCCTTCGATTGGGCGGCCGTCGCACATTTGCGGCATGAAATCCGTGGTTCGGTTTTCCACGATGTCAGAACCAACGCGGACCATATCTTAAAAGACCGATGAACGTCGATGGGACCAGTTTTACCGCAGGCTGGGCAATTGCCTTGGTGAACGGCTCTGACATGGTCGCGTACAAGGTCCTGAGGAAGTTGGTCTACGAACCGGATATAATGTCCTCGTTGTTGGCAATCCGCATTGCAGAATCTCAGTTCTGCATCCCTAACGCCGCGGAACCAGATCGTTGAACCGCAATAACTGCATGAACCCATCGCTTTGCTCCCTAAATATCGTTGAACATGCGTTTCATTTCTAGCACCAACAGCTCAAAACGTCACCTCGTGCCTTCATCGGCGAAAACCGGGAGCGCTCCCAAAGACCAATCGCTGCTATATTGCGCTGCGTCAAAAAACCGGTCATGCTGCACTGCAAACAAACGTGACACTGTTCGCCGGAGAAATTGCCATGAGTGAGGTTATCGCGTTCAAGCAGCCCCTTTCAACAGCGGGTGCAGGCGGCATCAAGGACTTGTACGAAGTCGGCGAGATTCCTCCGCTCGGTCACGTTCCCGAGAAGATGTACGCGTGGGCCATTCGCAGGGAGCGGCATGGGTCACCGGATCAGGCCATGAAGGTGGAAGTGGTGCCCACCTGGCCTCTCGACAGTCACGATGTACTCATCTTCACCATGGCTGCCGGTGTGAACTACAACGGCATCTGGGCCGCACTCGGCACGCCCATATCGCCCTTCGATGGGCACAAAGCGCCGTTCCACGTGGCGGGTTCGGATGCGAGCGGCATCGTCTGGGCGGTTGGGTCAAAGGTGAAGCGCTGGAAAGTCGGCGACGAAGTTGTTGTGCATTGCAACCAGGACGATGGCGACGACGAGGAATGCAACGGCGGCGATCCGATGTTCTCGCCCTCGCAGCGCATATGGGGCTATGAAACACCGGACGGATCGTTTGCGCAGTTCACCCGCGTTCAGGATCGGCAGTTGATGGTGCGGCCCCGTCATCTGACCTGGGAAGAAAGTGCCTGTTACACGCTGACACTGGCTACAGCTTACCGGATGCTGTTTGGCCATCGCCCGCACGTTCTTCGTCCGGGTCACAACGTGCTTGTCTGGGGCGCGTCGGGTGGCCTTGGCTCCTTCGCCATCCAGTTGTGCGCGACGAGCGGCGCAAATGCCATCGGCGTCGTGTCCGACGAAGACAAGCGCGATTTCGTGATGCAACTCGGGGCGAAAGGCGTCATCAACCGCAAGGATTTCAAGTGCTGGGGTCAGATGCCGAAGGTGGGCACGCCCGAGTATGGCGACTGGTTCAAGGAAGCACGGAAGTTCGGTGCAGCCATCTGGGAACATACCGGCAAGGGCAATAACGTCGATTTCGTGTTCGAGCATCCGGGCGAGAGCACATTCCCCGTGTCGGTTTTTGTCGTGAAGCGCGGCGGTATGGTGGTGATCTGTGCCGGCACCACGGGCTTCAACCTGACCATGGATGCGCGCTATCTCTGGATGCATCAAAAGCGCGTGCAGGGATCGCATTTCGCCAACCTTCTGCAAGCCAGTCAGGCCAACCGCCTGATGGTGGAGCGCCGTATCGATCCGTGCATGTCGGAAGTTTTTCCCTGGACCGATATTCCGAAGGCTCATATGCGGATGATGCAAAACGAGCATCGGCCCGGCAACATGGCGGTTCTGGTCGGTTCTCCCCACACAGGAATACGCACGTTCGAGGACGCCATGGAAGCGTCGAAGGCGCGATTTGGATAGCACCGCCCAGCCTGTAAACTTTCTATTTTCGCGTTTTCATCGGCACGCGCTGCGCGGACGAGGCATTTTGCTTCTCTGGTCCTAAACGGTTCAGAGGAAAGTAACAATTAACCGGTGCAAAGCTGTTGGCGGGCTTTGCCTTGTCGAGGCCAGGATCGAACCAAGTCTCCTGTTGCAGGCCAGGCCATCCGGAGCAGGAAGAATATCATCGAAAGTATTTAAGCTGCGATCAATGAACGAAAGCCGGAAAGAGGCCGAAACAACACGCCACCCTGCGTCGTGCAAGTGCGTGGCCAGCGATCCCAAGCGTTTAAGATGCCCAAAACCTCTACCCACCTCGTTGGCAGGAGGGTTGTTCCAATCAAGCCTACCTCTTACCAATTATTATGGTCCGGACTCATAACAACCACCAGATGACAGCGCTGCAAGTGCGATTGGGCTCATGAAGTTTTTGATATTACGATCAAAGTGGGTTGCGCTGCGCATTTGCGCTTTGGCTGATACGGTCGGTTGAGAAAGGGCGGTTAGCTTGAAGCCAAGGGAAGGTATTTGATATCAGCGCGTCGACCGCGATCAAGTAGATGAAAGCCTTTCCAACTGAGGGGCGGCCGCACCTTGAACCTGATGCGGGGCACGCCGATCCGTCGTGGCGGCTTTTGAGGATTTGTCAAGAGCCCCGGTCTTGGAACAGCCCGATATCACCCTCAAGGAGATAGGCATCGAGCTTTCCGGCCACGGCGTCGAAACGAGCAAAAGTGCGGTGTCTCGGTTTTTTACTGCGCATGAGGTTCAGCTTTGTTTTGGACGGACCTTCATGTCGAAGACATGCTTCCGGCATGATGAACGGCGACTGGTTCAAGGCTTATTTCCGCCAGGTCCTCGTGCAGAACCCTGAAAAAAGGCGATATGGTCGTGATGGACAATCTAGGGTCTGTTGAGATTCATCGTGAGTTTATGACGGCTGAACTAGCGTAGATCATTGCGGTGTAGCTTGTATCGGTTTTCTCGCATCGCATGGCTATTCGCTTGAAGTCCTTGAGTTTGCAGAAGAAATTCTCTATCAGATGACGCCATTTATACATCTCTTTATCGATTTGGCGTGGTTTTGATCGCCTTGGATGCTGAGATATGACGACTTTCGCGCCTCGATGGTTCATGGTTTCTATAATCCAGTTCGAATCAAAGGCCTTGTCGGCGATTAAGGCGCCGAATTCGACATCCGCGATTAAAGGTGCGACGCCGACGGTGTCGTACCGGTTTCCTGGAAGCAATTCGAAGCGCACAAGATTGCCAAGTGCGTCTGTCATGGCCAGGATTTTCGTTGTCCAACCACCTTTCGACTTACCTATGGCTTGATTTTGAGTCCCCCTTTTGCGCCGTGACCGAAACGATGCACTTTGACGATTGTCGCGTCGATCATGGCGTATTCCATGTCCGGTTCTTCCGATACGGCATTAAAAATCCTTTGAAAAACTCCGGCTTTCACCCAATGGCGAAACCGTTTGAACACCGTGTTCCAGTTGCCAAAACGCGGAGGGAGCTCGCGCCATCCCACACCCGTCCTTGCAACAAACAGCACCGCTTCCAAAAACAAACGCGGATCACCGCCCGTCCGCCCTGGATCGGTCTTCTTGCCCAGACAATGCGGTTCAATCTTTGCCCATTGCGCATCCGTCAAAATAAAGCGATCCATGAAAAACTCCTTTCGGGAGCTTGAATCACTGTTCGCAAAAATTGTGAATCCTGAATCTCAACAGACCCTAGAGCGCGCGGCAAAAGCACGAGGCGCCATACGATAGGGTCCGCTGGTCCCGAACTCCGCTCCCTTCCGCCTTACTCGCCGACCGTGATCGGATCGAACAGGCGTTCTCAAAACTCAAGACTCGCTTAAGAAATACAAAGAACGATATCTGGAAAGCCTCCGATAGAGGCCTACGTGAAAACACGCTCGAAAATCGTGTCCACGTGTTTCAGATGCTCCGTGACATCGAACGCCTTTCGAAGCTTCGCTTCGTTGCAAACCGCCATGACATCCGGATCGGCTTTCAGAAAATCGATAAAGCGACCTTCGCCTGAAAAGGCGGGCATGGCATTGCGCTGCACGATACGATAGGCGTCTTCGCGGGCGACGCCATGCTCGGTCAGCAGGAGAAGGACTTGCTGGGAGTGAACAAGCCCGCCGCCGCGTTCAAGGTTTTCGAGCATGCGGTTGGGATAGACCACGAGTTTGGAGATCACGCCGGTGAGACGCGACAGGGCAAAATCGAGTGTGACCGTAGCGTCCGGCGCGATCATGCGCTCTACCGACGAATGCGAAATGTCCCGCTCATGCCAAAGGGCGACGTTTTCCATCGCAGGCAACGCATAACCGCGCACCAGCCGGGCGAGACCTGTGAGATTTTCTGTCAAGACAGGGTTGCGCTTGTGGGGCATGGCGGATGACCCCTTTTGACCTTCCGAAAAGAATTCCTCCACCTCACCCACTTCGGTTCGTTGCAGGTGGCGGATTTCAATGGCGAGACGCTCCACCGAAGACGCGATCACGCCGAGCGTTGCGAAAAACATTGCATGCCGGTCACGCGGGATGATCTGCGTCGACACCGTCTCAGGCGTGAGGCCAAGCTTCTCCGCGACATACGCTTCCACGCGCGGATCCACATGGGCGAACGTTCCGACAGCTCCCGAGATTGCGCATGTCGCTATGTCTGCGCGAGCGCGCATGAGCCGATCTTTCGCACGGGCGAATTCTGCATAGGCGAACGCGAGTTTCACGCCGAATGTGGTCGGCTCGGCGTGGATGCCGTGACTGCGACCGACAGTCAGCGTGTGTTTATGTTCGTAAGCGCGCACTTTGAGCGCATCGAGCAGCGCGTCGAGGTCCGCGAGCAGTATATCGGCGGCGCGGGTCAATTGCACCGCAAGGCAGGTGTCGAGGACATCCGACGAGGTCATGCCGTAGTGCATGAACCTTGCTTCAGGCCCCACGTGTTCGGTGACGCTTGTTAGAAACGCGATCACATCATGCTTTACTTCGCGTTCAATGGCGTCGATGCGGTCGATATCGAAGCCACCACGCGCCCGAAGTCCTGTGGAAACCCCTGGCGGAATTTGTCCCAACTTCTCCATCGCCTCGGCCGCGAGCGTCTCGATTTCCAGCCAGATTTCATACTTCGTCTGATCGGACCAGATCGCGACCATATACGGCCTGGAATAACGCGGAATCATCGGCTGTCCTTCTCGTCGTTGGCCCGGTCATGCGCGTCGAGCGCGAAGGCTTCACTGTAAGCGCGGGTGCCGTCCGGTAATCGCCCCTGTGCAAGGTAGACACCGCGAGCGATGGCTCGGACAAGGCAATTGGCGGCCGCAGCACCGATTTGTGCAACGGCTAAGATGGGGTCGCTTAACGGCTTGATGCCAGTGGAGATCGAAAACACGATGTCTCCATCGAGCGGCGTGAAGCTCGGCACAACGCCGCGTGCGATGCCCGCGGCCGCCATTGTAGCGACACGTTTGCATTGCGCACGCGACAGCAAGGCATCGGTCGCGACAATGCAAAGGGTTGTGTTTGACGCCGACAGCCGCTTCGTCACAGGGGTTGATGTGCCCGATGGCCATGGGTGCGGCAATCCCAGTCCGCCGAACTCAGCGCCCTCTTCGACGGAAGCCGCCCAGAACCGGTCCGTCTTGCCGATTGTGACAGCCCCAAATGCGTTCACCGCAGCCAGGGCACCGACCACGACGGCGTTAAATGTATTTTGCGTGATACCTGCAACCATTTGTGACGCACTGCCGAGACCCCCGCGCATGCGGCCGAATTCATAATGCGCCACCGTTGAGCCAAAGCCCGCTCCCGCTGCACCGAGTTCAAACGATGATCGAGCCGATTGTGCTGCCTGATAAGCCAGATCGCGATAAGGCGGGTGCAGTCCCCAATCTTTGTCGCCGCCATTCAGCAGATCGAACAGAACGGCTTGCGGCACGATGGGCACCCGTACCGGCCCCACTGCGAAGCCACGTCCTTGTTCGCGCAGATAACTCTGTACGCCAGTCGCCGCGTCGAGGCCGAATGCGCTGCCGCCCGACAGCACGATGGCATCCACGACACCCACGGTGCCGTCCAAGGCGATGGCGTCCAGTTCCCGGGTGCCCGGCCCGCCGCCGAACACCGAGGCGGCTGCGACCATCGGCTGCTCAGCCATCACGACCGTGACGCCGGAAGCAAGCTTCGAGTTCTGAGCGTTTCCTACGCGCAACCCTCTCACATCCGTAATCAGGTTCAGGGCCATGATATCAACTCACCGGCGGTTCGATTTCGCGGGCTTCAGAGATATCACGCGCGGACTGTGACGTTCGAGGCGACCTTCCAGATCGAGGATCAGAATCGCGGAATTCAGCTCGCGCGCCGTTAAACCCGCCAGCCGTGCCAGAGTGTCCACGTCGATGGGCGTCGTGGTGAGCAGGTGTTCGATCGCGGGCGCGAGTTGATCGTAATCGCGCGTTGAGCGGGGCGATGTTGCCGCAGGATCAGAATGGCGATCATCATCGAGAGCAAGTTCGGCATCGCTTTCCGAGGCATATGGCTCGAATCGGGGTAACGACTGACAAGCCGCAGACGTGTCGTCCGTGAGGGGCGGCAAGGCTCTACCTTGCGCTTGCCCTCTGAAAGGCGCGACCGCTGTTGCGAGCGCGTCGATAACTTCGGCGGCGCTGGTTATAAGCGTGGCACCGGACTTGATCAGCGCGTTCGGCCCCGCAGCGCGAAGATCAAGGGGGTGCCCTGGCACGGCGAAGACCTCACGATTCGCTTCTACGGCCAGACGCGCGGTGATCAGAGAGCCGGAGCGCTCGGTGGCTTCCACAACGATCACACCCAGGCTCGATCCGGCGATAATCCGGTTTCGGCGCGGAAAATCCTGCGCACGCGCCACATAACCCGGCGGCGACTCGCCGATCAATACGCCGTTTTTAATGATTTCATCCGCAAGGCCGACGTGTTCTGCCGGATAAATCCCGTCGAGGCCACCGGCAAGCACCGCCGCCGTTCCCCACGGCAAGGCCGCGCGATGGGCCGCGCCGTCGATGCCGCGCGCAAGCCCCGACACCACGCGAAAACCAGCATCGCTTAGATCGCAGACGAGTTGCGCCGTGAAGTGAAGCCCAACTGCAGAGGCCGCGCGCGATCCCACAATCGCAATCGGCGGATGCGCCCAGAGCGACGGATCGCCCTTCACGTACAGAAGCGGTGGCGGATAATCTGTTTTTGCAAGCAAGGGCGGATAGTCCGGCTCGCCTACCGCAAGCAACCGCAGTCCACAGTTTGTGGCGCGCTGGAGTTCGGCGACGGCTGCATCCTCGGAGCAAACCGGTCTGCCGCGCCGGACACGCGACGAAATGTCGGGCAAAACCTCGATGGCACGGCCAGCGCTGCCAAACTCGCTCAACAAATCCCAGAACGTGACCTGCCCAATGCCCGGAGTGCGCAAAAGGCGAAGCCAGTCCAGCTTCTGGGCGTCTGTTTTGGGCCGATAGTTCTCGTACTGCATACGGAGTCTCAACTCATACCGGCGACTGACGCTGACCGATCTTACTTTCCCCGCCAGCCATCAGGTTCTTGATATTGGACCGATGGCGGAGGATCAGGATCGCGGACAGGCAGGCGACGAAAAGAGGGAACGTGTAATCGCTAGAAAGCAAGCTGTCTTGCGAAAACTTCGCGTTCATCGGAGGCATGACCGTCGCGATGAGGATTGGTGTGACGGCGGCAGCGGCGATTGCCGACAACGACGAATATCGCGTGAGAACGGCTACGACCAGCCAAATGCCACAGAAAACCGCAGCCGCTGGCCAATACAAGCCCGTCAGGACGCCGATATACGTTGCGACGCCTTTGCCCCCGCGAAACCCAAGCCAAACCGGAAACAGATGCCCGATGAAAGCGCCTGAACCGCCCGCCATGCCGAGCAGCAAGTCGGGGGCCGCTCCGACGATCAAAGGGTACGCATAAACCGCCGCGACGCCTTTTCCGGCATCGGCAAGCAGCGTCAGTACTGCCAAATCGCGTCGACCGGTTCGCAGGACGTTGGTCGCACCGATGTTTCCCGATCCAATCGCGCGAATATCGCCAAGGCCTGCCACGCGCGCGAAGAGATAGCCGAACGGAATTGAACCGATCAGGTAGCCAATGGCAAACGGGACAAAACCTGTCATACGCCGGCGTGATGATAAACACGACGCCCGCCTACATAGGTGGCGATCACCTTGCCCTGAAACACCGATTCGTCGAACGGGCTGTTCTTCGACCGCGAGCGCAGCTTTGCCTTTTCTACCCGCCACGGCAGATCGAGGTTGACGAGAGCAAAGTCCGCCGGAGCACCCACCACGAGACGCCCCGACGGCAAGCCAAGAAGTGTCGCGGGCTTCGACGTCATCGCGGCAAGAAGGGCAGTCAAGTCCACTTCCTTATTGTGATAAAGCTGCAAAGCTGCCGCCAGCATGGTCTCCAGTCCTATCGCGCCATCGGATGCCTCGGCGAAAGGCCTGCGCTTCATGTCGGCATCTTTCGGGTCATGATTGGACATGATCACATCGATTGCGCCGTCAGCGACCCCGGCCACGAGTGCTTGCCGATCCTCTTCGCGCCGCAGCGGCGGTTTCATCTTGAAATATGTGCGGTATCCCGTCACGTCGTTTTCGTTCAGCGTGAGATTGTTGATCGACACGCCGCATGTGATGCGAAGGCCTTGCGCTTTCCCGTGGCGGATGGGATCGAGAGCGGCGGCACAGGACAAAGCTGCGGCATGATATCGCCCGCCGGTTAAGGCGACAAGGCGCAGATCGCGGTCCAGCATGATGACCTCGGCAGCGGCAGGAATGCCCTGAAGCCCGAGCCTGCTCGACACCTCGCCTTCATTCATCACGCCGTTTTCGGAGAGATCGCGATCCTCAACGTGATGGATCAGCAAAGCGTCGAAATCCTTCGCATAGGCCATGACGAGCCGCATGACTTGTGCGTTGGACACGCTTCGCTTGCCGTTGGAAAACGCGGCAGCACCGGCTTCCTTGAGCAGGCCGATCTCAGCCAACTCGCGGCCATCGAGATTTTTGGTCATGGCCGCCGCCGGGTAAACGTTGATGATCGCCTTATCGCGGGCGGCCTGTTTCATGTAATGCACGAGCGCGATATCGTCGATGACGGGGTCTGTGTTGGGCATGCAAAGCATAGAGGTCACGCCACCGGCTGCGGCGGCCTGGCTCGCGGTCGCCAGCGTTTCGCGATGCTCAGCTCCCGGCTCACCGGTAAAAACCTGGCAATCGATCAAGCCAGGGCACAGCAGATTACCCCTGCAATCGACCGTTTCCGCGGCAATCGCGCGCGCTGGCGTCAGATGCGGTCCGATGTCGGCGATGACGCCATACTCGATAAGAACGCCGCCTGCCTCGTCGCGGCCTGAGCCTGGGCAAAACAGACGCGCACCGTGCAACAACAACGGGCCTGCACCTTGCACCCTCTGAGTGGGATCCATACTCTTCACCGGTTCGAGAGATGGCGGGCGAGCGCCTGAAGCACGGCCATGCGCACCGCAACGCCCATTTCCACCTGCTCCTGAATGACACTGCGCGGATCATCCGCGACCGTTGAATCGATCTCGAAACCCCGGTTGATGGGGCCTGGATGCATGATCAGTGCATCGGGTTTGGCAAGCGCCAGCTTTTCCTGATCGAGACCGAAAAAGCGGAAATATTCGCGCCGCGATGGGATAAACGAGCGTGATAGCATGCGTTCACGCTGAAGACGCAGCATCATTACAACGTCCGCATCGCGAACGCCCTCCTGCATGTTGGTGTAAACCTCAACGCCAAGCCGCTCGGCCTGATGAGGCAAAAGCGTCGACGGTGCAACGAGCCGGACACGGGCACCGAGCGCTGTCAAAAGGCGAATATTCGACCGCGCCACCCGGCTGTGTACCACGTCCCCGCAGATCGCGATGATCAGCCCCTGGATACGCCCGCGCCGGCGACGGATCGTGAGCGCGTCGAGCAACGCCTGTGTCGGGTGTTCATGCTCGCCATCGCCGCCGTTGATGACGGAGCAGTCCACCTTCTGGGACAGCAGCGCCACGGCACCCGCCGCGTAATGCCGAACCACGATAATATCCGGCCGCATGGCGTTGAGCGTCATCGCCGTGTCGATCAGGGTCTCGCCTTTTGCGACCGACGACGCGCTGACGTTCATGTTCATGACATCGGCACCAAGCCGTTTTCCCGCAAGTTCAAATGACGCCAGTGTGCGCGTGGATGCTTCGAAAAAGATATTTATGAGGGTGCGGCCACGCAGATCATCCCGCTTCTTGACCACCTGCCTCGCCGCGTTTGCCTCCTCGTCGGCGAGATCGAGCAGGCCTATGATATCTGAAACTGACAACCCCTCAATGCCGAGGAGATGGCGATGCGGAAAGAAAAAAGAGCGCGATGCGAGGGATGTAATCATTAAAACGCGGGTATACGTGCAACGGGCGATTGCATCAAGTTGATTCTCGACGTGCCGAAAACCGCCCAAAGCCGAATTGTCCGGTGAGCCTCAAGAGTTGCGTCCAACCGATGCGTCGTTTGAGCCAACTCTGATACTGCTATTTTCCGCCAAACGACGAGCGAGGACTGCGCGCATCCTGCTCCACAGCCGTTGTCCATGCTCCGCGCGGTGCAGACGACCCGCGTGTGGCGGCGGAAGCCAGCAGACTTGAGGCCTGCGGAACCTGATTTTCGGTGATGCGTGCCGCCCATGGTTGTTTCGCAAGCACCGCCCTTTCGAGGCTGTCGTCGCCGTTCATGGGTGCAGTGCCGTAATATTGAACGCGGACCGTGGCCCTCCCGTGCCGGTGGAAGCCGAGCAGTTCGGCAGCGCGGCGTGAAAGGTCGATGATGCGGTCGCTTGCATAGGGTCCGCGATCGTTGATGCGAACGACGACGCTTCGATTGTTTGAAAGGTTTGTCACTCTCGCAAAGGTCGGCATCGCAAACGTGGGATGAGCCGCCGTCAGGGCGTTCATATCGTAGACTTCGCCGTTTGCCGTGCGGCGACCGTGGAAGAAATCTCCGTACCACGACGCCTGCCCCACCTTGTCGTAGGCCGGGTCGTTCACAGGCGTATACCATCGCCCATTGGCCAAATACGGGTCGCCAAGCTTGCGAACGCCGCCGCCTTTCGGAACGGGATCCCCGATACGAACGACCCGCGGACTGAGAAGATGGTTCTCGTCCTGGTACTTGCCTGTCTTTGTGGATGAACAGGCGGCGATGCACAACACGACGGCGGAGACGATCATGAAGCCCGGAACGTTGACTTTTGAACCCCTGTATGGCCCATTGCCGACCGTACAGCGGTGCATGGACATCTGCCGAATCGGGCATTTGCGAGGCACCCGCACGGCCTTGGCCCCATTTGCCGCCTTTCCCGTTAACCGTTGTGGCTTTGATGTTTCACACCAGGAGTTTCGCCAACGGGCTACAAGGGTTATCCATCGCATCAGCTTCGCCTCTTACGCGCCACAACCTTAAGACGTGTCTTCTGTGTAATTGAGAAAGCTTAATCACTCCTTACCAAAGCGGGTCTCGGGCTGAACCCGGTCTCATTTGATTCATCGTGAAAGTTTGTCATGGGCGCATCCAAAGTCCGGCCTGATTTTTGGAATCGCCTCGACCGCGAGATCGAAGGCGAAGTGACCACAGGCTTGTTCGAGCGCGGCCGGTATGCGACCGACGCTTCCATCTATCAGGCGTTTCCGGCCGGTGTGGCCTTCCCCAAGACCGACAACGATCTGCGCATCATCATGGAAATGGCACGTGAAAAGGGTGTGCCCGTCACCGCGCGCGGCGGCGGCAGTTCGCTTATGGGGCAAGCCTTGGGCGAAGGGCTGATCGTTGATATGTCTCGATACTTTACTCGGATGGTAAGCATCGATCCGGTCGCCGAAACCTGCATCGCACAAGCGGGGATGACGCCAGCGGCGTTGAACCACGCGCTTCGTGAAAGTGGGCTTTTTTGTCCCGTGGCACTGGTATCATCCCGGCAGGCAACTTTGGGCGGGATGCTCGCCAACAACAGCATCGGGCTTCGTGGTTTGCGTTATGGTTCGACGGGCGATGTGGTCCAGGCGGCGGATGCGACTTTGAGTGATGGGCAACGGGTGCGTTTCGGTGAGGTCACGAACGACGACATTGGCTCCTCGACGGGCGGCGGGCAACGTCTTCTGGATGTACTTCATTTTGGTGAGCAACATGAAAAAGCCATCCGGGGGTTTGCGCCAAAAACATCGGCCAGGCGACCGGCTGCGGATGGCTACAACCTTGAGTGTCTGTTGCCGAGTCCGTTCGCACATAGTCTATCTCGGCTTTTTGCCGGGTCCGAGGGGACACTTGCCATTGTTTCACAGGCGGAACTCAAGCTCGCGAAACGACCCGAACATCGCGCTTTGGGGGCCTGCCGGTTTACTGACGTCGCGTCCGCGCTGAAGCTCGTGCCGTCGATCCTGACGCTTGAACCGTCGGTTGTCGAGCTGCTTGATTCCGCCATGCTGGGCAATCTACGTCAGGCCGGCGCTGGCGACAGTCAGGTGTCGCGCGTCGTCCAGGGCGATGCTGGCGCGCTCTTGCTCGTGGAGTTCGACGACGCCAACCCGGTCGACAATACCCGCAACCTGAAGGCGCTCGACGATATTGTTTCGGGGGCGAACCGCAAGGCCTTTTCGGTGATCGAGATCATTGGCCAGAACGCCCAGTCTGCGCTGTGGCGCGCGTGGCGAGGTGCTGTCGGCCTATCGATGTCGTCGAAGGCAGGCGAGGGCACGCCGATCTTCGCAACAGCCGTGGTGGTGCCGGAGGCCGTGGCAGGGTTTGCTGCCGAAGTCGATGCCCTGTTCGCGTCGCGGTGGCCATCCGTTTCGATCTCAGGTCATGTGGGTCTCGGCTGCTTTCAAATTCGCGCTCGCCTCGTTGACGCCGGAGATCAACGCCGATCCCTGCAAGAAGCGACTGCCGGTTTGTCCAGGAAATTCGGTGGCTCGATCTCAGGGGGTTACGGCTTTGGAATTGGCCGAAGCGAGTTGCTGGAACGGGCTGGCGGCGCGGAAAAATCGCGGCTTTTTTTGCAGATGAAGGCGTTGCTCGATCCGGCGGGCATTCTCAACCCCGGTAAAATCGTTAATGGACCCCGGTTCGACGACATTGCTCTGTTTCGGAAAGGCGCGGCGGCATCGCGGCAACATGCGACGGCTTTGCCAACCGGCGATGATCGCGCTGCGGTATTGACAGGCATCGGGCTGGTGGAGGAACCGCATTGCACGGGACTGACGCTTTGCCAGTCCAGTCCGCCGCGATTTTCCTGCCCCTCATACAACGTCACTTTACGCGAACGCGACGGCCCGCGGGGACGCGCCAACTCCGTTCGGCTTGCCTTGTCCGGAGAACTGGGCCCCGATGCGCTTGGCTCCGCCGACATGGCGGAAACCATGCGGCTTTGCGTGTCGTGCAAGGCGTGCCGCACCCGTTGTCCGAACGGGATCGACATTCCTAAAATGAAGGTCGAAACCCTCGTTGCGTCGAAGCGCCAGCATTCGGTTTCGAACGCGCATGATCTTTTCGCGCGCCTGCCCCATCATACACAACGCGCAACGAAATGGCGTCGCCTTCTGAACCTGCGGGATCTTGCCCCGGGGGGCGCTGGCTTAAGCGAACGGTATCTCGGCATTGCTCGGGATCGCCCATGGCCCCGCATCAGCGGGCGGCCTTTTCGCGAACGCGACGACGGTCAGCCTGGAGAGCACGGCCGCGTGGCTCTGTTTGCGGACACGTTCAACCAGACGTTCGAACCGGCGAACCTTCGTGCGGCGGCCAATATTCTGGAAGCCGGAGGATATGCCGTCACGTTATTTCGTCGTGAAAGCGATGCAGCGCCGCTGTGCTGCGGGCGAACGTTTTACGATGCCGGGTATCTGGACGAGGCGCGTGCTGAGGCGTATCGGTTCATCGCGGCATTCTCACACTTCCATGAGCAAGGCATACCGGTCGTCGGCCTAGAGCCGGTGTGTGCGCTGATGATGCGGGACGAATATGCGAACCTTGGTCTGGCGCTCCCGGACAAAGCCAAAGTCTGGCTCTTCGAGGAGTTCATCGCCAGTCGTATCCCCCATGGCGAGTTTGTGCTGCCGTTCAAAACCATTGAGGCCGACCTTCTCGTGCAGCCCCACTGCCATGAGCGCGCGCATGCCATCGATGGCGCAACCCACGCCGCCTTCAGTCTCGTGCCGGGCCTGACGCTCAGCTCGCCTCCGGCGGCATGCTGCGGTTTCAACGGCCTTGTGGGGCTTACACCGGACACGCTCGAACCTTCACTGGCCATGGCGGAACTGGCTCTGTTCCCGGCCATACGCCAGATTGGCCGGGATGCATTGATTGCGGCATCCGGGTTCTCATGTCGTCGACAGATCGTTGACGGGCTTGGCGTCACCGCGCGCCATCCGTCGATGATCATGAACCTCGCGTTGACGAGTACAACAGAGATCGTGTCCTAGCTTTTAGGCCTGCACTCAAGTAACTGGTTCATGCAAGGCGTTCTTGTGCAGAACGTTCACGCCCATTATCGTAAAGGCGATCCAACTTTTTCAAGAAGACGCACTATGACAGAGTATAGCCTCGAATTCATCGGACGCACTGTTGAGAAGATGCGTGCTGATCAGATCACTTTCCGTGAGGAGGTAATTACTCGCCTTGATAAAATCGAAAGACGTCTGGATAAAGCAAACGTCAGAGAAGCGGCACACAAAGCAAGAACCCGCACTCTGGAGAGAATCGGTTGAATCAATATCGACGGTAATGGATGACGCTGGACTGACGAAGGCAGACGGATGAATGACCAACCAGAAAAACACACGATCCGCCGTTTCGGGAGATGCGGAAAGAGATGATTGGGCGCTTTGACACAATGGTAAAATGGCAGGATCAAACCGATCAGACTCTGGCCCCCGCTATCCCCGATGTACGATTGAAACATGAAGCTCGTTGGGCAAGTCCCGACCATGGCAGAGGCTCGATGGTTCTATCTGTCTCAGATATCCGTTAAATCATTTCCCGCCGTTTAATTTTCAGATAGTTGTTAATGACGGCGGAGTCGAACCCTTCCGGGTTCACATCCAGAGCGCTGACACCGAGCCGGGTGAGGCGCTCGATGACGATCCGGCGTTCACGCACGAAGTCGGCGGCGGTGATCGCTTTTGCGGCAGCCTCCAGAGTGGTGGGTTTCGCACCGACCGTCTCTTCAATCCCGACGTCTTTAAGCGCGACAAACATGACCAGATGCCGCTTGGACAATCGCTGCACATTCTCGATCATCAGTTCCGCCGTGACCGTGTCCACGTAATCGGTGAAAATGATGATCAGGGCGCGGCGGTGGAGTTGGCCCATGAGCGCGGACAGGCCAAGCGTGAAGTTGGTTTCCTCATGGCTGTAATCCAGGGCCGAGAGGGCTTTCTGTATCTGTGGAAACGACCGGGGTCCGGCGACAGGCGCCTGAAACAAACGCACGGTGGCATCGAAGGCAAAGATGCCCACACGGTCGCCCTCGGCCAGCGCCTGATAAGCAAGAATGAGGCTTGCGTTGATGGCGCGGTCGAGCTTCGCCACACCCTTCAAGGGCTCGCGCATGAGATATCCGGTATCGAGCGCGATGATGATGTGGTGATTTTGCTCGATGCGGAACTCTTTCGTCACAAGCTCGCGGTGCCGGGCCGAATGCTTCCAGTGGATCGCACGCAGGTTCATGCCCGGCGCATATTCGCGTAGGGAATCGAAGTCGGAGCCGTCGCCCTGCTGTTGCTGGGCTTTCAGCCCGAAAAGTGCGCCCCGCCTCGAATACGTCACGGCCGCGCGCCTCACTGCGGCAATGTTCGGCAATGCGGGGATCGCGAGATTGAGCGGAACGCGCAGGACATGGCTGTTCAGCCCAAGGCCGCTGCGCCAGCGGAGCCAGAGCGTCTCGATTTTGACCTGTCCACGCCGGGCGATCTGGATTGGCATTTCGAGGTTCGCCTTGCCGGCCTCGTCGAATGTGATCGTGAGCGCGGCGCTTGTAGCGATCTCGGTATCCGTATCGATTACCGCGTCGACGGCAAGGTTGCGCGCGAGCCGTCCACCGTCGAGCGCGAACCTGATCTCGTTCGGCTCATCGATATAGAAATGGCCCGTCGGCTGAACGTTGACCTTCATTCGAGACATAAGCCGCGACGAGCGGGCATCGATAATCGCGAGCAGCAAAACGGATGCAATATAAGCCGCTGCAACGACCCAGAGACCTTCGCGAAACCAGACAAGCCCGACGCTCAACGGCAGCGCGGCCGCCACGAGCGCGATCAGCAGTCGCGTCGGTCGGATCACCGTGGCGGCTCGATGGCGTTGACGATTTGCGTGATAACGGCGTCCGCGTCGAGACCATCGATCTCGGCACCGGGCGCGAGTACGAGCCGATGTCGGAACACCGGCAACGCAAGCGTCTTCACATCGTCGGGAATGACGTAATCGCGGCCTTCCAGAGCGGCGCGCGCGCGTGAGCAACTGGCGAGCATTGTGGCGGCGCGGGGCGAAACCCCATGCTGGATCGAAGGATTATTGCGGGTTTCCCGGGCAATATCAACAATATAGGCGAGCACCGTGTCCTTGATCGTCAACCCTGCGATGGTCGCGCGCGCCTGTTCAAGAATATTCAAATCTGCAACGGGGACGATACCGCCCGACTGTGGGCTTGGCATCGTTGTCTGATGGCCGTGGGACGAGACGATGGCCAACTCCTCCTCACGGTCGGGATACGGTAACACGTGCTTGAACAGGAAGCGGTCGAGTTGCGCCTCGGGTAGCGGATAGGTGCCTTGCTGCTCGATGGGGTTCTGGGTCGCGACCACCATAAAGCCATTGCTCAGTTCGTGACGGTTTCCGTCGATGGTAATGGCGCGCTCGCCCATGGCTTCGAGCAGGGCGGCCTGAGTTTTTGGCGGCGTGCGGTTGATTTCGTCCGCAAGCAGCAGCTCTGTGAAGACCGGTCCGGCCACGAACACGAACTGGTTGGCCTGAAAGTTGAAAAGGTTGGTGCCGAGCAGGTCGCCCGGCATCAGGTCGGGCGTGAATTGCACGCGACCGAAATGCAGCGACAGCGACGCGGCAAAACAGCGGGCAAGAAGTGTCTTTGCCGTGCCGGGGGGCCCTTCAAGCAGAATGTGGCCACGGCTCATTAACGCGATCAGCAGCAGTTCGACAGCGGTGGTCTGCCCCACCACGACCTTGGAAATTTCAGCCTCGACGGCCGCTCTAAGCGTTCTGATTTCGTCGAGGTTCATTCAGCATCTCCTGACGCCATTGGTTGAAATCCCGCGCGACGTCAAGCGGCGCGGCTGAAGTTGCCTTGTTCAGGCCCTCTGCTTTAGCCCATAAACTGCGGATCGGCTGCGAAATTTTTTTGCCGCGCTCGGCTTCCGTCAATGCGGTTAGCATGGCGTCCAGCCCGCGCAGGCGCGGAGGCAAACGCAATTTCAGCGCGGTGTCGCGCACGGTGGTCCGGGCGTATTCGCCAATGATCCACGGTGAGGAGCCTCGCGCGGAAAGCACGCCTGCTGTATTCTCGATGAGGAGCTGCTTTCCAGGTTTCAACTCTGTCGGCAGCTCGACTGCGGCTCCGTATCGGTTGAGAGCGGCAAACCCAAGCGTCGTCGTGAGGGCGAGAAACGCAAGAGTGACGGCAATCCATGGCGGTTGAAAGAGCGCGAGCCATAAGGTGGGCGGTAACGAGAACCCGTGGATTGTTTCATCGAACAGGATACGCTTTCCGTCCGGTGTGAGCTTTTCCAGCAGACGCACCACGAAAGCCGCGTTGTCGCCGTTGGCCAGGCCGTGATTGGCGATGACGTCTGGATCGGAAAGAATCCAGATCTTTTTCTTGCCGCTGTAAAATTCCCCAAGCAAAATGCCGTCTTTGCTACTAACAATCGGGGTAATCGGTGATTGTTTCGTTTTCGGCGGCTTTGTTTTGGCATCGGGTTTCGCATCCCGAGCCTTCGTATCTTTGGTCAAAAGCTGCGGTTGTTTGATCGTCGGCGTCACATTCAGCGCGTCGATATCGAAGCTTGCCGGTGTTTCCGGACGTACAATGTGCCAGCCGTCGATCGTTCCCCGGAGAACGTCCTCAACCCGGTCGGCGCTAAAGATTTCGGACGCGGTGATCCGGTTACCATTCGCAAACCCGGCGGGCGCTCGCTTGGGCAGAACGATCAGAACGGCACCAGCGTCCGATGCGCCTTTGACGGCCGCTGTTAGCGAAAGCGAAGCGCCCGGTTCGGCGAGAATGAGAAGATTACCATAGAAACGCTGAGCCAGCGCGCCACTGCTATACCGGTAAACGTCGACCGGGAGCTTGAGTTCGCGCAGCAGTTCGAGCATCGCACTGTGGCCAAGGGCGGATGTGGAAAACGTCGTGCTGCCGGGAGAATCGGTAAACGAGGTTTCTTTGTTCTCGATGGTTTTGTAGAATGCGAGACTGAAGATAAAGGCACCTGACAGGCACAGAATGACAACCGTCCGGACGCTGATGTTCGTGTTGCGCTCAGCCATTTGCTATTAACCCCGTCCTGAAGACCAGATAATCCTCGCAGGCCCGCTCAACTTCTCCCATGGCTGGATCGCGACCGCCAAAGCGGATCAGTTCCGCTGCACGAACCAGCGCACCGAATGCGTCGCGAACACCGCCGCCAATGCCGACACGCTGCAAAAGCTCACGGTTGGTCAGGGTCTCTTTCCGCGATGCAGCCCGTTGCGCCTGAAGCAGAAGCACGGCTGCAAGCAACAGCACGTAAATTGCCTCCGCCGCCCGGCCCTCTTTCGCAAGCGCTCGCGCCTGAGCCACGGGATCGTCGCTGATGACCAGACCTTCGACCGTCGGCCCCGCGTCGAGCAACTCGTCGCTTTGCTCGGATGACATGCCGGTCTGCCGGGCCAGCCTTTCCAGAAACGCCCGCCCAAGCGGCGTCAGCAAAAACGCAGCCGCCGCAATCAGAGCAATCCAGAACAAGATTTTGACCAGATAGGCGTAATAACCGAAAACCCGGTTGATCATATCCCAGAACCACGACCTTGGCCGTTCAGGTTGAACCACCTCCTCGAGTGCCACCGGAAGATCCATCTGATGTCGTCCGGATGCGGCAATCGCGTTGACCTTATCCGTGATATCGCCTTTCGCCTGCTCAGCACGCGCAGCGCTTGAAAGCACGGCTAGCACCATGACCGTGCACACCAGGACGCCTATCCCCACAAATACCACGCAACGTGTCATGTCAGCGCGAAGTCTCATCGATCACCGCCCGTCAAATGCCCAAGGCGAAACTACTCAGGTCTCAAGCTCAGGTAAAGCATCGACTTGCCGCATGGTGGCCTTTGGCCGAGAACCGGATGCGATTTTTGTTTGCATCGCGCCGCCTCCCGCGCCAAACAACAGTGGGCTGTCACTCATGGTGCATTGAAATGAACTTCCAGCGGCTATTCTCCCGCGAATTCCTCGGCGTTTTCATCCCGGCGCTGCTTCTCGCCGGTGGCGCTCTTTGGGTGACATTTCGATATGTGAAGCCAGCACCGCCCGGATCTTTCGTGATCTCAACGGCATCGAAGGGGGCGCCGTACTTCGAACTTGCGAACCGGTATAAAGCCGAAATCGAAAAGAAAACGCAGATCAAGGTTGAAATCCGGGAGTCTGAAGGTTCGTTTGCGAACCTGAAAAGCTTGACTGACCCGTCGTCAGACGTGGAAGCCGCGATCATTCAGGGCGGAGTTACCAATCGGGACCAAGCCCCAGCCGCCTTGTCAATGGGACGCCTGCTGATCGAACCGGTATGGGTGTTCTATACCGGTTCAGGGAAGATGGACCGGCTTTCGCAATTGAAGGGCAAGCGTGTCCTGATCGGGCCAACTGGTGGTGGAACGAATTTTTTGGCGCGGAAGCTTCTGGCAGCGAACGGCATTACCCCGGAAAACACCCAGTTCATCGAGATGCAACTGCCGGAGTATATTGAAACGTTGTCAACACAGAAAGCGGACGCCGGGTTTCTTGTGCTCGGCGCAGAGGCACGCACGGTTCAGGCCCTGCTTCGGGTGCCGAACGTCAAGCTCATGAACATGGCGCAGGCCGAAAGCCTGATGCAGCGGTATCCTTTTCTGTCTCGCGTTACCTTGCGGCAAGGTGTGGTCGATTTTGCTCAGAATATCCCTTCGGAGGACGTGACGCTGATCGCAACTCAGGCCGCGATTCTCGTTAAAGACGATCTTCATCCCGCGTTGACAAATTTGCTGGCGCAGGCCATCCACACTGTGCAGACGCAACCGCAGTTGAACGCAACGGGGGAAGCGCGGCTTTTCCCGATCCCCAGCGATGCCTTGCTTCAGGACGACCCTGAGTTCGTCAGTTCGCCTGAGGCGCGAATGGTCTATAAATCCGGACCGTCGTTTTTTCAGCGGGTTTTACCCTTCGGGCTTGCGAACCTCCTGAACCGGCTGGTTATTCTCGCACTACCGCTACTCGGCATCATCCTGCCCCTCGTCCGCCTGGTCCCCATTCTCTATAGCTGGCGGATGAAGCGGCGGATTTTGCACTGGTATCGCGAACTTAAGAACCTTGAACGGGATTTGCCGAAGAGCGGCCCGGTTGGGATGATCGAGCAAAAAGAGCGCGAGCTTGACCGTATAGAGGAGGGCGTACAGAAAATCTCTGTGCCGATCCAGTACACGGCCGAGCTGTACAACTTGCGCGATCACGTGGAGTTTGTTCGTCGTCGCCTGGTTCAGGCTCGTCAGGGCGGGGTTAAGACCGATCCGGTTCCCGCTTAGACGTGGCAATCGACATTCGCGACGACGCTGGAGCGGGCGGCGGGAATCGAACCCGCGTGTGCAGCTTGGAAGGCTGCCGTTCTACCATTGAACTACGCCCGCGATCCGATGCACATTAGCGGAACTTTCGCGGGTCTCAATAAAAAACTTTCGAATGACTTCCTGTTCTTTCGTGAAGCATCCATACGGTGGACTTGACAAACGGAAAAAAATGTCTGTGCTCCGATGGGAAAATGCTTGGCAATTTTGTCGTGCTTATGGTATCCAACAAATCCCAAAACTGGTGAAATCAGCATGGTGAGGGAGCCGTTGGGTAATGGCGCTTTCGTGTACCGGTTTCGTGGAGGAGTGTAGCTCAATCGGCTAGAGCACCGGTCTCCAAAACCGGGGGTTGGGGGTTCGAGTCCCTCCACTCCTGCCAAGCTGGCAGGATCAAAGAGGAAAACTTCGGATTAACACACACTCTCGCCCGCAACGTCTGGAGCACACGCTCCGCAATTTGGTATAGAGCAGCAATGGCAATCGGCAATCCGATAAAATTCTTAAGCGAAGTTCGGGCAGAAGCCGAAAAGGTGACTTGGCCGACGCGACGTGAAACGATCATCACTTCGATTATGGTTGTTTTCATGGCCTTTGCAGCGTCGATTTTCTTTTTGGTCTCCGATCAGATTATCAGCCGGACAATTGCTTTTCTTTTAAGCATTGGGCGCTAGCTTAAAAGAACCTTAACCAAAGCAGTAGAACAATGACAAAGCGCTGGTATATTGTGCACGCCTATTCGAACTTCGAAAAAAAAGTCGCTGATTCCATACGTGAGCGGGCTGCGGCAGCCGGGCTTGCGGACTGTTTCGAAGACATCGTCGTGCCCATGGAAGAGGTTATGGAAGTTCGTCGCGGGCGCAAGATCGCCACGGAGCGTAAATTTTTTCCGGGGTACGTTCTCGTCAAGATGGAGATGAACGACCGGGCTGTGGTGCTGATCAGGAACACGCCGAAAGTAACCGGATTTCTGGGCGCCGACAACAGGCCGCAGGCAATTTCCGACGCGGAAGCGCAACGCATTCTCAATCAGGTCAAAGAGGGTGTCGAGCGGCCAAAACCGTCGATCACCTTCGAGATCGGCGAGCAGGTCAAGGTGGCAGATGGGCCATTCGCGTCGTTTAGCGGCTTCGTGGAAGAGGTTGACGACGAACGCGCCCGCCTCAAGGTTGCTGTGTCGATTTTCGGTCGTGCGACGCCGGTCGAACTGGAATTCAGCCAAGTGGAAAAGGTTTAGCTCTTTGCGACCTGAAAACCTGGTTTCATCGGTGGGAGGCGTAGCAGCAAGCCAGGCTGCGGAGCGCCGCACCACCATCCCTCAAGGCTGAGGAAACTCGGCAAACCACTGGGCGGATCGCCCGTTAGAGGAACAGTATGGCAAAGAAAGTCGCTGGTTATATCAAGCTACAGGTGAAGGCAGGGCAGGCCAACCCCTCGCCGCCGATCGGGCCTGCGCTCGGACAGCGCGGTTTGAACATCATGATGTTCTGCAAGGATTTTAACGCGCAGACCAAGGACCTGGAGCTAGGCGCGCCCGTCTCCGTGGTCATCACCTATTTCGTGGATAAATCATTCGCGATTGCCTTCAAGGGACACCCGGCAACCTATCACCTGAAAAAAGCGGCTGGCATCAAAAGCGGATCGGCCACGACAGGACGCGGTGTGGCGGGGTCGGTGACCATGGATCAGGTTCGCGAAATCGCGCAGATCAAGATGCAGCATCTCAACGCTCAGGATATCGATCAGGCCGCGAAAATCATCGCTGGCTCGGCGCGTTCCATGGGCCTGACGGTGAAGGAGTAAGATCGATGGAAGGCAAACGCTTGAAAGACGCGAAAAAAAGCATCGATCGCGAAAAACTCTATGCATTGGATGAAGCCGTCAAACTCGTAAAAGAACGCGCAAAGTCGAAATTCGATGAAACCATCGAAGTCGCCATGAATCTGGGTGTAGACCCGCGCCATGCGGATCAGATGGTGCGCGGTGTTTGCGCTTTGCCGAATGGAACCGGCCGGACTGTCCGCGTCGGAGTTTTTGCGCGCGGTGCGAAGGCCGACGAGGCCCGGGCCGCAGGTGCGGATGTGGTTGGCGCGGAAGAACTCGTGAACGAGGTTCAGGGCGGCACGATCAATTTCGACAAGTGCATCGCGACGCCCGACATGATGCCGCTTGTCGGTAGGCTGGGTAAAATTCTCGGGCCACGCGGCATGATGCCAAACCCGAAGGTCGGGACGGTGACCATGGATGTTGCGGAAGCCATACGCGGCGCAAAGGGCGGTTCGGTGGAATTTCGCGTCGAGAAGGCTGGCATTATCCATGCCGGTATCGGCAAGGCGAGCTTTTCGGAGACGGCGCTCGTTGAAAACATCAAGGCGTTTACCGAGGCCGTGTCTCGCGCTAAGCCAGCGGGTGCCAAAGGCACATACCTGAAGCGCGTTGCGTTAAGCTCGACGATGGGTCCGGGTGTGAAGATTGAACCGGCTACCATTGCCGGCGGGGGTTAAAAACTAACGCGATGTCGTTCCCGCGCAGGCGGGAATCCATGGCAGACGCACAATGACGTTGAGACATGGATTCCCGCCTTCGCGGGAACGACACCCGGATTAAAAAGTTTCGAACGGTTCGCCGTTCGTTAAGCCGGACGAAGTCCGGTGCGTAAGAGCGAAAGCTCTGGCGTAAATCTGTCCAAGATTGCTGGCGCTGACGGGGGAACTCAACGGCTTAATAATCGCCAGCATGAGACGGGGAAGCGGATACGATATGATGTTCATCCGGCTTTGGCTGGTTGGTCGATCATGCATGATCACGCCTCGGGACAGGATAAGCGGTCGCTTAGCCTTCTTGAAGGCGGTGGCGTGATCGAAACGGCGGATCGCGAAACATTTCGCGCTTCGCCAAATGAAATGGAGAAAGAAACATGGATAGAGCTGAAAAACGGGAAGCGGTTGACGATCTCAACCAGATTTTCGCAACAAGCGGCTCTGTCGTGGTGGCGCGCTACAAAGGTATGACTGTAGCGCAGATGAGCGACCTTCGCCGCAAAATGGGCGCGGCTGGAGCCAAGTTCAAAGTCATCAAAAACCGTCTCGCAAAGATTGCGCTGGATAACACAGCGGGTGGTGCGGGCGCGGACATGTTCATTGAGCCGACCGGCATCGCTTTCGGACGCGATGCCACGGCGGCGGCAAAAGTCGCGACGGATTACGCCAAAGGGAACGACAAGTTCGTTATCGTTGGCGCGATCCTCGGACGGTCTGCTGTTACGTCGGATGGCGTCAAGGCGCTTGCCACGATGCCGTCACTCAATGAACTCCGCGCGAATTTGCTGGGCACCTTGAACCAGCCCGGCAACATGCTTGCCCGCACGCTTAACGAGCCTGGCAACAAATTCGTTCGCCAGCTCAATGCGCCAGCGCAGAACCTCTTGGGTGTGCTTCAGGCTTATAAACAAAAGCAGGAGCAGGACCCGGAGCCTCAGCAGGAAGCTGCGTGACGATCGCCGACAGAGTCTCCACTCATCAACCAATCACCTGAATTTAAGGATCACATCATGTCTGAACGACTGGAAAAACTATACACCGAACTGTCCGGCCTTACCGTTCTTGAAGTAGCCGATCTCGTCAAAATGCTTGAAGACAAATGGGGCGTTTCGGCTGCTTCGGCGGCTCCCGCCTTTGCGATGCCAATGCCGGGTATGGGCGGCGGCGGTGCGACCGTAGCCGAGCCGGTCGAAGAGAAGACCGAGTTCGATGTCATTCTCGCGGAGGCTGGTGCCCAGAAGATCAACGTCATTAAGGAAGTGCGCGCCATCACCGGTCTTGGCCTGAAAGAAGCCAAGGATCTTGTGGAAGCGGCACCGAAAGCCATCAAGGAAGCGGTTTCCAAGGCTGAAGCCGAAGAAATCAAAAAGAAGATGGAAGGTGCCGGCGCGAAAATCGACATCAAATAACGCTGTACACAATGGGGAAGGTGGTCTCGATTTTGATCGCCTTCTTTCTTTGACCCTTCGAACGACCGGCTCTCTACAGACGGTGATGGTCACGACAAAGTTACTGCAAACAGGGTGCGCAACGATAAGCGTTGGTGCATTGACTGGAAGGTTCCAATTTAAGGACTTGTAAAGCACTAGCTGGCAGCCATATACAAAGGCTTCCCAAACGAAAGGTTTTCCTCAATTGCCAAATTAATACAACTGGCAATTATGGCAAGCCGATGCAATTCGAGACGAGGAGATAAAATGGCGCAAACGTTTATGGGCCGTAAACGTATCCGCAGACGGTTCGGCAAGATTGCCGAGGCCGCAGTCATGCCTAATCTGATCGAGGTGCAAAAGCAATCTTACGATCAGTTCTTAATGGTTCACGACCCCATTGGTGGTCGCCCCATGACCGGCCTTCAGGCAGTCTTCTCTTCCATATTCCCCATAAAGGATTTCTCTGACAAAGCGCAACTTGAATTTGTTCGTTATGACTTTGAACCACCAAAGTATGACGTGGACGAGTGTCAGCAGCGCAGCATGACCTATGCGGCACCGCTTAAGGTCAAGTTACGCCTGATCACCTTCGACGTCAATGAGGAGACCGGATCCCGCTCCGTGCGTGATATCAAGGAACAGGACGTTTACATGGGCGATATTCCGTTCATGACATCGAATGGAACCTTCGTCATAAACGGAACCGAGCGTGTGATTGTTTCACAGATGCATCGTTCACCGGGTGTCTTTTTTCATCATGACGGCGGAAAAACCCACTCGTCGGGCAAGAAGCTCTTCGCTGCGCGCATTATTCCATATCGCGGGTCTTGGCTCGACTTCGAATTCGACGCCAAGGACGAGGTTTATGTCCGGATCGACCGCAAGCGCAAGCTTCCGGCGACAAGTTTGCTTTATGCCCTCAACTTCGACAAAGAGGGCATGCTGGACATGTTCTACAAAAAGGCGGTCTTTCACTCCCATAAGGAGGGCTGGAGTACGCCTTTCGTGCCCGAGCGCATGCGTGGCGTGAAATTCCCCTATGATATTCTCGACGCGTCCACAGGCGAAGTCGTGATGGAGGCCGGCAAAAAGCTCAATGCACGTGCGACACGCGCGCTTGCCGAACGCGTGTCCGAGATCGTCGTGCCTGACGATTCTCTGCATGGCCGATTCCTCGCCGAAGATCAGGTCAATATGGAGACCGGGTTGATCTATGCCGAAGCGGGCGATGAACTCGACGCCAAGGTGCTCGACAAACTGCGCGCGGCTAAAATTCATGAACTTCCGGTTCTGGAAATCGATCAGAACACGGGTCCCTGGATCAGGGACACCATCGCGCGCGACAAGAACCAGACCGAGCAGGACGCCCTCTTCGACATCTATCGCGTGATGCGTCCCGGTGAGCCGCCGACGGAAGACGCAGCGCGCAACCTGTTCAAAAGCCTGTTCTTCGATCTGGAGCGGTACGACCTTTCGTCCGTTGGCCGCGTCAAGATGAACATCCGCCTCGACATCGTTCAGTCGGATGAGATGCGCATCCTGACCAAGGACGACATCATTGCCGTGATCAAGACACTCGTCGATCTGCGCGATGGTCGTGGCGATGTGGACGATATCGACAACCTTGGCAACCGGCGCGTGCGTTCGGTGGGCGAGTTGATGGAAAATCAGTATCGTCTCGGCCTGCTGCGCATGGAACGTGCCATTCGCGAGCGTATGTCGTCGGTGGATATCGATACCGTGATGCCCCAGGACCTCATCAACGCGAAGCCCGCGAGTGCGGCAGTGCGCGAGTTCTTCGGGTCGTCGCAGTTGAGCCAGTTCATGGACCAGACCAACCCGCTGTCCGAGATCACGCACAAGCGGCGTCTTTCGGCGCTTGGGCCAGGCGGTTTGACCCGTGAGCGCGCAGGCTTCGAGGTGCGCGACGTGCATCCGACCCATTACGGTCGCATCTGCCCCATCGAAACGCCGGAAGGTCCGAACATCGGACTGATCAACAGCCTCGCCACCTTCGCGCGGGTCAATAAATACGGCTTTATCGAAAGCCCATACCGCCGCGTGACCGATGGCAAAACCACGGATGAGGTCGTGTATCTGTCGGCCATGGAAGAGGCTCGCTATCATATCGCGCAGGCCAACGTGAAACTGAACCCGGACCGCACGTTTGCTGAAGACCTGATCATTTGCCGGTATCAGGGCGACGTGATCCTCGTCCCGGCGTCCAAGGCGGACTTTATCGACGTGTCGCCGAAGCAGGTGGTTTCGGTCGCCGCGGCGCTGATTCCGTTCCTTGAAAACGATGACGCCAACCGTGCGCTGATGGGATCGAACATGCAGCGGCAGGCCGTTCCGCTCATTCGCGCCGAGGCTCCACTTGTGGGCACTGGCATGGAAAGCGTGGTGGCGCGCGACAGCGGTGCGGCGATTGCAGCAAAGCGCTCGGGTACTGTCGATCAGATCGACGCAACCCGGATCGTGATCCGCGCCACGGAAGAAACCGATCCATCGAAGTCGGGGGTGGATATCTATAATTTGCGCAAGTTCCAGCGCTCGAACCAGAACACCTGCATCAACCAGCGTCCGCTGGTGCGCGTCGGCGACAGGATCGAATTCGGCGAGATTATCGCCGATGGCCCATCGACCGAGTTCGGCGATCTGGCACTCGGCAAAAACGTGCTCGTCGCGTTCATGCCTTGGCAGGGTTACAACTTCGAGGACTCGATCCTGCTGTCGGAGCGGATTGTGTCCACTGACGTGTTCACCTCGATCCACATCGAGGAATTCGAGGTGGCGGCCCGCGATACGAAGCTTGGGCCTGAAGAAATCACGCGCGATATCCCGAATGTCTCGGAAGAAGCGCTGAAAAACCTCGACGAAGCGGGCATAGTTTACATCGGCGCGGAAGTTCAACCGGGCGACATTCTGTGCGGCAAGATCACGCCAAAGGGTGAAAGCCCGATGACGCCAGAGGAAAAATTGCTTCGCGCCATCTTCGGTGAAAAGGCGTCGGATGTGCGCGATACGTCGCTTCGTTTGCCACCGGGTGTGGCAGGTACGGTGGTGGAAGTGCGCGTGTTCAACCGGCATGGCGTCGAGAAAGACGAGCGCGCCATGGCCATTGAACGCGAGGAAATCGAGCGTCTCGCCAAGGACCGCGACGACGAGTTGCATATTCTTGACCGGAACGTGTACGGGCGTTTGCGGGACAACCTGCTTGGAAAGGAAGTCGCGCGCGGCCCGAAGGGTCTTCGCAAAGGCACCGAAGCCACGCCGGAGTTGCTGGACGAGACCCCACGCAGTCAGTGGTGGGATATTGCTCTGAAAGACGAGCAGGCCATGGGCGGGATCGAAGCCATTCGCCGCCAGTACGATGATGCGAAAAAACGCCTCGAACAGCGGTTTGTGGACAAGATCGACAAACTGAAGCGTGGTGACGAACTTCCGCCTGGCGTCATGAAAATGATGAAAGTCTTCGTGGCCGTGAAGCGCAAGATCCAGCCGGGCGACAAGATGGCCGGACGCCATGGCAACAAGGGCGTGGTCAGCCACATCGTGCCCGTGGAGGATATGCCGTATCTGGAAGACGGAACGCCGGTCGATATCGTGCTCAATCCGCTTGGCGTGCCGAGCCGTATGAACGTTGGCCAGATTCTTGAGACGCACTTGGGCTGGGCATCGCGAGGGCTGGGGCAGATCATTCAGAACGCGCTTGACGTTTATAACGAAAAGAAACGTTCCGCCGATCTGCGTACTGCGGTCATGAAGGCTTATGGCAACGATGAGGAAGTCAAGTCGCTGGAAGATGGGCAGCTCGTGGAACTCGCCCAGAATCTCGGCAAAGGCGTTCCGGTCGCAACCCCGGTGTTCGATGGGGCGCGCGAGGCCGATATCGTCGAGATGCTAAAAGCGGCCGGGCTGGAGTCATCGGGCCAGGTTGTCTTGAACGATGGACGCACAGGCGAGCCATTTGACCGAAAGGTTACGGTGGGCTATAAATACCTCCTCAAGTTGCATCACCTTGTGGACGATAAAATTCACGCGCGTTCGATCGGGCCATACAGCCTTGTTACTCAGCAACCGTTGGGCGGAAAGGCTCAGTTCGGCGGTCAGCGCTTTGGCGAAATGGAAGTCTGGGCACTGGAAGCGTATGGCGCGGCTTATACGCTTCAGGAAATGTTGACCGTTAAATCGGACGACGTGGCTGGCCGGACCAAGGTCTACGAAGCCATCGTTCGTGGCGACGACACCTTCGAAGCCGGCATTCCCGAAAGCTTCAACGTGCTTGTGAAAGAAATGCGAGCGCTCGGTCTAAACGTTGAACTCAAGCACACGCAAACGCCTGAGACTCAACCTCCGACGAAGTCACCGCAATCCCAGCCGTTTGCGTTGCCGCGACGGAGCAGGCCACTCGCGACTGCGGCGGAATAATCTACAGGGCGGCGGCTTTGGCCGCTGCCTGCTTATGATTGCGATGTCATTTGCGGGACAACTCGTCTCGCGCCCTGCCGAGGCAGGTAAGTCAT
The DNA here is from genome assembly GCA_965247345.1 of Rhodomicrobiaceae bacterium. Taxonomy (GTDB): domain Bacteria; phylum Pseudomonadota; class Alphaproteobacteria; order Rhizobiales; family Rhodomicrobiaceae; genus Rhodomicrobium. The sequence goes on along the minus strand of CBDFGZ010000028.1, from coordinate 98,308 downwards.
TGGTTCAACCAGCCGCGGGGGCGGCTTAAGGAGCGTCGAATGAACCAGGAGATTTCAAATCTCTTCAATACCCAGGCACCAGCACAAGTATTCGACCAGATTCGCATTTCCATCGCAAGTCCGGAGAAAATTCTTTCCTGGTCGTTTGGCGAGATCAAAAAGCCGGAAACCATTAATTACCGCACGTTCAAGCCCGAGCGTGACGGGCTTTTCTGCGCGCGCATTTTCGGGCCGATCAAGGACTACGAATGTCTTTGCGGCAAATACAAGCGCATGAAATACAAAGGCGTTATCTGTGAAAAATGCGGCGTTGAAGTGACGCTCACGAAGGTGCGGCGGGACCGCATGGGCCATATCGAACTGGCCTCGCCGGTGGCTCACATCTGGTTCCTGAAGTCGCTTCCATCGCGCATCGGGTTGCTGCTCGACATGGCGCTTAAAGACCTTGAGCGCGTGCTTTACTTCGAAAATTATATCGTCATCGAGCCGGGCCTGACGCCTCTGAAAGAGGGTCAGCTTCTAAACGAAGAAGACTATCTGAAGGCTCAGGAAGAATACGGCGACGACAGCTTCACCGCCGGGATTGGCGCGGAAGCAATCCGCGAGATGCTGATCGCGCTCGACCTTGAGAAAATGGCCGTGGATATCCGGCAGGGAATCGCCGAGTCCACGACTGAGTTGAAGCCCAAGAAACTGGCCAAGCGCCTCAAGGTTGTGGAAGCATTCCTGCAATCGGGCAACCGGCCAGAGTGGATGATTATGAAAGTCATTCCGGTCATCCCGCCGGAATTGCGTCCGCTCGTGCCTCTGGATGGTGGCCGCTTTGCCACATCCGATTTGAATGACCTCTATCGCCGCGTCATCAACCGCAACAACCGCCTGAAGCGGCTGATTGAGTTGCGTGCGCCGGACATCATCATCCGTAACGAAAAGCGCATGCTGCAGGAAGCGGTGGACGCGCTGTTCGACAACGGCCGACGTGGCCGCGTCATTACGGGCGCGAACAAGCGTCCGCTGAAATCGCTTGCCGATATGCTGAAAGGCAAGCAGGGCCGCTTCCGGCAGAACCTGCTCGGCAAGCGCGTGGACTATTCCGGCCGCTCCGTGATCGTGGTTGGACCCGAACTCAAGCTCCATCAGTGCGGCCTGCCGAAGAAGATGGCGCTCGAATTGTTCAAACCGTTCATCTATTCGCGGCTGGACGCACAGGGGTTCTCGGCGACCGTGAAGCAGGCCAAGAAGCTTGTGGAAAAAGAGCGGCCCGAGGTCTGGGATATTCTCGACGAGGTGATCCGCGAACATCCCGTGCTCTTGAACCGCGCGCCGACGCTCCATCGTCTTGGCATTCAGGCGTTCGAGCCGGTGCTTGTGGAAGGCAAAGCGATCCAGCTTCATCCGCTGGTTTGCGCGGCGTTCAATGCCGATTTCGATGGCGATCAGATGGCCGTTCACGTGCCTTTGAGCCTGGAGGCTCAGCTTGAGGCTCGCGTGCTGATGATGTCCACAAACAACATTCTGCATCCGGCAAACGGTGGCCCGATCATCGTGCCGTCACAGGACATTGTGCTCGGGCTGTATTATCTGTCCATCATCATGGATCGTGAGCCGGGAGAAGGCCACGTGTTTGGCAGCGTGTCCGAGGTTCAGCATGCGCTGGCGAACAAAACCGTGGCACTTCATGCGAAGGTCAAGGGCCGGTTCCGCACCGTCGATGAAAACGGCAAACCGGTCGTCAAGCTGTACGACACGACGCCCGGACGGATGATCCTCGCTGATCATTTGCCGAAAAATGCGGGCGTGACGTTCGATCTCGTGAACCGCCTTCTGACGAAGAAAAACATCTCCAAGATGATCGACGCGGTTTACCGGTCGTGCGGTCAGAAGGAGACGGTGATCTTCTGCGACCGGATCATGAGTCTTGGCTTCCATCATGCCTACAAGGCGGGGATTTCGTTCGGCAAGGACGACATGCTCGTGCCTGAGACCAAGAAAAAGATGATCGCCGATACCGAGGGCCTCGTTCGCGAATACGAGCAGCAGTACAACGATGGCCTCATCACGCAGATGGAAAAATACAACAAGGTCGTCGACACCTGGGCCAAATGCACCGACCGCATCGCCAAGGAAATGATGGACCGTATTTCCGCCGTCCAGATCGACAAGGAAACCGGTCGCGAAAAGCCCATCAACTCGGTCTATATGATGGCTCACTCCGGCGCGCGTGGTTCTGAAAAGCAGATGCGTCAGCTTGCCGGAATGCGCGGGCTGATGGCGAAGCCGTCCGGTGAAATCATCGAAACGCCGATCATCTCGAACTTCAAGGAAGGGCTGTCGGTTCTCGAATACTTCAACTCCACCCACGGTGCCCGCAAAGGCCTCGCGGATACGGCGTTGAAGACGGCCAACTCGGGTTATCTCACGCGGCGTCTGGTGGATGTGGCGCAGGACTGCATCGTGACCGAATACGATTGCGGAACCGACAAGGGCATCAAGCTTGGTGCCGTGATCGATGCCGGTGAAGTGCTCGTGTCCCTGGGCGACCGTATCCTTGGCCGCGCGCCAGCCGACGACGTGATCGCGCCGTCCACAGGCGAGATCATCATCAAAGCAGGTGAACTCATCGAAGAGCATCACGCAAAGGCCATCGACGAAAAGCAGGTGCAGGAAGTTCGCATCCGTTCAGCGCTGACCTGCGAGGTCAAGAACGGCATCTGCGGCAAATGTTACGGTCGCGACCTTGCACGCGGCACGCCGGTTAACATGGGCGAGGCTGTGGGCGTTATTGCGGCGCAGTCGATTGGCGAGCCTGGCACCCAGCTCACCATGCGCACGTTCCACATCGGCGGGACGGCGCAGGTGGTGGACAGTTCGTTCGTCGAGTCGAACTTCGCGGGCAAGGTCAAAATCCGCAACCGGAACGTGGCCCGCGACAGCAACGGCCGGTTGATGGCTCTCGGCAGAAATATGGCCGTCGTGATCGTGGACGAGGATGGCCGGGAACGCGCCGTACAGAAGATCGCTCAGGGCGCGCAGCTCAAGGTGGACGAGGGCGACACCATCAAGCGCGGTCAACGGCTTGCGGAATGGGACCCTTACACCCGGTCGGTGCTGACGGAAGTGGATGGCGTGGTCGATTACGAGGATTTGCTCGACAATATCTCCGTCAACGAGCAATCCGACGAAACCACCGGGATCACCAACCGCGTCATTATCGACTGGCGCGCAAATCCACGCGGCTCCGCACTTCGTCCTGCCATAGTGGTTAAGGACAAAGTCGGCGGCAAGGTGCAGAAACTTCAGCGCGGCGGCGAGGCACGATACCTTTTGTCAGTGGAAGCCATTTTGTCCGTAGAGCCTGGCCAGAAGGTGAAAGCGGGCGACGCTCTTGCCCGTCTCAGCCTTGAAAGCGCCAAGACCCGCGACATAACGGGAGGTCTGCCGCGCGTTGCAGAACTGTTCGAAGCGCGGCGTCCGAAGGATCACGCGATCATCGCGGAGATATCTGGCACAGTTCACTTTGGCCGCGACTATAAAAACAAGCGCCGCGTGGTCATTCAGCCTGACGAGGAAGGGTTGGACGCGGTCGAATACCTGTTGCCCAAGGGCAAACACCTTGCGGTGCAGGAAGGCGACCGGATCGAGAAAGGCGAATACATTCTCGACGGCAACCCGGCCCCGCACGACATCCTTGCCATCAAGGGCGTTGAAGAGCTGGCGTCGTTCCTGGTCAACGAAATCCAGGAGGTCTATCGCCTCCAGGGTGTGACGATCAACGACAAGCACATCGAGGTTATCGTCAGGCAGATGCTTCAGAAGGTCGAGGTCAGCGACGCTGGCGATACTGAGTATCTGAAGAACGAGCAGGTGGACAAGCTCGAATTCGACGAAGCGAACGCCCGCATCGAGGGGGCAGGCGGACGGCCCGCGACGGCGGTTCCGGTGTTGCTTGGGATCACGAAAGCGAGCTTGCAGACGCGTTCGTTCATTTCGGCGGCGTCGTTTCAGGAGACGACACGCGTGCTTACGGAAGCCGCGCTCAACGGGAAGGTCGACACGCTTGACGGGCTCAAGGAGAACGTCATCGTGGGACGGCTTATTCCGGCTGGGACTGGCGGCATGATTGGCCAGCTCAGGCGAGTGGCTGCTCATCGCGACGAAATGATTCTCACGGAACGCAGTCGCGCAGTGCAACAGCCATTGCCGCCCGCGGGTGAGGCTGTAACGCCCATTCCCGAGATGGACACGCAGGTGCGTGCCGCCGAATAGCCCGACCTAAAAAAGCCCGGTAAATCAACCGGGCTTTTTTGATTCGCACTTCTTAAAAAAAGGGGCGAAAAAGTGCTAAGTCCCGCTTGGATTATGGCGGGGGTTCCGCTAATGTCTGATTTGCAGGGTAATGGTGCAGGATTGCATCGGTGATGAGCCGACGCATCGAATTGTATTTGTTGTTCCCATGATAGGGACCAACAAGCGAATCGGCAATGAGCCGGGACGATCCTAATGCTGAGCCGGGCACTTTTTTACGGTGGGAGCAGAACGAATGGCAGATAGGGCAAAGAACCTTGCCGGTTTTGCAATTGTATTTGCGGGCTTCGTTTTCGGTCAGATAAGCCCCTTGGCTGCGGCTGACCGGCGGTGGTTTTCGACGGCGGTATCGCGCATGGTGGCGCTGGTCACATTGGATGCGGCTGAAGCGTCGTCTTCGGCTGAAGCTCCAAGGGATAAGCCTTACACCAGCAAGGTGACGAAAGAAGACAACACCATAACGCTGCGTGGAAGCATTCCGTCCGAAAGTGATCTCAAGCTGTTACAAGGTGTGGTCGCCGCCACGTTGCCGGGCGCAAACCTCGTCAATAATTCACGCATCATCCCCACCGTACCTGATCGGGATACCTGGTTGGCTGGCATGACCTTCGCGCTTCGTCACTTGGCAAAGCTGGAGAGCGGCGTCGCTGTTCTGAAAAATAACGCGATCTCCATCGAAGGCATCACCAAACCCGACGATAACTTTGCGGCCGTTCAACAAACACTGACCGATGAAGTGCCACAGGGTTTGAAGCTTCAGCATTCGGGGGTTCGCCCGGCTGTGGTTCGTCCGTTCGTGTGGCTCGCGCAAATGAGAGCGGGAACGGTGAATTTGAGCGGCCATGTGCCGGACGAATTCGGTCAATTTCTTGTTAATTATGCGAAATCGTTGTTTCAAAGTAACGTGGATAACGGAATGGCGTCTGCTCGGGGCGCCCCTGAAGGGTGGATCGGAGCCGCAAAGCTATCTCTGGAAATGCTGAATTTGTTACAGCAGGGCCAGGTTTTACTGAGTGATCGCGTGATTAAACTGAATGGGGTTTTCTCTTCTCCTGGTATGGGGGCGACGCTGAAGTCCTACAGTGAACGCCTGCCGAAAGGATTTCGTTTGGAAACCAACATCCTTGACCCGGTTCTTCGAACACCGGCCGTGCACACGAATCACAATGCAGGGCTCGATGCACCGGTGCGTTCGACGAACTAGCCCCGTCTGGTTAACGATACAAGGCTCGCCGCCAAAAGACACGGGGACGACACGCTCACTTCGCTTCACATCTTATAAACCTCCACGAATTTCTGAAACGCCGAACAGGCGAGGGCTAAAGCATGTCATACGATGTTATCGTGATTGGAACCGGTCCGGGTGGTTATGTTTGTGCGATCCGCGCCGCACAACTCGGGCTGAAAACCGCTGTCGTGGAGAAGGAAGCCACATTCGGCGGGACATGCCTGAATATCGGGTGCATTCCTTCGAAGGCGCTTCTTCACGCGTCCGAGCTTTTTGAGGACGCGGGGCACGGTTTCGAGGCGATGGGCATCAACGTGAAGCCAACGCTCGATCTAGCACAAATGATGAAATTCAAGAACGAAGGCGTCGATGGCAACGTTAAGGGCGTCGAGTTTTTGCTGAAGAAAAACAAAGTCGAGATGCATAAAGGCTTGGGCCGGATCGTTGCGCCCGGTCGCGTGCAGGTTACACCCGTTAACGGCTCTGCTGAGCAGACAACGCTGGAAACGAAAGCCATCGTAATCGCGACCGGCTCGGACATCGTGCGGCTTCCAGGCATCGAAATCGACGAAAAACGCGTGGTGTCGTCGACCGGTGCGCTCGACCTTGCCGAAGTTCCGGCTCACATGTTGATCGTCGGCGGCGGCATTATCGGCCTCGAACTGGGCAGTGTGTGGCGCAGGCTTGGGTCGAAAGTAACGGTCGTCGAGTTTCTGGACAGGATTTTGCCCGGCCTCGATAACGAGATCGCCAAGCAGTTTCAGCGCATTCTCGAAAAACAGGGGATGACGTTCAGGCTGGGGCAAAAGGTGGTTGGTGTCGGAAAGAATGGGTCTGGACCGCTCAAAGTGCAGATTCAGCCAAGTCAGGGAAGTGGTCCGGAAGAGGCGCTTGACGCAGACGTGGTGCTGGTGTCCATCGGTCGCGTTCCATTCACCGAGGGGCTGGGTCTCGAAGCCGTCGGCGTCCAGTTGGACAACAAGCGTCGCGTGAGGGTCGACGATCACTTCAAGACGAATATCGACGGAATTTACGCGCTGGGCGATGTGGTGCGCGGTCCCATGCTGGCGCACAAGGCCGAGGAAGAGGGGATCGCCGTGGCAGAGCTGTTGGCGGGCAAAAGCGGCCACGTCAATTATCAGGTGATACCGAACGTGGTTTACACCTATCCGGAGGTGGCCAGCGTGGGCCAGACTGAGGAGGAGCTCAAGCAAGCGGGCATCGCTTACAACGTTGGCAAATTTCCGTTTCTCGCCAACGGTCGAGCCAAAGTGAACAAACAGACGGAAGGCTTCGTCAAGTGCCTTGCCGACGCGAAGACTGACCGCGTTCTTGGCGTCCACATCATCGGGCCGGATGCTGGTAATTTAATCGCTGAAGCGGCAGTCTTGATGGAATTCGGCGGTTCGTCCGAGGATCTGGGCCGAACCTGCCACGCGCATCCAACCCTCACCGAAGCCGTGAAAGAGGCCGCCCTGGCGGTCGGCAAACGCGCGATCCACATGTAGCGCCGTGCGGGAAGTGTACTGCCTATTGCATTCAAAGACGTTGCACTCGCGTCCTCTCACGGGCGTTTCCGCGCAATTGCAGCTCATGCGGGCATGCTCGATTTAATGCAAGTTCGGGGCAAGGTCATCGGACGTGGCCAAAAACGCCATACGAGCGTCGTTATGGCCAAAATTTCGTGGCAACCTTTCGGATCGATATCCGGCATCGCCAAGCATTTGTATCAGGTCCGCCTCGGTATACGTCTGCAGTCCGAGTTCCGCGCGATATCGTCGATATTTCGAAAAGAACGTGCGCACGAGGCCAGCCGAAGCATCCAGCAGAAATCCATTCGACGCGGCATATTTCAAAAGGGCCGCTGCGTCTTGCCTGGCGGTGACCTCGGGCGGTATCACGTCGGCAAGAATAAGCCTGCCGCTCCGCGTAAGTTTCAACCTCCATTGCGGCAACGCGTCGGCCAGCGCCGCGCGCGACATATACTGAATCACAGAATTGACCACGAAAAGATCTATGGTCCCGTCGAGGATGCGGTCGAATTCGTCTGGTCCATATACATGCACCTTAGGTTCCGACGTGAAACGCATCCGCAGATTCTCGCGGATTGTCTCTGCGCTATCGATGAGGTAAAGCCGCTCGCACGCTGCGGCTACCCGATCAGCGGAAAGCGCCGCGCCGCTACCGTAATCGAGGACGTGGGCAGTCGGCTGATGGATCTCCGCCACGATCTCGCTGGCCACGCGCTCGTAGTGTGACGCCGCATGCCGCGCGCTTACGTAGATCGTGGTCTCGCCGTTCCAGAATTCGATCCAGCTTATTGTCATTTCCCAGCGTCCCGATCCTTAGGTTCGTCGCATTTTGTAGCATGCACCGAACGAATTTCGGACGCATAAGGGATACTGAAGAATCAATATTTTTTCGGCTGATTGCGTTTCGGACATTTCTAGGGGACGGTGTTGTCAATCGCCAGAGCGCTTTCGATTTAATCCAAGTCATTTAGAGCGGTTCCCGAAAAGTGTGACGCGGTTTTCGGATAAGAACCGCTCTCGTATAAATAACTTAGAGCCGTTGACCCGATTCCTTTTGATCGGGATCGGCTCTAAAGCGCTCTAAGTTTCTTTGAATCGCACTTTCGAGAAGCAAAACCGCTCATACTTTGCTGAAAATGCTCTGAATTTTGGAAACAAGGACGCGAACCGCGGCATTCGAAAAAGATCGCCATCGATCCTCTTCGAACAAGCTTACACGGGACGTGGGTTGCCAAGACAGGCTATTGTCTACGTGAAAGCGAAATCGCATAAGCTGCCTGACGCGGAATGAACATGGGATCGTCCACGGGACCGGCGATGCCGTCAGCCAAAATGGTCGGATCGAATATCCCCTCGTCGCAAGTCTCGTTCTTCGTAAGAGCCGTGACGGAAATTGTTCCCAAAATAACAGTTTTTCGCTTATTTTCGTCCACCCACAGGCTTGTACTGTCACTCGAAGGATCCGACTCTTCGCCCAGTATCGCGACGAGATCGAACGCGACAGGGGCTTTTGACAGGCGGTCCGATAGCTCGCTCGTCAGAAAATCAGGTGCTTTCAACTTTGCTTCATCGTCGGTCAGCGTTAATTCACCGGCCTGGGGAACGGCTTTGAATTTGACTTTTCTTGAGACCCCGCTTGCGTTCATGAGCGTGTACACTTGGGTCGCCCAATAGTTGACGCCGGCATAACTGGCGACCAGGGGCCGGGAGGTGATATAGGCGGCCTGACGCGCGGTGTTGGGATTTGCCTGTGTGAAGGCTTTTATTTTGTCCGGGTCCGGCTTGCCGTCGGGGCCTGGATAGCGCGCTTGAAAAAACCCGAGCATTTGATCGAGCGTGCTTGCAAAGTTCACAGGCGCGTTCACCATAAGAAAGGTGGTCGGCTGCGGCCCGTCTGGATCAAGCCGGAAACTAAAGCCGCGCACGACGGCCTTGTTCGTGTCAGGCACTTTGGGGTTGCCACCGCCCATGGAAAATCGTGCAACAACGGGCACTGGCTTGACGAATATTACTGCTTTCGTAAGTTGTCCTGCGTCGAACGAAGGCGTGAAAGTGCCAACGACGCACTGCCCTTTCGCGCCGCTTGACCGCGCTTTGTGTTTCCCGAAGACGGTATTTTGCGCATCTACAATGGCTTCGGGATCGACTGCCAAGACCTGTGATGCCGATATCAGCCCCGTCAAACAAGCAATGATTCCAAGATGGATGACCTTCATGATGGCTCCTAAAGTTGCGGACACTGCGGTCACGTTTCGATTATTCAACGCCCGCCCCGAGGTTTGTACATGTCGAGACTTGCGCAGGACAGACGAACAGGAAGTCATCCGTCAAAGCGCTTGGACCGATCCTCCATACCGTTGCTTTCTAAACGCCGGTTCCCAGCTTACGCTTTGATAACGTTTGTCGGTTTGGTGCATTGCTGAATTAAACATAATTTGTGCGAAAGGCCACGCGTTAATCTACGTTTCAGCTTTCGAAGGTGGCGTTTCCAGCACTTCAGCAACCTTGCGCCATTACCCCACTGGGCTTATGATAATAAGGTAATTTGGCGACACGATACAAAAAGCGAACCTCGAACTTGGCCGGCGGGCCTAAGCGGAGAACACGGATGTCCATCTGGGGGAAGCTTACGGGTGCAGCGGCAGGGCTTGCGGTCGGCGGACCTATTGGCGCGTTGATCGGCGGACTTGCTGGGCATCTGGTGATCGACCACGGTAATGACGCCGTCACTGCCGAACAGAAAAAACAGGTCGCGTTCACAGCGGGCGTCATTGCTCTTGGCGCTAAAATGGCGAAAGCCGACGGCGTGGTGACAAAGGACGAAATCCACGCGTTCAAAGAGGTGTTCAAAGTCCCTAAAGGCGAAGCCGAAAATGTCGGACGGCTGTTCAATCTGGCTCGCCAGGAGGTGGCGGGGTATGAGGTCTATGCCCGGCAACTCGACAAACTCTTTCACGACGATCGCGATCTGCTTCGCGACGTGATGGGCGGGTTGTTTCACATCGCTTTGGCAGACGGCCTACTGCATCCCAAGGAAGAAGCTTTTCTCTCGCAGGTTGCGAAGGAGTTCGGGTTCTCGAATCAGGAATATCTCGCAATCAAGGGCCGTTACGCGCGATGCATCCAATACGATCCTTATAACATCCTCGGCGTGTCGGAGCTCATTTCCGATGCCGAACTGAGAAGTAAATATCACAAACTCGTTGCTGAAAACCACCCAGACAAAGCTGTCGCGCGTGGGCTACCCCAGGAGATGGTTGACATCGCCACCAAAAAACTGGTCGCGATCAATGCGGCTTACGAGGAAGTTCGGTCGGCGCGCCAGACCCTGCATTAGCGCCGCTCGCATTCATGTCTACGGAGTAAAACTTAAGGTTGCGCTGACAAACGTTGATCCTTTATCACGAGGCCTGGTCGGCCTCAGCCCGACATAAGCTCCAGCAGCCGGGACGACAATCGCTCAACCGCAACCTGATCGGTGATTTTAGAGCGGAACTTGTCGGTCACGTAGAACACGTCGACGGCTTTTTCGCCGAATGTCGCGATATGGGCCGATGCGATATTGAGGTCAAGATCGCTCAGTCCACGGGCAAGGTCGAACAGCAAACCCGGGCGGTCCAACGCACTGACCTCGATCACTGTATATCGATCGGAAGCCGTATTGTCGTGCGTGACCGTATTGGCGACATCGAAAGCCTCAACTTTAGGCCGCAGCCGGTTAGACGTTTTCGCCAGGCTTTCGAGCGAACGAACGCCGGAGACCACGTCGCTGATTTGCCGCGCGATCCTCGTTGCGCGTTCGACCTCCTCGGCTTCGTCGGGGAATGCCCGCTGCAGGCCCAATGTATCCAGGGCGAGACCGTCCTTCGTCGTGGAGATTTGCGCGGAAGCGATGTTGGCGTTGGCCGCCGCACAAGCGCCCGCAAACAGCATGAGCAGACGCGGGTTGTCGTGGGTCACGAGGGTGAGTTCCGTCAACGAAAGAAAAGCGTCCGTTTTGATATCGAAGGCCATTGGCAGGGCATCGGCTTCAACGCGCTGGATCAAACGGGCCTGTTGTATCTGCCGCTCCGTATCCGTCTTCATCCAGTAGTCCGGTCCGAGACGTGCGATAAAGCGCTCAAGCTCGGGAGCCGGCCAATCGGGTAAAGCGTGGCGTAAATTCTGCTGCGCCGTTTCGATTCGTGCATGACGCGGCAATCGCGTGTGTCCGCCCGCAACAAGCGGCTCCGTGTCGTAATAAAGCGACCGAAGCAATTGCCCTTTCCATCCGTTCCAGATGCCGGGTCCCACCGCGCGGATGTCTGCGACTGTAAGCAGCAGAAGAAGTTTCAATCGTTCCGGACTTTGAACGATGTCGGCGAAGTCCCTGATGGTTTTTGGGTCAGAAATATCCCTGCTCTGAGCATACTGGCTCATAACGAGATGATTTTTAACGAGCCAGCCAGCGGTATCTGCCTCGCCGTTGTTCAGCCCAAGGCGCAGTGCCAGGCGATGGGTCATTTCCGCGCCCACGAGGCTATGATCGCCTTCCACCGCTTTTGCGACATCGTGCATGAGGAGGGCCACATACAGTGCGCGCCTGTTTGGAATGTTGGTGATGATTTCGGTCGAGAGAGGAAGCTCGCTTTCCAATGCGCCCTTTTCGATCTGAGAAAGGATGCCGACAGCGCGGATCAGATGTTCGTCGATGGTGTAGTGATGATACATATTAAACTGCATCATCGCGACGACCCGCCTGAAATCGGGAATGAACCGGCCAAGCACGCCAGCCTCGTTCATGGCGCGAAGCGTGGCTTCAGGGGCAACGCGTGACTCAAGCAACGTCAAGAACAGACGGTTTGCCTCCGTGTCCCGGCGCAGGTCGTCGCCTATGAGATGAAGGGACGCGCGGGCAAGACGTATCGCTTCGGGGTGAAGAAGCAGATTGTGGCTTTCGGCCTCAACGAACATCTTGATCAGGTTGATCGGGTCTTTGATGAAGACGTCGCCATTTCGAACGTTCAGGCGATTGGTGTCGACGCGAAAATCGGTGGTCGCCGCAAGCTTTGCGCGGTTGCTCCACGGGAGCGCACCGATGAAATCGCTGAGTGTCGGCACAGATTTAAGCTGTCGCAACTCAAGGCTAGAACAGAAGATGCGGGTGAGATCGCCCACATCCTTGGCGATCAGAAAGTAATGCTTCATGAAGCGTTCAACGGGAAGCAGTTCACGGGTGTACCGGTAACACAAGCGCTGCGCCATTTCCGGCTGAACATCGAACGACAGGCGTTCCTCCGCCTTGTTCGTCAGAAAATGTAAATGACAGCGCACAGTCCATAAATAAGCTTCACACCGTTCATAGGTTGCCAGTTCACCTTGGGAAAACACGTCCCGTTTGGTGTCGCCGCTGGCAGCGGGATTGAGATACGCCGCAAACCAGTGCAACATATTCAGATCGCGAAGGCCGCCCTTGCCATCCTTGATATTCGGCTCGACCCGATACCGCGAGATCCCGCTACGCTTGAGACGCACGACCCGTTCGGCAAGCTTTGCCTCGATGAATTCGCGTTGCGTTCCCTGGGCCACGTTCGTGATATAGCGCGACTTGAGTTCCCGGAAGAGCATCCCTTCGCCATGGATGAACCGCGCGTCCAGCAGCGCGGTGCGGATGGTCATGTCATCCTTGGCCGCCTTCAGGGTCTGATCGATGTTCCGTGTCGCGTGACCAACTTTGTATCCCAAATCCCATAGAAAATAGAGAACGGACTCGACGATACTCTCGCCGCCCGCAGTCTGCCTGCTTGGAAAGAGGAACAAAAGGTCCACATCCGACCCCGGTGCCATCAGCCCGCGCCCATAGCCGCCTGTCGCGATAAGCGCCATTTTTTCCGTGGCCGGAGAGCCCTGGCTGCGGCAGAGGTACTGCGCAGAAAAATCGTAAACGAGCTTGATGAGGTCATCCTGAAAGTTGGACAAGGCTGCACCGCAGGCCAGTCCACCTTCAACGGACAACACCTTTTGCGCATGATCTCGCGATGCCTGCTTCAGAACTTTCAACCGCTGCAACACGCGAGCGCGCAGCCTTGCCGCGTTGTCGGGGCTTTCACGCCAATACGCGGTCAACTCGTCGCGAAGTTCGTCGCTGTTAAAGGCGGTTGAATGCAGTGTGTCCATCTGTCCAACAAGGTGCGAGTACGATGTCTATGCATGCTGGCTCCACGGTTCTTGTATCACACAAGCACGTGACCTACCGATGCGACGATAGGCGCGGGTCACGCAGCTTGATCGGCCTCACGAATGCGGCACAACTCGAACAGGATATCGAGCGCCTGCCGCGGGCTCAGCGCGTCAGGATCGACGGAGGCAAGCTTGACAAGAACCGGATGCAGTTCGGAGGGCGCGGGTGTTTCCGTCGGCGCCCACGAAAACAGAAGCATGCCGCCGAGATTTCCGCCTGGCTGCTGGGCTTCAAGTTCCGCCAACACGGCTTTCGCTCGCGCAATCACATGCTTGGGTATCCCGGAAAGCCGCGCGGCCTGTACGCCATAGGATCGCAACGCGGCACCCGGCTCGACGCCGTGCAGAAAGACAAGCGTGTCTTTCCATTCAGTCACAGTCATGCGAACATTCGCAACACGCGGAAGCCTTTCGCACAGCCTCGTTAGCTCGTGATAATGGGTTGCGATCAGCCCCCGGCAGCCGATGCGATTGTGCAAGTCTTCCACAACAGCCCACGCGATGGAGAGGCCATCGAAGGTGGAGGTGCCACGTCCGATCTCGTCGAGGACGACGAGGCTTTGCGCGGTTGCCTGATTGAGAATGCCTGCCGTTTCCGTCATCTCGACCATGAAGGTGGAGCGCCCGCGCGCAAGGTCGTCGGCCGCACCGATCCTGGAGAAAAGCTTGTCGGCCACACCGATATGCGCCGACGTTGCGGGCACGAATGACCCGATCTGCGCAAGCACGACGATGAGGGCGTTTTGCCGAAGGTATGTGGACTTGCCTGCCATGTTTGGCCCGGTCACGAGCAGCAACGCGGGCGCGGTATGGCCATCGCCGTCGAGTTTGCAGTCGTTGGCGATGAACGGCCAACCTTCGCGCTTGCCGACCTGTTCGACGGCTGGATGACGCCCGGCCTCGATGATAAAAGCGCGGCTGTGATCGATAATCGGGCGCACGTAATTCTGGGTCTGGGCGAGGTCGGCGAGGGCTGTGAGACAATCGAGATCGCCAAGAGCGCGCGCTACGTTCGCGATAGCCTGCTCGTGCTCAAGAATGCGTGCGGACAGGTCGTTGAACAACTCGATTTCACGGGCCTGCGCTTCCGCTGAAGCTGTAACGATGCGGCTTTCCAGCGTTGAGAGTTCGTCCGTCGTGAAACGCATCCCGCTGGCCAGGGTTTGCTTATGCCTGAACAATCCGGCATGGGGTTCAGCCTGCAATGCGGCTCCGCCCGCAGCGCTTACTTCGATGAAATAGCCCATAAGATTGTTGAACTGAATTTTCAAAGACGAAAGTCCGGTCTGCGACACGTATTGCGACTGAAGGCGCGCGATGATGCCTTTCGTGTCGGACGCAAGCGCGCGCAGTTCGTCAAGTTTTGCGTCGTATTTAGACGCAATGAACCCGCCATCCCGAAGAAAAAACACCGGATTCGCGCAGAGCGCAGCCTCGATTTCCAGGGTCAGATGTTCTGACACGACAGCGAACGCATGAACGATCTCGCTCAGACCGACCTCTGCGACAGGATTGGCGGAAAGGCTTTGGCTGGCGTCGAGCGCGACGCGAAGGCCGGCACCAACCGCAGCCACATCGCGCGGACCCGCTCGCCTCAGTTTGATCCGCGACAGCGCCCGGCTGATATCCGGGGCGGTTTTCAAAAGACCGCGCATGCGTTCCCGGAGCGCCCAGTCGTCGATGAACAACGCCACCGCATCGAGACGGCGGTTGATCACACTAGCGTCAGCGGATGGCGATACGAGCCTTGCCGCAAGTTCGCGAGCACCGGCGGCGGTAACGGTCCGGTCAATTGCCGAGAAAAGCGTGGGCGCATGATCGTTGCGCGGTCGCACCAGTTCCAAAGATGCCCGCGTTGAGGCATCGATCACAAGGAGGGCTGCGGCTCTATCCCGGCGGGGGAGGCGCAAGGCGGGGTGTTGCCCCATCTGTGTCAGCGTCACATAATGCAACAGCGCACCTGTCGCACATAACTCCGTCTCGCTGAAGTCGCCCAGACCTTCAATGGCTTCAAGCTCGAAGGCCGATTTCAGACCCTGCTCACCCTTGGCCTTAGTGAAACACGTGCGGGATAACTGCGAGACGGAGACGGCGTTTGCGGCGCAGGCCGCCGTGATCGCTGGATCGTTGGCACCCTCTGCGGTCAACACCTCTGACGGTTGCAGGCGCATCAGTTCGGCTTCAAGGCCGTCAATAGACGTTTCGCTGATCACGAATTCGCCCGTTGAAATATCGAGCGATGCCAGTGCATACCCGTTTTTCTTCGGTATGGACGCGATTGCGGTCAGGAAGTTATGCGCCTTCGCGTTGAGCAGCGCATCCTCGGTCAATGTGCCCGGCGTGACAAGACGCACCACATCGCGCGTGACAACCGATTTTGGACCGCGCTTTTTGGCTGCAGCCGGGTCTTCGAGCTGTTCCGCAATCGCGACGCGCAAGCCATGCCTGATAAGCTTTTGCAGGTAATCGTCAGCGCGGGATACAGGAACACCACACATGGGAATATCCTGACCCAGGTGCCTGCCCCGTTTGGTAAGCTGTATGCCAAGCGCGCCTGCCGCAATCACGGCATCTTCGAAGAAAAGCTCGAAAAAGTCGCCCATGCGGTAGAAAAGGAGAAAGCCCGGATGTTTGGCCTTGACCTCAAGATATTGCGCCATCATTGGCGTGGCTGCGGCGGGTTCCGTAAGCTTCTCGCGCTCTGCCTGCTTTTGAATTATCGATGACATGCTCGCCCACCCGTCGCCGCGACTCAAACTTTGCGACAGGTTAATCGAGATTCGCCAATGGCGGTGCATCATCCTAAGTTTTTCAACGGATGCTCGCGACTGCGGGCAAGTTACCGAAGAGTTTTTCGCAGAAACAGAGTGAAGATTTCGGTCAGGGTCTGAAGGTCAGCGACCGGGACATGTTCATCCACCTGGTGCGCAGTGGCGCTCAGCAACCCCAGCTCCACCACCGGGCAGAGGTCTTTGATGAACCGCGCGTCGGAGGTGCCACCTCCGGTGGATTGCGCGGGTTGCCGACCGGTCTGAGTTTCGACGCAAGAAACGAGGTCCTGCACGAACCCGGCAGGGCTCGTCATGAAACTCTCCGTAACCGGCTGATACTGGAGCGCATATGTCAGCCCGGTGTCATACAGCGCGGCTTCCACCTGAGTTTTGACCCAGGCCTTCAGGCTATCGCCGCTATGGTGATCGTTGAAGCGGATGTTAAAGTGGGCGGTGGTCGCGGCTGGAATGACATTATGCGTCGGGTTGCCGGTGTCGATGCCGGTGATTTCGAGGTTGGACGGCTGAAAATGTGCGGTGCCCTCGTCCAGAGGTTTCAGTTTCAGAAGGTTCAGTGCATCGATCAGACGCGGCAGGGGGTTTTTCGCCTTGTGCGGGTAAGCCGCGTGACCTTGAACGCCATGGACCGTCAATGTTGCGCTGAGTGAGCCTCTACGGCCGATCTTGATCGTGTCGCCGATATTCGTTTCGGACGTCGGCTCGGGCAAAATGCAGCAGTCCGGGCGCTCGCCACGTTCGATCAGCCAGTCCACCACTGGCTTCGTTCCGTTGACCGCTGGCCCTTCTTCGTCACCGGTGATCAGGAAGCTAATCGATCCGCCTGGCAGCCCGTTTTTTTCTTTCAAAAACGACAGCGCCGCCGCCACGCTTGCAGCAACGCCGCCTTTCATGTCGCATGCGCCGCGTCCATAAAGAATTCCGTTCGCCACCTCACCTGCGAAAGGCCCATGATGCCACGCCGACGTATCGCCTGGTGGAACCACGTCCGTATGACCGGCGAAGCAGACATGCGGGCTGCCACTCCCAATCCGCGCGTAAAGGTTGTCGACGCTGATCGTGCCCGGCGTCTGGAAGGGTAGCCGATGGCATGTGAAGCCCACCTCGCCCAACACACGTTCCAGATAACGCAAGGCACCGCCTTCTTCCGGGGTTATGCTTTTGCATTTGATCAGAGCTTGTGCGTGCTCAAGGACGGTCATGACCCATGTTCCCGGTTCTGAAAAGCCCTGCCGTGGCCGTTCGGCTTTGATCGATTTCGAAGGCTCTCACGAGGCTCGCTTCGATGGAAGACCACCCAGTGTGACGATTGTCCATAAAGCTGTAAAGCCGCTGAAAAGCTGAGCGAAGCCCGCGAGGCGCGATGGCCAGTCCACGCCCGCGTAAGGGGAAATCGAGATACCGGTGCCCACGAGAAACGGGATGAGGAAGACAAGCCACCACCAGCCGGAAAGTCCGCGGTCATGGAAGCGCTTTGTGTTCATGGCGATATTGGGAATAAGAAAGATCACGGCGATGATCCAGCCGGACCGATCCCCGAGAATACGCACAAGGTTTGGCCAGGTTCCGTTGATGAATGGCGCATCGTCGTCCATCGCTTTCGACAGCACATAATTCGCGGCCACTTCCGCAAGAAGGAGCACCACCCAGGCTTTCCACCACGTGGCGCGGTCGATGCGGCCCTTGAAGTCGAAATAAATGAACTTTAACGAAGACATGGCCGAACCCCACCCGTCACTCTCCGCAAAGCTACTCTCACATTCAGTCATAAAACTCAAGTTTACCGCGGTTTCGAAAGAAATGGCGTATTTGCGCCGTGCGCAGCTTGACGCGATCGGCGGCAAGCTAACCCGGCGTGTTCTCCACGAGATCCTTGGCGGTTCGACCGCCTGCGCTTCGCTGCCAGTTGTCGAGACTGCCGCCCGATCCAGGCGGCGGAGCAAACAGTGGGAGATCGATCAGCAGATATCGCGACAAAGCGGCAAGGAACGGCTCATAAGTCTGGCGGAACTCCGCAAGGCTCGCTTCAGCCTGGTCAGGGACTGTCCACTGGAATCCGGCTTGAGTTATAACCTGATCGAGACGGGCAAACCCGCCGCTGCGTGTCCTGTCGTTATAATCCGTCAAGGGATCGAGTCCGAGAACGCGACACAAATCGACAATGGCAAGCCGGGTCATGGCAAACGTCATCTTGGATTGAAACGTGGGAACGTCTTTCAGCCCTGTCATGATGATCGCGCATGAATCCGTAATTGCGGTCAAGCCGGAAAGCCAGCTTTGGTTTTCGTGCTGCGAGCGATAAAAGCTCAGCATGGGGTACGACACGTGGCTCTCCACGAGTTCGGCGCACCAGCGTTCCCATTCGCGCAGCAATTCTTCGAGCTTTGTCAATTCTCCGTCGCAGGCGTGGCGATACAGCAAGGTTGCGGCTGCCGGGGGTGTGCCGGCCCGTCCGTCAAGTTGAATGACGTAAACTTCGCGGCGGGAAAACAGTTGATACAGCACTGGAAGATATCCGATCACCACAGCGAGCAAGCCGAACCCCGTGGCGGCTTCCATGACTGAAATCATTTTCGTCGCGGCTGTCTGAGGCAGAACGTCCCCGTAGCCCAGCGTTAAAAGCGTAACCCCGCTGCCATAAAGATAATTCCCGAACGCATGGGCCTTCGGCAAGCCGCGTTCAAGGCTCCATGACAGCAGCGCATAACCCACCATCAGCCCGATCACCCATAGCGCGAAAAGAAGGATCATCGACAGCGGGCCGAACAAACTCAGAAAACGTTCGCGCGCTCTCAACCCGGGAATACGGCATCCATACCAGCGCCAGGCACGCCATGTGTTATCGAAATAGACGCGCGTGAGCCGCCACCTCCGCCGAACGTGGCGTGGCAGAAGCATGACTTCGAAGGCGTCCTGTAGCGTGAGGCCAACCAGGAACAACCCGAGTGAGAATATGACTAAACTGAGGGCAGTGTTCATGAGACGTCAACGCATGTGGGGCGGGTGTAGATGCAGGCTTGGCACGGTTAATCTGTGTTCAAAGCAGCGATAGAGCTTGAATGCGGAAATGTTACACAGGATGACGGGTAGCAACATTGCGATCAACGCTACTTGGACGATACCTTGTTCCCGATAACATAGTTGCAATGCAAGAGCGTGATTACGAGCCTTGCATGGCGCAAGGCGTAGTCGGCAACATCTTTTTTATTGAACAGCAGCCTGCCAGCGGATCGCTGCCAAAGCCGGGGCCCGCGTTTTTCTCGCTGCTGCAAAAGCAAAAAAGTCAAAAGTTAATTTACTCTAAGTCTTTGGAAATAATAGAGTTATCATACAAAATTGCCGTCCTCGTTTTTGTATGATAACGCAATGTAAATCAAAGGATTAAGTTGTGAATCTACCAGAACTAGAACTTGATCAACGTCGACAGCTTATCAATGTGCAGCAGCGCTACGAGGCGTGGCGGCTAGCCGACCGGACTTTTCGGACAAGTTACAAAGCTTCTATGGCCTGGAAGAAAATCAAGGGAAAAGAGCATTAATATCGCATCGTGAGTAGATACACTCAGAAATACGTTGGCCCTAGATCGCCTGATACGGAACGTCTAAAAAACGAATACACTGCATCCAGAACCGCCAGTCGCGCTCGCACCAGCAAAATGCGAAAAGCCATTGAGAAATCTGCCCCAATTAACCGCGCCATGGGTTTGGGCCGAGTTCCGCGTGTCGCTGCCAGGATTCTCCGCGCCTTTGATCGCGCTGGCTTACTTGGCGATGGACTTTTTGTCATTGGCACGCATGCACTCTACGCCTATGAAGCAAAGAGTGGAATTATCTTCGAACCTGAATTGCTAGCGACTGACGATCTTGATTTGCTGGCCGATATTCGAAACAGGCTGGTGCTTGCAATAGAGGATAAGCAAAGAGACGGAATTCTTTCAATATTACGTACAGTTGACCCAAGTTTTTCGGTACAAGGGGACTTATTTAGGGCCGTGAACGCAGACGGCTATTTCGTAGATATCATACGGTCTATTCGGAAAAATGAAATTTTTGCAGGTGAATACGATCTTGGTGGCATCGTTCCTGTCGGCATTGATGGTTTGAAGTGGCTCGTGAACTCGCCTCGCTTTGAAGCGACGGCTATTGCTGAAGACGGGATGCCAGTGTGGATAAATTGCATAGATCCCCGCGCCTTCGCGTTACATAAGTTTTGGCTTTCAAAGCAGGACAGTAGGGATGCGCTCAAAAAGCGCCGAGATGCAGTCCAGGCCGCCAATGTTGCTCACATTGCAGAGCGCCTGGGGCTTAAGTTCAATCAGAGGGAGCTAAGCGCGTTGCCGGTGCAGATCGTTTCGCAATGGAAAGAGCTGATAAAAAACGATGCCTAAGAAGAAACAATCAGAATTTGCATCGCAAGAACAATTCGGGGCTTTTTGAACAAGCGGCGAAACTTATGACCGGCTTACTCGACATTAAGTTCGCAGAATCGATTTGACGTTGATGATATCTCTTAAACTCACGCCGTCTCTCCGTGATCGTCGACGCGTGCGATGCGGTTGACCGCGATCACGGCCTGCGTGCGACTGTCGACCCCGAGCTTCTGCAAGATCGCGGACACATGCGCTTTGACGGTCGCCTCGGAAACACCAAGCTCATAAGCGATCTGTTTGTTGAGCAAGCCCTCGCCGAGCATGGTCAGCACACGCACCTGCTGGGGCGTCAGCGTTGAAAGCTTCGAGGACAACTCGGAAAGTTCATCGACGGCTTCCCCGTTGCGCACCAACTCCTTCGGAAACCAGACACCGCCTTCGAGCACGGTTTTAACCGCCGCACGGATATCGTCTACGGGTGTGGATTTGGGAATGAACCCGGATGCACCAAGGTTCAGGCAGCGGCGCACGACGCCCGGATTTTCACTCGCCGATACGATGACGACGGGGATTTCCGGGTTTTGACTTCGAAGGTACATCAGTCCGGTCACGCCGGAAAGCGAGGTCGCCGTGTTCTCGCCGGGCATTTTGAGATCGAGCAGAACCAGATCCACGTTGGCGTTGCTCGCAATGACCGCGAGCAGTTTATCGACCGATCCAACCTCAGTCATGGTGACGCCCGGCAGGGCCGAGGAGAGCGTCTGCTTGAGCGCGTCGCGAAACAGCGGGTGGTCGTCCGCAATGATGACATGATGAGCCGTCATGACCTGTGCCTTATTGGACTTGGCGGACCAGCCCCTGCGTCTGTTGATACCTTACCGATCATCTTGGCTCTTTCGAAAACGCGGCTCTAACCCTTGACGGCGCGATCTTAACCTTAGGTCTAACGTATGTCCGACGAAGATATTAAGCAAGCGTATTGGCGACGGATGCGCAGGCTGACCAGTGCGGCGGTTCTGATGCTCGTCGTTTGCTTTGTCGTATTGCCTCTTTCGATGCCATCCCTGAACGCGTATCGTTTTCTGCGCTTCCCCCTCGGCTATTTTCTTGCCGTTCACGGCTGCGTCGTCATGGCGACATTTGTTGTTTATTGGTTTTTCAACGTGCAAGACAAGCATGATCGATCACATAATATGACGATCCAGTTTTAACGGGTCGTAATAATGACGCTTCAGTACGCGCAACCGGGCATACATCCAAGGGTAGGCTCCAGCTTTGCCATTTTCGCAAGCGGTTATTTATGCCTGCTGCTGTGTCTGCTGATCTTCGAGCAGCTCGGTCTTTCCTCGTCGCGCATTGCACAAATCGTTATTTTTGGTCCAGCCGTTCTTTATGTCGGCGTGGGTGTCTTTGCACGCACTTCCGATTCAGACGATTTTTTTCTGGCAGGTCAACGTGTCCCCGCGCTTTACAGCGCGCTTTCGCTGTGCGCGATGACTTTTGGCGGAAGTATAGCACTCGGCAGTATCGGATCGATCTTCTTCTTAGGCCTGGACGGCGTTGCCATTCCGCTTGGCTGTCTGGCGGGATTGCTGCTGATGGGATTTGCGTTTGTCCCGTACTTGCGGAAGGTGTCGGCCTACACGCTGCCGGGATTTTTTGCGCTCAGGTTCGGCAGAAATTGGCTGAGAGCCTTCGCGGCCCTCATCGCGTTGGTTCCATGCCTGATGATTCTCGCGGCGGAACTTGTGATCGGCCAGAGGACCCTTGAATACTTTTCGCAATCGATCGATGGCCAAACTTTCGGTATCCCGGTCTCGCAATTTCTGTTCATTGGCCTGTTCAGCGCCGTTTTCTTAACGGCGGCCTTCGGTGGCATGCGCGCGACCAGTTGGCTTCACGGGGCCCAGTTCATTGTTTTTCTTTGCCTGTTGGTCCCGCTCATCACCGTCTCCGTCGCGCGTAGCAACATCCCTTTGCCACAACTGACGTACGGAGGTCAGCTTGAACAATTAAAAGCCCTCGAGGCCGCGAAAGGCTATGTGGCAGTATCCACGCCCAGGGCCTTCAACGACACACTGCCAAAGGCTGCCCGGCAACCGCTCATCCGGCCTGTTGAACGTGTGTTCAGCGCGTTCAGTGCAAAAGACTTTGTGATGTTGGTTTTATGTCTCGCCGCCGGGATCGCGACCCAGCCGGCCCTTCTCACGCGACTTGGAATCACGCCAACGATCTCGACCGCCCGTAAAACCATTGGATGGGTGTCCGTGGTCGGCGGACTGGTTGTTCTCACGATTCCGGCTTACGCATTTTTCGTGGAAGCCATGGCCGTGGAAGGACTTGTGAACCTGCCGCAATCGGATCTTCCGGCGTGGGCACGGGCTTTGCAACAGTCGGGGCTTGTGACGCTTTCCGGCGGGCGGCTCGACCAATTCGGATCGACGGCTCAGCCTATGTTTCAACGCGATGCGGTTGCCCTCATTCTTCCTGTTGCAGGTGGGTTGCCCTACGTGTTTTTGGCTCTCGTCGTGTCGTCGTTCCTTTCGGCGATTCTCGCGTGCGCGTCCGGGCAGCTTCTTGCAATCGGGGCCATCATTGGGGACGATCTGTTTGGCGCAGTCGCGCGAAAGCCCCTTTCCACGGGCCGTAAATTATTTTTTTGCCGTGCAGGCATGGGAGCCGCGGGGGTTGCCCTTTTTTTCATGGTTGGCGCTTCGCAGATCGATCCGTTAAGGCTGGTCATGTCCGCGCTCTCGTTAAGTGCCGGTTCTTTTTTTTCGGTGCTTGTGCTTAGTGTCTGGTGGCGAAGATTAAGTGGGGCTGGTGCTTTTTTTGGAATGGCAAGTGGCTTTGCCGTGACAGCAATGGGACTGCTCTACGGTTCCGAAGGACTGGTAGGCATCAGCCCCCTCCTTTCCGGAATCATAGGCATTCCCGTCAGTCTTATCGCCGCCGTCGCGGCAAGCCAATTGCTTGGGGAGCCGGATCAAGTCGCTCTGGATGCCGTCGACGAATTGCGCATACCGGCAGGCGAAACACTTCAGGCACGGGGGCTTCGCATCGCCTCAAGAACGAAGGTTCGCGTTGTTTAAGAGGAACAGAATGGAACAGACTGATCCACATGCATCATCTCAGTCTGCGATAGGGCAAAGGCGCACGCTTTACCCGGATGCCGCTCCGTATAATACCGGCTGGCTGAAGGTCTCGCCTGATCATAGTATCTATTTCGAGGAATGCGGTTCGAAAACTGGCAAGCCGGTCCTGATGGTGCACGGTGGACCGGGAGGAGGCTCCAATCCGGCCATGCGGCGATATCACGACCCGAAACTCCACCGCATTATCCTTTTCGATCAGCGCGGCTGCGGAAAATCGACCCCGCATGCGTCCCTTGTCGATAACACGACGTGGGCCCTTGTCGAAGACATGGAGCGGCTGCGTCAGCATCTGGCTGTCGATACGTGGCAGCTTTGCGGTGGATCGTGGGGATCAACCCTTGCGCTTGCTTACGCACAAACCTATCCGGAACGGGTAAGCGAGCTTGTTCTTCGAGGTATTTTTCTGCTTCGGCAAGCGGAACTGCACTGGTTTTATCAGGAGGGATGCAGTTGGCTGTTTCCCGATGCGTTCGAGGGATATCTCTCCCCTATCCCGAGTTCCGAACGGCACAACATGATCAAGGCTTACTACCGCAAGCTGACCTTGGGAACACGGGATGAGCAACTGGATGCCGCCCGAGCCTGGAGCGTCTGGGAGGGCACCACGTTGTCGCTTCTCCACGACGCGTCGCGCATTGCACGGTTCAGTGCCGACGATTACGCGCTCGCGTTTGCCCGGATCGAATGCCACTACTTCGTCAATCGCGGGTTTTTCAATCACGACAATCACCTTCTCGATAACGTTCAAAAGATTTCCCATCTTCCGTGCACGATTATACATGGACGCTACGACGTGGTGACGCCTTTGAAAAACGCCTGGGATCTCGCCCGGGTCTGGCCGAAGGCGGAGCTTAGGATCGTGCAGGACTCAGGGCACGCCATGACCGAGCCTGGCATCATTCATGAGATCGTGGCCGCCACGGACCGGTACGCCAACGCCAGAACGGGCGGTTGAACGAGCGCAACCAGAAATTGCGTCGGTATCATTAGCCTTTCGGATGAATACAATATGCATCGCGGCCACTTAGCCGATAAAATATTAACGAAATCGTGTAAAATTCGCTTGCAAGGCTTGATTTCGAAGTTTTCTCTTGTCACACTTACGAAATCGCAAGAATTGGCAAGGTAAGCAGACGCTCGCGACGTCCATCCGCGTGCGTTTCGAAATTATTTTTCAACGCCCCTATCCCAATCGATGAAGCGATGGCAAAGGGAGAGACACGCATTATGCCCAAGCAAACACAACCTAAATTTGAGCAGTGGGTGGAAGCAGCCGAGGCGCTCGTCCATCAGTCATCCGGCAATGTGGAATGCCCGTGCTGCGGTAGCGCTTCATTAAGCGTCCGTGACGTGGAGTATGGCTTCGGTCACGATAAGGGCGTACAGCGGTACATTTCCTGTGGAAGCTGCGGCGCGTTCACTGGCGTCAATATGAAACGCGCGGGCGAGGTCATGCCACCGGTCCTCCGTGCCGCCGAGTGAGCTAAATCGGACGCCTGCAGGGTTCGACTTGCGAGGTTCGCTACCGGTTGTTCGACTGAGTTGTTTTTCTGCATGGCTGCCTTTGGAGCGGCCATGCATACATGAAACCTCAAGACACATTCGGTTCCGGTAAAGCCTCGGCCTGTGCATGCAGCCGTCCACGCTTCACGTCAAGCTTGTTGAGCGCGGAAACATAAGCCATGGCGGATGCCACCAGCGTGTCCGTATCCGCGCCACGCCCGGTCACGACTTTGCCTGCCTCTTCGAGCCGAACGCTGACCTCGGCCTGTGCGTCGGTTCCTTCCGTCACCGCATGAACCTGATACAACGGCAGCCGGGCCTCGTGCGGCACCAACGCCTTGATCGCGTTGAACGTCGCATCCACCGGGCCGTCCCCTTTCGCTTCGGCGGTTTGGTGCACCCCGTCCACATCGATGGTGATCGTCGCTTTCGCAGGGCCGCCCGTTCCCGCCATGACCGTGAGGGACAACACCTTGATGCGGTCGTGCGCCGACGCGATCTCGTGATCGACCAGCGTCTCGATATCCTCGTCGAACACATGCTTTTTGCGGTCGGCCAAATCCTTGAACCGTTGAAAGGCGTCCTGGAACGCGTTGTCGCCCAGATCGTAACCCAACTCGCTCAGCTTTTCCTTGAACGCGTGACGTCCGGAATGCTTGCCCATGACGAGGCTCGACTCGCGAACGCCCACGCTTTCCGGCGTCATGATTTCATAGGTCTGGGCGTTTTTCAGCACGCCATCCTGATGAATACCGCTCTCATGGGCGAAGGCGTTCTTGCCGACGATGGCCTTGTTATACTGGATCGGGAAGGCGGTGATTGCGGATACGAGCTTTGCCGCGCGCATGATCATGGTGCTGTCGACGCCGGTGGTATATGGCAACACGTCGTTGCGGGTCTTGATCGCCATCACGATTTCTTCGAGAGCCGCATTGCCTGCGCGTTCGCCTAATCCGTTGATCGTGCATTCGATCTGGCGTGCACCGGCTTTGACGCCAGCAAGGCTGTTTGCCACGGCAAGCCCTAAGTCATTGTGGCAGTGGGTGGAGAAAATCACGTTGCTTGCGCCCGGAACCCGCGTGAGCAGCATGACGATCAGATCGTGGAACTCTTCCGGCGTTGTGTAGCCGACAGTATCGGGGATGTTGATCGTTGTTGCGCCCGCCTTGATCGCGGCTTCAACGCACCGGCACAGAAAATCATGCTCGGTTCGGGTTGCGTCCATGGCCGACCATTCCACATCGTCCGTGTGCGACCGGGCACGCGTGACACTGGAGATCACCGCGTCGAACACCTGCTCCGTTGTCATGTTCAACTGATACTGTCGATGCAGCGGCGATGTGCCAATGAAGGTGTGAATGCGTGGTCGTTTCGCGTCCCGCACGGCTTCGCCGGCGCGGTCGATGTCCTTTACGTTGGCTCGCGCCAACCCGCAAACGACCGCGTTTTTTACCACCTTCGAGATTTCCGCAACGGCCTGAAAATCTCCATTGGACGCGATAGGGAAGCCCGCCTCGATGATGTCGACGCCCATTTCGTCGAGCAGTTCAGCAACCTGAAGTTTCTCTTCGTGCGTCATCGACGCGCCCGGCGATTGCTCGCCGTCGCGTAAGGTGGTGTCGAAAATCAGAATGCGGTCTTTGGACGGGGTGGAAACGTCAGCCGCGTGGGGCGCTGTTTGCTGGAAAGCCATCGGTACAATCCTTGCCGTTCAATGAATGATATCACGAACCCGGCAAGTCCTCCATCGAGCGCCCGGGACCTTACCCCCAAGCGCTCAGCCCGCGACGGGCTGTCACACTCGGGGGCTGCTAAGGAGGAGAATGTGTTGCGCCATTGGTATCAACTTTCGCGACGGATTGGCATCATTCGCCAACTACGAAAAATCATTATCACGTGATCGGCACAATTGCAAAGTGGCATCGACCCGAACTCTTCAGCGAGGACAATTCGGGCATTCATTTCCCATCCACGGATCGATCCGTTATAATGCTTGAAACAAACGGCGGGTGATCTTAATGCTCGGTAACGAATACAGCTATCCTGGAACCGCATGAAACGAATCGCTTGTATTGCGCTCGCCATCTCGCTCGCCACCGCGCCCGCTCACGCCGCCACATGTGGGGAAGGCATGACGGTTATTGAGCAGATGGCGAAAATTCTGGAACTGTCCCAGCTTGAGCAGTCCAATATCGAGGCGCTTGTGACGAAAGCGAAGCTCGAAGGCGAACAGGGCAAGGAACGGAATTGCAAGATTATCCTTGCGGATGCCATCCGCTTTTTCCTGATCAAGACGGTATTGGATTAAGCCTTCGCCTTCCGAAGCGTGACATAAAGAGCGCCAGAATCCCCGTGACGGGGTGCGGAAGAAGTAAAACTTACCACGAGATGCCGCAAAATCGGGTCTGACAGCCACTGAGGCACGAGCCGTCGCAGGATCCCCCGAGGACTCGTGCGCCAGACATCGCCTCCATTATCTTCGTCCGATGATCGTGCGCCTTTTCCTGTTATGATCAGCACGTGTCGATGGCCTTCGAACTGGCATCTGTGCAGAAACACCCGCAAGGCTGAGAAAGCCTCGTCCTGACGCAAGCCATGCAAATCGAGACGGGCGTCGATATCGGTTTGGCCCCGCGATAATCGACGGTTGAGGCGGTGGTCGAAATGAGCGAGGGAGGTCATAGCTTTTGCCGCAGATTTTGCAGGCCGTGCATTCGCCGGAGTACTCTTGGGTTTTGCCGTTGCGACCGTGGCCGCGAGTGTTTTTGCCTGATCGTCCTGGCCGGACTTTTCGCTGGTCGCAGACGGCGGTGGATCGGACGTTAAAGCGGCCGCAGACGCAAGACGCGCGTCATTACGGGTGACATGCGCCCATAAAAGTTCTTCCTCTCGCGTGAGGGAACGCTTGTTGCGTTTGCCCGACATTGCTCACAAGTCTGCCTTTCAACGCGAAAACATCATGTTTCGGCTCGAAACCGTCAACACCCGGATCAAAATACCAGAGCGCTTCCCGAAAAGTATTACGCAGTTTTCGGATAAGACCCGCCCTTACTAAAAGAGCAGAGCCGATCAACCGATTTCCTTGAAACGGGATCGGCTCTAAGGTGCGTCGGTGGCAACAAGCCTCCAGTTCGGATTGGACAACGAGATATCCCTCATGAAGGTCCAGTAATCCGTCACCTGACGCACACTCTTGACGTCTCCCTCCACCACTTCGCCACCGCGATTACGGACTGCCGTAACCAGTTCAGAAACGAACTTCACCGTGACATGTGCAATGCGGTCCACCAGATGCGCGTCCACAAGCTCGGATGAGGTAATCCCGACAAAACTGAACTCCGTTGTCTCCCCCCGACCTTCCCGTTCGGCGATCACTGCGCTGAAACTGTCATAAACCTCGCGCGACAGGAGGTTGCGCAACGTCTCGCGATCCCCCTTCGCATAGGCGGCCAGTATTATTTCATACGCACTGCACGCCCCCTTGACGAACGAACCTGTATCGAATGTGGAATCCAGGGTTGCAATCGCCTGAAGCTGCTGTCTTGCCTTGCTGTCTGTCGAAACCCCCGCCAGACGTTGCTCCACATTTGCCGAAGGCGTATCGGATGGGCCGGACCGCACGTCTTGGCGCGGCAATGGGATGACGTTATCCCGGCTTCTTGCGGGTGTGGGCTTCCTCATGATGTCTGGATCGACCGGGCGCGCACGTTCATTCCCGGTTCGTCGGCCGAGAACGCTTCGAAGCCTCAAAAATATCAAAACCGCGACCGCTAACAAAAGCAGGTTTGGTAATTCAAGGAGGTCGTTCATTTTCAAGGCGTGGCTCGCTTCCTGAACGTGAGACTGATGTTCTACTCTTCCCTGACAGGCATATAAGCTTTAGATGCAGGGCTGGCTATAGCGTACATACACTCGTTTTTGGTGTTTTCGACGGTTGCGCTTTGTCCGGAACGGGGACACGCTAAAGCTGGTTCACCAAAAGATATCCACAAACGCTTGTGCGGGATCATTGTTATGCCCTTTCTTTTTTTTCTGCTGTTGTTTTCACTCCCCGTGCTTGAGATCATGTCCATTGTCTGGGTTAGCGGGGTTATCGGGCTTTTCCCAGTTTTGCTGTTGCTTTTCGCGTCTGCGGCGTTAGGCTTCTATCTGATCCGGTCTCAGACGTTCATGCTCGGACGAAAGCTCGCAACCGCGCTTCGTCAGGGCGTTTCTCCGGAAAAACAATTGCTGGACAGCGGTTTGTTGAGCTTCGCCGGTATTCTTTTGATGGTTCCCGGCTTCACAAGCGACATTCTGGCCTTGCTGCTTATCATTCCTGCGACGCGGCGACTGGTCTGGCGCGGCTTTGAGGCAAGTGCCCGAGGCCGGTTTCAGACATGGGGCGCGACACAGCCACAGCCCCCGAAACCGAATGCCGGTCCACTCAAAAAGGACGATGTGATCGATGTAGAGTTTTCCGAGGTTCCGAAGGACGCATCTGGCGACACCAGGCGGAACCCCGGATCACCCTGGAATAAACTGGGTTGAGACAACTCGTTCGGCACGTTCACTGCAGACAACCCGCAGGTGTGAAACGTTGGATGCACGACAATAGGTTTTGACAAAAGCACCCCGCAGACTTACCACTACGCGGATGCCCAGGTGGCGGAATTGGTAGACGCACTAGCTTCAGGTGCTAGCGCTCGCAAGGGCGTGAAGGTTCGAGTCCTTTCCTGGGCACCACTCCACAATCAAGCTACATATCCCGCGACCCTGGTTTTGTCCGCTATCTGTGCGTCCGACCCATGAAAACGTATGCTAGCGCATGGTCTTTCGGATGTCGGGAGCGAACCCTTGGTCAACTTTCGCGAAAGCTCGTTGTCATGTATTCTGAGGGGAGGAGCTTCAGAACTGAGCATTCACGGTCCTGCAAGATAATCTAATGCGTAAAAAACTGGTTTGTTATGCAGAAGGCCACGAAGGCGCTTGGGTGGCATTCTGCCTTGACCTCGATTTGGCTGTGCAAGGCCGCTCTTTTGACGAAGTCTATAGGTCGCTGCACGAAGCCATCCGCGACTACATTTAAGCCGCACAACAAGAAGACACAGCTAACCGGCAGCGCTTGCTTAACCGCAAAGCTCCCCTAGTCGAACGCCGGCGGTTTTTCTGGCGCTATATTATGGCAATGCGAAAAACCCGCGGCCACGAAATTATGCACGGCTTTAAGATGCCCTGTCCGGCGTGAATTTCCAAGATTTAATAGGGATTATTGTAAGACATGGTTTCGGCGATAGCAACAACATGTGGTGGAGAATTTCGGCAAGCATTACACATTTAGTATTGCGGGAATCGATATGCGAATGCATTGTTTTATCGAAGGAGCCTGTGATTCTTTAGTCGCGTATTCATAAAGGCTTACCCCTAAACGCGATAAATGAGGCTTCAAATGTACAACTACTCAGTCAGCTTTTCCCTGAATTCCTTTGCTACGCGGCAAGATTATCAATCTGCCTGGAACGCAATGACAGCACTAGGTGCGATACACATTGACGAAACAGATTGGAAATTGAAGTCGAGTTTGCTACTAAATCAACTATATAATCATCTTAAAATAGCCTTACCTAGTGGGGCTAATATCGTTGTAGGCACATTGCCGGATAATCGGCAATTCGTTTGTTCCGATATCGAAATACAACGTAGGCTTGATCGTTATTTCAACCAAACTAAATTTCCGAATTTGTATAACGCGCTCCTTGATAGCCGACCCTGAGAAGTCGACTATTCAGATAGCTATCTAAGTGAACGTTAAGAACTTTATACGGCGATAATGTTGGGGAACCGTCGAGTAAAAAACCGTGATGACGAAACGCCGCGCGGCGTGACGATACCTTGCCTAACGTTCATTTCGGCGATTTCATGGGCATTATCAGTTCGCAAAAAGTGTGAAAACGGATGCCCATCCTCATAATTCTTGCGGTCTTGATATTCGCGATGCTCGGGCTTCTGCACCTCTTATACACCGTGCGTGATATCGTTTCTAAGCCGCGTTATTTTTCGCCGCGCGACCGCAGTCTTCTTGAGGCCATGAAAGCTACCCGCCCTGGTATAGCGCCTCATGGGCGTGATTACTGGTCTGCTCTGCTCGGTTTCAATATCAGCCATGCCATCGGTATACTTCTGTTCTCGCTACTTATCGTTATCGCAACCGTTTACAAAATCGAATGGCTGAAACCTGTTCTGGTTTTTGTGGGTCTAACATTCGCATTCCTGGCGTGGCGCTTCTGGTTCAGCAGGCCACTGATTGGCGCGTTGGTCGGAACGACGCTGATGGTTTGCGGATGGTGGTTATTTTAAGCTCCCCATTGCCCCAATGCCGAACCCCGCGTAAAACACATCCATGAACATATTCGCCATATTCGAGCAGCGCATTGCGTCTGCACTCAATACATTACAGGCCGAAGGCACGCTTTCCGCTGAGGCAAAAATTACCGGCTTTGTCGTCGAGCCGCCCCGCGACGCGAGCCACGGCGACCTCGCCACCAATGCGGCGATGGTGCTCGCCAAACCTTCGCGCAAAAGCCCGAAAGACCTCGCTGAAGCCATCGCGGAAAAACTGCGCGCCGACAATGATATCGCGCGCGTGGATGTTGCGGGGCCGGGCTTTATCAATCTGGCGCTCAAGCCGGAATTCTGGCCGGGGGTTCTGCGCGACATGCTTGCTCAGGGCGACAATTACGGCAGGAGCAACGTAGGAACGGGAGAGGCCGTGAACGTGGAATATGTCTCCACAAACCCCACAGGGCCGGTTCACGTGGGCCATACGCGCGGCGCGATCTTCGGTGATGCGCTGTGCAATCTGCTTGATTTTGCTGGCTACAAGGCGGTCCGCGAATATTACGTGAATGATGGCGGCGGTCAGGTGGATATGCTGGCGCGGTCCGCATTCTTACGCTATCGCGAGGCGCTCGGTGAGGATATCGGGGATATCCCGGGGGGGCTTTATCCGGGCGAATATTTGAAGCCGGTCGGTGACGCGCTCGCTGCCGAGTTCGGCAAAAGCCTGCTCAATGAAACCGAAAGTTTGTGGCTGCCGAAGGTTCGTGACCGGGCCGTAGCTGCCATGATGGCCCTGATCCGCGACGATCTGGCCGCGTTAGGCATCCATCACGAGGTGTTTTTCTCCGAACGTTCGCTATCGGAAGGTGCCACGAACGAGGTCGCCGACACCATCGAGGAACTGCGCGCGAAAAACCTGATCTATGTGGGCCGCCTCGAACCGCCCAAGGGCAAGATGCCCGACGACTGGGAAGACCGGGAGCAGACGCTGTTCCGCGCAACGGACTTTGGCGACGATGCCGACCGCGCCCTCATTAAATCCAACGGTGGCTATACCTATTTCGCGCCGGATATGGCGTATCACCGCAACAAATTCCGCCGCGGCTTCAAGCATATGATCATCGTGCTTGGTGCCGATCACGGCGGCTATGTGAAGCGCTTATCGGCGGCAGTGAAAGCTTTGTCGAACGGCGAGGCTGACATCGATGTCAAAATCTGCCAGATCGTGAACCTGTTCAAGGGCGGCGAGCCGTTCAAAATGTCGAAGCGCTCGGGTAATTTCATTTCCGCGCGCGATCTGGTGGATGAGGTGGGGCCGGGGCCGGTGCGGTTCATGATGCTTTATCGCAAGAACGACGCGCCGCTCGACTTCGATTTCGATAAGGTCTTGGAGCAATCGAACGACAACCCGGTGTTTTACGTGCAGTATGCGCACGCGCGAGCGCACTCGGTGCTGACCAAGGCGATGGAGGCGTTTCCGGATGTCTCATTTTCTCCGGCCGATCTCGCGCACGCAAATCTTGGACTGTTAACGGACGAAGCCGAACTTGCGGTCATCAAGAAGCTGGCCCAATATCCCCGTGCCATCGAGGCGGCGGCAATCGCGCACGAACCGCACCGGATTGCATTCTACGCGCACGACCTTGCATCCAGTTTCCACAGCCTGTGGGCGCGGGGCAAAGAGTCGCCACATTTACGGTTCATTAGTGAGGTTAGTCGGGAGATGACCTGCGCGCGTTTGGCGCTCATCACCTCAGTCGCGAGCGTGTTGCGTTCAGCGTTGCGCCTCATGGGCATCGAAGCGATTGCTGAAATGCGTTAACCCGGCGCTCTCTTGAGTATCATTGGAGGAAGACTGTCGATGTCCAATAGTGATGATTCGGCATCGCGCCGCGACCGGCGTCCCGGACAAAGGGGTCCGCAAAGGCGTCCCGAGGCCGGACAAGATCGCGATGATTGGAGAAATCCCTCTGCGCCTCGTGACAGAAACGACCGCGATGATTATTTCGATCGCCGACGGGACACGCCTGTAAACGACAGATCAGCCGACGCTCCACGCTCATTCTCGAATTTTCGGGCTCCGCCTTACGATGAACCGCGCGTCGATCCCGTTCCTCCGCCGCCGCCTCAACGGGGTTTCGACCAGCCTGTTCCAAATCAAAGCAGGGACTTCGATCCCCCGCCTCCGCCGCAATCGTATTATCCGGACCAGCCGGTCTATCGCGAACCGCCCCGAGTGGCACAGGAGCGAGATGCGCATTTTCCGCGCGCGTTGCCGGAACCACCACCACCAAGCATTTTTCCTCAACACGAGCGCAACGCAGACCTGTATGGTCGTGATGTGGATTCGGGCGGCTACAATCAGGCCTACGACAATCACACGACGCACGAAGGCCCCGCAGGGTTCGGGTATTCTGAGAGCCGGGCTGGCGGTCGTGATACGATTATCGATCAGGCGTCCATGCGAGGCGGCGGCTACTATGAGCAATCGCCGATCATGCGTGAACCTGCGACACCACAGGACGATTACGAGCGCAATTTCGCTGCAAGAATAGCCGCGCAGGAGGCTCAGGCGTCGCGTTTTTACCTACCCGAAGATATGGCGCAAAAGCAACCCGCGCAGAATACGTCTGGCGATCGCGGATATCCACAACAACCCTACGATGTCAATACATCCCATAATACCGCGCCGACGCAACCGGCCTACCAGCGCCCGGACGACCGCGCGGCCTGGGCTGACGACGGGCAGAATCAATATGGGTCACAGCATCACGACGCCCTTCAGACGCAGCCTCGCAATGAACTCGATGAAGATTTTTTTGCCGATGACGACGAAGTCTACGAAGAGGAATCTGCCCCGAAGAAAAGCCGTAAGGGCCTGATTGCTGCGGCTCTCGCGGGATCGCTTCTGGTCGGCGGTTCCGGTGCCTACGTTTATAAAACTCTGAAAAGCGGATCGAACGCGGAGAGCGCCGCGTCCGTCATACGCGCGGATACGAAACCGTCGAAAGAGCCGCCTTCGAATGCTGGCGGTCGGCAGTTCGCCAATGGAAGCAAGGCAATTTATGAACGATTGACACCTGAGGGCGGCGTAACAGGCGCGGCGACCGATCCAAACAGCGGGCCTCGCTCGGCACCTCCGCCAGCGCCGCAGGGAGGAAGTTCCCTGGAAGACCGGATCGAGGAAGCCCTTCGGAAGAACAAGCCCAACGATGGCGGACCGTCGTCCCAGCCTCCGTCACGCGTTGCAAGTAATTCTGGACCGTCATCTGCCTCCCGACCGGATCAGCCGACCGCAGTACGAGGCGAAATTTATCGTCCGGATGGCACGCGAATGGAATCGCCGCGTCCGACGGTTCTGCCAGGCTTCGGCAGTCAGAGCCAGATGCCGGCACCCTTTGGCCCCGCCCCCGCGCCCGGCTCGGCACAAGCTGCTCAAGGTCAGATTATAGCGTCGCCGCGAGCCATTCCGTCTGCACCACCTGCCGCTCCGGTGTCCAGAAGCGCGGCTCTCGCGCCGACACCGACCCCGGTACCCGCTCCTTTACCTAAGGCCGTTTCGGTGCCGGTCGCCGTTGCGAAGCCGACCATCGCGGGAGGTTACGTAGTCCAGCTTAAAGCAAGTCAGGATGAGAAAGCGTCCAACCGGGAACTTCAAAGTCTGACCGAGAAGTTCGGTGTTGTTCTTGGCGAGGTTTCATTGTCCACAAAAACGGTCGATCTTGGCGACAAGGGCGTCTGGTTTAGAACGGTTGCCGGGCCTGTTACATCCCAGGATGCCGCGAACGAACTTTGTACGAAATTAAAGGGCGCGGGACTTGGCTCCTGCATCGTCAGAAAGTCCGAATGATGCCGGTTTCAACTTCGCGAGAAGGCATTTTTACTTCGGTTTAGGTCGTGATGATGAGTTTGGTACGCACCATATTCGATCCTCGTCCCCTTAAAGGCCGGGACCCATTTCTCAACCGTTCGCACGTTGACAGGTTCAACTCTGCTTGCGCGGCAATGCCAATGCAGTTTCGTCTAAACTTACACCGCGCTGAATGTTAAGGCGCGCTTTTATTTGCGGAATTTCTTCTGACGCGTTAAGCGACGACGAGACCAGGTTCATTGCGCGACATCGTCCGCTTGGTATCATCCTTTTTTCCCGGAATATTCGTGATCGTGAGCAGGTGTTCAGTCTGATCACCTCGCTGCGCGAAGCGGTGAACGGCAGTCCTTTGCTCGTTCTTGTGGACCAGGAGGGCGGTCGCGTGCAAAGGTTTGGCCCGCCACATTGGCCGCGATATCCAGGTGCCGCTCGTTTTTGCGAAGCGTGCCCCGTCGACACGGAGGCAGCCTCTCGCGCGGCTTTTCTGTCGGCTCAGGCCATGGCTCGCGACCTTTTCGAACTTGGCGTCAATGTGGCCTGCGCGCCAGTGCTCGATGTCCCTGTGCCCGACGCGGACGCAATCATCGGTGATCGCGCTTACGCCACCGACCCCGATACGGTTGCGATACTGGCGCGCGCCGTGGCAGACGGGCTTCTGGCCGGTGGCGTGTTGCCGGTTGTCAAGCACATCCCTGGGCACGGGCGGGCGACAAGCGACAGTCATCTTGCGCTGCCTCTGGTTGACGCACCGCTCGCGGAACTTGAACGCACGGACTTTGTGCCGTTCGCGAAACTTGCCGATCTTCCAATCGCGATGACAGCTCACATCACCTATTCAGCGATCGATCCGACGGCTCCGGCAACGTTGTCAGGCACCGTGGTTCTGCAGGTAATCCGCGACCTGATCGGGTTTAACGGCCTGCTTCTGACCGATGACCTCAGCATGCATGCGCTGTCGGGCACGATTCGCAGCCGGGCCGAGGCCGCGTTCCTGGCCGGCTGCGATGTGGCGCTTCATTGCAATGGCGATATGGTGGAAATGATCGAAGTCGCCGCCGGATCGCCACCGCTGGACGGGGTTGCGGAGGCGCGCTTTCATGTAGCCCTTGCCTGTTTGAAGCCGCCCCTCGAATTTAATCGGGAAGCTGCGGATGAGGCGATTGCGCTGGCTCTGGCGGTGACCGCCTGAATCAGGCAGTGTCGCGAATGGATCGATCCATGGAGCGAGCGTGTGAGCAACAACCCTGCCTTAGAGCTGCGCATGAGCGATAGCCAGTGGCAAGCGCCACAGCGTCTTGACGCGGATCCCGATGATGTGCTGGTCCTCGATCTGGACGGCTTCGAAGGACCGCTCGACCTGCTGCTTGTCCTTGCGCGAAATCAGAAGGTTGATCTAACCAAGATTTCGATCCTGCGCCTTGCGGAGCAGTATCTCGATTATATCGATGTGGCGCGACAGTTGCGGCTGGAGGTGGCTGCCGATTACCTCGTTATGGCGGCATGGCTGGCCTACCTGAAATCGAAGCTGCTGCTGCCTGAAAAAGAACAGGTTGACGACGGCCCGACAGGCTCGGAGCTTGCCGCTCAACTGGCGTTCAGGCTGAAACGGCTGGAAGCCATGCGCGAAGCCATTGCCCGGTTGATGGGACGAAAAAGGCTGGGTGTCGATATCTTCGCACGCGGTATGCCCGAGGGCATTCGCGTGGTGAGATCGAGTATCTATCAGGCCAGCATTTTCGATCTTCTGAAAGCCTACACGGAACAGCGCCAGAAACGCGTCGTCATTGATCTCGAATGGGGCGCGCGCGTGGTCTGGTCGATCAAACAGGCTCGTGAACGGCTGGCGGAACTGCTTGGGAGTGAGCCGGATTGGGCGGAACTGGACGGATATCTTCATGAATATCGGCCAATAACGGCGCTTGGCAAGACCGTCACTGCATCCAGTTTTGGCGCAACGCTTGAACTTGCCCGTGAAGGATATCTGGAAATCCGGCAGAACAGGCCGTTCGGTCCGCTCTATCTCAAATGGTTAAAACCCAAGGTTGCGTAAATTGCAGGTTCAATCGCCTGCAACTTTTAGACTATTCTTGGGCTTGTCACCGATATTGCATTCAGTATTTACCGTGATATCCTAAAGTTTGATTTTAAGAAAATTTCTGTTAGGACAAAAACATGTCAGTACGGGCTGCTTTAGTAGCTTTTTGTTGTGCAATCCTATTTTCATGTTTGGCTTTGGCGCAAACCGCCGCTGATCTCGAACGCGGCGCTCGTCTCAATAACAACACTGTTACAATCGTGTCCGGCAATCCGAACGGCACCTATCTGGCGACTGCCTATGATATTTCCGCCGTTTTAGACGACGGCGACAATTTGCGCATTTTGCCTGTCATCGGTAAGGGTGGCGCGCAGAATGTTCGCGATGTTCTCTATCTTAAAGGCGTGGACATGGGGATAACCCAGTCCAATATCTTGAAATATTTCAAAAAATCGGGCGAATTTGGTAAAAACATCGAGCAGCGATTGCGGTACATTGCAAGGCTCTATAACGAAGAGCTCCATATTCTTGTTCGAAACGAAGTCAACTCCATCGAAGACCTTCAAGGACAAAAAGTAAATTTCAGCGATGCAGGAAGCGGAACACAACTTTCCGCCCAGCTTATTTTCGAGGCGCTTGGGGTTAGGGTGACAGAAACAAATTATGGCCAAGCCGACGCCATAGAGAAACTCAAGGCAGGAGAAATCGCGGCCTCGTTGCTGATTGCGGGCAAGCCCACGGCAGCTTATGCAAAGCTCGGTGCTAACAGCGGCTTCAAATTCCTTCCTTTCCGGTATACTTCGGAAGTGAGTGACGACTATTTCCCTGCGGTTTTGACCTCGGAGGATTACCCGCAATTGATACCCAAGGATACCTCTGTTCAGACGATTGCCGTGGGTGCAGTCCTAGCGGTGTTCAACTGGCAGGCCGGGACCGACCGCCATAGACGCGTCGCGAGGTTCGTAACATCCTTCTTCGAGAAGTTCGATCAGTTCCAGAAAGCGCCGCGCCACGTGAAATGGAGGGAAAGCAATCTGGCTGCCGATTTGCCGGGATGGACGCGGTTTTCGACGGCTCAGGAAATTCTTGATAAGGAAAAAGTCAAAAGAGTTGACTCTACCCCAAAAGATACCAACACCAAGGTGTTGTTCGAAGCATTTCTGAAGCAAAGCGGCCAATCCGCTACCAGCAATGAGGCACGCGATCAATTGTTTCGCAGTTTTCTCGAATGGCAGAAGACCCAGAAACCCCGCTGAATATGCACTCGGTGCCGTGCAAATTACACCAGCTTACTCACATTTGACTCGTAGTCTCAGGCTCACGCTTGCGGCGACCCTTGTCAGTTCCAAGCTCAATTAATATTTCGGTCCAGGCACTCCGTTCGCAGTTTACCTCGTGAAGACCGGGACGGGAGTGACGATCTTAAGATGCATCTGTGTTTGCCGTCATAACTATTTGTTGACGTTGTTCGTTAACTGTATCTCAAGACACCCGATCGGCTGCCGTCGATTTAATCGCCATGAGGCAAAGGCACCCCGGCTTGCTCAAAAGCGACGCGCTGCCGTCCGGCAACCTCATCCCGTTTGAAATCCGAAATCATGTCGTTGAAGATACGATAGAAGTTCATCTCTGTTCTCAGGTGCAGAAACACCGACCCGAGGCCAATGGCCGCGCGGTCCATGAACACGAATTCGCGCGGGACACGGACAGGCCCGGCCGTTTTCAGCCCCTGATGAACGCTGAACGCCTCGCGCCTCCCATATTGCCCGGGTGCCACGCCGTCCGCGATAGGGCGCACACGATCATCGAGAAGCGGGCCATAAATGAAGTTCGCCCAGATGCTCAGGATATCGATGAGTTCGTTTGAAAGGTTCTTGAAACCCCAGGTCTCATAAGCGTGCACGACGAGGTCGCGATTTTTTTGTTCAAGCCCGTGATAGAGATCGATGACGCCACCGACGAACTTTGGCTCGAATGTGCGAATGCAGCCGTAATCCAAGAGGTTAAGACCGGCGACCTGCCCGTTCTCCTCAAAAATCGTGTAATTTCCGAGGTGCGGATCGCCATGAATGACGCCGAAGTGGCTGAACGGATACCACCACGCACGAAACAGCGCGCGGGCAATGTCGTTGCGGGCCTCAAGCGGATGATCCACGTAATCGAGCAGCCGCCTGCCTTCGAGCCAGGTCATGGTGAGCAGCCGCTTCGTGGACAGGTCCGGCACCAGCTGCGGCACACGAATGTTGAGGCCGTCGCCGATCATCTCGCCATACAGCCGCATGTGCTTCGCTTCAAGGTCGTAATCCAGTTCCTCGCGAAGGCGCGCGCCGATTTCGCCGACAATTTCAGATACGTCCAGCGCGGTATCGAACCTGCGGTACAAGCCCATGACGATGCGAAGCTGATTGAGATCGGCTTCCACCGCCGACTGCATTTCGGGGTATTGCAACTTAACCGCCACATCGCGGCCGTCGAGGGTTCGCGCACGATGCACCTGGCCCAGCGACGCCGCCGCGGCCGCCTGCTCACCGAATTCGGAAAAGCGCCCACGCCAATCGGCACCAAGCTCGGCTGCCATCCGACGCCGCACGAAGGGCCATCCCATGGCCGGTGCCTGACTCTGCAACTGTGCCAGTTGTGTCGCGTA
Organism: Rhodomicrobiaceae bacterium; assembly: GCA_965247345.1. Classification (GTDB taxonomy): domain Bacteria; phylum Pseudomonadota; class Alphaproteobacteria; order Rhizobiales; family Rhodomicrobiaceae; genus Rhodomicrobium. The sequence goes on along the minus strand of CBDFGZ010000028.1, from coordinate 58,337 downwards.
TTCCGGCGGCAGCGCGTCCGGGATGGTGGACATCAACTGCGCCACCTTCATCAAAGGCCCTTTGAGGCCGCCTAGCGCTGCCGCTAGGGCCTGCGCATTCTTGTCCTGATCCCTGGACCCGAACAGATAACTGGCACCGATCCGTGCTGCGACGCCACCGACGTTGGTCCCGACATTGGCATAACGCCGAACGCGGCGTGACAGGCGATTGCCTTCCGCGTCGTCTTCCAGCGCCACCGGCAACGGGGTTTCGGGCCTGTCTTCCATGACTTTATGCCTCTATCGCTTCCAGTTCCGCGATCATGTCTTCGATGACCTTCAAGCCCATCCGCCAGAAATCGGGTGACGAAGCATTCAGGCCAAAGGGTGCCAGCAGTTCGGTATGATGTTTTGTGCCGCCAGCGCTGAGCATATCGATATAACGCGCCTCAAAGCCATCCGGCTCACGTTCATAAGCCGCGTATAGCGAGTTTACGAGGCAATCGCCGAAAGCATAAGCGTACACATAGAACGGCGTGTGGATAAAGTGGGACACGTAAGCCCAGTAGATCCCGTAACCGTCATTGAGTTTGATTGCTGGTCCAAGGCTTTCCGATTGAACCGCCAGCCAATGGCCGCTGATATCGTCGATGGTGAGTTCGCCGTGTCGGCGCGCGTGATGGATGCGGCGCTCAAAGTCATAAAATGCGATCTGACGCACGACGGTATTGAGCTTGTCTTCCACCTTCTGGGCCAGCAGTGCTTTCTTTTCCGCTTGCGATTTCGTCTGTGCAAGCAGTGCCTTGAACGTCAGCATTTCGCCAAACACGCTCGCCGTTTCAGCTAAAGTGAGCGGTGTATACGCCATGAGCGCGCCTTGCGAATTTGCGAGAACCTGATGCACGCCATGCCCGAGTTCATGAGCCAGAGTCATGACATCGCGCGGCTTGCCCATATAATTCAGCATGATGTAGGGATGTGCACTTGGCACCGTCGGAGCGGAGAAAGCGCCAGGCGATTTGCCTTCCCGCACGGGTGCATCAATCCACTGCCTGGTGAAAAAGCCGTCTGCGATGTCCGCCATACGCGGAGAAAACCGGCGATAGGCACCGATAACTTGCGAGCGTGCGTCCTCCCAACCGATCACCGCCTCTGGATCACGGCTGATGGGTGCGTTTCGGTCCCAATAATTCAGTTGCTCGACGCCGAGCCACTTCGCTTTCAGTGTATAGTATCGATGCGACAATCGCGGATACCCTTCGCGAACCGCCGCCACGAGCGCATCGACGACAGGGGCTTCCACCCGATTGGCGAGGTGTCTTGATGCAGCGACATCGTCAAAACCGCGCCAGCGGTCGACGATTTCCTTGTCCTTCGCCAGAGTATTCGTGATGAGCGCGAACAACCCCGATTTCCCGTTCAACACCTGCGAAATCGAGGCGGCGGCGACCGAGCGGCGTTCGGGGTTTGGATCGCTCATCATATTCAGAGCGGGCTCAAGGCTGAGGCTTTCACCGTCGATCTCGAACCTGAGCGAGGTCAGCGTTTCATTGAACAGGCGGCTCCAGGCCTGACGGCCTGTCGAGCCGCTTTCGTTGAACAACTGCTCGATGTCGTCAGACAACTGGTATGGCCGGTCTTTGCGCAAATCCGTCAGCCAGGGTTTGTAGTGATCTAAGCCGTGTGTCAGCAAAGCCGCATCCATCACCGCATCATCGATGCGGTTCAGTTCAAGCTCGAAAAATAAAAGCTGCGAGCCGATGTCCGTCAATTTCCCCTGCATGTCGCCAAAGAGTTTCGCACGCATCGGATCGGCGGTGTTCGTCGTGTAATTCAGGTACGCATACGATCCGACGCGGCCCATGCGATCCGAAAGGGCCTCATAAGCCGAGATGGCAGCCACCAAACGCGAAACATCATCCCGCGCGAAATCTGCAAGATTGCCTTGATAGGCGGCCCGGAACGCGGCTGTTTCGCTCTCAATTCGTGCGAGGTCAGCCTCAAGTCCCGCGCGGCCGTCTGAATACAGGCCACTCAAATCCCAGGACGGCATATCTGACACCGTCGTGTCGGCGCTCAAAAAACCGTCATCCGGCGCGTGGCTGGATAGGGTGCCAATCGGTGTGGTTTTGCTGATCGTATTCATGAGCGCTGCCTTGGTCTGATCATTTCAACTTTTCTACAGAACGGACGGGTAACTGAGGTTTTCCCGAAAAGCCGAAGGTGAAGTTATGCATCTGGCGATTAACATGTCACGATCAACTCCAAACCATGTAGAATGAACGCTATCCTAACACTTTGTCGCGATGATCCCATTGCTTACCAGAATGCGAGCGGTCAACGCTCGACCAAGCTCTTCGATGCTTCCCAGCTAACATAAATTATGGCATTGATGAGACATTACGGGTAGGGATTATCGTTGCATCTGTAAGGGTTTGGGTATGCGCATTTTGATGATCGCAGCGCTTTGTTTTTCTGCTCCAGCCTTCGCGGTTGAGCCGGACGCACCGGAGAAGCTGATCTCACCGGTCGATGCCCTGGGCATCATGGTTCAGAATACCATCCAGGCCAAGATGAGGATGAAAGTCGGCCAGCGGGTCATGTATGATGGCTTGCTCGCGTTCTACGCCAGGCGCCGGGGAAAACCGGTTTGGATCGAGGGCGGCGCATTCATTAACAAAGTCGAAGCGGTCCGCCAGGCCGTCGCGCGTGCCGATGAATATGGACTGAACCCTAACGATTACGCCCCGCCCGCCGATGCTGCTTTGATGAAAGCCTCAGCGTATCCCGACGAGGTGATTGCAGCGGCGGAAGTGGACATGAGCGTTGCCGCGGTTCTTTATGCCACACACGCCCAATCGGGCAGGACAACTCCGCAAGAAATCGACGAGGACCTCGATCCAAGCCCGGAAGTCCCGACGCCCTCCGCTGTTTTGCAGGGAATCATGGATCGTGACCGAAATCTGCTCGGATATCTGGAAGGGTTTCATCCGACGCATCCGCAATTTCTGGCCCTTAAAGAAAAGCTGTCGCCTCGCGCCAAGCCGGCTGAAACGAAAATTCCAACGCTTTCCATCTATGGACCTGAGCTGTCATCAGGGATTTCCCACCCGGAAGTCGAAATTTTGAGAACACGGCTAAGAGCTGCCACTCCTGCAGGCGCACGAGCCGACACATTCGATGACGGCCTTGAAGCCTCCGTGAAAGCCTTTCAGCGGCAAAATGGATTGAGTGCGGACGGCATTGTTGGGCCAAATGTGCGCCAGGCTTTGCAGCCTGCATCGACGGGTTCGACGCCGAACCGGAAACTCATCCTCGCGAACATGGAGCGATGGCGGTGGGTTCCCCGCAATCTTGGCGAACGTCACGTGCGCGTGAATTTGCCGGAATTTCTGGTTCGCATTGTCGAAAACGATAGAGCCACATTCGAAGAGCGGATCGTCATAGGGACGCCAGGCAAAAAAACGCCGATCTTCTCGAACCGGATGCGCACGGTGGTTTTCAATCCCTACTGGAACATTCCGGCGTCCATCGCGGAAAAGGAAATTCTGCCGTCGGTTGGCAACGATCCGTATGCGCTTTCAAGTTTGGGCATGGAAGCGGTGGTCCTGGGCAAGGACGGGAAGCTCGTTCCCGCGTCCTATTCCATGCTGGCAAACCTCGATCCGGACAAGATCATGATCCGCCAGTTGCCTGGGCGCGGCAATGCATTGGGGCAACTCAAGTTTCTGTTTCCAAACAAGCACGACGTTTACCTTCACGACACGCCGACGAAATACCTTTTCGACCAGAAGGTGCGGGCTTTCAGCCACGGCTGCATGCGTGTCCGGAACCCGAAGAAATTTGCAGAAGTTCTGTTGAAATGGTCCGAGGCCGACGTCCAAAAGACACTTGCGACAGGTGGAAACAATCAGGAAATTCCCCTTGAGCCGCGGATCCCCGTGCATATCACGTATTTTACAGTTTGGGTCAACGAGACGGGCGAACTGCAAAGCTTCCGCGATATTTATGGTCATGACTCGAAGGTGATCGAAGCCCTTCGTCTTTAACGGGATAAAGCTTAAACGCCGGGTCATGGGCGGCCGTATACGAGGGCTTGACCAAATGGGTGAGGTTTTCCGCCGCTACAGCAACCTCACAATTGCGCAACCCGCTTTTGATCGCTATTTGCTGATAACCTCAACTGTGACGCCGTATTCGGTCATCGCTTATGTCATTGAGGCTAACCAAGTAGATCGACGTGCGTTGTCCCATTGTTCCAGGCATACCGGTCCAAAAGGTGTGATTTGGATGGAGAGTGTTGCTCAGCAGGGGAAAGCAAATCGGCATGTCCACGAAAGCGGGAAATCCATGTCAGATATTGTAGGCGTTGAAATATAGGTTCACGCCGGCATCCTCAGTTGGTCGAAGGATGTTGATCGGCCAGCCCGGAATAGTTTGCGCTAAACGCAATTTACTCTAGGTTTCGACATATTTTAGTCTTGGACGTATTGCGATGAAATTCGCGGCTTGCCTTGGCGGGCGTGTCTGGAAACTGAAGCCGGGTAAGATCGCCCGATATCGAGAGAACCGAATGCGCATCGCTAGCCTTTTTGTCGCGGTCGTCATCAGCCTGATGGGAATGCAGCTTGCTGAGGCGCAGTCCTCCGTGCCGGTCTCAACCGGCCCATCATGCAAAACGTTTTCGGAAGCCCAGTGCAAGGCACCACGTTGCGCATGGGTTCCGGACCAGATGAGCACTGAGCCCGCGTGTAAAAAACGACGAAGCTGGTGGGATGTCACCCGTTTTTTCCACGGATGGGATGTGGTTGGTCGTGTTGAGAGATTTATGATCACGAACAAAGCCTGGGCAGGCCCGATCCTTGGCCTTTTCGCATTTGGCGAATCGCTTGTGCTCGTTGGCCTGTTTTTCCCGGCGACTGCGTTGATGTTTGCCGCTGGCGTTCTCATCCAGAAAGGCAAGCTCGATCCCACCATGGTGATCGGCTGGTCCATTGCCGGGGCTGTGCTGGGCGATTTCGTCACCTACTGGATCGGGCGATGGATCGGCCTGAGCGTCGTGCGCAGATATCCGTTCAATCGCGACCCGTCAGCAATTGCTAAAGCGCGGCTGTTTTTTCGGAAATATGGCTTTCTGTCCATCTTTATTGGCCGCTTTCTCGGTCCCATCCGGTCAACCATACCGCTCGTCGCCGGCATGATGAAAATGCGCCACGTGACGTTCCAGATCGCAAACGTCACGTCGGCCATGGTTTGGGTTCCGGTGTTTCTATCCTTTGGTTACTTCGGCGGTAAACTGTTCCCGAATCTGGATGAAATTACCTGGAAGCAATGGGTTCTGCTCGCGGTTGTCGTGATCGGCTTCACTCTTGGCGTTACTTATCTCACGCTCAAGCTTAGCCAGCGCAAGCCGAAGGATAAACGACAGGATCATACCCTTGGCGCGCACAAAACCGCTCCCGAGACCGATGTCACACCTGCCAACACCTGAAGCCAGTTCTAACCTGACGGTTGAGGGTGCAGGCTACGCTGGGTTACCAGGCGGCAACGAAGGTATACACTCGTCCGCGTCGTCGTCCAGCCGATGCGCCGTTTGCATCGACACGCGAGGCTTGTCCTGCCCGCTTCCCATTTTGATGGTCCGCAAGGCCGTTCGACATCTCGTTGCAGGCTCGGAAGTTGAAATTTTTGCCACTGATCCTCATACCCAATCCGACCTCAGGACATTTTGCAAAGTTTCGGGATGCAGGTTGATCTCCTTGCACTCGCTGCCTGATGGTGCTCAGCGTTTCCTGATCTTGCTTGCCTGAACGCACGTGCTGACCGGACTCGAATATCCCTATCGGTCGTCACAAATGCAGTTGCGGCCAATCGGCAAAAAGCGCTAACCCTAGCTCATGTTAGATACGAGGCCAGACAAACACATCGAAGCAGCCCGATCGCTTGCTCGCCATCTTGGGAAGCATTTGCAGATAGACGCGGTGGTCCGGCTGTGGGATGGGTCGCGAATTCCGCTGAACACCGAGACAAAGCGCGCGGATGAACTGCACAACCCGGTCGAACTGTCCATCGCAGGCTCCGGCGTGGTCGCGTCGCTTTTGCGTTGGCCGACGCTGGACCGTTTAATCCAGCACTATATTCACGGCGATATTAGCGTTTCGGAAGGCGATCTCATTCGTCTGGCACAGATGCTCGGCGACAACGCCACACGCAAACGCCTGCGTCGCGCGGAAAAAAAACCGTTTATCAAAGCTCTATGGCCGTTTTTGTTCGCGGCGCGCACGAAACCTGGACGCGGCCGTGCGTTTTCCGGCGACATCACAGGCGAAGGCCGCGCGCAGGCGACGAACCAGGATTACATCCAGTTTCATTATGACGTGGGCAACGACTTCTATCGCCTCATCCTCGACCCCTGGATGCAATACTCCTGCGCCTACTTTCGCGACTGGAACGGAAACCTCGAACAGGCGCAGACCGACAAACTGGACATGATCTGCCGCAAACTGCGCCTGAAACCCGGTGAACGGTTTCTCGATATCGGCTGCGGGTGGGGCGGCCTTGCATGTTACGCGGCGGAGAAATACGGGGTTCGCGCTCACGGCATCACGCTTTCCCCTTCACAGCTTGAGATCGCGAAAAGCCGCATCGCGGAACGCGGACTTGGGCATCTGGTCACGGTCGAGATCAAGGATTACGCCGACCTGACCGGGACTTACGACAAGATCGCGTCCATCGGGATGTATGAACACATCGGCATTGCCAACATCCCGTTGTACATAGGCCGGGTGAAAGCACTGCTCGCGAGTGATGGCTTGTTCCTTAATCATGCCATATCGCGGCGCGCGAAGCGAAAGGCGGAAAAGTTCGCCAAGCGTCCCGAGCACCGCGCTCTTCTGAAGTACATTTTCCCCGGCGGTGAGCTTGACGACATCGGCCATACGCTGGCAGCATTCGAGGCGCAGGGCTTCGAGGTGCACGACGTGGAAGGCTGGCGGCATCATTACGCCGCCACGACGCGCCACTGGTACGAACGGCTGACCGCCCGGCGCGATGAAGCCATCGCCATCGCAGGCATCGAGACATACCGCATCTGGGCGGCTTATCTCGCGGGATGCTCCATCGCCTTCGAGCGCGGTTCGGCGCGGATTTATCAAACGCTCGTATCCAGGACCTCGAAAACGGGTCCGGTCGTGCCGCCGACGCGCGAAGACCTTTACCGCTAAGGCGCTTTCGCTCATGATGCGGCAGTCGATTATCTTGAACGTAGGGAGCGGGTCATGGACGAAACGCCGGTTTCACGCGGCTTCAAATCTCGAAGGGATCGGCTAGGCGATGCGTCGCGTCTTCCGCCCGGACAGTATCTCACGACGGATTTTCCCGTCCTCACCACCGGTCCCACGCCGAAAATCAACATCGCGGACTGGTCGCTCGCGCTGCAACTCGGCGGATCGCTGATCGGAAAGTGGACATGGGCTGAGTTCGGGACTTTGCCGCAAACCACGATCAAGACCGACATTCATTGCGTGACGAAATGGTCGAAGTTCGACTCCACGTTCTCGGGCGTCACATTCGATGATCTGCTTCGCGCGGCGGGGTTATCCGAGCCACCGGCACCATTTATCATGGCCCACTGCGAGGGAGCTTACACGACGAACGTGCCAGTCGCCGATCTCGTCGACGGCAAAGGCATGATCGCGACCCACTATGAAGGCTCGCCTCTCCATATCGAACATGGTGGCCCGGCGCGCCTGCTCGTCCCGCATCTCTATCTCTGGAAAAGCGCCAAATGGATCAGGCGTATCCGATTCATGGAAAAAGATGACCGTGGCTTCTGGGAGGGCAACGGCTATCATATGTATGGCGACCCGTTCAGGGAACAGCGCTACGACGGGGACTGATCAGGCGTCTCCTCCCCAGTGTGTAAATTTGCCGATCCGTCGACGAGCCAAGTTCACGCTTGAGAGGAGAACGGCCACGGGCGTTCTTTTCTCATCAAAGACGGTGAGCGTTTGTTTTTGCTGAAACAGGCTTAACTTAAGTGTCGCGACGATATTCCCGGCCTCCATCAGATCGAAACCGAATCCTCTATGCCGCCCTTTGCTGAACATGTCTTTGGCATCAGCCAACCCGATTACCTTCTTTGCTGCAGCCGAAAACCAGTGACACATAACTATAAATGCGGTTTCGCTGGTTTTGTCACGGATACGTGCATCATAAAATATCGCGCGCTCGTGATGATCGGTGCCAAAGGTGAAACGCGGGTTATAGGCCGCGTTTGCAAATTCCCAGTTCAGCTCGTCGATCACCACAAGGTCGGAGTAATCTTGGGCATGGGATGTGTACTTTGATACGCCGTACCGATCAGTAAATGTCGTGATATACCGATGTCGTGACGCGGTTGTTTTGACATTTAAGATGATCACGTGCTGCTCGTTGGTCATTGAGCCTAGAAAAGCATTCTGCGATTGCTTTCGATGTAGCGTAGCTGAGGAGCGGCTCGCATTTTTACCAGAGAAAAAAGACCATGACCCAAGCTGAACCGTCGAAGTCATCAACCTGGCTGACCGCCACCGTAATTTCGACGGTGATGGAAACGCCCCGCGTGAAACGACTGACGCTGGACGCGCCCGGTTGGCCCGGCCACGTCGCGGGGCAGCATCTCGACGTTCGTCTTACGGCGGACGACGGTTATCAGGCGCAGCGCAGCTATTCCATCGCATCGGCACCTGAAGCGCCTCATCTGGAACTCGCCATTGAACGCGTTGACGGCGGCGAGGTCTCAGACTATCTCGCGGGCGAGGCCCGGGCTGGCGATCAATTCGAAATTCGCGGACCCATAGGACGCTATTTCGTATGGACGGTTGCCGAACGCGGCCCGCTTTATCTTATCGCTGGCGGTTCGGGCATCGCGCCCCTGATGTCAATCTTGCGTCATGTGCGCGAGCAGGCCTTTTCGGGCCTCGTGACGCTTCTCTACTCATCGCGTGGACTTGAAGAGATTATCTACCGCGCTGAACTGGAGGAGATCACGGCGGCGATGCCAAATGTCCTGGTGGTGCACACGCTCTCACGCTCTCAGCCGGAAGGCTGGCGCGGCGGGCGACGGCGGATAGACAGGGATTTGCTGGCCCGCGTCGGTTTCGCACCCGCCGATCATCCGCGCATCTTCATCTGCGGGTCGAACCCGCTCGTGGAAGACGTATCGCGTCTTCTTGTAGATCTCGGGCATGATCCACTTACGATTAAAACGGAACGATTTGGCCCGACGGGTGCACCGCAATAAGCGATATTCAAAGGGAACAGATTGATCGCGAGCATGTCGCTGGATCATACAATTTTGATATGGCTCCCCGGCACGGATTCGAACCGCGGACCTAGCGGTTAACAGCCGCTTGCTCTACCGCTGAGCTACCGGGGAACAGGACCGCCTAATGACATGCGGGCGGTTATTGATACCATAAGGCGCATTCGATACAAGCATTTTGATTGGCAGGATGGATGTCATTTTCTTGTGACGCATGCGCTATGCCGTGCGTTATCCGGTGTGCCTTCTGGTGCCAGTCAAACGCGAGGCCACGGGGGCTAGCCTTCAACGATGGCCCTCCAAAAGTTCATTCAAACACCGACACCTATCCATCCATTGGCCATTTTGCACGGCTCGCGTGAAATCACTCACGGCTTTCACCGCCACGCCCGTGCCTCGCTTTCCGGCTTCCACCTCGTGTATTTATGTACAATATTCTTACGATTTGGCAATGTCGTGGGAAATCCCTGGGTATCCCTGAAACTCGGGGTGGACATCTCCGTATAGTTTTATGTGGCAGAAATGACCGCTCCGAAATTAATCGTAACCATCAAAGGGAAATCTAATGAAGTTGAGTCGTTCCTTGTCGATCCTCGCCATCGTTGCTGCGCTGGCACCAGTTTCTGCATTCGCTGCCGAAAACCCAATGGTTGGTGGCGCTGCAATGTACGACACCAAGAACATCATCCAGAACGCCGTTAACTCCAAGGATCATACCACGCTTGTGGCTGCTGTCAAAGCGGCTGGTCTTGTCGACACTCTGTCTGGCACAGGCCCGTTCACCGTTTTCGCGCCAACCAACGCGGCTTTCGATGCACTTCCAGCAGGCACCGTGGCAACGTTGCTGAAGCCTGAAAACAAAGCGAAGCTGGCTAAAATCCTGACTTATCATGTTGTGGGCAAGAAAGTCCTCAGCGATGCCATCGTGAAAATGATTAACGATGACGGCGGCAAGCATCCGATCCCCACCGTTTCCGGCGGCAAGCTCATTGGCTCCATCGAAGGCGGTAAAGTGATCCTGACAGATGAAAACGGCGGTAAGGCAACAGTTACGATTGCCGATGTCGTTCAGTCGAACGGCGTGATCCACGTGATCGACAAAGTTCTTCTGCCTAAGTAGTCGTTTTATTTCCCGCTCCAGCCGGAAAAATAAATAGCCTCGCGGACACGTCCGCGAGGCTATTTGTTGATTCATGACGATGGGTCGGTCTGCGCTGCGACTGTTCAGTGTTAGGGGCGATGAAACGATATACAAATCTTATTGGACAGGAAGCGTTGCAATTGATGCAGCCTCCGATGCCGCAATGCGTGTCATGAAACCAATTGCCGACGATGCGATGCTAAAGAATATTTTCTTGAGCACCAATTTATTTTAAGGCGAAAGTGGAGTATAGAAAACGTCTGGCAAGTTGAGGTCATTTTTTGGGTATCGAAATATCTGAAGCATTCCGCGACATCCGTCTCTGGGTGTTCGACCTCGACAACACGCTCTATCCGGCTGACTGCAACCTGTTCGCGCAGGTGGACAAGCGCATGTCGGAGTACATTCAGCGTTTGCTTGGCCTGGATCATGCGGAGGCTCGGCGCATTCAGAAGCAGCTCTATTACGATCACGGCACAACGCTTTCCGGCCTGATGATCGAGCATGGCATCACGCCCGGCGATTTCCTGGATTACGTGCACGACATCGATCTCGAACCGATCCTGCCCGCGCCAGACCTGGGAGGCGCAATCGGCCAGCTACCCGGAAGAAAGTTCATCTTCACCAACGGGTCGGTGCCTCACGCGGAACGGGTTGCAGGCAAGCTTGGCGTGCTGCATCACTTCGACGGGATTTTCGATATCGTGGCGGGAGATTATATCCCGAAGCCGAAGCCGGAAGCATTTGCGAAGTTTGTGGACTTCTGTGGCGGCCTCGATTGCAAGGGAGCCATGTTCGAGGACTTACCGCATAACCTGGAGGCAGCGCATGCGATCGGTCTGGCAACCGTGCTGGTGCATTCGAGCTATCGCGATCATCCATCGCAGCAGGCGTTCGATAATGTCGCTGAACTGCCCGGTTATATCGATTTTTATACCGATAACCTGACGGCATTCCTGAGCGACATCGCACCGCCGCAACAGTAAACTTCCCTGCTCACATCCAAGAGGATTACGCTTTGCTGCGGGTCTGGTAGAGCTTATATTGATGCAATGAAAACAGCAGCGCTCCCCGAAATGAACGTCGACGAGTTCCTGATCTGGTCTGCACAGCAGACTGAGGGACGGTATGAATTGTTCGACGGCGTGGTGGTTCGCCAGTCCCATGACGGCGTGTCGATGCAGGCTGAGCGGGTTCTTCACACCGAGATCAAGGGCAACATCTTTATCGCTTTTCGCCAGAGTATCGCGAAGGCGAGTTTGGCCTGCGCTACACTTTTGGACGGTGCCACAGTTCGGATTGAAGCGAAAAAGGCATTTGAGCCAGACGTGCTCGTTTATTGCGGCGAGAAAGCCGATCCGCGTTCGCTGGAAATCCCGAACCCGGTCATTGTTGTGGAGGTGTTGTCCGAAGGCACGGCCGGACGTGATATGAGCGAAAAGCTTGAAGGCTACTTCACGGTGCCGAGCGTTATGCACTACCTGATCATCGATCCGGAGAAGCGCTTCGTCATCCATCATACACGCGGTTCGGGCGACGAAATCCGCACCCGAATTTTGCGGGACGGAACGATTGCCTTGGAACCTCCCGGCATAAGTGTGGCATTAGCTGAATTTTTTGTATAATCGCTCACACCGGCGATCTTGACGGCGTATCGCGAACCCGCTCATACTCGTATCCTGTGGTCATTTGCCGGTCGGCTTGCAGCCACGTTAAATAAATCGCTAAAAGGCCGCGCGATGTGAATTGGCACGTGCTGCGGCTTTGCGTAAAAAAGGTCGTCATGTCAGACACGCCAACCGCACTTCACCCTGATACCCTGCTCGTCCACGGCGGCACCATGCGGTCACCGTTCGGTGAAACATCCGAAGCGCTGTTCCTCAATTCCGGCTATGTCTATGACAACGCGGAAGAGGCCGAGGCTCGCTTCAAGGGCGATGCGGATGGCTACGTCTACAGCCGTTATGCAAGCCCCACCAACACCATGTTCGAGACGCGCATGGCGTTGATGGAAGGTGCCGAAGCCGCGCGATCCACCGCCACGGGCATGGCGGCGGTCACGTCGGCGCTCATGTGCTGTCTGAAGGCGGGCGATCACGTGGTGGCGGCGCGGGCGCTGTTCGGCGCGTGCCGGTTCGTGATCGAGGAGTTGCTGCCGCGCTTCGGCGTCACGTCCACGCTGGTGGATGGCCGCGATCTTGCTGCGTGGCGCGGCGCGATCCGCGATAACACGCGGGTTTTGTTCTGCGAAACGCCCGCCAACCCGACGCTTGAACTTGTGGACATCGAAGCCGTGGCGGCCATGGCGCGCGATGCTCGCGCCCTGTTCATGGTGGATAACGTGTTCGCGACACCCATGCTGCAAAAGCCGCTGCAACTGGGGGCCGATGTGGTAATCTATTCGGCGACGAAGCACATCGACGGGCAGGGGCGATGCCTTGGCGGCGTTGTACTCGCCAGGCATCAGTTCATTGACGACCATCTCAAGAATTTTTTACGCCAGACCGGTCCCTCGCTCAGCCCCTTCAACGCTTGGGTGCTGCTGAAAGGTATGGAGACGCTGCCGCTGCGCGTGGAGCGGCATGTGGCGAACGCGGCCAGGATCGCTGACTTCCTTGCATCGCATTCAGCCGTCGAGCGCGTAAGTTATCCCGGCCGCGCTGACCATCCTCAGCATGAAATCGCGAGGCGGCAGATGACAGGCGGCGGTCCGCTCGTTGCGTTCTGGCTGCGTGGTGACAAAGCTGACACATTCCGTTTCATGAATGCGCTGCGCCTGATCCTCATCTCGAATAATCTTGGCGACGCGAAAAGTCTGATTGCGCATCCCTCAACCACGACGCATCAGCGGCTCACCGATGAAGCAAAGGCGGAACTGGGCATCACGCCCGGTCTTGTGCGGCTGTCGGTGGGAATCGAGCATGCTGGCGATCTCATCGCCGACCTGGAGCAGGCGATGTACGCGGCTTTCGGACGCTGAAAAAGCCAAGGCCTGTTCATTTTTAGCGGAACCGCGTCATGGCCGGGCTTGACCCGGCAATCTAGACTATTAGCCTCGTTCGGGACTCTTTCTCTGGATGGCGGCCTCAAGGGCGGCCATGACAAAAGGGTGATGCTTTCGTATAAAGTTGACAGCCTTTAGCATTCGGTCAGTCCTGAACTTATCGAGGGGTGCCGTCTCGAACCAAGGACGGTTTGTCCGCGGTCAAGCCGACAAACTCAAAAACACGCCGCGACTGCTCCGGCGAGGTCGAGCATCACAGCCGGTCCGCGGAGGATCATGAGAAATGCGGAACTGCCCATCAGTGCCGCAAGTGTGGCCCAAATACAGTATTTCGCAAAGCGGGGCACCTGCCAACCTTATGCTGGAACGGTCGAGCGGGCGGCTGCGCGCTCACGGATCGGGAGGTGCAACACCGCCGCCAGCAGCGCGACCAAGATCGATGCCCACCAGAGTAAGTCATATGACTTGTAATGATCGTAGAACCATCCACCAAGCCACGCACCCATGAAACTGCCCACCTGATGGGAGAGGAACACCACGCCATAAAGCGTGGAAAGCCAGCGCGGCCCGAAAAATGTGACGAGCAGACCAGTGGTCAATGGAATTGTGCCGAGCCACAAAAAGCCCAGCACCGCCGAATAAATCAGCACGTTCACCTCAGTCAAAGGCAGATACAGCAGACACAGAAAAATGACGCCGCGCCCGAGATAGAGTGCCGCGAGCGCGATGCGTTTCGGCATAATGTCGCCAAGCCGGCTCCAAAGGTATGTGCCGGCAATGTTTGCGCCGCCAATCACCGTCAGCGCCACCGCACCCATTCGCGCGTCGAAACCCTTGTCCACAAGGAACGCCGGAAGATGGACCGCGACCGCTGCGATATGAAAGCCACAGACAAAGAAGCCCGCCGTCAGCAACAGAAAGCTTGGATACCGGATCGCCTCCCACAAAGCCTCGCCCAAGCTTTGCTGGACGACGCTCGATGCGACAGGATTGGCATCGGTTCGCCGCATCGTGAAAGCAAGCGGCAGCATGACCATTGCGGCTCCAGCCATGACGAAAAGGCTTGTGGCCCAGCCCTGCGTATCGATCAGCAGATGCACAAATGGAAGCGATGCGAATTGCCCGATAGCACTGCCCATGGTTGTGAGACCAAGGGCGGACGCACGCTTTTCCGGGGGTGCCGCGCGCGCGATCACACCGAAAACGGCGGTGAAGCCCGTTCCCGCGACACCGAGCCCGATAAGCGCACCGGACAGCACAACCTGTGTTTCACCCGCCGCCGTGGCCATCAAAATCAATCCGCCCGCGTAAGCCGCTGCACCCGCTAATGCGACACGCACAACTCCGAACCGGTCGCTCAACGCGCCCGCAACCGGTGCTGCCAAGCCCCAGGTCAGGTTCAGCAGCGCGATGGCAAACGAGAATACCTGCCGGTCGAGCTTGAGGTCTTGACTGATCGGCTTGAGATACAGTCCGAATGTTTGACGGATCCCCATGTTGATGGCGAGCATGACCGCCGCACAAAGCACAAGTGTCCAGACCGGATGCATTCTTTCCCGCATTACGCCTCGCGATGAAGTTCAAGCATCCCGAACAATGCGCTCAAATCGAAGGCAGAACCAGCGTAAAAATTCAATCGGTGGGGGCAAGTTGAGTTGTCTTAAACCCTATCGCTGTCTTGACCGGACGCGGCTTGTCTTTTGATATGAAGAATCGCCGATGGAAACTCGTTGACGCCGTAAGCGAAAATGGAACATAACTTTGAAGCGAATGGTCATAGGGGTGATCTACTGTCACATGCCAACCGCATGAGGCATTTTGGGTTGTACCTGGACAATCGCGGGTCGGACCCGGACCACACGACAACTTTGCCGGCTTAGCACAGTGGTAGTGCAGCGGTTTTGTAAACCGAAGGTCGGGGGTTCAAATCCCTCAGCCGGCACCAGAAATTAGAAGTGTTTAGATTTCCTAACCCCGAGCGGATCGGACATGGCGCGGTTACGCAACTCGCGGCGGATCACTTTCCCAGTCGCTGTCAAGGGCAACTCTTCAACAAACTCGATCTCCCGTGGATATTCGTGGGCGGCGAGGCGTGTCTTGACGAAGTCCTGGAGTTCGGTTTTGAGGTCGTCGGGCGTTGACGTGGAATCGTGCAGAACGATGTAAGCTTTGACGATCTCGGTTCGTGACGCGTCCGGCTTCCCAATCACGGCAGCCATTTTTACAGCCGGGTGCCCCAGAAGGCAGTCTTCGATTTCCCCGGGGCCGATCCGATAGCCCGACGAGGTGATGATGTCGTCGTCGCGGCCGACAAATTTGAAATACCCCTCGTCATCGCAAATGCCGCGATCACCGGTAACGAGCCAGTTTCCGCGAAACTTCGCCGCCGTCGCCTCAGGGTTGTTCCAGTATCCCAGGAACATTACCGGGTCAGGCGATGCAACTGCGATGTCTCCTTGCTCACCTGCCGCGCACGGCGCACCCGCGTCGTCGATCACACAAACGTGGTGTCCCGGCACGGCACGTCCCATAAAGCCAGACCGGGACGGCGTTAAACGGCTCGCGCTCGAGATCGTGAGGTTGCATTCGGTCTGCCCGTAGAATTCGTTGATGGTCACTCCGAAGGTCCGGCGGCCCCAGTCGATCAATTCCGGCCCTAGCGCCTCACCCCCGCTGCCCACCGTTCGCAGATTGTGCGCCCAGCGTGTGTCCGCATTCGCTATGCCGCGCATGATTTTCAACGCTGTCGGCGGCAGGAAGACGTTGCGAACACTGTGCTGTTCCATGAGCGAAAACGCGGCCTCGCCCGTGAATTTCGCGAATCGGCGCGCAACGACGGGCACACCGTGGTGAAGGGACGGAAGCAGGACATCGAGCAGCCCGCCGATCCAGGCCCAATCCGCCGGAGTCCACATCCGGTCGCCCGGTTGCGGAAACATTTCGTGGCTGAACTCAACGCCTGGCAGGTGGCCAAGCAGGACGCGATGGGCGTGCAGCGCGCCTTTGGGAAGTCCTGTTGTGCCGGACGTGTATATGATCAGTGCCGGATCGTCGCTGCGTGTCTTGACCGGTGTGAAGCTTGAACTTCGAGACGCAAGTTCAGCGTGAAAAGACATCGCCATCGATGACAGGCCATCGATGGAAAAAACATGAACGAGAGCGGGAAGCCTGTGACGCACCGCCGCCAGTTTCTCGGCACCGTCCGCGTTGGTGACGATGGCCTTTGCGCCGCAGTCTGCAAGCCGGTGAACCAGGGCCTCGACACCGAAGAGCGAGAACAGCGGGATCGCAATCGCGCCGAGCTTGTAGGTCGCGATATGCGCATAAGCAGTTTCAGCGCACTGCGGGAGGAAAATTCCCACCCTGTCGCCAAACCCGACACCGTAGAATGAAAGCAGATTGGCGCACGCGTTCGATAAATCGCGTAAGTTGCCAAACGAGATCGTCGTTACTTCGCCGCCGTTATCGAGGCAGACCAGAGCAGGCCGATCCGGTTCCCGCTCTGCCCATTTGTCGCAGACGTCTACGCCTATATTGTAGAACTCGGGGATGTCCCAACGGAAAAGCCGGATTAACTCGTGATAAGTTTCAGCCTTGGGAAGCATACGACGCCAACCCGCTCAATATTGCCGACCGCGCGCAACGCGCCGGTGCAACTTGCTATTGTTTCAGGAAAGCGAACCGTTGACTGGATGCTTTCTGCATGGAATCGGGTTCAAGCTCGCGGTCGAAGACAAAATCCGGAGGCATCGGGATATCCGAGCGATGGTCCGGCGACGGTAACGCGCCCTCGCTTGAATAGCGAGGATCCCGCGCGCTATTGGTGCGGTGCTGTTCCAGGGGCGCGACATGATTTGTGCCCTGGGCGACCGCCGACCACTGGCTGGCCCCAAACCACACCTGGATCAACTGATATTCATCTTCGGTCAACTTCAGACCCGCGTTCCGGCAGCGGGCGAGCACAAAATCACGATAAGCGCGGGCGACCGCCGCTGGCGAGCGGGTATGTTCAAGCCAAGGGTCGATCTCATCCACAGCTTCGAGCACAAAGGTGATGTCCTTCATGGCGATGCGCAGTCCTTCCTGAGCGGCACGCGCGACCACGGCCTGAGCTGTTTTGACTGGCGCAAACCCGCGTTCGTGAACTTCCGTCGCGACAAGCGTAAACAGCAGGTG
The DNA here is from genome assembly GCA_965247345.1 of Rhodomicrobiaceae bacterium. Lineage (GTDB taxonomy): Bacteria > Pseudomonadota > Alphaproteobacteria > Rhizobiales > Rhodomicrobiaceae > Rhodomicrobium. The sequence goes on along the minus strand of CBDFGZ010000028.1, from coordinate 40,733 downwards.
ATACTCACTGGGCGGCAAAGGAGGCGCCTTGCAGGCCTCGTAAATGCGCGTGATCGAATTCTGCAACTCGGCGAGCTTGGTCGAATTGCTCTCCTGTACAGTCTGACGCTGCGCCGCAGACGGCACTTTCTGTGCCAGTGCCGGGTGCATCTCCGCCCGTTCCTCAAGCCGATGCCGCGCCGGATCGTACACGAAATGGGGCGGTTTCTCGCTAAGGCGGATCGTGTTCGGGAGTGCGCTCGTCAAGAAGTTCAAAAACCCGCCAGACCCTGCCCAGTTGGTGCCCAGCGTTTTCGCGTGCCCAAGAATTTTTTGCGCCCGGTCAGCAAGATAAGCGATGGGGACGGGCTTTTCCGACGATCGCACAACTTCGATGACAAGACCGAGAATTTCGGCCCCGATTGATTGAAAGTCTTCCATCAAAGACTGCACGGCCGGATTGACTGGTGCCGGCAATCGCCGTGACGCCGGTGGAGGCGGCGGATCCGGCAGCCTGGCGTATCCGCCGGCATACTCCGCCTGCGCGATGCCATTGCCGACCTTCGTGACAGCAGCGTAACTGCGCGGTGGTGCGTCGTACCCAAGTTCGTTACGGCCGCGATAGGATGGCTCAGGCGGAAGAAGCGCTGGTCCGGCCTCGTCGAGAAGAAACGCGATCATCTCGCGTTCCTCGATCCAGCCATCGCTGAACGCTTTGTAGATTTCCGCAGTGCTCTCGTTCGCATAGACTACAGTACGCCGGTCATGGGAGCGTAAATGATGAAGAACCGGCGTGAAGTCTGCGTCGCCGGATAGAATGATGAACTCCCCGAAGCGGGTTGGATGCTCCATCATGTCGCGAATGTCGCACGCGATCTTGATGTCGGTGCCGTTCTTGAACTGCGACGATAGCGGCTGACAATCCACCACTTCCAGCCCCGCCATCATGAAATTGGGCCGAACGGCGGCAAAACTATGAGGATCGTGGGGTCCACCGCGACTGATGAGCTTGCGTCCCGGGTTGCCATAGCACTTGGCGACCGCGAATCGCCGTCGCACATAATCTTGCTGCGATTTGAACCGGACGAGACCGCCTGTAGCGATGCGCGTCATCCATTCGGCAGGGTTACGGGCAAATCGACCCGCAGCATCCTCATTTTGTCGTCGCAGCGATAGATACACGTTGTCGAAATCGACGAACAACGCGGAAAGGCAGACCTCCGCGGACCCCGGAATCATCGTTTTATACCCCGCTCGGACCATCGTCTGCCACCGTGACCCCTCAAGATCGCAGCCGATAGTGTATGTAAAATTGTAGGGTCTCCGCAAGGCTTCCGCACAGCCTAAACGACACAAAGACCATTTTTCGCAAACAAAAAGACTCAAACGCACTTAAATGCTATTTCCGCCGCCTATGGTGCATCGACCGCATTTCGATGCACACAAAGTCTCAACGAATCTTTCCCTCTGTTCGCTGCGCCATTAGAAGGCAAACATTAACGCGACGCAAGCCCAACCTCTAGACGAGAAGGTTATCCACACCGCGCTCAGGAAAGCACCCGCATCAAGCAGGGTCTCCGGCATAATATCAAGTGAAATCAATGTGTTAAAAACGCGCGGTTACTCCCCCGGTTTCAGGGCGAACGAGGATAGCTGAGCCTTTGCAGGCAATGGTTGTGGCGCGGAGCGCGAATCACTTCGCGCCGGGCTGGCCACCCGGAACGCCAGTGCATACAATGCCGGTAGAAATGTCATGGTCAGAATCGTGGCCGCAACCAAACCGCCCATCATCGCAAGGGCCATCGGGCCCCAGAATGATGACTCCGCCAACGGAATGAGCGCGAGAACCGCCGCCGCAGCCGTCAACGCGATTGGTCGAAAACGGCGGACGGCTGAGCCAACGATAGACTCGAACGGGTCGATGCCCGCCGCCATATCCTGATTGATCTGATCGACGAGGATCACGCTGTTGCGCATGATGATGCCTGCAAGCGCGATCACGCCCAGGATGGCCACGAACCCGAACGGCGCCCGAAAAACGATCAAAGCTGCGGCCGCGCCAATCAGCCCGAGCGGTGCCGTGGCGATAACCAGCATTGTCTTTGCGAAGCTTTGAAGCTGGATCATCAAAAGCAACAGAACCACGATCAAAAGAATTGGAGCCTTGGCGACGATGGACCCCTGCCCCTTCGCCGATTCTTCCACCGCACCCTGCATCTCGATCCTGTATCCGAGCGAAAGGCTGTCGCGGAGCGGCTGAAGCTGCTTGTAAATAGCCTTGGTCACGTCGGGGGACTGAACGCCGTCGGGGATTTGCCCGCGCACGGTTATGGTCGGCACCCTGTCGCGCCGCCACTCCACGCCCGGCTCGAAGGCCAATCGCGTCTTCGCCACCTGTGAAATCGGGACGGCTACCCCGCCGGACGTCTTGACATACGCGTTTTCAACCGCCGTCAAAAGATTACGCGTCTGCTCGGGCTCGCGAAGAATGACGCTGATGAGCTGATCTTTTTCGCGGAATTCGGCAATAGCCCGTCCGGAGAGGATGCTTTGCAATGTTTGCCGCACAGCATTGGATGTCACGCCAAGGGCGCGCGCGCGATCCTGGTCAATGTCCAGTTGCAAGCTTGGCGCGAGTTCCGCCCAGTTGTCGTGTACGTTGAAAACCTGCGGATGGGCAAGCGCCGCTTTTTTCACCTCATTGGCAATCCGGCGAACTTCGTCGCGATCCGGCCCCTGCACGCGCAACTGCACCGGCCACCCGACGGGCGGTCCCAGAAACAAACGCTCGACTTTATATCTGATGGTTGGAAACTCGGCTGCCAGTATGGCCCGTGTTCTGGCAACAACTCCGTCGCGGGTTTCGGTGGTTTTCGGCAGCACAAGAAACTGGGAAAAGTTCAGGTTTTTCAGTTGCTGGTCGAGGGGCAGAAAAAAGCGCGGAACGCCGTCGCCAACGAAGGCCGTGATCGATCCCACGTCTTTGTCCGCCAGCAGTCGTTGTTCCAGACGCTTCGCTTGCCGTTCCGTTTCCTGAAACGATGTTCCCTCGGGAAGCCATAAATCGACGAGGATTTCAGGCCGGTCCGACGATGGGAAAAACTGCTGCGGGATCAGGGTAAAGCTCGCGCCAGCCGCCATGAAGACCGCGACCGTCAGCAAGATTACCGTTTTCCGCCGTCGCACACACCACGCGATGAATCCATGCAGGCGGCGATAAAATGGGGTGTCATAAACATTGTGGTGTCCACCTTCGGGCGTCGGGCGATGCTTCAGCAGCTTGAACCCGAGCCACGGCGTGAAGTAAACGGCTGCGAACCACGAGACGACGAGCGCGATGCCGACAACCCAGAACAATGAGTTCACGTATTCGCCCGACGTGCTCGCGGCAAACCCCACCGGGATGAACCCCGCCGTCGTGATCAGCGTGCCGGTGAACATGGGAAAAGCCGTCGAGGTATACGCGAACGACGCCGCAGAGAGCTTGTCCTCGCCTTCCTCAAGCTTGCGCTCCATCATCTCGACCGCAATCATGGCGTCGTCGACGAGAAGGCCAAGCGCGATGATGAGTGCACCGAGCGATATGCGCTGCAAGTCGATCCCAATGACGAACATCACGAGAAAAGTGGCGGCGAGCACAAGCGGAATGGTCAACGCGACGACGATGCCCGCACGAAAGCCTAGCGAGATCAATGATACGGCTAGCACGATGAGTAGCGCTTCGGCCAACGCTTCGAGGAATTCCTTTACCGCTTTCGTGACTACGGCGGGCTGATCGGAAATTTTATGGAATTCGACGCCAACTGGTAGATCGCTGTATATCCGGGTAAGCGAGGCTTCGAGCGCTTTGCCCACTTCGACGACGTTGAATCCCTTTTCCATGACGACGCCGAGAACAACGCTCTCCTTGCCGTTATATCTGATCTTCGACACAGGTGGGTCCTCGGTGCCGCGCTTGATCGTGGCGATATCGCCGAGGCGGATGGTCTGCGAACCCGCACGAACGCGAAGCTCCCGGATCTGCTCGACGGTCAGGATCGAGCCTTGCACATCGAGGCGAACCGCTCGCTCGGACGTCTGAACCGTCCCGGCCGGTGTCTGCGAGTTCTGCCCGGCGAGCGCGGACTGAATGTCCTGCGCCGTAATGCTTCGCTCTGCGAGAACGCGTGACGGAATGTCGATGTAAACCGTTTCATCCTGAACACCGAGCAGATCGACCTTTCCGACACCGGTAATTCTCAACAACGTATCGCGCGCCTTTTTCGCAAACTCCCTCAATTCGGGGTTTGAGAAGCCCGCGCCCTCGAAGGCATACAAAGCGATGTAGGTATCGCCAAACTCGTCATTAAAGAATGGCCCTTTGACGCCTTCAGGGAACGTGTTCTGAATATCGCCGATCTTTTTACGCACCTGATAGAACGCATCGCTCACGTCCCGCCCTCGCGCTTCGCCGCGCAGGTTGACAAAGACGACAGCGCTGCCGGGATGAGCGTAAGACTGGACATAATCCAGATTTGGGGTTTCCTGAATTTTGCGCTCGATCTTGTCGACGACCTGCTCCTGCAACTCGCGCACAGACGCGCCTGGCCAAACCACCTGAACAACCATCGTGCGGAAAGTGAAGTCCGGGTCTTCCTTCTGGCCGATCTTCACAAGCGCAAATATGCCGACGCTTACAATGAGGACGAGCAGAAAGCTCGTCAGACCGGAATGCTCTATCGCCCAGCGCGACAAGTTAAAGTGGCCGTGATCGGCCGGTTTCACACGATCGGTCTTATCCTCGGATGGCCCAGGCATGGAGTGCTCCAAATTCACGTTATTCAAGATTATGCGGGTTAGACGAGGCTACGACCGCGTAGCACCGGCAATCGCGGGCAAAACCTCTTTTGGCAGACGCACTTTCATGCCATCGCGCAGAAACTGAACGCCGCCCGTAACCACAATGTCACCGGCGCTCAGTCCTGAGACAATCCGCACACCTGTGTCTGTCACACCTGCGACGCCCACGCTGCGCATCTTTACCGTTTCCGTATCACGGTCAGCCACAAACACGGTTTCCTTGCCCACCTGCTCACCTACCAGCGCCGAAAGCGGTACGATCATCTCCCGTTTGTCCATGGGAACCTGAAACGTGACCGCCGCCGTCATTCCAAGCCGCATGGCCTGCGCCGGGGTATCGAGGGCAATCCGCACGGCATAGGTGCGCGAAGCTGCATCGGCGGACCCCGCGATTTCCCGTATCTTGCCGGAACCGCGGACGGCATCCGCCGCCCACAGGGACACGTTGGCTTTGTCACCCACTTTCAGCATGGCGATTTCCTGTTCGGGAACGGCAACCGCCGCCTCGATATCGCCCGCTAGTGCCAGGGTTACGACCGCTTGCCCCGCTCCCACGACCTGCCCCGGTTCAGCCCGTACGGAGGTCACAATTCCCGCTTTGTCGGCGGTCAGGACTGCATAACTGCTGGCGTTTATGGCTTGCTTGAGCTGATCTTGCGCCGCATCGAACTGCGCTCGCGCCGAGTCGACCTCCAACTGACGCTGATCGACGGCTGATTTTGCGATAAACTCTTTCGGCAGGAGGAAATTTGCGCGATTAAGCGCGTCCTGCGCAACGGCCAGCCTCGTCTTCGCACCCGCCACAGTAGCTCGCGCGCTGTTCTCCGACAGCTTGAGGTCGGCTTCGTCAAGGCGCGCAATTGTCTGCCCCCTCTCGATGGCATCACCGACATTCACGGACCTTTCGACAATCTTCCCGGCAACGCGAAAGCCTAGCGTACTGTCGATCCGTGGAGCCAGTACACCTGAATAAACCAGTGCACGCTCAGTGGACGGCGGTTGCATGACCATTGCTTTGACGGGCCGGATCGGGACCTCGGCCACGGGCGGCTCACTGCAACCGGCCATCATCACGATCACCGGCAGGCCCGCAATGCGCAGCGCCAGCCTGGAATACACGCGAAGTCGATTATGTTCACGGTTCATGGCACTCACCTTTCACGAACGACTGTCGGCTTTTAACGCCGCGATGACAAAGGCTGCCATCTCCTGCGGCCCGGGCAGCTCAGGGTCGTCGCGGCACTGTGCCACGATGACGGGATGCTTAAGCGCCGCAATCGCGCAGTGCACGCAGCGTGCAGTCCTCATGACATCCGCTTGCGACCGGAATTCACCCGCCGCAATTCCGCTTTGTATGATCTCCGCGATCATCCTGGCTGTCGTTTCGAGATGACGCTGGATGGCATCCCATTGCTCTTCCATCGCGACCACGACCATGTCGTGCACTTTTTTCTCGTCGACCAGAGTTTCCAGCGTGTGCCTTGCGAGAAGAGCGATGAGTTCGGTCAACCGCTGAGATGCGGGCCTGTCCGCCCTTACGATGTCGCTGAGTTGGCCTTCAAGATCGGCGATGATGCGGTCGCAGATGGCCTCGTTAATTTGCGCTTTGGAAGCGAAGAACCGGTACACGTTGGCGGGTGACATGCCACACGCTGCCGCGATCTCCGACACCGTGGTTTTCGCATAACCATAATGGCGGAACAGCTTCTCGGCCTCGGTGAGAATTCTCCGTTTCGTGTCCTCGATATTCGGTGGTATGGAAATTATCAAGGGATGACTGTTCTTTGATGAATTACGACTTTCATCACTATTAAGCGAGAATTCGATCATCGTCAAGCGCAGGCTTCGCCGAAAGTCTAAAACGTGGCGTGCTCCCTAACCGCGAGAGATAGGGTATAGTGCTGAGATTGCTAAAGAAAAACGGGATCGGTCTATGAAGTTCAGTATTAAAAGTTTAGTGATCGCGGCATTCGTGTCTGCCTCCCTGCTCACGGCAGGCGGCATCTTAGCCGATGCTCAAGCCCAATATTACGGTCAGAGTTGCGGTTCGCTCTGGTATGCGCGTAATGCGATCTACGCTCGCAACGGGTATTGCTTTCAGACCGCGCGGGCACGCGCAGTGTTCGGGGCCGGATGTTTCGCGCCTTTCGGGCGCCTGACCGGATATGACGCTCAGCAAGTCGCACAAATTCAGGCCGCCGAACGGGCGCAGGGCTGCTCGGGATAATGCATAAGACGAACATATTTCATCTGAACCCAGGCATCGGCGTGCGTTACAGCGCCATGCTTTTATCGGAATTAGACAGGGTGCACTAAGTTTTTGTTTTGTCGCATCGTTTTTGCGCAAAACCGCTTAGACTTTTGCGCCCGATGCTCTAGTACCGAATTCGGTCATGGTTCACCATGGAAGATGAGGGTCGAAGCTCGCCCCCCGCATTCTATCGGTCGCCGTCACATAAATCGCGCCGGAACTCTGCCGCGCCTGGCGGCAGTCAGAGCTTATTCACGCCGTCGCCGGCGCGCTTCACCTTTCGATCACAGTAAATTAATTCGCCATGTCACTGTGAGTCGGTCAACAACGTATATCTTTTTATCCCTGCCGTGGCATGACTGTCCGTGATGGGTTGTATCTTTCCTCGATCTTAGCCGGAGTGCGACATGAAGCACAAGAATAAGAATATACCATCCTCGGAGATCACCCCTCTGTCCGCATACCTTCGGCGTCGCGATTTTGTTTTCGGAGCCGCGGCCACCGCCGCGACTGTGGGATTTTCTGCTGTCTCTGAAGCCGCCCCGCTTATTTTCACAAAGGGTGTCATTACGCTGGACGAACCACAAACCTCGAAGAAAGACATCACCACCTACAACAACTATTACGAGTTCGGTACGGACAAAGCAGATCCCGCCGATTATGCCTCCACGTTCAAGCCCGATCCGTGGTCGATCAAGATCGATGGGTTGGTGTCGAAGCCAGCGACCCTAGCCCTTGAAGATGTGTTGAAAGGCGTGACGCTGGAAGAACGTGTCTACCGAATGCGGTGCGTGGAGGGCTGGTCGATGGTCATCCCCTGGGTGGGGTTCTCGTTGTCGGCGTTGCTTAATCGCGTCGAACCGTTGGGATCGGCAAAGTTTGTCGCGTTTGAAACCGTTGTGCGGCCATCCGAAATGCGTGGCCAGCGCGGATTGCTGCAAGCCCTGGACTGGCCCTATGTCGAAGGGCTACGGCTCGACGAAGCGCTCCATCCGTTGACCCTCATGGCCACCGGTCTATACGGTGAAACGCTGCCTAATCAAAATGGCGCGCCTGTCCGGCTTGTGGTTCCGTGGAAATACGGCTTCAAAAGTATAAAGTCGGTTACACGCATCACTCTCACGGACACGCAGCCGAAAACATCCTGGAATATTCAAAATCCACGCGAGTATGGCTTTTATTCTAACGTGAACCCAGCCGTTGACCATCCACGGTGGAGCCAGGCAAGCGAACGTCGCATCGGCGAAGGCAGCGGTTTGTTTGCGAAAAAGCGGCCAACCTTACCGTTCAACGGTTATGCGGAGCAGGTCGCCAACCTTTATGCTGGAATGGATCTGGCAAAGTCCTATTAAGGTCGATCGTATTTAGATCAAATTTCGTCATGGCCGGGTTTGATCGGCCATCGATGCTCATCTGAAGCATGCAGGCTGTTTCGCTGAATGGCAGGGTCAAGCCCTTCGTTTCGCTTTTTTCTATTGGTTGTGAGGTTCGCAAGGGGGTGGCGTAACGGTAAAGTTCAAAGCCCAATGTGATTTACTTACATGCTCGCGAGGCGGGAACTGCGGTTCGTTTGCCTTAATCTGCGCGTCGATCCCCCAATTCTCTTAGTGAGCAGAAAGACGCCCTGCTGGCTGAGTAAGTTGTGAAAATGCAACGGCAACCAGCCGCTGAGTTGATGCCCGCGACGAGTGAGAGCCATCCTGTTTTCGACCTCGGCGTCAACCACCTCACACAAGCCGAGAAAATCATTGATCGTGCAGAAGTGGATGTTCGGCGTCTCATACCACGTTTCGGGCAACTGGCGGGTGATCGGCATCCGTCCATAAAGCAGCAGTTGCAACCGCATCGTCCAGTGGCCGAAGTTTGGAAATGAAACGATGACGTGCCGCGCGATCCTCAGAAGTTCCTCCAGAACCGCTTTCGGCTGACGGGTTGCCTGAAGTGTCTGGCTCAGGATGGCATAGTCGAACGCCTGATCCGGATAGTTCACAAGATCGCGGTCCGCGTCACCCTGAATGACCGATAGTCCTTTTGCGACGCAGAAATTGACGCCGGATTGGCTCAACTCGATGCCTCGGCCGTCCACGGCTTTTTCGGCCTCCAGCAGTCGCAAAAGCTCGCCAGTGCCGCACCCCACGTCGAGCACACGCGCGTTTTTTTCAACCATACCGGCGATGAGCACAAGATCGATGCGCGGCTGCGTCCGGTAGGCCGAACGAACGTCAGTGATGTTCTCAAGGGTCAAAACCATTATGCATGCTTACCAGTTAGACGTGAAGGCCGCGTTTGTCCGCTGCAGAAGCCAGAAAACCGCGCACTGTGTCGAACAATTCCGGCTCGTGAAGAAGAAAGGCATCGTGCCCTTTGTCACTCTCGATCTCGACGAAACTGACGTTTGCCGCAACCGCGTTCAGGGCCTGCACGATCGCACGGCTTTCCCGCGTGGGATAGAGCCAGTCGCTCGTAAACGAGACGATGCAAAACCGCGTCTTCGTGTGAGCAAACGCTTTCGCTAAAATGCCCCCGTGATCGGCGGCCAGGTCGAAATAATCCATGGCGCGGGTAATATAAAGGTAACTGTTTGCGTCAAACCGGTCGACAAAGGCATTGCCTTGATAGCGAAGATAGCTTTCCACCTGGAAATCCGCATCGAAGCCGAACGTGACTTTTTCCCTGTTTTGCAGATTGCGCCCGAACTTGCGATGTAACGCCTCGTCTGACAAATAGGTGATATGTGCCGCCATCCGCGCGACGGCAAGCCCTTTAGCGGGATTGCGGCCCTCGGTCAGATACCGGCCGCCACACCACTCCGGGTCCGCCATCACCGCTTGCCGGCCGACCTCATGAAACGCGATATTTTGCGAGGAATGCCGGGGGGCGGTGGCGATGGGAACGGCGCTGAAGACGCGCCCGCCGAAGCTCGCGCACCATTCTAGGACCTGCATACCGCCCATCGAACCGCCGATCACGCAGAACAGATCGGGAATTTCGAGCAAATCGATCAGGCGAGACTGCGCCCGCACCATATCCTTTATGGTGATCACCGGGAAGTTCAAGCCGTAAGGTTTTCCGGTCGCCGGATCGATGGATGCCGGGCCTGTAGAGCCCATGCAGCCGCCGATGATATTCGAACAAATCACGAAGTATCGGTCCGTATCCACTGGCTTGCCCGAACCGACAATGGTTTCCCACCATCCGGGCTTGCCGGTGGTCGGATTGATGCCAGAAACATGCTGGTCACCGGTCAAAGCGTGGCAGATCAGGACAGCGTTGGTGCGGGCGGCGTTCAAAACGCCGTAGGTGCTATAAGCGATATCGAAAGGGCACAGCGCCTTTCCGTTATCGAGGGGAAGCGGATCGTTGATGGTTACGGCGGAGTGGTGACGAGTGGCATGGCTTGTCGCACGAACGAATTCATTCATCGGGGTGCGCTGACAAGCCTCCTTGAGTTGGTTCGCAAAACTAAACACGCGGCAGGAGTCAGATTTTGCGCTTCCGGTCTCATCTTTCAAATACATGCATGAGCCGAAGACACAAGCTGGAATAAGACCAAGTTAACCTTTGACGTCAAGTTCGTTTTTGTCCGCAAAAGAGCCTGACCGTACAACTAACCGTTTTTGTTCACGCGGAGGACGACCTCCCTTCCAGTATCCCGGTGCAAGCTCAAGAGCTGCCATATATGGCCTCATGGCCATGGCTCTGCAGGTCTTGAAGTCTAATGCCGTCTGGAGTTTATTCTCATCTAATCAGGTGAACGGCGACAAGCGAATCAGCACAACCTGATTGCGAGATCCGGACAAAATTTGTCTGCGACGCCAACTGTCTTGTGATGAGTTTATGATGCTGCCAAGGTCGACCATCCCGCTTTTGATGCAATATTGCTTTAATGCCCCTCGAAAGCAATGAGCGCCCGGGTTTTCACGCCCATCTGCGCAAGCCGCGCCATCCCGCCGAGATCTGGCAGATCGACGATGAAAACCGCGCCCGAAACGTGAGCGCCGGTGCGCCTGATCAGTTTCACCGCAGCTTCAGCCGTGCCACCGGTGGCAATGAGGTCGTCCGCGATCAGGACTTTCGTCCCCGGCGTGATCGCATCCTCATGCATTTCAATGACATCGGTTCCGTATTCGAGCGCGTAATCCTGACCAATCGCCTTGCCGGGAAGCTTTCCTTTTTTTCTGATCGGCACGAACCCGACGCCGAGACGATCCGCAATAGCCGCGCCCACAATAAAGCCCCGCGCCTCGATGCCAGCGACGACATTGATCTCCGACGCGTCGAACGCACCCCCCATTTGCCGGATCGTTTCGCGGAAACCCTCCGCATGCCCGATCAGGGTCGTGATATCGCGAAACATGATGCCCGGTTTAGGATATCCGGGAATGGTCCGTATCAGAGCTTTTAGATCGATTTCAGGGTTGGTCATAACCTTTACTATCCCGATGCCAGACGCTTCTTATGGACGACCACGTTTTTCACCAGCGTGAAATCACAATAGCGTGCACGCTAAGACGAGAGCCTTCAATCTCAAACTGAGCGCCACGGCCATTTACCAAACCGAATGCAAGTTAACGGCCAAAACCACAAATACATTTCACATTCAAGCTTTGTCCGACTGCGTTTAAGCCATTAACGTTCGGATGTCCACGAAGCGGCCCGCAACGGCCGCCGCCGCCGCCATGGCTGGCGAAACAAGATGTGTTCGTCCCTTATGACCCTGCCGACCTTCGAAATTCCGGTTCGACGTCGACGCGCAGCGCTCGCCCGGACGAAGCTTGTCCGCGTTCATGGCAAGACACATGGAACATCCAGGCTCCCGCCATTCCGCTCCAGATGCCATAAAGATCTTGTCGAGCCCCTCAGCTTCCGCCTGTTCCTTGACGAGACCCGACCCGGGTACGACCATCACGGAGACGCTTGAGGCCACGCGTTTTCCGTCCAGAATACCCGCGGCTGCGCGCAGGTCTTCAATACGTCCATTGGTGCACGACCCGATAAAGACGCGATCTATGGTGATATCGGTCATTTTCGTACCCGGCCTCAAACCCATATACGCCAGCGATCTCGATATGGCGTCGCGCTTGCCGTCATCGGACACGAGCGCGGGGTCTGGCACAACGCCGGTGATGGCTACGACATCCTCGGGGCTTGTGCCCCACGTGACGAGCGGTGGCAGATTGCCCGCGTCAAGCCTCACCTCGCGGTCGAACCAGGCCTCGCGGTCGGTAGGGAGCGCTTCCCAGTAACGCTTCGCAAAATCCCAGCCCGCGCCTTTCGGTGCCCGTGGCCGACCTTTGACATAATCGAACGTTTTCTCGTCAGGAGCGATCATGCCAGCGCGAGCGCCGCCTTCAATCGACATATTGCAGACCGTCATCCGCCCTTCCATCGACAGCGCGCGGATAGCCTCGCCCGCGTACTCGATCACAAAGCCCGTTCCGCCCGCCGTGCCGATCTCGCCGATGATCGCCAGAATGATGTCCTTGGCGGTAACGCCGTTCGCCAGCCCGCCATCGACAGTGACACGCATGTTCTTGGCTTTTTTCTGGATCAGGGTCTGCGTCGCGAGGACGTGCTCAACTTCGGAGGTTCCGATCCCGTGAGCGAGCGCGCCGAAAGCGCCATGGGTTGACGTATGGCTGTCGCCACAGACGATGGTCGTACCGGGAAGCGTGAAACCCTGCTCGGGGCCAATGATATGAACGATCCCCTGCCGGTGATCGCGCTCGCTATAATACTCGATGCCGAATTCGGCACAATTTTCCGCGAGCGTCCGCACCTGGAGCGCACTTTCAGGGTCATCGATGCCATGGCTGCGGTCCGTGGTGGGAACATTATGATCGACAACGGCCAGCGCCTTTTGAGGTGAACGCGGACGGCGACCCGCCTTGCGCAACCCCTCGAAAGCCTGCGGGCTGGTCACTTCATGAATGAGATGCCGGTCGATATAGAGAAGACTCGTGCCATCGGGTGCCGTTTCCACGATATGATCGTCCCAGATTTTATCGTAAAGCGTTCTTTGCGCGCTCATGCCTTGGGCCTTTTCCGATCTGCACACCGTTATGGCGACTACGCCCGCACCAGATTTCAAGCGGCTTCGAGCCAGTCATTTATTCCCCGTTTTGTTCTAATAGCCATGTTAACAAAGTCAAGCCGGGATTCGAACGTGATCCGAGCTGTTTTTCGAAGCCGCCCAATTTCACCTTCGGGATCAGCCCTCGCTGCGACGGCCGAGAAAATCCTTGATCTTTTTCGCGAGATCGTCACCGCCATCGCGAAAGTCCGCATCGGCACCGGAAATGATCGCGATTGTTGCGGTTTTCGGGATGGTGACTTCCTTTTGCGCGGATTGGATATCGGCGGCGTTGGGGTCAAGTTCCGCAGTCACCACAAGGACAGGTATCTTTATGCTTTGAAGCAGGTTTGTGGTTAAAAACTTAGGGTTGGCACCATAGTAGTTCGCAAACGCCCCTGCGGTAACCTTTGCGGTTTCGCACGTTAGAAAGCCTGGAACATCCAGAAGCTGATTGCCGTCGTCGCTGGCAACCAATTCCTCAGCTTTTCCCAGTTCTTCCCGGAGTGGACGGCGAAAGCGGCTTTGATAAGCGGTCTCCGCTTTCTCGGGCGCTTGCATCAGCGGAGAAATCAGCACCGCGCGTTTTACGGTCTTGTCGAGCTTGTTGATCGCATAGAGCGCCACCTGATTGGCACCACGGCCAAGGCCCGCCACCGTGATCGAAGGCGCGCCCTTCTCCTTCAGCCAGCGCACCCAGCCGACGATTTCTTCGAGGGCATCTTCGTGGCGATGGTCCTGTTCAAGATTGCAGGGAAACATGCCCTTCCGCTTGTTTAATCCGAGACTGAGGGTAATCGCCAGCGAGTTTACGCCAACATCCTTCAGGCTGTCCTGAAGGGCGGCGACCGGCTCCATTTTATCGTGTCCCAGGGTATCGTGAACGATCAGCACGACGCCATCGTTTTTGAGAGACTTGCCGGGCGCGATATCGAGATTGCCCGACACTTCGAGGCCGAGATAATCGAACGAGACCTCCTCCGCCGAAGCGTGCGTCCGCGATGCCGCGATGAACAGCAAGATGCTCAGAAATATGCCAGGGCCACGCATCCCACTCGTCCTTCGATCAACCGTACAAATGAAGCGGTAGTCCCGTTTATTGACCAAATCGGGGCTGATCGGCCAAGTTATGGTGCCTATACCGTTGATCTCTCGAATATCGGCGAGATGCCTAACATGGCGAAATAGATGCCGGAACATACAACAATCGACTTTTCGAAGACGTCGCCCGGGAAGCCGTGCGAAAGGACCGAAACGGATGCGGCGGTCAGGGCAATGGATGCGATGATCGTGTAAATGCGCGCGCGTCTTAGCCGGAGGGGGTGAACCCAGCGCACCGGGACAAAGGTCAGCCCGGCGCAAACCGCGATGATGCAAAACGCCAGTTGCGGTCCGGGGGCTAAAACGTACAGCGCAAAGATGAGCACATTCCAGATCGCGGGAAAGCCGATGAAATACTGGCCGTCGGCGCTTTTGCTGTGTTTGTCGGCAAAATGATAAAGCGAGGTCATGATTATAAGGACCGCTGCCGCGATGATCAGCCCTGAGGGCACTGCATCCCCGATCGCCACGATGAACGCCGGCACCATGACATAATTCAGATAATCGACAACGTGATCGAGGTCTTCACCGGAAAATCGGGGCAATACCTCGGCAACTCGATACCGGCGCGCGAAAAACCCGTCCGCGCCATCAATGATAAGGGCTACACCCAGCCACGCAAATGACGCCTCAAGATGTCCCCGCGACGCAGCCAACAGCGCCATAAGTCCAACAGCCGCTCCGGACGCCGTAAACGCGTGCACCATAAATGCAGGCAGACGTTGACGCCATTCAGATGGACGATGACCCTGATCGAGCACCCGCTGCTCTTAAAACTTGTGCTTGAATGTACCCTTGATCTGCACGTCCGCCTCAGGCGTGCGTTGATCCAGTGCTAGGCCTTCGTTTGAATTCGGCGGGCCGTACAGCAGTTCCAGACCGAAATCGAGCTTCGGCAGCACGCCGATCGATCCAATCCCAGGGATGGAGAGTTCGGTGCCCTTCGGCTTGCCCGCCGCATACGGATCGGCAAGTTCGGCAGGCGTTTGTCCAGGCGCAACGGGCGTCTTGCTGTCAGGCGACGGTTTCGATGCCGACGGTGCCGGCACAGGTTCCGGCGTGAACGCCCATGCACCCGCGGTTGGCTGAGCAAGCGACAGAATTAAACCGCTTATCAGCACTGCCTCCCTCAACGTCATCGGTTTTGCCATGATACACTCCGCCTTGATACCTAAGATGCTCGTAGACCGCTGTGATTGCAAGTTTATTGAATCACGCCTTAAGTGACTGTAAATATTCATTTTTTGTGCGAGGTAAAAACTTTTCGTTGCAAAACCGCATCACTTATGGGATTCGTCTGCCTTATTTACGCCTCAAGTTTTAGTCTTCAGCGAATGATCGGCTTCCGTCTCCGTTAAGCACCAATTCATATAATCCGCCGAAACTTGCGTGGGGGTGAACGTCAGCAGGGCAGGAACCTCATACGGATGTTTTTCCTTGATAAATGCTAAAACTTCGGACCTCAGAGCGACGCGTGTTTTAACGAAAATGGCGATTTCGCCTGCGGTTGTAACCTGATTGTCCCACCGAAAAAAGGAGGTCAGACCGGGGACCGCATTCACGCAGGATGCCAGCCGTTTTTCGATAAGGCCCGCCGCGATCTCATGCGCAACCTTTTCATCTGGAAGCGTGGTATAAATGATCATAAGAGAGTGCGGCTCGTGCATGTCACAGGCTCGGTGGATCGCTGAAGGTGAAGTGGTAAGGTACAGGTATGGTGCAAAGCGAGAGTGGTCAACCGCATGCCAACCTGGCGTTACAGAGTCAGCGGCTGAGCTTTGTGGCAAGCCCCGCGATTGAGGCCCAGGCGGCTTACAAGCGGCTGACCAAGCGTTATGGCAACGTTAACCCACAAGACGCTTCCGTGATCGTAGCCCTTGGCGGCGACGGTCTTATGCTTCAGACCTTGCACCGGTTCATGAAGGATGAAATCCCGATTTATGGTATGCATCGCGGGTCGGTGGGCTTTCTGATGAACGATTATCTTGAAGATGGTTTGCCCGAACGCATCGCCCAGGCGAAAGTCAACGTCATCCATCCACTCAAGATGCGAGTGGAGGCGGAGGGCGGGGAGATGAAAGAGGCCTTGGCAATCAACGAGGTCTCCCTGTTTCGGCTGACATATCAAGCCGCGAGACTGGCGATTACAGTGGATGGGCAGGAGCGTCTTGCCGATCTCGTTTGCGATGGCGTGCTGGTATCGACGCCTGCGGGCAGTACAGCTTACAATCTCTCGGTGGGCGGCCCGATCCTTCCGCTGAAAGCACGGCTTCTTGCTTTGACGCCCATAAGCCCGTTTCGACCGAGGCGATGGCGCGGCGCGCTGCTTGCGAACAAGGCCAACGTGAAAATCACGGTCCTCGAATCCGCAAAGCGTCCCGTCAGTGCCGTGGCCGATCATATCGAGATCAGGAACATCCTCTCGGTGTCCATCCGGGAGGAACGGACACTCGGCCTCAAGCTCGTGTTCGATCCGGGACATGCGCTGGAAGAGCGTATCCTTGCCGAACAATTTCGCTTCTGACCGACCTTCGATGCGCGCTGTTCTCGTAACCGGTGGCGCAAAGCGGGTTGGGGCCGCGATCTCGACGGCGCTCGCTCAAGATGGCTGGCATGTCATCATCCACTACAATTCGAGTGCGAACGATGCGCTCGCTTTGCAGGCCGGGCTTCGTCAGCAGGGTCTGCGAGCGTCGGTCTTGCAAGCAGACCTGGCAAGCAAAAGCAGCCGTGTCCAGTTGATGTGCGACGCCATCGCGGTCGCTGGTTCGCTTGACGCCATCGTGAACTGCGCGTCTCGTTTCGATTACGACACATGGGAAACCGCCGACGACGAGAGCGTTGCGCGCGCCATGGCAGTAAATGCGGTCGCGCCGTTGCATTTAGCCCAGCTTTACGCGAAAGCACGGAGTGAGCCGGGTTGCGTGATCAATGTGCTGGACAATCGCGTTTTCGCCATCAACCCGGATTATTTCTCCTACACTGTGAGCAAAGTTGCGCTTCATGCCATGACGCAGATGCTGGCGCAGTCGCTACCGTCACATATTCGCGTATGCGGAATTGCGCCGGGTATCACGATGATCAGCGGCAATCAAACGCAGGCCGAGTTCGTTGCAGCCCATGTGCTCAATCCGCTACAGCAAGGGTGCACGCCCGAACAGGTCGCCAGCGCTGTCCTTTTTATTCTCAACACACCATCTTTTCGAAGCCAGGTTATAACCATTGACGGCGGCGAATATCTTGCCCCGCATGGTCGCGACGTGGCGTTCGTCAAACCCGGTCAAAGCTGATGCAAATCACGTCGTTCAAACTGTTTCTGCAAGATTACGAGGTCGCGGCCGACATTGGCATCCACGATTTCGAAGTGGGTCGCAAACAGCGGCTGTCCGTCGATGTCGAAGTGGATGTGAACCTTTCCCTCGAAGCGAACGAGGACTCGATTACCCAGACCGTGGACTACGATTTCATTCGCACCGGTATTTCGGACCTTCTGGAAAAACGACGGTTCAACACTCAGGAAGCGCTATGCCTTGCGATCCTCGCGCTAATCTTCAAAAATGAACATATTCAGGCCGCGTCCGTCAAAACCCGCAAACTCGATGTTTATCCGGATGCGAAGTCGGTGGGCTGCGCCCTTTCAGCAAACCGAGGTTCGTTCGACGGATCATCGTAATGGCATGCGTCACAGTTGGCTTTACGTTCCATCTCGATCTTGCGCACAGCGCCGTTCATGAGCCATCAGGCCATACCAACAGCCGCGTTCACGGACACAGTTACCGCGTTGCGCTGATTTTCCAAGGTGCTCCCGATCATGTATCGGGGTACGCGGTTGATCTGGGTGAGGTGCAGCAGATTATAGCGGATATCAAAGCCAGCGCGGACGGCAGACTGATGAACGAAATCCCCGGCATGGGGTACAGTATGGAAACTCTGGCAGCCTGGATTGCCGCCCGCACGAGTCCGATGACATCTGCAAAGCTTGCATCGGTGGAAATTCATCGCGACGCAATCGGCATGTTTTGCCGGTATGTGCTTTGAACGGCGGGCCGACTGCTGCTGCATGTCTTGCGCGGGCAGCAATCACCGGACCCGCTTCAGCACATCGATGCGATAGCTTTCGAATCGCCGTTGGTTAAGCACCTTTATTGTATTTCCCATGGCCTTGATGAACAGCGTTGCAGCACCATCACCGGTTTGGGGATATTCCGTGGGCTTCGTCCAGTGCACAAGCACGCAGTCCCCGCCTGGAATAAGACTTCGGCGGACGCGTTCTGCCAATCGGTTGACGTCGAGATCGTCAAGATAATAAACCATCTCGGACAGCAGGATGAGGTCGAACTGTGCGGTCGGCCAGTCTTTTGGAACTTCCATCTGCGCGAACGAGACCTGCGGAAGATTTGCGCACCGGGCTTTTGCTGTTTCGAGCGCCTTTGTGGAAATGTCCACGGACAGCAAGCGGTCACATCGTGCGGCCAGCAACGCCGTGAGAACACCAATGGAGCAACCGACTTCAAAAGCCGACCGATACCGGGGATCGGGCAAAGCTTGCAGCGTTTCCCGGTATTTTTCGCGCTCGTAGTCGCTCGTCTCAAAATGCCACGGATCGCGGGACGAATCATATAGCTTGTCGAAATACTCTTTAGACAAGGTGCGGTTAGTCTCTGTCATCATTCAGAAACACCTCAAATGACTGCTCGAAAAATGAAATCACCTCTGCGGATAGCCTGAAGCCTTGCGAGTCGTCGTGAATAAGACCTGAGATCTGGCTGGCGTGCCCCGAGATTGCGCGCCGCTTCGCAGGTAAATGCCCCGAAATGTTAAGACGAACCCCGTTCGTAGCTCCAGCGCCAGCGGCATCCGTATGATCGAGTGTCCATCCCCAGATGGGATAAGCCCAAAGCTTGAGGCTGGGAATGCGCTGCTGAACTTCCAAAGCCATCGACCACGCGGCTTTGTGGTCAGGGTGGGGATCATGCCGCCAGGTGCAGAACAACGCCGAAACATTACGCGCAAGACAAAGATCGGCGATGCGCGCCACCGCGTTGTTGAAAATTGAACCCGCGTGGGGAACACCACCGTCCTGTAGCCCCAAAAATACAATCCGCTCGGGGTCTAACCCCAGTTCCACGGCCGCCGCGCGGGATTCGCTCCGTCTCAGTTCACCGAGGCGTTCTGATGGATAGGCCTTGGAGTTTGGATGGGACTGAGTACCGTCCGTCAAAACCGCAATGTACACCTCGCGCTTTCGCTGCCGCGCTTCTGCCATCAGACCACCGCAGCCGAGCGTTTCATCATCCGGGTGGGGGGCCATCACGAGGATCGGGCCGGACGAACCGCAAATCTCCTCAATCGTGCAGTAGGGAAACGACTGCACCCGCCTCAGATCACTGTCGTTCTGCATTTGGGGATGACCATAAATGGACACCGGCGATGCCTGCCTCAAACGCATAACTCGCGGCATTCGCTAAAACGCGGTCCGGTGCCGGTTGCCTGAGGTAGGTGGAAAGATCGCGCATGATACGCTCCGCGCGATGCGGCTGAAGGAGTGCATTCAGCCCCAAAGATCGCTGCAACGTTTCCATCACCAGGTAACTCGCTTGCTCCACAGCATGGCGAGCCAGTCCCACATAGGCAATCCGGAGATCGGATGGCAGTCGGTTGTCCTCCGCTTTCTTCGAGGCAGACGCGACCCAGAGTTCCGCCGTCTCCACCGCGATCAGAGTTTTGGCAAACCGCGCGTTCTGAAGGGGATCATGATGTCGCCCGGTGGCATGCAAATCCTCTCGGACGCAATCCGCAAGCGCGTTTATCGCACCCAACTGCGCAGAAAGAAATCTCCACGCACCACCCGAGAAGAATGGCTCGCGCGTGTAGTCGCCGGGTTGTCCAATGATCGTGAGGCGAGCGCTGGGCGCACCGGTGAAATCAACGGTGCCGCTCATCGACGCCCGCATGCCGAGAGGTTTCCAGGTGGAGAGATCGACTTTAGTGTGCGTGTCCAGTTCCGCCAGAACAAGCAATGGCCCTCCCTCATCAGTGGCGGCGGTGATAAGCGCACGTTTAACGAACCCCGCGCCGGAGCAAAAGCGCTTCGCTCCGGTTAACGCCATTTCACGTTGCGCTTTGCTGATCCGCACGGCATTTGCCGCATCAGCATTCCAGATCGCAAAAAGATGACCTTGTTCCGCATCGCGCAATGCTCGGGCAAACTGGGCCTCCGAGCCGAATTTTGCGATGAGAAACAGGGCGTTGAAATGCCCCTCAAACAATCTCGCCACGCTAAGGTTCGCGTACCCGAGACTTCGCAACAGGTTTTTCAGTTCAACTGTCGCAGTCTCCGGAATCTCGGCCGTGGCAAAGCTGTTTGCCAGTACCGCAGTGCGCCTCAATATACCGAGCTTTGAAAGCATCACGATATCGCCTGCGGGAAAGCTTCCTTCACGATCATGGACCGATGCATTATCTGCAATTTGAGTTAAGTATACCCCCGGCAAAACATTGTCGCCCTGATATTCCTCAATTTTTGCAAAGTATGTGTCCAAACTATTCAACTTTCGTGCTGCTGATGGTTGCCGAACGTGGTCGAGTCTCGGAAATCCCGGCCCACAAACTGGCGCTATCGTTCACGTTTGTACCGGTCTCATGCTTCAGCGTCGAAGCCAGCGCGCGGCGTATTTTGTGCAGTTCCGCTTCCAAAGCGATGGGAAATAAACGTTGCTCATGAAGCAAAGCCGACTCCTCTCTCAGCAGCGCCCATCCCTGACCGAAAAACGGCTGGTCAAGCGCTTTTTCGGCTATATCAATGGAAACATTCATGGTTGCGGCGAGATGTGAAACAAATCTTGTCCGGTCGTGAAACGCTCGGCGAAATTTGCGCTTAAGCCGCGCATGACGAACAAGATTGTTGACGGGCATCAGTGCAGCGTCACATGGGTAGGTCGGGTCGTGACTGTATATAGATATAAGATCGGCGAGGCCCCCAGGCGCACGACCATCGGTGCGGGTGGAAGTCCAGACCCGAACGTCAGGATCGTGGCGCACCTTGCAGTCGAACGCCTCCAGCCGCGTAACGAAAGCGCGATCCTCCGCAAGCTCAACCTGTGGGACGCCACCCACTCGACGATAAGCATCGAGGGTTACAGCCAGATTCGCGCCCCACGCCCAGATGTGATTGGGAAATGGATCGTGGTCCAATGGATCAAGACACGCGACAAGTTGCGCCTGTAATCCGGCATATTCAGCCTCGCGCCTGCGTACCGGCAGCACCCGCAAATTCGCGGTTTCCCCGGGCTCGAACTCCACGACCCCCGCAACCGCGTCGGCACCTTTGCTCACGGCTCCGCTGATTTTCGCGAGCCAGCCCGGCTGCGGACGGCTGTCGGCATCGGTCGAGACAATAATGGTCTTGGCGCTGTTTGCCATCGACGCGGCTAATGCAAATGCGGCTGCCCTCGCGCATCCTGCATTCGATCTGTGAGGGGGAAATTGCTGAATGTGCACGTGGACGTCGATTGCCGCCCTTGATGCCATGTGCGCCGCACGGCTCGCGGTTTGATCCGCGCAGTTGTTCGCAAAAACGATAACCTTCACATCGCCGTCGTAATTCCTGGCCTCCTCCTCAATAGAAGTCAAACAGGCCCCAATGCGGTCCTCTTCGTTTCGGGCTGGAATTGTAATGACGATAGGATGCATGACTTCCGCAATAAGGTGCGCGTTTTCAGTTTGCAAACGCCGCCGGGTTTGATCTGTTCCTTGTGACATCAAGCAACCGTCATCGATGAGGAACCGGACGTGGAATTCCGTCTTAATGATATAGTCACGAAACTTGGCCCGGCAGCTTCCGTATTCATGCTTAAAACTGCGGCCGGTGTTGCTGCGCATGACGGGGGCCATGCGCAGATCATGAAACACATGAGGATACCCGATCCCCCGGACCTTACGCGTTACCCTGTTCCGACCTCGAAAGGCACTCATTGACCAACGCGTATATCAATCAGATCGCCACCGCTGTCCCACCGAATCAGGTTCACGATGCCTTCGTCAAGTTCGAGCGGCGGCTCCTGACCGACAACCGCCAACAGTTGATTTTTGACAAGCTTGTGGAGCGGGGACAAATCGAACGCCGATGGTCTTTTCTGACCCCGGCGCCCGATTGTTCCAGCGCATCCTCCAACGGGGAGATTTTTTACGCACCGGGCAATTTCCCGACGACGGGCGTTCGTATGCGGGAATATGAGCGGGATGCGCCAACGCTTGCGTCCCAGGCGGTCGGCAATCTTAACCTTGAACATAATGCGAAGAGGGTGACGCACCTTATCGTAACATCCTGTACAGGATTTGCCGCCCCAGGCGTTGATCTTGAGATCGTCCATCGCTGCGGCTTGCAACTTACTGTGGAGCGGACGGTTATCGGGTTCATGGGCTGTTATGCCGCCATCAACGGACTGAAGTGCGCACGGCACATCGTCCGCTCCGAGCCGAAGGCGCGGGTGCTTCTGGTCAGCGTGGAATTGTGTTCGCTCCATTTTCAGGAAACCAGCGATCTCACGCAGATGATGCCGTTTCTCCTGTTCGCGGATGGGTGCGCGGCCGCATTGATCACAGGTGACGAGCGCGGCCTGGGGCTTGACAGCTTTTATGCGACGGTTCTGCCCGAGGCTTCCGATCAGATGGGCTGGTTCATTCGCGATCAGGGCTTTGACATGATTTTATCCAACCGTATTCCCGCATCGGTGGCCGAGACCTTGAACGCCAAATCGCTTGATATTCTCGGTGGGCTTGCGCCAAAGGATATGGATCTTTGGGCCGTGCATCCGGGTGGGCGTGCCATCCTCGACGCGGTCGAGACCGCATTCAATTTAAGCCCCAACGCGCTTCAGGCTTCGCGCGACGTCCTGCGGAATTGCGGAAATATGTCGTCCGCGACGATCCTGTTCGTTTTGAAATCCCTCCTCGACAGCCGGACCTTCGGCGAAAAGGGATGTGCCATGTCCTTTGGGCCGGGGTTGACCGCGGAGACGATGCTGTTCCACACGGCGGCATAGCAATGCCGGATTTTTCCCGCCGGGATACGACACCGGAACTCATGGACATCGAGGCCGTCGATTACCCGGAGTTCCGTGGCTGTCTGATGCAGTTGGAGCAGGCGAACCGGCTGTCGCTCGCATACCGTCCCACGATGGCGTTCTTCGACAAGCTTGCCGGCCGGGGTCGCCTTTCCAGCGGCTCACGGGTGAGAATCGTCGATGTCGGAAGCGGTTACGGCGATATGTCACGCAAGATCGACGCGTGGGCTTCAAGGCGCGGCATTGCGGTCGATATCGTCGGCGTGGATATGAACCCATGGTCGGCGCGGGCCGCAGAGGAAGCAACGGCGGCAAAGCGACCATTACGTTGGGTCACGGCCAATGTGTTCGAATACCGGCCCCCCGCCGACACCGACATCGTGATGAGTTCGTTGTTTACGCATCATCTGCGCGACGGGGATGTAGTGCGCTTTATCAACTGGATGGAAGAGCACAGCCGTATCGGGTGGATCATCAATGATCTTGAACGGCATTGGCTTTCATACCGCGCCTTGCAGATTGGATTTTGGGCAACGCGCCGCCATCGGTTCATGCGACACGACGGCCCCGTCTCGGTTGCGAGCGCGTTTACATATTATGATTGGGAACGACTTTTGCGTGAGGCCGGTTTAGCGAGAGAAGCGGTCGCAATCGAAAAATGGATGCCGTTTCGCCTTAGCGTTTCACGCATCAAAGTTTGAGCCATGATCAGATATGACGCAATCGTCGTGGGAGGCGGCGTTGCTGGCACCGCGGTGGGCATTCAGTTGGCGCGCGCCGGTCGGCGCGTTGTCCTGCTTGAGCGCGAAACCGGTCCCCACGATAAGGTCTGCGGCGAATTCATCAGTCGTGAGGGCATAAGCTATCTCGACCGCCTTGGCGTGTCGTTCGGGAACTTGAACAGCGTTTCAATCTCAAACGTGCGTATCGTCAATGACGGAGCGCCCGTGACATACCCGTTGCCGTTCACGGCGCGAAGTCTCTCCCGCCGTTGTCTTGATAACAGTCTGCTTGATCTCGCAGTCAAGGCCGGGGTGGAGGTCCATCGAGATACCCGGGTAAAAGAACTCACGCAGTCGGATGGCGGCTGGACTGTCGTCACAGGCGACGGTTCGGAATATGATGCTCCGGACGCTTTTCTGGCGACCGGTAAGCATGATCTGAGAGGGTGGAAGCGCCCACCGGGCACGCAAAACGATCTCATCGGTCTGAAATCCTACTGGCGGCTTGCAGACGAGCAAACCGACGCGCTTCGCGATCACGTGGAACTGATTCTATTTCCTGGCGGGTATGCGGGACTGCAATTGATTGAAGGGGGTTTTGCCAACTTATGTCTTCTTGTGAGGCAAAGCGTGTTCGCAGGTCGATATAAAACCTACGACCGGCTGATCGCAGACATGATTGTTGCGTGTCCTCACCTGAGGGCGCGACTGCGTATGGCGATTGTACAACAGGGTAGACCTCTGGCCATCACCGGTTTGCCCTATGGCTACGTCAATCGCGCGCCCGGTCCGGATGGTCTTTGGCGATTGGGCGACCAGGCTGCGGTCATTCCGTCGTTTTCCGGCGACGGCATGTCTATCGCGCTTCACAGCGCTCAGCTTGCATCCCGCGCCTACCTAAATGGCGGTATTGCTACCGAATATCACCGGGCACTGGAAAAGGATGTAGGCCGCCAAGTCGGTCGAGCGACAACGATTTCCAAAATTCTCGTCAACCCGTCGGGTCAGCGTTTAGCGATGGCCGCCGCGTATCTGATCCCGAGTATCCTGAAAGCGACTGCGACCGTAACCCGCATTACAAACAGTGCGCTGCTCGCGAACGCAAAATGAGACCGGCAGCGCGGTGACCTGCGATGCCGGTATGATTGGAAGACTTAGCTCTTCTTATGCGATGTCGCGTGATGCTTTGCGGCTTCATTCCCGTGATGGGTTGCGTGAAGCGTGTGAGCATGTGCCGTGTGCGCGTGATGAGCCGCCTTTTCATGATGACCGGAGGCCGTATGCGTTGCCGCCTCTTTATGATGGCTCATCGCGTGCTGATGGTGCTCAGCCGCCTTCATGTGATGCTCATGCGACGGATGCGAGTCGTGGGATCCGGATTTTGCTGAACTGTCTTTAGCAGCCATTTCCTTATGCGACGTGTCCTTGTGTGCGGAATCCTTGTGCGAAGAGTCTTTGTGCGACGCTTCTTTGTCCTTGT
Organism: Rhodomicrobiaceae bacterium; assembly: GCA_965247345.1. Lineage (GTDB taxonomy): Bacteria > Pseudomonadota > Alphaproteobacteria > Rhizobiales > Rhodomicrobiaceae > Rhodomicrobium. Next base: position 15,223 of record CBDFGZ010000028.1, on the reverse strand, counting down.
CCTTATGCGTGTCCTTAGCCATGAAATTTCTCCGTATGTTGGCTTAGTTTCTTGTATGATGGAACCCCGGCATGATTCGGCACGCGGGTCGCGAGAAAATGCAGCACTTCAATCGTGGTTACAATTAGACAGAGAGTTGAGATCGCGGTTTAGCAGCTAGCTCTTTGGGATAGCTTGCCTTCTTGAGTTTGTCCTACGACGACGGAAATATGATATTCGGTGTCATCGCCGGGCTTGACCGGCCATCGAGCGAAGCGCGCGTCCCTCGCAATACGAAAGGCTGGATAGCCGGGCCGAGCCCGGCCATGACCGAAGTGCAGCGAACGCTTTCAGCGAGCCGGAAGGTATCGCCGTGGACGAACTCACTTCATGGTGGGAATGACAAACTCCGCACCGTCCTTCACACCGCTGGGCCAGCGCGATGTAACGGTTTTCGTCTTCGTATAAAACCGGATGCTATCCGGGCCATGCTGGTTCAGATCGCCGAACATCGACTTTTTCCAGCCGCCGAACGTGTGATACGCGAGCGGAACAGGGATCGGCACGTTGATGCCCACCATGCCCACGTTGACGCGCGAGGCAAAATCGCGGGCCGTGTCTCCATCGCGCGTGTAGATCGCAACGCCATTGCCATATTCATGGTTGTTGGCGAGCGCGAGGCCTTCCTCGTAGTCCCTGGCGCGAACCACGGACAGGACCGGGCCGAAAATCTCTTCCTTGTAGATGCGCATTTCAGGTGTCACGTGGTCGAAGAGGCAACCACCCATGAAGTACCCATTTTCATACCCCTGCATGACGAAGTTGCGGCCATCGACCACGAGCTTCGCGCCCTCGTCAATGCCCGATTGCACCAGACCTTTCACGCGCTGCAGCGCACCTTTCGTGACCAGCGGACCATAATCGGCCTTCTCGTCCGTATAGGGCGCGACTTTCAGGCTTTCCACGCGCGGTATCAGTTTCGCGATCAGCGCATCCGCCGTGTTCTCGCCGATGGGCACCGCGACCGATATCGCCATACATCGCTCGCCCGCCGCGCCATAACCGGCGCCGATCAGGGCTTCGGCCGCCTGGTTCATGTCCGCGTCCGGCATGATGATCATGTGATTTTTTGCGCCGCCGAACGCCTGAACGCGCTTGCCGTGCATCGTTCCCAGAGAATAAACGTGGTGGGCGATGGCCGTGGAGCCCACGAAGCCGACAGCCTGAATATCCGAGTGGGTAAGGATCGCGTCCACGGCTTCCTTGTCGCCGTTGACCACGTTGAACACACCGGCGGGAAGGCCCGCTTCGAGAAACAATTCAGCAAGACGCATGGGGACACCCGGATCGCGCTCAGAAGGCTTCAGAATGAAGGCGTTTCCGCACACGAGTGCTGGAGCTGCCTTCCACAACGGAATCATCGCCGGAAAGTTGAACGGCGTGATTCCAGCGACGACACCGAGCGGCTGCCGCATGGAATACATGTCTATGCCGGGGCCGGCACCGTCTGTGAATTCACCTTTCAGCAGATGCGGCGCGCCGATGGCGAACTCGACCACCTCAAGTCCGCGCTGAATGTCGCCAATGCTGTCCGCCACCGTCTTGCCGTGCTCCATGGACAGCAGTTCCGCAAGCGGCTTCATTTCTTTGGCGATAAGTTCGAGAAAGCGCATCATCACGCGGGCGCGGCGCTGCGGATTTTGTGCCGCCCAGCCGGGTTGTGCGCCTTTGGCGTTTGCGACGGCTTCGGACAGTTCCCCAGCGGTTGCCAGCGCGACATGACCTTGAAGCTCTCCGGTGTGCGGCGCTACAAGATCGGTAACGCGGCCGGAGCGGCCCTCAACCCGTTTACCGCCTATGAAATGTCCAATGTGCCGCATCGCATGCTCCAGATCAAAGCCTTGGTGTTTGAGGCCAAGATAGAACACGCGTCAAGGGAGAGCAATACACCCGATGAACTAACGGCAAATCCGCCGTTTACTTCAGCTTTTTATGGTCGGTCGCTTTTGCAATGGAATCACCGGACGCATGATCGTAGTCGAGACGTTTCATCGCGCGCGTGTCCACGTCCCAGTATTCTGCCGCCGTAATCTCTATTTTCATCAGCGCGAGCGCGGGATCGTTGGGTCCGCCCGGAAACCAGGGTGCGGCATGTTTTGTCCAGAGTTCACGAATTTTCGCATGATCGCGGGCGGTTGTCGCTTTGCCAGACACCGATACGTAAGTTTGCTTGGATACATCGCCGTAGCTGACATTAACCTTCGCGTCGTCGCGAATCTCATCGACTTTCGGCGCGTCTGTGCGTGTGAAAAAGTATATGACATCGTTTTCGATGCGCTGTGTCGCCATGGGGCGAGACCGCAGCGACCCATCATGGCCTTCGGTGGTCAGCATTCCGATCGTCATCGCCTCGATCATGGAGACGAGCTTTGCAAAGGCCGGGCCTGTTGCGTCCTGCATATGATCCTCTTTCGTCTGATTATCGCGCAATGAAACAAACAGCAATAATCAACTAACGTTCCATCACACGCAAGCTCTAGCCACCCGCTGCGGCAACCAGATCCATCTGCCCGGCAATTGCAATACGTCCACGCCACTTCTGGCACCAGACATCGCCGCGAGCCAAACCCATTTCGTCCCATAAGGTTTCTAGCGCCATGACAAGCTTGTCCATGGCCTGATTGGAATGCATCGGCCCCGGCGTCAGGCGTATACGTTCCGTTCCCCGTGGCACGGTCGGATAGTTGATCGGCTGCACGTAGATACCGAAACGGTTCAGCAGCGAGTCCGTCAACTCTTTACACTGAACGGGATCTCCCACCATCACGGGCACAATGTGGCTCGGCGAATGCATGACGGGCATATTCGCAGCAATGAGGCGATCCTTCAGAACGGCGGCCCGTGCCTGATGGCTGCCTCGCTCGGTCTGGCTCGATTTCAAGTGCCGCACGCTCGCGAGCGCGCCCGCGACGATAACGGGGGCAAGCGATGTGGTGAAAATAAAGCCCGGCGCATAAGACCGGATCGCGTCCACGCACGCCGCTGTCGTCGCGATATACCCCCCCATCAGGCCGAAGCCTTTGGCTAGTGTCGCCTCGATGATGTCGACCTTGTGCATAACGCCGTCCCGTTCGGCGACGCCCGCCCCGCGCGGGCCGTACATGCCGACCGCGTGAACTTCATCAAGATAGGTCAGCGCATTGTATTTTTTCGCCAGATCGCAGATCGCGCCGATGGGCGAGATGTCACCGTCCATCGAATAAACGGACTCGAACGCGATGATTTTTGGCACATCGGCGCTGTATTCCTGAAGCTGGCCTTCAAGATGCGCCAGATCGTTATGCCGCCAGATGCGCTTCGGCCCGCCACCCTGACGCACGCCCTCGATCATAGATGCGTGGTTTTTCTCGTCGGAAAAAATGACCGCGCCTTTCAGCAGCTTCACAAGAGTCGAAAGCGTGGCCTCGTTGGACACATAGCCTGAGGTGAAAAGCAGCGCTGCTTCTTTGCCATGCAGATCGGCGAGTTCGGCCTCAAGCTCCACGTGATAATGGGTCGTACCGGAGATATTACGTGTGCCACCGGAACCTGCGCCCGCCCGGTCAACCGCCTCGTGCATGGCCGCGAGAACCTTTGGATGCTGCCCCATGGCCAGATAATCGTTCGAACACCAGACCGTAATCGGCTTTTCGCCATCGGGTGTGTAATGCACAGCGTGAGGAAACTGTCCGCGATCTCTTAAGATGTCCGCAAAGACACGATACCGGCCCTCGATTGTTATGGAGTCGAGCGCTTGGGTAAACTTGCCTTGATAGTCCATCGGGAGGTGTCCTTGTCATCGCGGGGACAGAGGCCGTGCCAGGTCTTGTGTCTGCCTGTTGGTCTGCCTGATGACGGATCATCGCTCGAAGAAACGGCAAAGTCTAGAGTTTAGAAGCCTTACAAAGTGTCGCGTGTAAAATTTTTTTGACACTGTGACTGTAAACTCAGCTTGACAGACGCGACCGAAGTCGATCAAGCGCTTAATTTCAGTCCTTCCTCGATGCGATCACGTCCCCCGCGCTCGTTCATGAGGTTTACGAACCGACGGAACAGGTAATGACTGTCCTGCGGTCCAGGCGACGCTTCCGGATGATACTGCACTGAAAACACGGGCTTGCCCTTGAAGCGCAGGCCGCAATTGCTCCCATCGAACAGCGAGACATGGGTCTGTTCCACGGTGTCGGGCAGGCTTGCCGGATCGACGGCAAAACCGTGGTTCATGGACGTGATCTCGACTTTGCCCGTCGTATAGTCCATCACCGGATGGTTGGCCCCATGATGCCCGTGTGGCATTTTCACCGTTCGCCCGCCTGCCGCCAGCCCGAGCAGTTGATGGCCAAGACAGATGCCGAACAGCGGTGTCCCGGTTTTCATGATCTCGCGTATAACGGGGACCGCGTACTTGCCTGTGGCTGCCGGATCGCCCGGACCATTCGACAGGAATATGCCGTCCGGCTTACGGTTCATCACGTCGTCCGCCGTCGCCGTGGCAGGTAGAACCGTAACACGGCACCCCGCCGCCGACAGGCACCTAAGAATATTGCGCTTCATGCCGTAATCGATGGCCACCACATGAAAGCTTGGCTCGCGTCCGGGCCTGAACTCGCCGGTCGGCGACCAGAGCCCTTGCGTCCATGTGTAACTCTGCGTGGTCGTCACGCCCTTGCACAGGTCGGTGCCGTCGATCCCTTCCCAGGACCGGGCGCGTGTTAAAAGCGCATCGAAATCGAAAACGCCATCCGGGTTGTGGGCGATGATCGCGTTCGGCATCCCCCCTTCGCGGATCGACACCGTCAGCGCGCGCGTGTCGATGCCGCTGAGGCCGATGATGCCACGCGAGACCAGCCATTTATCGAAAGATTTTTCCGACCGGTAGTTAGACGGCGATGTCACGTCCGCCCGGACAATGCAACCACGCACACCGGATGAGGAGACAAGGTTCGTGGTCTCGATATCGTCCGGATTCGCGCCCACGATCCCGATGTGAGGGAAGGTGAACGTGACGATCTGACCCGCATAGGACGGGTCGGTCAGAATTTCCTCGTAGCCCGACATGGCCGTGTTGAAGCAGACTTCCCCGCAGGCCTCGCCGACGGCTCCGACGCCAAATCCGCGAATGATGCGCCCGCTTGCGAGGACGATGACGGCTGTGTTCGGACGGTCGCTCCAGCCGGGCTGCTGAGCCTGATCGTGGCTTGCCATGTCGTTTGTCCTTAACTCGTAGATGCAATTGACCGCTGGCTACCGCTCGAATGCATTTTTATGTCGCTTAACGCCCAAGGAAGCGACATTTATTGCAGGTCAGTGCCAGCCAGAGTCCGCGCATTCAGTATCGTTTGCGCCCAATCATGTGGTTTTTCTTGGGGGAGATTGTGACCACCGCGTTCAAAGACGTGATATTGGTAAGCGCCAGTGAATTTTCCAGCGTGATGCGCTGTCCCGGAGTTTACGCCGTCGCTGGAACCGTCGATCGCGATTGTCGGCACGATTATGTGCGGTTGCGCCGCAAGCCTCGTTTCGATTTCGGCATATGCGGGATCGCCTGGCACAAGACCGAACCGGTGGCGATAGGAATGGATGACCACGTCGACGAAATCTGGGTTATCGAACGAGGGCGCTGTTTGCGCGAAAGTCTCAGCGGTGAATGCCCAGTCCGGCGACCACATGCGCCAAAGCAATTCCGCGATCTCTCGCCGATTTTGCTCAAGCCCCCTTCTGCCGCGTTCGGAATGAAAGTAATATTGATACCAAAGCGCCGCTTCTTCGAGGGCGGGCTTCGGCTCGGATGACGCAGCGATATCCTGAATGTTGTAGGAATTGCCCGTGACAAGTGCCGCAACCCGTTCCGGCCAAAGCGCCGACACCACACACGCCGCGCGCCCACCCCAGTCATATCCGCCAAGAACTGACCGCTCGATCTTCAAAGCATCCATCAATGCCAGCAGATCAGCGCCGAGCGCCGCCTGTTCACCGGACCGGATTGTATCCTGGCTTAGGAACCGCGTTGGTCCAAAGCCGCGCAGATAGGGCACGATGACGCGTGCGCCTGCCTCAGCAAGTAAAGCGCTGCTCTCGTCATATGCATGCACATCGTAAGGAAAGCCGTGAAGCAGTATACAAGGCCAGCCATCGACCGGGCCGTATTCGCGGTACGCGACGTTCAGCACGCCAGCGGAAAGCTGCTTCTCATTCATAGCGACGCCGCTTTACACGCTATCGGGTCGGGATCGGCGTTTCGCCCCGGTAATCGTAAAAGCCGCGCTGGGTTTTGCGACCGAGCCAGCCCGCTTCTACATATTTCACGAGCAGCGGACAGGGCCGGTATTTCGTATCGGCGAGGCCTTCGTAGAGCACCTGCATCACCGACAGGCAGGTATCGAGACCGATAAAGTCGGCCAGTTGAAGCGGCCCCATGGGATGGCGCGCGCCGAGCCGCATCGCAAGATCGATGGCTTCGACGGAACCCACCCCTTCATACAGCGTGTAAACCGCCTCGTTGATCATGGGCAAAAGAATGCGGTTCACGATGAAGGCCGGAAAATCCTCGGACACCGTCACGGTCTTGTTCAACGTCTCGACGAATTTACGCACCGCCGTGAACGTGGACTCATCCGTGGCAATGCCACGGATCATTTCCACCAGTTCCATGACCGGAACCGGGTTCATGAAATGAATGCCGATGAATTGTTCTGGCCGGTCGGTTACTGCTGCAAGACGCGTGATCGAGATCGACGACGTGTTCGAACCAACGAGTGCCGACGGCTTCAGATTCGGACACAGCGCCACAAGAATTTTGCGCTTTACGTCCTCGTCCTCGGTGGCCGCTTCGATCACGAGGTCCGAGTCGCCCAGATCTTCCAACGAACCCGCATACCGGATCCGCGACAAGGCACTTTCGCGGGCCTCTTCGGAGATTTTACCGCGCGCGACCTGACGGGTCAGATTGCCGTTGATGGTCGCAAGCCCGGCCTCGACGCGCTCTTTGCTGATGTCGTGCAGCAGCACATTATAGCCGCCGAGTGAAATCACATGGGCGATGCCGTTGCCCATCTGTCCGGCGCCGATCACACCGATGGTTTTTATGGTCGGCGGTTCGCGGCCAGACTTCCGATTGAGGAATGGGTTTTCGCGAAACGTTTGTGAGGCGAGTTGCGCCATAGTCCGGCTCCGGCCTTATTATTTAAGCGTTAGGCCCGCTTGTCGAGGGCAGCTTCAAGTTCTGGCAAAATCTGAAACAGATCACCGACCAGGCCATAATCCGCGACCTGGAAAATCGGTGCTTCTTCATCTTTGTTGATGGCAACGATCACTTTGGCGTCTTTCATGCCGGCCAGATGCTGGATCGCGCCGGAAATGCCCACCGCGATGTAAAGCTCCGGCGCAACCACCTTGCCCGTCTGCCCGACCTGATAATCGTTGGGGACAAATCCAGCGTCCACCGCCGCCCGGCTCGCACCCACGGCCGCGCCAAGCTTGTCGGCAATCCGTTCCAGAAGCTGAAAATTGTCGCCCGATTGCATGCCGCGCCCACCTGAAATGACGATACGCGCCGACGACAGCTCAGGACGGGCAGATTGTGAAAGTTCGTCGCTCACAAACTGCGTCAGGTTCGTTGCCGCAGGTATATCGAGTTTCACAATTTGTGCTGATCCGCCTTCGCCGGTTGCGGCAAAAGTTGTAGTGCGGATGGTGAGCACTTTCTTCGGCTGAGTGTCCTCCACCGTCTGCATGGCATTACCCGCGTAGATCGGACGCTCGAACTTCGTCGGGCTATGCACCGCTGTCACTTCGGAGATTTGCGCAACATCGAGCAACGCCGCGACGCGAGGCGCGAAATTTTTCCCTGTCGTTGACGCGACCACGACCAGCGCGGAATAATCCGCCATGATCGGCTGGATTAGCGCCGTCATATCTTCGGCAAGCTGCTGTTTGAGATGGGCCGCGTCTGCGAAGGTGGCTCGTCCGTCGGCAATGCCAGAGCAGCAACGGCGTTCGCGGCCATAATCGCCGGGCGGTTCAATTCTTCCACATGACCGTCCGCATACAGAAGGTTGCCCTTGAACCGATGCAACTCCGCCGTCCAACGCAGATAGCTGTTGGCGTCCAGCCGTAAAACGGTCTGTCCGCCGGCTGAGTTATTGGTGAGATTGCGGTCGCCCGCAAGGATGGTTGTTGATCTGCCGTTCTCCGCGCGGACATTCACGAAGTAGCTTGCGTTCGTGTTCCGCAACGAGGGGAAGTTTTCCGCTGCCACGCGCGTGTCCATGGCACAGAGCAGGACCTTGGGCGTAACTAATTCGTTGGACAGCGCCTGAAAATGGCGGTAGGCCGAGGTGAAATCGGCACTTTCCTGATTGGTCACATTGACCAGTTCTGCCGTGCCGCCGTCTCGATTGGAAACCTGCATTGGCAGCTTGCCGTTGTGATCGTTGGCGAACATCTGGAATCCCAGGCCGGTTTGCCGGAGGTGGTTGACGCAGGCGATGCGTTTGGCGTGGAGCTTGGCAGAATTAACGGCGGGCAGCAGCAGGGCGGCAAGAATCCCGATGATGGCAATGACCACCAGCATTTCGATCAAGGTGAATCCGACAAGTTGCCGGCGGTGTCGTGGCGGTTTCATGCGTTACCAATTCTTAGCACTGGCGATGCCATGCGAATTTGAGCGTAAAATTCATGCACGCCTGCCTTCTGATGTGCGAGGGCCACGCATTCTGAGTGGTCTTCACGCAAGTAACCCGTCGGCAGCTTCCAGTCGGACCTAACCCAAATTCAGCGATGGACGCCAGCGCCCGGCTCGGCCAGTTTGAGCGTGGTGAAAATTTCGGTCATCATTCCGGCCTTCAACGAAGAGCGATTGCTAGCGTCAACTCTCACGCAGATTAACGTGGCGCGGACGGTTTTTGCGCCGCGCGGCTTTGATTCCGAATTGATCGTGTGCGACAACAACTCCACGGATCGCACAGCGGAGATAGCGCGGGCGGCCGGGGTCAAGGTGGTGTTCGAACCGGTGAACCAGATCGCGCGGGCGCGAAACACCGGCGCGTCGGCGGCAACCGGCGATTGGTTGCTGTTCATTGATGCGGACTCACATCCGAGCGCGGAACTTGTTGCCGATGTCATGGATCAAATTCAATCTGGCAAATGTCTGGCGGGCGGCAGCACGATCCGGTTGGAGGGAAATTATCCGTTGGCGAAATTCGTGACCGGCGTTTGGAATTGGAAGAGCCGTACACGACGCTGGCTGGCGGGATCGTTTATCTTTTGCGAGGCGGCGGCGTTTCGCAAGCTTGGCGGCTTCAATCCCGAAATGTTCGTGGGCGAAGAGCTGGATCTGACCGCACGCTTGCAGGAACTCGCGTCGGCGTCGGGCCGTGAGATCGTGATTCTGCACCGGCATCCGTTGCTGACATCCGCGCGCAAGGTGCGGCTTTATTCCACGTGGGAACACCTAGGCTTCCTGTTTCGCGTGGCGACGAACCGGGAGGCGACGTTTCGCAACCGCGCGGCTTGTTACGCTTGGTACGATGGACGACGGTAAGGGAGGTCGTGAACATTTTTTAACGCCAAGACGCCAAGGAAAGCCCGTCAGGGCTGACATATTTATAGTTTCGCGATTGCCGAACAAACCAAGCTCCGTCAGGAGCGGCATGTTTCGATGTCGCTCCTGACGGAGCTTGGAATTTTTTGTGGACTGGTTTTCTATAAACATGCCACGCCGCTGGCGCTGGGAAACAGCGTAGCGGCGGCTGGGTAGGCCGGGCAGGGCGTTGCCGGAGAATGTGAATGACGCGGTGAAGAGTTGGTAGGGACGCGTTCCATCCGCGTCCCATTCTTTTCAAGAGGGAGTTTGGGACGCTGTGGAAAGCGTCCCTATCGGGTTTCGCGCCATTGCGTTACAATTTTCACCACCGGCACCAGTATTGGGGTGTTGAATTTCGGTGCGGCGCTTCAAATGGAATACCTCTATTCTCTCCGACATGAAAGTCCGTCTCCTCTTTGCGCTGATGCTGACCCTTACGGTGTCAGGTCAGCAGGAATTGGAATTGGACGTTGGCCAAGTGATCGAGTCGGCGCAGGATTGGGCCGAAGAAAATCTGGACGAAGGGATGTTGCGTTCGTTGCCGGAAGTAGATAGGGACAAGGTGGAAAAGTTTCTGCGTCAGTTTCAAGATCAGCTCCAGAAGGATTACGTTCTCGATCTGGCCGCGTTGAAGGACACGGCGAAGTTTGTCCTGCCACTACTTGATGCCCACCCTGAAACCCAGCCGTACGCAGCCTGGCTGCGTTCGCGACTCGATTACTTCGAGGTCGCGGAGGAACTCCGTCAGCAAACGCCACCACCAAAACCCGTTCCGAGTCAGCCGCCGAAGCCGGGGGTGAATCCGTCGCCGTCGGTCGAGCGAAAGGTATGGGAAAAAAGACTGAATTTGAGTGAGCGACCGGTGGCCGCAAATGCTCTCGTGCCGAAATTGAAATCCATCTTTACGGCCGAGCAGGTGCCGGAGCAACTGGTCTGGCTGGCGGAAGTCGAGTCAGGTTTCAATCCAAAGGCCCGCAGTCCGGCGGGCGCCGGTGGGCTGTTTCAGTTGATGCCGGGCACGGCGAAGGAACTTGGCCTGCGCCGCTGGCCGTTCGACCAGCGTTATCAAGTTGAGCCAAGCGCGCAGGCGGCGGCGCGCTACTTGAAACGCCTGCACAACCAGTTTGGCGATTGGCCGCTCGCGCTGGCTGCCTACAACGCGGGGCCGGGAAAGGTTCAGGCGCTGCTCGAACGGAAGCAGGCGCGGAGTTTCGATGCCATTGCCACGGCGCTCCCGGCGGAGACGCAGATGTTCGTTCCCAAGCTGGAGGCGACGATCCTACGGCAGGAAGGGATTTCGCTCGCGAAACTGCCGCCATCAAAAAAATAAAATGGCGGGGATTCCGGCTGGCGGTGGGAGAAAAGCTCGACGGTTGAAGAACGCGGGCACTACTCGGAGCACGTTGGAATTCATCCTGATTCACGTCCCAGACGCGAAAGGCGTCAACTTGGCGTGCTTCAGCCAAAGAACGGATTGTTCGCCATTTCCTCGGCGACGGTTGTCAAGGGACCGTGGCCGGCGCCGATCAATGTTCCCTTCGGCAGGGTGAGAATCTCCTCGCGCACTTTTGACCGCGCCAGGTCCCATTCGCCATTTCCGCCACCCATCGAGCCGGCGAAGATTGCATCGCCAACGATTGCCACCGGTGGTGCTTGGTCTGGCCAGTTGCCGACAATGTAGGTCACTCCGTCCATTGCATGGCCCGGGGTTGCGCGATGGGTGATGTGCAGCCGGCCCAATTCGACATGCTGACCGGTTTGATTGCGCTGTTCCGCTGGCGCGTGCTTTGAACTGCTGTGAATTTTCGCTTGCGGAAATGCTTCCCGAATGGATCCCAACGCGGCAATGTGGTCGGCGTGCGAGTGGGTGATGAAGATGTGGCGCAATTGAAGCCGCCCGGCCGCGATGGTTTCCAGAATTGGTTGCGCATCAAAGCCGGTGTCAAATAAGGCAGCGTCACGGGTAATCTCATCCCACACGAGATAACAATTCACGGTCATGCCGTCACCGGCGGTCGTGAACATCCGTAGTTCGCGCCACTCGGATAAATTCTTGGGGCCCGGTAACCAGCCGCCAGCGATGGTTTCTAGTTTGCCGGCGTCCAAGCCGATAGCAGCGGCGAGTGCGATGAAGTTCGGTCGTCGGGAAAATATTCCCGATGCCTCCAGGTCGGCCAGCTCGGTTTCCGTCAATCCGGCGGCGACTGCGGCGACCGCAGGGGAGGTGTTGCTCATCATGCGCGCTTTGCGGATGACGTCGCCTAAATTATCTTCCAAGTTCATATTGGCACACGGTAGCCGCCCGTTCTTCGCGCCGGCAAGTGACAAATTTGGCGGAGCGAAAGACTGGGCGACGTGCTTTGCTCCAAGCCGTGGATTGAGAATGACACGGTTGGAAATGAAAAGCGCGGCCAGTTGCCTGGCCGCGCCATTGATTGATTCGGTTTGGCCGAATCCGAATGGATTAGTAACCGCCCATGCCGCCCATATCAGGGGCACCATGACCGGCCGGAGCCGGCTTGTCCTTCTCCGGGAGCTCGGTGATGAGACATTCCGTGGTCAGGAGCAGACCGGCGATGGACGCCGCGTTTTGCAGCGCCGAGCGGGTGACCTTCTTGGGGTCAACCACACCAGCCTTGACGAGGTCTTCATATTCGCCGGTGGCGACGTTGTAACCTTCGTTGCCTTTGCGGCTTCTTGACGTGTCCTGGACGATGACACTGCCTTCGACGCCCGCATTGGCCGCGAGGGCGCGGAGCGGTGACTCAACGGCGCGTTTGACGATGCTCCACGCCGATGGTTCGTCTTCGTTCGAGCCTTTCACGGTTCGATGGCCGCGATGCAGCGGAGCAAGGCGACGCCGCCACCAGGCACAATGCCTTCTTCGACCGCCGCACGGGTGGCGTGCAGGGCGTCTTCGACGCGGGCTTTCTTTTCCTTCATCTCGGTTTCGGTGGCAGCACCGACGTTGATGACGGCCACACCGCCGGCGAGCTTCGCCAGGCGTTCCTGGAGCTTCTCGCGGTCGTAGTCGCTGGTGGTCTCTTCGATCTGGCGGCGGATCTGATTCACGCGGCCCTGGATCTCGGAGGACTTGCCGTTGCCTTCGACGATGGTGGTGTTTTCCTTGTCCACGACAACGCTCTTGGCGCGGCCGAGGTCTTCGAGGCCGAGGTTCTCGAGCTTGATGCCGAGGTCTTCGGTGATGCACTTGCCGCCGGTGAGGATGGCAATGTCTTCCATCATGGCCTTGCGGCGATCGCCGAAGCCAGGGGCCTTGACGGCGCAGACGTTGATCGTGCCGCGGAGTTTGTTCACCACGAGCGTGGCGAGGGCTTCGCCTTCGACATCTTCGGCGATGATGAGGAGCGGCTTGCCGAGCTTGGCGACCTTCTCCAGGATCGGGAGCAGGTCCTTCAGCTGAGCTGATCTTCTTCTCGTAATTGAGGATGTAGCGTCCTCGAGTTTCGCTTCCATCGCTTCGGCGTTGGTGACGAAGTACGGCGAGAGATAGCCCTTGTCGAACTGCATGCCTTCGACGACGTCGAGAGTGGTCTCGATGGACTTGGCTTCCTCCACCGTGATGGTGCCGTCCTTGCCGACCTTGTCCATGGCGTCGGCGATGATCTCGCCGATGGTGGCGTCCCAGTTGGCGGACACGGTTGCGACCTGCTTGATCTCTTCCTTGTCCTTGACCTTCTTGGCGATCTTGGCGAGATGCGCCACAGCGGCGTCGACGGCCTTGTTGATGCCGCGCTGCAGGCTGATGGGGTTGCACCGGCGGTGACGTTCTTCAAGCCTTCGCGATAAATCGACTCGGCCAGCACGGTGGCGGTGGTGGTGCCGTCGCCCGCGGTGTCGCTGGTTTTGCTGGCGACTTCGCGAACCATCTGGGCGCCCATGTTTTCGTACGGGTCTTCCAGTTCGATTTCCTTCGCCACGGTGACGCCGTCCTTGGTGACGGTCGGCGAGCCGAATTTTTTGTCGAGCACCACGTTGCGGCCCTTCGGGCCGAGCGTCGCGACAACGGCGCGGGAGAGTTTGGAGACGCCGCGCAGGAGCGCTTGACGAGCGGCCTCGTCGAACAATAATTGTTTTGCTGCCATAGTATTATTTAATTTTTAGTTTGTTGATCTTTGCGGGGCGGATTAACCAATCACGGCGAGAATGTCGTCCGTGTTCAGGATTTTATATTCCTTGCCGTCGAGTTTGATTTCGGTGCCGCCGTATTTGCTGACGAGCACGCGGTCGCCCTTTTTGACTTCAAACGGAACTTTCTTTCCGTCGTCGTCGGTTTTGCCCGTGCCGAGGGCGATGATGATGCTTTCCGTGGGTTTTTCCTTGGCGGAATCGGGAATGATGATGCCGCCCTTTTTGGTTTCCTTCTCTTCGACTGCTTCCACGAGGACGCGGTCGCCGAGGGGTTTAACGTTGAGTGCCATAGTTTCGGTTTTGTTTGTTTTGTTTGTTTACTGTAAGCAAATCCCGCCGCCCGAGCGGTGGGAAAATTTATAACTGTTATTTCACGCTATCATCTTGTTCTGCACGAACTTGCTTATGCAAGAATTCTAAATATGCTTTCCCACCTTCTGATTCGGGCAGATGTTTCCCCTTCTCTTGTGCTGCCAAAAAATCGTTTGCCAGCCTATCGGCCTGCTGTTCGGCAACTTTGGTTATGTAATCAACCGCAGTGTTTTTGCCTATGCCGCCAGATTCTAAATCACGCCATACGGAAGCTGTGGTAACATTAAAAATCTCTCCGTTTCGCAACACGCTTGCTGGCTCAGAAACGTCACAGTTGAGAGTGTACATCAGAAAAGGAATTTCCAACACGTCCAGCCATACACCATTGAATTGGAATCCTACAAAATCGGCATCAGGCGCGTTTAACTTAATTCCATTTTTCCTAAGCCGCAGTTCAACTATGTCTTTGAGTCGCTCCTTTGACAAAATCTTTTCAACGTCGCTACCAACCGCACAAAAGACGGAAAGTGATTTAACACCATAAAGCGTCTGATCAGTGCTTTTAAGAATTTTTCGCTTATGGTAACTCTCCATAAACTCAACAGCTTCCTCTTGGAAAGGGGTTGGTTTTAATGGAATTCTTACTTCTTTTATGACCGTATTGGTTATAGCGACTGTGTTAGTTATCGTCCTGACAACTTCTACCGGTTTTGACACTTCAACAATGCGCTCGACGGGAGGTTTGGCTCTTTCGTTCACCCAAAGAACCCCAAAAGCAACCGCTAGGAGGCAACTAATGACAGTTGCGACCTTGCTCAAATTTGTTTGCGCCATGTTCATTCTGGTTTCAAAACTTCCGCTGCCCGAGCGGTGGAAAAAAGATTTACCTGTTAAAAAGCTGACTGTTGAGTGCTTCAACCTGCTTTGCTTTTATGTCCTGCTCGCACCCCTCTCTCTTTTTGATCTCACTTTCCAGATTAAGGAAGCAAAGATGAACATTATTCGTGTTCTTCACAAGAAGCTCGATCCCCTTCAGATACTCTTCTTTAAATTGTTCCAAGGGACAATCAATGATGATGTAGTTCTCGCTTGCAGATATTTGTGGCCATCTCCAAAAAGGTTCTTGTTTTAGAAGGGGTGAATCTCGAAAGCTCTGAA
>CBDFGZ010000027.1:0-14979 GCA_965247345.1 Rhodomicrobiaceae bacterium | reverse complement strand
CACTTGACGAGGTTCGGGCCAGCGTGCGTCTCCGTGAGCGCATGCGCAGCGTGAACATCGACTCCATCAACTTTGACTTTGGTGCGTGGGATGTTCGCAGTGAATACTTCCCTGTGCTTGAGCGGGTTGCGGCTGTCATCCGGGATATCATCGAGCAAAACCCGAGCGAAGTGTTCCTGATCGAAGGGCATACGGACCGGGTTGGAAACGATGTCGATAACCTGAGCTTGTCAGACCGTCGCGCCGAGGCTGTGGCCGCCGTTCTTTCCCGCGAGTTCCGGGTTCCGGCAGAAAGCCTCGTGACGCAAGGCTATGGGCGACAATATCCAGTGGTTCAGACGGAGGGACCGGAGCGTCGCAATCGGCGGGTGGCCGTCCGTCGTATTACGCCTCTGCTGTCGTCGGATGGATCGCGCGACGCGTCAGATGGCGGGGATCGCAGACGAAGCGGGAGTTATCGTCCGCGCGAAGGCGGGGAGGAAACCCTTGCCGACGACGAGCGTTAGACAGGGGGCGAAAGCCGACGTGATTCTGGCGGTGGTAGACCTTATCGCGGTGAGCGCCAGTAATCTCGCGATGTCGTGAATTGGGCGGCCAGGATATCCCGGCCGACCCCCTCTCGAGCATTTTCAGCAAAAGTCTGAGCGGTTTTGCTCCTCGAAAATGCGATAAAATAAAGAGTTAAAGAGCTTTCATGACTCTGATTAAGTCGAAGCGCTCTAACAACATTCACGGCGTCCGGCGCTCATCCGCCTGATGCCGTCCTTGTTTCGTTCTTACGCAGACGACAACGGTCGGAGCAGTATTTAACCTCGCTCCAGACCCGCTCCCATTTTTTTCGCCACACAAAAGGCAGACCGCAGGCTTCACACGTCTTCTGCGGCAAGTCGCGCTTTTTTACCCCACGAGGCACTGCGGGTTAAACCGCTTGCCCTTGCTCGGCGTCGACGCCAATGGGACACGAAACGCCGGTGCCACCCAAACCGCAATAACCGCGCGGGTTTTTCGCGAGATATTGCTGATGATAGTCTTCGGCGAAGTAAAACTCGCCGGCAGGGACGATCTCCGTCGTGATCGCGCCCAGGCCTTTTGCGCTCAGCGCTTTCTGATAGCCATCGCGAGAGGCAACCGCTTCGCGTTCCTGCTCTGCCGAATATGTGTAAATACCGGATCGGTATTGTGTTCCGGCGTCGTTGCCCTGACGCATGCCCTGGGTGGGATTGTGACTTTCCCAGAACGTCTTCAAAAGCTCCCGATAGCTGATGACCTTCGGATCGAAAACCACCCGCACGACCTCGTTCTGGCCGGTGCGGCCCGAGCAGACTTCTTCATAAGTCGGGTTTGGCGTGTACCCGCCCGCATATCCCGCCGCCGTTACCAGAACGCCCGGCAATTTCCAGTAAATACGCTCGACCCCCCAGAAGCAGCCTTCGCCGAACATTGCGATCTGGCTGCCGTCGGGATAGGGACCTTTGAGAGCCGCACCGTTCACATGATGTGTCTGAGCCGTTGGAATTGCAGTCGCACGCCCGGGAAGCGCATCAGCCTTCGCTGGCATCTCACCCTTGGATTTGAAAAATGAAAGCATTGTCGATCTCCACATTTCGCGACCGGGGCCGCAAGCCTCTGTCGGTCAATGTGGTGTCATGGTGCCCCGGCGAAAAGAACATCACAGGAGGTTGACCATCACAGATCCGAGACACAGGATGACGCCCGTGGCAGGTATCGAGGCGGCAAGTTTCTTACCCCGGCCGCAGAATCTGGATTTCTGGACAAATTTGAAAACCGGGGGTACTGTCGATACTTGGTTCGGGCGCATAGCTCAGTCGGTAGAGCAGCTGACTCTTAATCAGCGGGTCGTAGGTTCGAATCCTACTGCGCCCACCAATATCGTCGGCGAAAACGAAGATCGCTATCTCCGTAGCAGCGTGGGAGTCTCTTCCGATGAGATGCGGGAAGACTTGGCATAATATTCGGAGCCGCCAAAGAGCACCCCGCGTTATTCCGATAAATGCAAGGTTGCAACTCATCCCGTTTTCCGCCATACCTTCATCGTCCCGGCCTGAGGCTGAACGGAACGCCCATCCGCGCGCACGTCGCGCGAGTGGGCCGTCTGCATTTGCGGTGTTCCCGTGTCTCTGCTCTGCTTAAGATCCTTCCAGCCTTTCCAAAGGCTTGACAGGGGCTATGCGCCGGTCCTTGAAACTTTAGGGAAAGGCCATCATGGCATTTTATGAACACACGTTTCTTGCGCGGCAGGATATCACGCCGCAGCAGGTGCAAGCTCTCGTCACAACCTACAAGGCGGTGATTGAAGAGCACGGCGGTAAGGTGGACAAGATCGAGTATTGGGGCCTCAAAGCGCTCGCATACAAGGTCAAGAAAAACCGGCGCGCGCATTACAGCTATTTCAACATCGACGCGCCACACGAGGCGGTGATCGAAATGGAGCGGCAGATGCGAATCTCCACCGATATCATGCGCTATCTTACCGTGAAGGTTGAGACCCTGGACGAGAAGCCGACGGCCATGATGCGCAAGCAGGATGACCGCGAGCGCGGCGACAGGGGCGACCGTGGTGATCGCGGCGGTGGCGACCGTGGATCGCGCGGGCCGCGCCGTGAAGGCGGATTTGGCGGGGATCGCGGCGGCTTCGGCGGCGGCGGTGGTGGATTCGGCGGCCGTGACCGTGATGGCGGCGGTAGTGGTGGCTTCGGCGGAGAACGCCCTCCACGTGAAGGCGGGTTCGGGGACCGGCCTCCCCGCGAAGGCGGCAACTTCGAGGATCGTCCGCGTGGACGGCGTAATGACGAGCAAGCCGGTGGAGAGCAACCATGAGCATGCAATCATCGGGAGGATTCGGCGGTGGTGACCGTGGTGGATTTGGCGGCGGCGGTGGTGGTGGCGCAGGCGGCGCTGCGGGTGCCCGGCGTCCGTTTTATCGCAGGCGCAAGACGTGCCCGTTCTCCGGGGACAATGCACCCCAGATCGATTACAAGGACGTTCGGCTGCTTCAACGGTTTATTTCCGAGCGAGGCAAGATCGTCCCGAGCCGCATCACCGCCGTATCCGCCAAGAAACAGCGCGAACTGGCGAAAGCCATCAAGCGTGCGCGTTTCCTTGGTCTTCTGCCCTACGTGTTGAGATAGGAGAGCGCCATGCAAGTGATCTTACTCGAACGCGTCGGACGCCTCGGCCAGATGGGCGATGTGGTGAAAGTGCGTGACGGTTTTGGCCGCAACTTCCTCTTGCCCCAGGGCAAGGCACTTCGTGCAACCAAGGAAAATCTCGCGCGCTTCCAGACAGACCGGAAACAGCTCGAAGCCAACAATCTTGAGCGCAAATCTGAAGCGCAGTCCATTGCCAAGGTGATCGATGGCGTCAGCGTCCCGATCCTGCGTCAGGCCGGCGATTCAGGCCAGCTTTATGGTTCGGTCTCAACCCGCGACATCTCAGAAGCGATGACCATCGGTGGATTTTCGGTCGACCGCACGCAGGTCCTTCTGGATCGACCGATCAAGAACCTCGGTCTACACGAGGTGCGGGTCAGCCTGCATCCTGAGGTCGAGATCAAGGTTATGGTCAACGTCGCGCGCACTGAGGAAGAAGCCGACCGTCAGGCCAAGGGCGAAAACGTTACCCAGACCCGTGACGGTGACGAGTATGCGGCTGAACTTGCCGCATCTCAGGCGGCTGAAGCCCTGTTCGACACGGACGGGGATGAAGACGTGGTGAGCCCGAATCTCGCGCCAATTGACGATGAAGATGATGAGGCACCCAAAACGATGCGCAAGCGGATTATACGCTAGCTTGCCTTGGTTCGGGGGTCTGTCACATATCCCTGGCAGGCATCGTCGGCTCCCGTTGGAATACGATCTATTTTCAACCGGCTCCGATATGCGGTTGGAAGTCAAAATATCCGGTCGTCGTCTCCGCGCAGGCGGGGACGTATTTCCGGACGGCTTGAAAGCTGATGTATGGGTCCCGCGTTCGCGCAATGGCTGTCATGTTTTCGCTTAAACTCATCATTAGACGAAGCATTTTTCAACTCTTGCCGTAATTCAGAAGGTCGCTTGCGGTTCTGTCGCAGTTTCGAGCCGCATAAGTTACGCGTGTTTTGAAGACACAGAGTTTCCACCTACCTCACGAGTGCCATGTCCCCCGTCATTACCATCTCCAACCTTTCAAAGACCTACGCATCGGGACAAAAAGCGCTCGAAACCATCAACCTTGATATCGACCGCGGTGAAATCTTTGCGCTGCTCGGCCCTAATGGCGCAGGCAAGACCACGCTGATCAGCATCGTTTGCGGCATCGTGAATGCGACAGGCGGAACCGTTCACGTGGGAGGACACGATATCGTCCGCGATTATCGCGCGGCGCGCCAACTGATCGGACTCGTTCCGCAGGAGCTGACCACGGATATCTTCGAGACCGTGGAGGATACCGTTTCATTCAGCCGCGGTTTGTTCGGCCTCCCCAAAAACCCGAGCTATGTGGAAAAGGTGCTGCGAGACGTATCTCTCTGGGATCGCCGGAGCAGCAAGATCATGACGCTTTCGGGTGGCATGAAACGCCGCGTGCTGATCGCAAAGGCGCTCGCTCATGAGCCGCAAGTTCTCTTTCTTGACGAACCCACAGCGGGCGTCGATGTGGAGTTGCGAAAAGGCATGTGGGATGTGGTCCGCGATCTTCGCGCCTCCGGCGTGACCATCATTCTCACCACCCACTACATTGCTGAAGCTGAGGAAATGGCGGACAGAATCGGCGTGATTAACGGTGGAAAGCTCATTCTCGTCGAGCAGAAGGCCGATTTGATGCGCAAACTGAGCAAGAAAAAGCTGACCCTTGATCTGCAAGGCCCGCTTACGCGGCTGCCGGATACCCTTGCCGCGCACGCGCTTGAGCTCGCGGCGGGCGGCACGCAAATTATTTACACGTTCGAGACCACCGGCGAGCGGACCGGTGTCACGACGCTGCTCGGCGACCTTCGCGACGCAGGCATCCGGTTTCGCGATATGCATACATCCCAGACGTCGCTTGAGGACATCTTTGTGGGTCTCGTGACGTCGCACCCCGAGCCAAGAACATGAAAACGAACCTGAACTGGTATGCCGTCCGCGCGATTTATGCCTTCGAGATGGCCCGCATGCGCCGCACCTTGATGGAAAGCATCGCTTCGCCCGTGATCTCGACGTGCCTCTATTTCGTGGTCTTCGGGTCGGCTATCGGCTCGCGGATTACCGAGATCGACGGCGTGAACTATGGCGCGTTCATCGTGCCCGGTTTGATCATGCTCACGCTGTTGCAGCAAAGCATCGCGAACGCGTCGTTCGGCATTTATTTTCCGAGGTTTACCGGCACGATCTACGAAGTGTTGTCGGCGCCCATCTCGGCGGTCGAGATCGTTCTGGGCTATGTGGGCGCGGCCGCAACCAAGTCCATGATCCTGGGGCTTATCATCCTGGCGACCGCGGGGCTTTTCGTACCGATCCGGATCGATCATCCCCTCGTGATGCTCGCGTTTCTCGTCCTGACCTCAGTGACGTTCACGTTGTTCGGTTTCATCATCGGGATTTGGGCCACCGGTTTTGACAAGCTGCAAATCATCCCGCTGCTCGTGATAACGCCCCTCGCTTTTCTCGGGGGGACGTTTTATTCCACCAACGTGCTGCCTCCGATCTGGCAAAAAATCACGTTGCTCAACCCGCTCGTTTATCTGATTAACGGATTCCGGTGGAGCTTCTATAGCGTCTCGGATGTGAGCGTCGGTGTCAGCTTGGGCATGACGCTTGCCTTTTTGGCCGCGTGTCTTATCGGGGTATGGTGGATTTTCAAGACCGGCTACCGGCTGAAAACGTAGCCTGAGACCGACCCATTATAAGTTTGCCGGACACATTCGTCGGTTCCTCGCGATGACGGAGACCTAAAGCTGAGGGTTGACGATGGTGACATCTGGACTCCCGCCTGTGCGGGAATGAGAATCGTTATTGCGCTTTGAATTCACTTCGGTCCAGCTCGTGGCAAAACACAGCGCATCCGGTTATTCCAAAGCGCTGCAGACACATCGCATCATGGGAAATTTACGCGTCATCGGACGTCTTGTTGTGATCTCCAACGCCGCGCAGCCGATCAAGTAACGTAAGGCCCGGCTGACCGGCAGCCGCCGCCTCCGCTCTCTGAAGGGAGGGCGACATCTCCGTTTTCACCGTCGGCGCAATATCGATCACAGCGCCGCGCTTGACTTCATCGGCTATCATATGTTCGCGAACGGGATCGCCGGACGCCCTGAAGCCGTTTGCGTCTCCGGACTTGGCCATGAGTTCCGATATTGTTTGAAGGTGCTTTGCGTCCGAATAGACTTTAACGGCGTCGGCCTTGAATGTTTCCGGAACGGGCGCTTTCGCGTTGTCATAAGCTGACGATGCCGCTGGCCGGGATGAGAACGGTGCCGGTGACTCTATCGGGTTTTGGGCATCAGGTTCGATGGAGCGCGGGGTGAGGGATGGTGGAGAAGCCCGGGTTGCGGACGGGGCTGTTACACCGCGCAGCAGGGACGACGTAGGGTTCGCGGGCGACGAGGAAGGCTTCGCTGCCGCTAGTTCGGCACTTTCCGGCACTGATGCAGCAACCACACGGGGACCAGCATCCACCGTGCCGGAGGGCGCGGACACTGCCAAAGGGTCCGGCATTGGAACCGGGGAAGGGCTTGGCTGGTCCTTGATCGCTGAAGGTGCGCCCGAAAACGAAGAGTGCCGAATGGAATCCGGAGTTGGTGTCGGCTTTAGCGTCGCGTCCTCGACTTTTCCAGACGCCCACGGGACGGGACGGTCGCGTCTCAGTTCGGCAAGCGCGGGTCGTCTTGGGGGCGACACATCCGCTCGCTCTACCGACTGACGCGGTTGAGCCGACACGAGAATGAGTTCCGAGAGCTTCTGCAACTCGCCTTTGATCACGCTGGCCTGTGCCGCGTCTCTTCCCTGTAATGTCGTGAGCTGCTGGCGAAGCTTGGACAGTTCAAGATTGAGGCGGTCGTATTCACCGCGATAGTCGTCCAGGGTCCATTGTGAGGGTCGGCGCAGGAGCCTGCCGCTTTTGTCGACACTGGTCCGTTCCACAGCCTGACGCAATTTCGTCAGTTCCTCCGCAGAGCTTGCTGCGGCTTTTCTGGAAGCTTCCAGCGCTTCCTCTTTGCGATTGAACTGATTACCCAGGTCGTCCAGTTCGCGAACGCGCTCGCTGAGTTCGTACCTGATGTCAACAATCTCCCGCTCAAGGTTAGGCACCCGGCGCGTGAGGGTCTGCTCCAAAACCGTGCTTGCGTTTCTGCGTTCGTCCAGGTCCAGATCGAGGCTGGCAATGCTGTCCCGCAATGCTCCGATCTGCATTTGGAGGCGGCTGTTCTCGACGCGCTGAAGAGCTGCCGCCTGCCTCGATGCGGCCAAAGCCGTTTCCATCCGGCGCAATCGCACCGCATAGGTTGCCCTGATCTGGTCCCGTGCGGCATCGATCTCTGTCAGCGAGAGGGGCAGGGTTGCCTCCAACTGCTTTCTTGTCAAACGGGCGGCGCGGCTCCAGAGGGACGGTGCCAGAAGAATGCCGATCAAGCTCGCAACCATAAAGCCGAGCGTGATCAGCATGACGGCTTGGATCATCGAAGCTTCGCTCCCAGTGCGGCACTCGCGTCATGGTTTATCAAGAGTATTGGCCCGCGTGTCCACCATTACAGCCGATACGCGCAACATGAAACCCTTAAAAAGGGTTCCATGTCGGCGATGGCGTGAACTTCAGATAGCCCACATTCGCACCAAGACGCAACCCAACCCCTGCACGGATCGGTGCAAGGATCACGTCGTCGCGTTGCAGGTAGGTAACACCAGCACCGCCCACGAGATAAGCCGAACCATCCACGCCGCCGAAGCGCTCGAACATCTGGTAAGGGTCGCGAAGATTGTAGATGAGTGTCATCGATCTGGATCCTGCCGCACCGAAGTCGTAGCCAATCGACGGCCCCTGCCAGTAGATTTTGCGGTTGCCAAACTCTTTCGTGTGCAGCGTGCCCTCGCCATACCGGAGTCCTGCGACAATTGCGCCGCCGGCCTCGTCGCCAAGGATGTATCCGTTCGGACGCCCATATTTGCGGAACGTGTGCTCGACAACCCGGGCTAGGCCTTCCGACACATCACCGAAGAAACGCTGCCCGGTATCCACGATCTCGTTGGAGGAATAGGTGCCCGGCTTCGCGTCGCTGTCATAATCGTTTCGCTCGTCTTCGCGACGACGATTTCCCTCGCGCGGCGGAGGCGTATAACTTTGACCGTACCCCGGATCACGTCCGTCATCGCGCCGGTATTCCTCGCGTCGTTGCGAATCCTGCCGGCTTGGCGGTGTAATCGGGCGCGGTTTGGAATAGTCCTGGTCGCTATTGGACCCCTGGCCTTGATCCTGCTGGCTCGGCGGCAGATAACCGCGATCCTGCGACTGGGCCTCGGACCGGAGCGAAAAGCTATGGGAAACTAGGATGGCGACCACGGGGATAATCCACCGGAGGCCTGGTCGTAGCTGCTTCATCGTCGATCTCCAGTTCAGATAGAAACAAGGCCTGTTTTGCGCACGAAGCCGACTGAACGCTGTCATTGTTAACCGAACAGGTCCGAACAAGAGGGCCAAATTTGGGCTACCGCCACTTCCGTTCCACGCGCTTTCAGCAAGTCTCAGGAGAAATTACGCCCGCTCGGCCTTGTGACGGGTTGCGACTGCGGTCATCCCAGTGCGAAAAGGACTTGCGGCGTAGGTGCCAAGGATTTTGAGTTCGGCGGACCAGAACGCCAGTTCCTCGAACGCCAACTTAAGGCGACGCTCGTCGGGATGCGCTTCCACATCGGCGTAGAAAACCGTCGCGGTGAAGCTGCCATCGATCTGATACGATTCGAGCTTCGTCATGTTGATGCCGTTGGTGGCAAACCCGCCGAGGGCTTTATAAAGCGCGGCGGGTACGTTTCGGACCTTGAACACGAACGTTGTCAACGCAGGGCCGTCCGCCAGCGCGGGCGCGGCATCCCTGCTGGCAAGCACCAGAAAGCGTGTTGTGTTGTGTTCCGCGTCCTCGATATCGCTCCTGAGAATTTTAAGGCCATAAAGCTCCCCGGCAAGACGGGAAGCGATGGCCGCTTTCGTCAGGTCGCCGCTTTCTGCAACCATTCGTGCGGCACCGGCCGTGTCAGCTTCGACGACGGCTTGCAACTTGAGATCGCGAAGCGTCTTTCGGCATTGCCCCAGGGCTTGCGGATGGCTGTGCGCGGTTTTGAGATGGGCCAAGTCGGCGGCGGGTAACGCCATCAACTGGTGCCGAATGCGCTCAAAATGTTCACCGACAATGTGCAGACCAGACTGAGGCAACAGATGATGAACGTCGGCAACGCGACCCGCCACTGAGTTTTCCACGGGGATAAGCCCGTAAGTAACATCGCGATTTCGAATGGCGGCCAGTGCATCCTCGAAGGTGGGATGAGGAACCGGCTCGCAATCGGCCTGAAAATTCAGGCAAGCCACGTGTGAATTAGCACCGGGTTCGCCCTGATAGGCGATGCGGGTCTGCGCGATGCCGCGATACCGTGGATCGCCAAGATTGCTGACGCTTTGTTCAGCCATTGTTCGTTGAGCCATGGATTGCAAGTGGTGGGCGCGCCAACGTGGAGGCGGTCGGGTGGCCAAACCCTGGGCCATCCAGAAGCCGCCGCGCGCGTTCCAGGTCCGATGGCGTATCGACCCCCAACGGTACGGCATCCACGACCGCCACATCGATGCGCATGCCGGCCTCTAATGCGCGGAGCTGTTCGAGGCGTTCGCGTTTCTCCAGCGCCGATTGCGGCATGGACACAAATTTCTCCAACGCTGCACGTCGATAAGCATAAATCCCGATATGATGATAAAGCGGTCCAGCCCCCGTCGGCGCGCCAGCCCTTGTAAAATACAGCGCCCGGAGTATACCGTTCGCCTGGGGCGATCCGATGACTTTGACCACGTTGGGATCGAGCACCTCCGACGCGTGGACGATTTCCGCAGCCAAAGTTCCGATCTCGCAGCCCGAATTAAGTGTATCCGCGCAAGCTTGGATCGACTTGGGATCGATGGTTGGCAGATCGCCTTGTAGATTGATGACCCGCTCGAATGCGCCATCGGGATCGACCTTGCACAACGCTTCATAAATCCGGTCGGAGCCGCTTTGATGCGCGTCGCTCGTCATGGCGACATCGCCGCCCTCTGATCGGACCGCTCGGGCGATCTCGTCGGAGTCCGTCGCAACGATGACCGGCCCGATGTTCGCCTCCATGGCGCGGCGCCAGACATGAACGATCATGGGCGCGTCGCCGATCATGGCGAGGGGCTTTCCCGGAAGGCGGGTGGCCTGAAGGCGCGCGGGGATGAGGACGACGGTTTTCATGATGGATCGGCGTGACAGTTATGCATCGTATCGGGGACGAGGCCCCTGCGACCGCGAGGACGGATTGCAAAAATTAAGGCTTTGCGGCTATTAGAGAGCACGAAACACACCCGCCTTCATGGAGACGACAAAGCCGATGGACAGCTTTTATTTCAATAAGATCGCGGGAGCGCTGCTTTCCTGTCTGGTTGTCTTAGTGGGCGCACGGACATTTGTCGAGATCCTGTATCCGAAAGGCGAAGAGAACGTTCGTAAAACTGCAATTGTCGTCACACAAAACCCGGTTCCGGCGGCGGGTGAGGCCAAGACCGCCGCTGCGGTTAAATCCGCTGAACCCGACAAGCCGGTGGAACTGCTGCTCGCAAGCGCGAACCCCGATGCAGGTGCTACCGCCGCAAAAAAGTGTGCGGCCTGCCATGTTTGGAGCAAGGAAAACAAGAACGGCACCGGCCCTGGCCTTTATGGCGTTGTCGGCCGGGAGATCGCAAAACATCCAGGCTTCCAGTATTCCGCGACACTATCGGGCAAGGGCGGACAATGGACACCGGAAAATATCTACGGCTTCATCAAAAACCCGAAACAGTGGGCACCGGGCACAAAAATGGCGTTTGCCGGGATCGAGAACGGTCAGGAGCGCGCCAACATCATCGCTTATCTGAACAAGCAGAGCGATACGCCCGTCGCCTTTTCGCAGAAGTAGGACGATGGGATGAACGATGTTTTAGGTGCGCCCTCGCCAGTTCCCGGCTAGCGTTGACGTAAAGCTAAAAAGGTAAGTCGCGTATCATGGTCTCTCGCTTTGCTGCTTCGGTCTTTTCGTTTGCCGCCCTTCTCACAGCATCGTCCCTGCTTGCGCCGACGGCGTCCAAGGCCTCGGTAAAATCTCACGGGCTTTCGTCATTCGGCGATCTCAAATACTCCGCAGACTTCAAACATTTCGAGTATGTGAACCCGGATGCCCCCAAAGGCGGACGGCTCTGGACCGTGCCGTCCAGCTCCACCCGGACGTTCAATCACTTTAATGGTTATATCCTGAAGGGGTCGCATCCCGAAGGCGTCGGCACGCCAATAGATTTATTAATGGATTCTCTGATGACTTCGGCCGGCGACGAACCGGACGCCCTTTACGGCCTTGTGGCAGAAAGCGCAGAAGTCGCCGACGATAAGATGTCTGTGACATTCTACCTGAGGCCGGAAGCCAGATTTCGTAACGGCTCACAAATGACCGCAGACGACGCCGCGTTCACGCTCAAGCTTCTGAAAGAGAAGGGACATCCGGCCTACCAGTCCCGGCTTTTGGACGTGGCCGCGGCAGAAGCGCTTAATCCGTTAACGGTTCGCTATAATTTCAAAGGGGAATTCGTCAGGGATTTGCCAAGGATCGTTGCGGAACTGCCGGTTTTCTCGAAGGCGTTCTACACCGCGAACGACTTCGAGAAAGAAACGTTCGTGACGCCCATGGGGTCGGGGCCTTACGATATCGCGGACTACCGGCAAGGCTCATACATCACATACAAACGGCGTAAAGACTACTGGGCAGCCAGTCTCC
Source organism: Rhodomicrobiaceae bacterium (assembly GCA_965247345.1). Lineage (GTDB taxonomy): Bacteria > Pseudomonadota > Alphaproteobacteria > Rhizobiales > Rhodomicrobiaceae > Rhodomicrobium. Next base: position 2,986 of record CBDFGZ010000027.1, on the reverse strand, counting down.
CGGTTAATGTCGGCCGATGGAATTTCGATGAAATCCGCTACGATTATTTCGCGGATCGAACCGCGTCCCTCGAAGCGTTCAAGTCCGGTCGCGAGCATGATTTGCGTGAGGAGTTCACGTCCAAAAGCTGGGCCACGGAATACGACTTTCCGGCAACGAGGTCGGGCAAAGTAAAGAAGATGGTGCTGCCGGACGAGAATATGTCAGGGGCACAGGGCTTCTTTATCAATACGCGACGGGAAAAATTCAAGGATATTCGCGTTCGCAAAGCGCTGAACTACGCCTTTGACTTCGAATGGTCTAACAAGACGCTGTTCTATGGACTTTACACACGCACGACCAGCTACTTCGAAAACTCGGACATGAAGGCGGTTGGGCTGCCGAGCCCTGCGGAACTCGCGCTTTTGGAGCCGTTCCGCGATAAACTTTCGCCTGAAGTTTTCGGCGAAGCCCCGCTGCCGCCCGTGACAGATGGTTCGGGTGAGTCCCGTCAAAGCCTGCGGACCGCGTCGCAACTTCTGCAGGAAGCAGGCTGGACCGTGAAGGATGGCGTGCGCAAAAACGCCAAAGGTGAGACTCTGGAAGTGGACTTCCTCATCGACGACCCTGTTTTCGAACGCATCGTCGGTCCTTACGCAGAGCGGCTGAGGAAAGTGGGCGTTCGCGTTAGCATGACGCGCGTCGATCCTTCGCAGGAAGAAGAACGCCGTAAAACCTACGATTATGACATCTATACCAGCCGTTTCGTTCTGTCGAGCACGCCAGGACCTGAGGTCAAATTCTATTGGAACGCCGGTTTAGGCAAGGAAAACGGCAGCTACAATCTTCCGGGCATCGACGACCCGGTGGTGGATGCGCTGATCGACAAGATACTGAATGCGAAATCCAGGGACGAGTTGAAAACGGCCTGCCGGGCCATCGACCGTGTGCTTCGGAGCGGCCATTACTGGGTGCCCGAGTGGTACAAGGCATCGCACAATATCGCCGTCTGGGATAAGTACTCCTGGCCGAAGATCGCGCCGAAGTATGATTCCCGCGCTGGGATCGTCGATACCTGGTGGTACGATCAGGACAAGGCGGCAAAGCTCGCACAATGACAGCGTACCTTCTCCGCCGCGTGCTTCTCATGATCCCGACGCTGATCGGGATCATGCTCATCAGCTTCGTCATCATTCAGTTTGCGCCGGGCGGCCCCATCGAGCGGATCGTGGCGCAAATGCGCGGCACGGACGTGAGCGGCTCAAGCCGCGTCGGGGGTGCCGGGTCCGACATAGGGCGCGTTGGGCCCGGTGCAGGCGATTCCATCGGTAAATATGGCGCGCGTGGGCTTGATCCCGCACTGATCAAAAGCCTCGAAAAACAGTTCGGCTTCGACAAACCGCCCGTCGAGCGCTTTCTGCTCATGATGATGAACTATCTGACTCTCGACTTCGGCACGAGTTATTTCCGAAGCGTCAGCGTTTTGCAGTTGGTGGGCGAAAAGCTTCCCGTCTCCATTTCTCTTGGTCTGTGGATGACGTTGATCAGTTACGGGATTTCGGTGCCGCTGGGCATCCGTAAAGCGGTGGTCCACGGAAGCAATTTCGACATCTGGACCAGCAGCGTCATTATCGTCTGCTTTGCGATCCCGAGCTTTCTTCTCGCGATCTTGCTGATTGTGCTTTTCGCGGGAGGCTCGTTTCTCGATTGGTTTCCGCTCCGCGGCCTGACTTCGGACAATTTCGACACCCTGAGCTGGCCTGCGAAAATCGTAGACTACTTCTGGCATCTGGCGTTGCCGTTGACGGCCATGGTGATCTCGTCCCTGGCCACGGTCACGTTCCTGACGAAGAATTCGTTCCTCGATGAAATCCGCAAGCAGTATGTGATCACGGCCCGGGCAAAGGGGTTGACCGAACGCCGTGTGCTTTACGGGCACGTGTTCCGAAACGCGATGCTGCTCGTCATATCCGGGTTTCCGACCGTGTTCATCACCTCGTTTTTCACGAACGCTCTGTTGATCGAGACAATCTTCTCGCTCGACGGCTTGGGCCGCTTGTCCTTTGACTCTGTGGTGTCCCGGGATTACGCGGTGGTCTTCGGGACGCTGTATATTTTTTCAGGGATGGGTTTGCTCCTAAATCTGCTCTCGGACATGATCTACACCTGGGTCGATCCACGCATCGATTTTGAATCGCGGGAGGTTTGATCGATGGATACCCGTGTCGACAACAGCCCGCCTTCCACAAGCCGAAGCACAGTTAAGCAGCCCGATGCCGCGACGGCTGACACGTTGAAAATCCCGGCGAGTAGGTTTCATAATCTGCGCGGAACTGCGCGCGTTTGGCTGACACTTTCACCCCTCAACCGCAGGCGATGGGAAACCTTCAAGTCCAACCGCCGCGCAACGTACAGTCTGTGGATATTTCTTACACTGTTCACCCTCACGCTGTTTGCCGAATTCATCGCCAACGACAAGCCGTTTCTGGTCAAATACGACGGCGCGATCTATATGCCGGTCTTCAAGATGTATCCTGAAACCGCGTTCGGTGGCGACTTCGAGACGGAAACCGACTATCGCGACTCCGCCGTTAAAAAGCTGATCGCCGACAAGGGCGGCTGGATGCTTTGGCCGTTGATCCCCTACAGCTATCGCACCGTCAATCTGAACCTCAAGACGCCAGCGCCATCGGCGCCGACCCGCGACAACTGGCTCGGCACCGACGACCAGGGGCGGGATGTTTTCGCCCGCGTGATTTATGGCTTCAGGATATCGGTCCTGTTCGGGCTGGCACTCACGTTTTTTTCCGCGATCGTCGGAGTGACAGCAGGCGCAGTTCAGGGATACTTTGGCGGGTGGACCGATCTCATCGCGCAACGATTCATCGAAATTCTGCATTCGCTGCCGAAGCTCTACATCCTGCTGATCCTGGCCTCGATCCTCGGATCGAGCTTCTGGATCCTGCTCGGCATCATGCTCGTCTTCGAATGGACCGACTTCGTGGGA
>CBDFGZ010000026.1:0-36428 GCA_965247345.1 Rhodomicrobiaceae bacterium | reverse complement strand
GCAATCGGGCTGCCGATCTCGACGATGACACCGTTGATATCGCGCAGATAGGCCACGGTCTGTCCCCAGGGCTTCACACCCGGTTCCTTGATCGTGATCGCGCCCGCCGCCGCCGCGCGGGCCACAGCGCCAGCCACATCCTCCGTCGTCAACGCGATCTCGAAACCCGCAGCCGCTCTGTTCGCGTTGTTAGGGGCGAAGGTCAGCCCTTGCCCCGTTATCAGTGTCTCGGCAGCGAACGCAAGGGCAGTACCGCCAGTCTCCATCTCGCCATAGGAGGCGTCTTCAGCCATGAAGCGCCGCGTTAGGCCGAACGCTTCTTCGTAAAACGCGATTGTGCGCGCCACGTCCTTCACATAAACAATCACATATCCAAGTTTCATAAAGCATCCCTTCGACGAACACTTGCGTCGCCACACGATTGCGTTAAGCATTTTGCAAAGATCAAAGACAGGACGTCATGGCAAAAATTGGTGTTCCACACTTTCACAATGATATCGGCGTGGAAAAAATTCATATCGGGGTGAAGGAATTTCAGTGCATGGGAGCCAGACCGCCGATGGATCATCCGCATGTTTATCTCGACATGGGGTCCGACGATCAGATCGTCTGCGCTTATTGCTCCACGCTTTACATGTATGATCGCAATTTGCGTGCGGAGCAGACCGATCCGCCCTATTGCCTTTATGATCCGCGTGAGGATGACACCCGGTGATGGAAAGCCGTCAGCAACCACTCCTGATTGCTGGGGCGGGCATCGCCGGTTTGAGTGCCGCCATTGCTCTGACCCTGGCTGGCGTTCCGGTGCGAGTTCTGGAACAGACGGCAGGTTTGGAACCAACGGGTGCTGGAATTCAGCTTGGTCCGACCGCGACACGGGCACTATCGGAGTGGGGCGTCGTCTTGGGTGATGCGGTTTGCGAGCCGGATGTCGTCGAATTGCGTAACGCGCACACAGGCGCGGCACTGAACACGTTGCCGATTTCCGATTGTCCTGCGCGATATGGCGCACGGTATCTGACGTTGCTGCGAGCAGACCTGCAAACGGCGCTTCTGAAGCACGCGACCGAACTCGGCATCAGCGTCGAGTATGGTCATCGTGTCTCAGGCGTTAGCAGACTGGCGAATGGTATCACGGTCACGGTCGACGGCGAGACCATAGAGGCTCCAGGCCTGATCGGGGCCGACGGTTTGCGGTCCACTGTCCGCGCCGCGCTGTCTGCAGTCGCGCCAACGGCCACAGGCTCCACACTTTGGCGGGCATTGCTGCAAGGTGGCGCGTTGCCAGCCCCCTATCGCCGCCATGTCACGGTCTGGATGGGAGCGGGCGCGCATCTTGTGCATTATCCCGTGGGAGCTGGCGAGTTTCTCAACGCAGTGCTCGCTATCGATGTGCCTGACCGCAATCGCGCATTCGAGGGAGAACGACCATCGCCGCCGCAACTGCCAAATCCGCGATGGGACTATATCCCGCTGGCAGCTATAGCAGCGGCGGCTTCGTGGCAGCCCTGGGACCTTTACACAACTCCGCGTCACAAAGGCGGTGGCCGTTACGTTCAGCTTATCGGCGATGCCTGGCACAGTGTTGTGCCGTTTCTGGCGTCCGGCGCGGTCATGGCCATCGAGGACGCAGACGCGCTCGGCGCGTGTTTCAAGTCCAGACAGCGTGTTATTCCCGCCCTTGAGATGTTTCGCGCGGTGCGAACCCGGCGCGTGTGGCGCGTTGCCGCGCAATCTCGCCAGATGGGCCGGATTTATCATCTGGCTCAGCCTGCCGCAAAGGCGCGCGATCTTGCCATCGCTTCGACACCCGGCACCTGGCTGCTTGGGCGCAACGACTGGCTTTACGGATACAGGCTGCCGAAGCTTTGAGATGTGCAGTTTTCGTTTGCGGCGAGGGAACCGCGGTAACGATTTGTGCGAGCGAGGCGCGCTGTTACCCAACGAGGACGTTTCTGATCAAAGGTAGGTTTCTTTTAGGCCCGCCTGGCGCGGTTAGTTCCCCCCGAAAATGGAATCGAACAAGCCACCGCCGCTGCTGCGCCGTCGGCTGAAGTTGCGCTGCTCGGGAAGATCGCTAACCTCCTCGCGAATGGATTTCTTTCTGCGGGAATCGGCAAGGTTGAGTTGCACCGGGGCCAGATGATCGCGTCCCTTTACGATCTGATCCCATTTTCCATCGAGCGCCTGAATGATGCGACGCTCGTGTCCGTAAACATCCGGGAAGGTGTTGAGCTTTCCGTCATCTCCAACCAATGCCGTAAAATACGTAATGTGGATAGGCACCCAGTGATCGAGCTTGATCTCGTTGTTGAGCGGTCCCGTGTTGTATGCTTCGGTAACACGCTCGTTATCCCAGCCCTTGTCCTCGCGAAGCAAAACCTCCGCGAGCCCAATCGGCTTGTCCACGCGCATGCAGCCGTGGCTGAAGGTTCGGCGCGAAGCCCTGAACATGTATTTATCGCGTGGCAGCGTGTCATGCATGAAGACAGTATGCTGGTTGGGGAACGAGAACTTGACCTTGCCCATCACGCTTTGCGGCCCGTTCGGCTGGATCACATCGTATTCCCGGATGTCGGCAGTAGACCAGTTCATTTGCCGCCAGTCGAGCGGCTTGCCATCCTTGGTGCGGACTTCCAGCGCCCATTTGCGCATGAGGCCACCGCCTTTCAGCAGGCTTGGCCAGAGTTCGCGAACCTTGATGGAGTCGGGCACGATCCAGGTGGGCTTGAAGGTGATCTTGCGGATCGTTCTCGAAAACATTGGCGTCTGCTTGCCGAGTTCGCCCGCAACGATGCGTTCCTTACGCACGATCGCGCCATTTTTTACGACGCGCTGCATGAACTCGGGGATGTTATTCCAGACATAGAGCTTTCCCAGATCCTCGGGCATCCAGCGCCACTGCTCCATGTTCGCGAGCAGCATCTTCGCTTCGGGCCTGCGTCCAACCCAGCCCCTGGCACGATCCGTGTCTTCATCGCGGTCGCCATGACGGTCGGCGTTACGATCACTGTGCGTGACCAATGTGAGATACTTCTGGCGCAATTTTTCGAACTGCGGGTGTGCCGGGTGCAAATGGCGTAAAGCCTCGTCCGGTTTTTCCGCAGCAGAAACGGTGTCCAGGATCACTTTAGGCTTGAGAAATTGCGGCCGTCGGTCGAGATACGAACTTAACTGCTCTGAAGGGTTGATGATGCGCCCACCCCGGGCATAGCGGCCATACTTCAAAACGGTGTTAGAAAGCGCGATATCGGTCGCTGCCAGTGCATTCGGCGTCAAGGCTGATCTGGTCGTCGTCTCGATGAAACCGGCGCGCTGTTCGATACCGACTGGCAATGGGAAATCTTTCGCATTCAGTCCCCATTCTCCAGCACGCTTGATTTCAGAAATAACGAGTTCGGCTTTGGGCGTAGTTGCACCCCGGTCGGTAAGCCACACCGGCACGTAACCGCGAGCTTCATAGAATAAGCGAAGGGCAGCTTGTTCGTTGCGCTCTTCGTCAGATGTCGGAACCGCCAGCGTTGTAAGCACCTGCCGAAAGGCTTCGGCTTCAGGCGTTGTCGGCGGGGCGACAGGTGCCGCGGTCGCGGTCTCGTCTTTTGGCGCGGAAGGTGCGACCGTCTCGGGCGGGGCAAAATCGCTTGCGGTTGCGCCCGGTTCTGCGCCGAATGCGCCTGTTAAAAATGAGAACCCGATCACTGCGGTTGCCGCAAATACCCGAAAAGGAATCATGCATCCTCCCTTGTGATCTTAGTTATTAGCAAAGGATGATGATGCCGTCACCACCCCTCACGCCTTAAGATTGCATTAACACATCGGGCTGTGTCTCAAACAGCGGTCAGACCGCCGTCCACAGCAATTGCGGAGCCTGTCATGAAGCTGTTTTCCGGGCTGCACATCCAGAGCACGGCCTGCACGATCTCCTCCGGCGTCCCGAGCCTGCGCATGGGCACAGCACCCACGGTTCGCGCCATGGCTTCGCTCAGCGAGCCTTTCATGGTGGCCAGCATATCCGTGACCATCGGCGTTTGCGCGAACGAGGGGCAGATGGCGTTGATGCGGATGCCACTGCGGGCATATTCGGCAGCGGTGCTTTTCGTGAGACCCACAACGGCGTGCTTCGATGCGGTATAGGCCCCAAGAAACGGCGCGCCGATCAACCCCGCCACCGAAGCCATATTGAGGATAACCCCGCTTTTCTGCGTTTCCATCTGCGGGATTTGATGCTTCATGCCATAGAACACGGACATGAGATTGACGCGGATCACGCGCTGGAAGGCGTCGCTGTCGAGGTCGGCGAGCCTGCGATTCTCGTGCGCGATGCCTGCGTTGTTGAACGCGACATCGAGACGCCCGTAAGTGTCGACACAAGCAGCGACGAGGCGTTTCGAAAGGGCTTCATCGCCGATATCTCCAGGCGTGGCGATGACGTCTGTTCCCGATGCCCGCAGTTCAGTGGCGGTTTCTTCAAGTTGATCAGCCAGAACATCCGATAACACAAGCCGGGCCCCCTCCGCCGCAAATCGCTGTGCCGCAAGTTTTCCAAAGCCGCGCGCAGCCCCGGTAATCAAAACGGCCGCACCGTCGTATCGTCTCGTCATGTCAGTTCCATGTATCGAATGCATCCTGCCTTTTCAGTAGCAGAGCAAAGCCGCCTTTACCATATCGCCGGACATTCAAACAAATGCGTAGAAAATGACACCGGGCGGGAACGTCGCGGCTTCATCCGCGTTCTGCCCAACGAGAGCGCAATATGCAGTGCTCGGACAATCACCGTTCATTCAGAAAGGGCATTCACTATGGCGAAGAACGACACAATCAGCGATTTCAAATCGAGCACGGATTACACAGCGGATCGCGCGAAAGGCGGCATAGACGACGCTCGCTCGACCATCAAGGATGCCGCGAACCAGTACGGTCAGAAAGCTGACGATGCGATACAGAGCGTTCAGCATACCTACGAAGACGTGAAGAAGCAGGCTCAACAGCAGATGGGCGATGTCGAGCGTCAGATCCGGGACAAGCCGGTGCAGGCCACGTTGATCGCGGCTGGCGTCGGTTTTCTCATTGGCGCAATTCTGACCCGTTAGGGGAGTAACTCCCATGTTGCAATCAGCTCTGAGGCTTCTGGCCGCCGGAGAGGCGGGCAGGCGCGTGGGCGGTTACGTGCAGAATACGATAAAGAAGTATCTCGTGTTGAGCGTGGCTGGAGCGGCCTTCGCGACAGCTCTGGTTTTCGCAATGTTAGCAAGCTTCTGGGCATTACTGGCGAGGAACAACGACCCAGTGGCCTCAGCGGCTATTATGGCGGGAATCCTCGTATTAGTTGGGTTCTTGATCGTGTTTATCGCTTATGGAAGTACGAAACAGGCTCCTCTTCCGAGCGCTAGAGCCGCGTTGCAAAACCCAATCGACACGGTGCGTGCCAACGTGCCTGCTATAGATGACGTCGGTCGGCAGATTGAAGTCGCTGTCAAACAGTATGGAGCCATCAAGGTGGCTGCGGCTGCTGCGACAGCGGGGATCGTCATCGGCATCCTGGCAAAGAAGACGCGTCAGATATAACGTATCAGATGTTATGGCAGTTCATTAAAATGGCCGGGAAATCCCGGCCATTATTTTATGACAGTCATTCAGTGGAAATTTACCCACGCTGAGCAACTTGAACGTCCGAACGTTCCTTTGTTGCATGCTTGAACGCTGATGGTTCCGCCAGGAAGTGTCGCGGTATTCCCTTCGATCTGCTGGCCGTTCGACGACCGGATGTTGCGGTGCGTGGACCGCGGCCAACTGGTTAGCTTTATGGTTATGAACCTGTCGCCAGTGTGATTTTCGATGGTGCCGCAAAAGCCCCCGCGACAGACTTTGTGACCGCCGACAACTCCGTTGTATCCGACAAGGCTCCATTCTGCCCAACGGCCGCACGATGACCGCCCTGAAAATGGCCCCACGTTGCCTCCGCGACGGCAGAACTGTATGCTTAGAGAGCAACGGGCGGGCGAACTTGGTTTGAGGTTTGCCGTATAGTAACCGCTCGCATTCACTTCGACCTGTCCGCCACCCCTGCAACTGTCGCGCACATTGAAGTGCGTCGCACCGTTCGCTTTCATATGAAGTTGAAAGACATTCCTATTAATTTGTGCGCTGTCCTGCCCGAGGCAAACGCCCTGTTTGCAGCCAACCGGGTCGTAGCTCGCATGAGCCGGTGTCGCGACATAACCGCAGAAAGCAACCGCACAAGCGACGATGAATCTAATCCGTTTCATGTTCCGCATCCCTGTCAAATGATCCCTGTGTCTCATTGACACACAGGTTCATTATCGGGATGAAACGGGATCGCTTATGATGGTCTTCGGAACACTGATTGCCCCGAAGACCATATGCCGACGCGAAGTTCAGCCGCGTTTTGGCGGTGGCGGCGGTTTATTGCCAGGGCGTCCGCCTCCTCCACCGGGACCACGTCTTGGCGGACCGCCGGGTCGTCTGACGTTTGCGGCCCGGGAGCGCGACGCGGCACGCTCCGGCGGACGCGCCGTTCTGCGTGAATCGGGCCGAACGCCGCCGCTACCGGGTCCACCTGCACCGCGACCATCGTACCCGTTGCCCTGCGCGCGGTTGCGGTTGCTCTGCTCGCGGGCGTTCGACAGCGCAACAGATCGCGGTGGCGGCGAAGCTCCGGCGGGCTTTGCGCGCACGACGCCCGCACCGGAATAGGATGCCGCACGTGGAACGGCTGCAATGGATGGCCTGCCCTGGTTCGCCGAAAACCGGAGGTCCTTGTTCTGGGCCGCGAGCTGCTGATGTTTCGTCTGATCCGCTGCAAACACGCCAGCTTTCCGGGTCTCGAAGGCCTGTCGCTGTGTGGGAGTCGCAACGGCTTTCAAACCGCCGGAACCGCCGTTATAACTGACCCGTGACACGTTATTGTTCACGACGACGGTTTTCGTATACGTATTGTTGATGATCGTCGTGTTCGTCACCTTGACCACGGAGCGGTTGTAGTAATATGAGCCGCCGCGCCAGTAACCGCCGTAAAAGCCGGAACCGGTATAACCGAATCCGTAGTTTACGCCGCCGTAAAAGCCGACGCGCGGTCCCCAGTATCCGACATTGTAACCGTAATAGCCGTCGCGATATCCCCAATACCCCGGCGTCCACAGCAGACCTGGCTCAGGTGCCTGCGTCCATGCGCCCGGAACCCAGTAATAGTCGTCGTCGCCATAGGCCCAGTAGCCCGGCGTCCAGAGATAATCGGGGCCGGGAACCGGCGGCTGATCGTAAACCGGCAGCGGCGGCGGCGCGACCGCGATGGAAAACACGACCTCCGCCTGCGCGGCGCGCGGCCAATACAGGCTCGTCGCGGCGAACAGCACCGCGACGACAGACAATAATCTTTTCATTCATCCCTCCAAGACCCTCGGCTGGCGAGAACTTACGGCGCAACTATGCCCGAAATGCGCAAGCTTTCGGAAATGTGACTGAATGCACGGATTTTTTCTTGACCCGTTCCCATCCATTCAAGTCGTCAAAACCACGCGGCGCTAGCTCACGCGGCGGATGGAGGATTCAAGCCGGGTGAACACGCCCCGAACCTGATCCGGCGGGGTCTTCTCGATGGCACCCGCGCGGACTTCGTCGGCGGTCCACATCCACGACTGCACGGGATCGTCGCGCATGGCCCAGTCGGGGAACAGGCGGTCGTTCTTCGGCTGTGACCAGAGCTTTGTGATTTCCGCGTGGCGTCCGTCGTGCAGAATGCGCATATAAGCGGCATTTACGGCTTGGGGCGGACCCTCCAGCATTTGCAGATACAGGTCCTCCCGGCACAAAAGCGCGCCGGTGATCTCGTCACGCTGATTGTTGCGGCGAGCCGTGGACAGAATGTCGAACAGCGTCAGATTGTCGAAGCCGAAGGGGCGCGACGCGTAAATCAATTCCATCAATTTCATAGGCACGACCTTAAAATCACACGGAACGATATCCAGCCCTTGACGGTAGCACGCCTTGAGAAAAGCCGGACACGAAATCGTGTTGCACAGCTCATCGCTGGGAGGCACCATGGCAGGGCAAAGCACGATAACGCGCAATCAGAAAATTCGAGCCTTTCGGCGCGTCTGACAACGATCCATACTACTGTTCAGGGATTGGCGGAGGAGACATGCACGGCAAATCCATACTTTTGATCATCGCGGGCGGGATCGCGGCCTACAAGTCGCTTGAACTCATTCGCCGCCTGAAAGAGCGCGGCGCGCGAGTTCGCTGTATCGTCACCGCATCGGGCCAGCAGTTCGTGACGCCGCTTTCGGTGGCCGCCTTGTCGGAAGAACCTGTTTTCACGGACCTTTTTGACCTCAAGAACGAAACGGAAATCGGCCATATCCGGCTGTCGCGGGAAGCGGACCTCATCATCATCGCGCCAGCGACCGCCGATCTTCTGGCCAAGATGACACACGGGCTTTGCGACGATCTGGCGAGCACGGTCATCCTCGCGGGCGATAAGCCCGTGCTTGCCGCACCCGCCATGAACTGGCGCATGTGGGAGCATCCCGCAACGAAACGCAACATGGCTCAACTGAAAGCGGACGACGTGTTTTTCGTGGGGCCAAACGAGGGGGGCATGGCGTGCGGCGAGTATGGTGTCGGACGCATGGCGGAGGTGGATGAAATTATTCAGGCGGCGGATGCGATATTGAACGAGGCGGCGGATCGACCGCTGGCCGGAAAACATGTGCTCATTACCGCAGGTCCCACGTTCGAGCCTTTGGATCCGGTGCGCTTCATTGGCAACAGATCAAGCGGCAAGCAGGGGTATGCCGTCGCCATCGCCGCCGCAAAATTCGGTGCGCGCGTGACGTTGCTTGCGGGACCCGGCGCGCTGCCTGACCCTCCGGGTATGACGGTGGTGCATGTGGAAACCGCGCAAGCCATGCTTGATGCCACGGAAGCGGCGCTGCCCGCGGACATTGCCGTGTTCGCGGCGGCGGTCGCAGACTGGCGCGCGGCCCATGTGGAGACGGAAAAGATGAAGAAAGGTGCTGCGTCCCCGCACCTTGCGCTTGTGCAGAACCCGGATATTCTCCAACTGATTTCGCACCGAAAGGTGGATCGCCCTGCTCTCGTCATCGGCTTTGCCGCGGAGACAGAGAACGTCGTCATGCATGCGGCGCGCAAACTGGAGACCAAGGGCTGCGACTGGATCGTCGCCAACGACGTTTCAGAAGGTCACGGAACCTTCGGCGGCGATAAAAACGCCGTGCATCTAATCACCGCATCGCGCGTTCAAAACTGGCCGGAAATGTCGAAGGATGCGGTGGCGGAGAGGCTGATGCTGGAGGCCGCCACGTTCCTGGAGAACAATCGTTCGGATCACCACAGCCATGAAACGGTCTATAGCGATGATTCAAATGAGTAGCGTTCGTGTTGGCCTAATGCTTTTACCCCATGGTGCCGACTTGCCGTGGCCATCCTATCAAACCAAGGGTGCCGCCGGGGTCGACCTTATGGCCGCAGTCGCCGCCGATACCGACGTTATCCTCGATCCGGGCGAAAGAGCGCTGATCCCAACGGGCATCGCCATCGCCTTGCCGCAAGGGTTCGAGGCGCAGGTGCGTCCGCGCTCCGGATTGGCGTTGCGGAATGGTGTGACGGTTTTGAACGCGCCAGGCACCATCGATGCGGATTATCGCGGCGAGTTGCAGGTGTTACTGGTGAACATGGGGCTGGACACCGTTCGCATTGCGCGTGGCGACCGTATCGCGCAACTCGTGGTGGCCCCCGTGGTTCAGGCGGAGTTCACGTCGATGTCATCCCTCGATGTTACAGCCCGAGGCGACGGAGGATTCGGGTCAACTGGCATGTAGATTGCTCTCATCTTCCCGAAAGACGCGTTCGCCATAAGCCAGCGGCATGGGTCACATGCAACACTCTCGACGGAAAAGAGTAAAATTAGAAGCTGTCATAGAACGTTAGCGCGTTTTATGGTAGTTTATGCACTTAAAGCATTGCAAACTTTGAGCAAAATCAGTCTCAGCTCTGATCGAACATTTCATTGCTGGAACACCGGCCCGCACAGCGGCCGATCTCGCGGGGATTCATTATAATTCTTCGGTGCTTTTTTACCATCGGGTGCGGCAGGTCATCTATCTGGAAATAGATGCTGCATCTCCTCTTTTCGATGGCGAAATCGAGGTTGACGAAAGCTATTTCGGCGGAAAGCGAAAGGGCAAAAGGGGACGCGGAGCCGGTGGCAAAGTTGCGGTTTTCAGACTTTTGAAGCGAGGCGGCCGCGTGTACACGGCGGTTATCGACAATGCGAAAAACACGACCCTTCTGCCCATCATCCGCGAGAAAGTGAAGCCGGATTCCATTGTGTTTAGCGACACGTTTACCAGCTATGATGTTCTGGATGTTAGCGAATTTCGCCACAAACGGGTCAATCACTCAGAAGATTACGTTGCCAAAGACGGCGCGCACATCAACGGCATCGAGAACTTCTGGAGCCAGCCTAAAAGGCATTTGCGTAAATACAACGGTATACCCAAGCATCATTTTCCGTTGTTTTTGAAAGAGTGCGAATTCCGGTTTAACGGGGGACGCCCTCCGAACTCAGGGCGGAATTGAGGGTGTGGATGAGACGATCTTATGCTACGATTTTGACAATGCCAGAGCTTGACACGATGAAAATATGCGTCAAGGACAAGCCCGCTAAAGCGGGCGCTGCGCGTCCTTGACCCCTATTTTTCAATCGTGCAATTTGGCTGACATGGTCAAATCTCCTGTGACAGCCCCTTAATAAATATACGTCAAGTAAAGTGATAAATAAGTCTCTATGATGGCGCAAAGACTATGGAAAAGGCTCACTCCCATTCCGGGAACCTTCGTTAAGAGGGAGTGAAAGCTGTGATCATGCCGATTCGGCGCTTCGGATGCGACGTGCAGCGTTCGGCTGTCAGGAGGTCCCCATATCCGTCAGGTATTGCAGCTATTTTTCCGTTCAGGGCCGCATAAGCTCGAACACCGGCTGCTTGACCACTTGGGCGAGGGCGACCATGGTATCGATGCACACATTGTGGAACGCGCTTTCAATTTCTGAAATATGGGCCTGCGCGATGCCGGACAGGCGTTGCACCTCCCGTTGACTAAGTCCGGCGCCCATTCGGGCACGCCGGAAGTTTCGGGCAAAGATTTCTCGTTCGGGCTGGCTCGCTGGCGCACGCTGCTTCGATGCGGCCCTGACGTTCGGTCCCCGAACCGGTGCTGGCTTTGCTTCCTTGATTGTACCTTTGCGTTCCATGTGCACTTTCCGGACATTAATATGAGGCATTCGCCAAGCGGATATACCCACATGGATGTCATCGACGAGAATCGATGCTCCAGGTAGCCGATGGCTCCCATACTATAGAACAATTTGCCCGAACGGCAAGTTTTGTGCAAAACAGGGAACGCTCTCGACACCGCTCGTGCAAAAAATGTGTTTTCGAGTAACTCATTATGATCCCGATGATATCACTGGCAAACTCCTGAGGAGACGCCTCTGATCGGCTTCCCGGACCAGATACGGCCCGCTTCGTTCAAGTGCAATGACCAGATGATGGACGCGTCGCCAATCGGCGTCATCATTTTCCCGGCACCGGTCTGGAGGTTCGGCGGAGCTTATGCGCCGTCATCACACTTGCAAAACGCTATCAAATCCTGTATTTTGATAGCATTGCACTCAGCTACATGGAGGACGCCATCATGGCCGCCGTCACCATCCGCAACCTCTCCGAGGAGGTGCATCGCGCCCTGAAAGTCCGCGCGGCGCAGCACAATCGCAGCGCTGAATCGGAGATGCGCGCCATTCTGGAGGCCGCCGTGCGTCCCGAGGGCCGCTTGCTCCTCGGCACAGCTTTATCGGATGTCAGCCGGGAGATGGGTCTCACCAATGCCGATATCGAGGCCCTTGAGCAGATTCTCGAACAGGTCCGCGACAAGCGTCCTGCCGAGCCCATAAAGTTTAAATGACGGGACGCTTCGCATGATCCTGCTGGACACCAACGTCGTCTCTGAGGCGATCAAGCCCGAACCTAACCCATCGTTTTTCGCCTGGCTCAATGCGCAGGCGGCCGAGACCTTGTTCTTGTCCAGCATCACCGTCGCCGAACTTCTCTTCGGCATCGGCACGCTGCCGGACGGTAAGCGAAAGAACATGCTGGCCGCGCGGATCGATATTTTGCTGAACCAGTTCTCCGCGCGTATCCTGCCCTTCGATATACTGGCAGCGCGGCACTATGCCGATCTCGCCGTCAAGGCTCGCGCAGATGGAAAGGGCTTCCCCACGCCCGACGGCTCTATCGCCGCGATCGCCGCTGCCTACGGGTTCGCTGTGGCATCGCGCGACACGAGTGCATTCGATGCTGCCGACCTGACGGTGATAGATCCCTGGACCGCGACCGGCTGACACTGTGTCGCGCGAAGCCTACAGCAACTGAGAATGCTACACCGCGATCAGATGACGGGAACGTGATTGCCTGTCTCCTGCCCTTCAAAGGTTCAGCATCGAGCCGGGCATTGCCTTTAGAGCGGTTCCCGAAAAGTGTGACGCGGTTTTCGGATAAGAACCGCTCTCGTATAAATAACTTAGAGCCGATCGCCCGATTCCCTCAAATCGGGATCGGCTCTAGTCTCGGCTGTCGCCAGCAGCAATGAGGCGAGCGGCCATCTCGCGCGAGAAGGTCTTCCGAATAAGGTCGCGTCATTCATGCTGGCCTCGCTTCCAGCACGAACCTTGAATCAGACCCGGCCCCAAACAGGAAGCCCGATTCCGTCAGAACGCGAGGTGCTCTAGTTATAAATTGTCGGATGCGGGCTGAATCTTGGGGCAATAACGCTATCGGCCACCGCTTTTGAGCACGTGCACGATCCGCTGATGACACGGCGGTCGTCAACGCGAGGCACGCCGTGCGACAAAGGGAAGTATGGCTTGATGCGATTAGAGCGGTTCCCGAAAAGTGTGACGCGGTTTTCGGATAAGAACCGCTCTCGTATAAATAACTTAGAGCCGATGACCCGATTCCTTTTGATCGGGATCGGCTCTAAGCTGTGCATCCGTTAGCCAAAGCAAATCGGCCATGGCACTGCCAAACCCTTGAATCTGATTTGCTCTCGACGGAAAAGAATAAAATTAATAGGGCCTGAGCCTAGTTAAACACAGACGCTTTACGCAAGGCGACCAGAAATAAATTCAACTCCACCCCCGCACCCATTCAGCAAACGATCAACGCTCGGTGAGCCAGGTCAGGGTCTCGAAATGATACGGCAGCAGCATGGTTCGCGAACCGTGATCCGCGCCATAAGTGCCTGCTGTGCCACGCGGGTCGATCCGCGCGTTTTTCTGGAGGTCGATAAACCGGCGCATGGCGATATACACCGTAGCGGCGGCCAAACCGCCCAATGGCAAAGAGCCGAGAGCCATAGGCTTCAACACTGGCCATAGACCTTCGACGGCATTGGCTACGCCGTCGGGCGACGCATCCCTGAGGCTTTTTCCCAACGCACGCGCACCATGGGAGAAATTGTCAATCTGTGCATTGGCCGATCCGCCAACGAAGAAGTTTCCGAGCGTGAAGGTGGATATCCAGATCAGTGGGTAAGTGAGCGGATTGCCAGCGAACGTTCCGACCGCCGAGGCCAATACATTACCGCCAAAGCACCAGGCGATGAGCGCGGCAAGCAGCATCTGAAACCCGAGAAATGGCGTGAATATTGCAAACACGCCAGCGGCGCAACCAAGCGCAATGCTGTGAGAAGTGCCCGGTATCCGCCACAGCCTTAGCAGCATATAGCGTGCTGAGCGCCGGAAACTTCGCGCAGGCCACACAGCGGTTCGCAACCGCTGCACTATGGACAATGGCTCGCGCCGCTTGAAAATCATATCTTCCCAACCCCTGGAGAACTGCCTACGTGAATGTCACGCAAGCCCCAGCTTCGTTGTTTGACACCTGTTCGCCGGATCGCTGCAACACTTTAATTCAGTCTGAACCCGATTGACGCTGACGTCCAATTTCTTATCGAAATCGACGAAAAACGCAAATCACACCCGTTTACGACGTTAAACTGCGGCTGCCCGGTTTGATTGCGGGCAAGGCCGCGAGGTGATCCGGCAACTGGTCCGGCGCATAGTTTGGAATGTCGAGGGTGAGCAGCGCCACGAACGGAACGCCGAATTGAACTTTGCCGCCGGATCGGTCCACCAGCGCGCATGCGCCTTTAATCTCACCTCCGAGCGCGCGCGTTGCCGCGATGCATTCCCTGGACGACAGACCGGTTGTTGCCACGTCGTCCACCACGAGGCAGACTTCGCCGGGTTTGATCTGAAACCCGCGCCGTAAGCTGAACTCTCCTGAGACCCTCTCGAAAAAGACGGACGGACGCGCGAGCTGCCGTCCCATTTCGTAACCGGCGATAACGCCGCCCATAGCTGGCGATACGATCCAGTCGACGCCCTGGTCAAGACCTTGCTCACGGACCCGCCTTGCAAGCGCCGCGCAAACGCGTTCCGCCCGTTTCGCGTCCGTAAACAGCTTTGCGCATTGTAAATAGCGACCTGAATGGAGACCGGACGAAAGAATGAAATGCCCGTCCAGCAAGGCACCAGTCGTTCGCAATTCAGCCAATATGTCGTCGTCGCCCATGAAGCCCATCGTGCTATTGCAGAACGCGTTCGAGAGAACTGACCACGCCAAGGTTCTTGACGCCGTTGATAACATCCGTCAGGTGTTTGATATCCTGAACTTCGATGTCAAGCAGCATTTCCGTGAAATCGCGGGCGCGATTGACCATGAGGAGCCGGTCGATGTTTGCGCCAGCCGTCCCGATCACGCCCGCGATTTGTGCAAGCGATCCCGGTTCGTTCAAGGCGGTGACCCGAATGCGGGTTGGAAACAGTTCGGTTGTCCCCTCGTCGATATCCCACGTAACATCGATCCAGCGATCCAGGTCATTTTCAAACTCGCGTAACGAAGGCGAATGAATGGGATAAATGGTAATGCCTTCGTTTGGGTCTAGAATGCCGACGATGCGTTCGCCAGGCACCGCACCCCCGTCCGCGATGCGGATCGGTGTACCGTTCACGCCGCGAATCGGCAAGTTCGGAACGGCGTTGGCAGAGGCGCTTTCACCCCGCGTCGGCCATCTGAATCTGAAGCCCGTTACCCTGCGAAGACTAAACCAGCCATCATCGCTTCGTGTGATGGCTTTTCGCTTGGGCGCGACCGTGGTCGTGAATGCGGGATCGATTGCCACAAAGACATCATCGACGGCGGTTTCGCCACGAGCGACTGCCGTGAACAGATCGTCGACAGTTTTATAACCGAGCCTTTGCAGCGCTGGTCCAAGATCGGTATCGGAATAGGCTCGGCCGAAGCGCTCGCCTGCGGTTCTTATAATATCACGGCCCAGACTCAAATACTGTTTGCGCATGGCCTCGCGCGTCGCCTTGCGGATGGCGGCACGCGCTTTGCCGGTGACAACCGCACTTTGCCAGGCCGCAGGGGGGGTCTGGCCGTCGGAAAGCGTGATCTCCACCTCGTCGCCATTGCGCAACTCGCTAAGGAGCGGCATATGGCGGCCATTGATTTTTGTACCGACGCAGCAATTTCCAACGTTGGTGTGAACCGCATACGCAAAATCGATGGAATTTGCGCCGCGGGGCAAGGCGATCAGCCGCCCCTTGGGCGTAAAGCAGAAGACCTGATCCTGGAACAGCTCAAGCTTCGTGTTCTCAAGAAACTCTTCCGGGTTATCACCTTCAAGCAGATTATCGACCAACCGCCTCAGCCAACGATAGGCTGCACTTTCCGTGGCGTCCACCGGCACGCCGTTCTCCCCAAGGCCCGCTTTCAACGCCTGAGGCATCATCAGCTTATATCCGGAGTGGGCCGCGATCCCGTATTCAGCGATCTGATGCATGTCCCGCGTGCGGATTTGCAGTTCCACACGCTGATAGCGCGGACCGACAATGGTGGTGTGGATCGATTGATAATCGTTATGTTTCGGCGTCGAGATGTAATCCTTGAACCGACCTGGAACCACGCGCCATGTGGTATGAACGGCACCGAGAGCAGAGTAACAGTCGCGAACCGTGCCGACGATCACCCGGAACCCGTAGATATCGGAGAGCTGTTCCAGGCTGATCTGCTTGTTCTGCATTTTCTGCCAGATCGAATACGGCTTTTTTTCGCGGCTCGATACCTCGACATTGATATTCTGGACGTCGAGCTTTGCTTTCAATTCCGCAGCGATTTCCTCGGTCAGGCCAAGATTTTTTTGACGCAGCAGCCTCAACCTGGACATGAGCGTTTCGTAAGCCGCCGGATGCAGCCAGCGGAACGACAATTCTTCGAGCTCGTCTCGAATTTCCTGGATCCCCATCCGCCCCGCAAGCGGCGCGTAAATATCCATGGTTTCCTGTGCGATGAGCCGACGCTTTTCCGGCTTCATATGCTCAAGCGTCCGCATATTATGAAGCCGGTCGGCAAGCTTGACGAGGAGAACGCGGACGTCTGTGGAGATGGCTACCAGAAGCTTGCGAAAGTTTTCCGCCTGCTCGGTCTTCCTGGAGACCAGATTGAGTTTGTCGATTTTCGTCAGACCATCGACCAGGCTCGCGATGGTCGGACCGAAAAGGTCTTCGATCTTGCTTTTCGTGGTCTCGGTGTCTTCGATGGTGTCGTGCAGAAGCGCGGTGGCGATGGTCGCATCGTCGAGTTTCAGGTTGACCAAAATCGAGGCGACCGCCAGCGGATGCGAAAAGTAAGGATCGCCCGACGCGCGTTTCTGCTGTCCATGGGCACGCATGGCATAAACATAAGCGCGGTTTAGAAGAGCTTCATCAGCATTGGGATTATACTGCACCACACGCTCGACCAGCTCATACTGGCGCGTAATGACATGTGGCTGCGCTTGTGTGTTGAGGCTCACCCGCCAATCCTATTTGGCACCGCTAACTTGTCATCATGCGCAGCGGCAAGTCCTTTTATGCGTTCTTATTGCGTCCACCGGACGTTTCAGTCGGAATGCTTCGCGCCAGCCCCTGGAGAAGCTCATCCTCGGAGATGCGGTCAATCACGCCATCCCCCGATGGATCGTCGCTTCCAAGAATGTTCACGTGCCGACCGGAGCTTATGGCGGGAGCTGCCTGTGCTTCAGGCTCGTCCACTTCCACGTAGAGTTGAATGGAGTGGATCAAGTCCTCTTTCAAATCCTCAGGTGACACAGTCTCGTCCGCAATCTCGCGAAGTGATACGACGGGATTTTTATCGTTGTCCCGCTCGATAGTGATTGGAGCCCCGGCCGAAATCGCGCGCGCGCGGTGAGCCGCCAGCAAGACGAGTTCAAACCGGTTCGTAACTTGTTCAATGCAATCTTCAACCGTGACGCGAGCCATTGCTTCTCCAATTACAAAATCACGCCCAACCTAACGTCATCGGCGTTTTGATGCAAGGGCGTTGCGATCCAAACTGTCTGATCAGTCGTCGGAACAAATGGGCTTGAATCGCATTTTCGTAAACATGATCGAGCGAATATTCGCCAACCGATGAGGCTATTATGAACACTTTAAGGAACGTCTGCGCGGCATTTCTCGTCCTTGCCGGGATGACGGGCGCGTTTGCACAGACAACAACGCCGCCTGCCGACGCGACCACAGCGTCGAAGCCAACGGCTACGGCACCGGGCACAGTCACTGACCGGAAAGTTACGCCGCCCCTCGCAGGAGCAAACAGCTTCACCGAGACCCAGGCTGCCGACCGGATTCGCGGCGCGGGTTTTGGCGACGTAAAAAATCTGAAGAAAGATGACCAGGGTATCTGGCGCGGCGACGCTCAAAAGAACGGGCAGACTGTACAGGTTTCTTTGGATTTCCGTGGCAACATCGTCCAGAAATAAAGGATCAGATCGATGACCGTAACAATTACGCACGTTTATGAAGATTACGATAGTGCTCAGGACGTTATTGAAGATCTGGAAGAGTCCGGGTTTACCCATGACCAGATCAGTGTCGTCGGCCGCAAGACCGACGGTACAAAAGCGGATGACGTATCAGACGGTGCCGCCACTGGCGCAACTTTAGGCACCGTGGCTGGCGGAGCTGCCGGACTGTTGGCGGGCCTTGGCCTGATCGCAATTCCGGGTATCGGACCATTGGTTGCAGCGGGAGTGTTGGCTACAACGTTGACCGGGGCTGCGGCTGGTGCGGTCGGTGGTGGTTTGCTTGGTGCTCTCGTGGACTACGGTTTGTCGGAGGATCAGGCACATGTTTATGCGGAAAGCGTTCGCCGTGGCGGAACACTTGTTTCCGTTAGGGTTGATGAGAGCCGTTCGCAACAAGCCGAGACGATCATGCGCCGCCATGGTCCAATCGATATGGAACAACGCGGTCGGATGTATCGTGACGAGGGATGGTCCAAGTACGATGCTTCGGCTCCTTCCTACACTCCGGCCGAGATGGATGCTGAGCGGGAGCGTTATACGCGCACGTTGAGATAAGCTAAAAAAGCCCGCAGTTTGCGGGCTTTTTCGTTCGCGAAAGGAGTTCCAATGCCACAAACGTTCCGTCTCGTTCCTACGCAACCCGTGCCAGACCTCGCACTATCGCTGGTTAACGATACGAAATGGTTGCTTTCATCGCAGAAGCCGAAAAGCTTCAGCTTACTCGTGTTCTATCGGGGGCTGCACTGCCCCGTTTGTCGAACATATCTTCAGATGCTGTCATCTAAGATAACGTCATTTACCGAACGTGGCGTCGAATGCATTGCGATTTCGATGGATGACGAGACGCGATCAAAGAAGGCATATCACGACTGGGATCTGCAATCCCTTCCGGTTGGTTATGGTTTGTCCAGAGACAACGCCAGGCATTGGGGTCTGTATCTGTCGGCGGGCCGCGGCAAGACTGAGCTTGCAGACGAACCCGCGTTGTTTTCCGAGCCAGGTTTGTTCCTGATTCGTCCGGACCAGACGCTGTATTTTTCCTCGATCCAGACTATGCCGTTCGCGCGCCCTGAAATAAGCGGCGTGCTCACAGCGCTGGATTACATCCTGAAGCACAAAGCCGAGCCACGCGGTGATATCGTCGAAGCAGATTAGGCGTCGATTAGGATTGC
Source organism: Rhodomicrobiaceae bacterium (assembly GCA_965247345.1). Taxonomy (GTDB): domain Bacteria; phylum Pseudomonadota; class Alphaproteobacteria; order Rhizobiales; family Rhodomicrobiaceae; genus Rhodomicrobium. The sequence goes on along the minus strand of CBDFGZ010000026.1, from coordinate 17,286 downwards.
AGACCCGTTGGCACATGCATGCCCCCTTGACCCGCGATGGGCATAGGGCTATAGCTTTCATCAATTGCAATCGGTAACGTCGGAACCTCGCATCCAGTGGTACAGCACCGCCCAGGTTGTTTCGACACGCGACGGCCATCGGCCAGCACGCCGCGATCCAGAAGATTTTCCACAAGCTCCATCTTTTCGACGACAGGATAATTGCGCCAGATTTCGCGCTTCATGGCCTCCGGCGAGCCACCGCCATGCAGCGAAATCACGGAATACCACCCCGCCTGATGGGACACGGTCAGGTCTTCGATAAGCCGAGATACTTCCATGCGCTGCTGCATCGGAATATCCGGCCGCCCCGCGAGAACCGCCGATAATGCGCCTTGCGTTTCCGGGTTATGATCCTCGTCGGGGCCGGGCAAGGCAACGATCAGGCCGCCCGACACATAATGAGCGAGTTTGTGCATGTCGTAAATCTTGGTGGCGAGCAGTAGCTTGCCGATGTTCGAGAAGACGGCATCCGGCATCACGTTGCCAGCCGGTGTTTTCACGCAATAGACGGACGACGCAACCCCACAGGCATAAAAGCTTTCCGTGATCGTGATCAGTTCCACCATGGCGTCGCGCACATGGCTGTGGCGATCCGGGTCAAGGCCGTTGGCTTCGATCATGAGAGCGCCAGCGCCGATCAAAAGATCGCCAAAACCAGCCCGCGCGCCGATACATGAATGGCGATGGTGTGTGGCATAAGATGTGGTGAGATAACCGGCTTCTTCGTATTCGCCAGCGAGGAAAACCTTCTCATGGGGCACGAACACGTCGTCGAAAATCACAACGCCCGTGGACTGGCCGTACTTGCCGGAGAACTTCGCCGCCGCTTCTCCGGGCCGTCCGGCAGGTCGCGCCACGATGGTTACACCCGGTGCGTCAACAGGGACCGCACAGCACACGGCGAAATGGGCATCTTCCTTAGTATGGGTGCGACACGGCATTACGAGGAATTCGTGTACATATGGTGCGCCGGTCACGATGGCCTTCGTGCCCCGGATCACGATCCCGTCGGGCCGCCGCTCCTTGATATGCACATACACATCCGGGTTCGATTGCTGTCCCGGGCGTTTGGAGCGGTCGCCCTTGGCGTCCGTCATCGCGATACCGAGCGTTAGGTCGCGGTCCTGGGCATCGTGCATGTAATATAAAAAGCGCTGAGCGTAATCGGTGCCGTGAGTGTCATCAGCGCGCTTTGTGGCTTGAAAAATCCCGTTGAACGCATCGTTGATCAGATAGCGTTGGGCGCACCCCGATATTTTACAAACGAGGCGCACGGCTTCCAGCTTGTAAAGTAGATCGGTGGATGTCTCGTTAATATGCGACATCCGGTTGACGATCTTGCCCGACGTCCCCTGTCGCGCGGTCATGATGCTTGCGTGTTCCGGCTTGTGGGCAAGATCGTAGGTCACGGCGATAGCGTTGATGCCGGGCGCCAGAAGCGGCTCGTCCGCGACGCTCTCGACCCTGTTTCCATTTACGAAAACGCGGGGTTTATACGCGCGCAGCGAGTTGCGGTAGTCAGCTCCGGTCATCAACACGATCGTTCTCCAGGTTTAATCCACCGATGGGCATTCTGGCGATTATTAAGACTTTACCATCATTTGAAAAAATCCCCAACAGGGTCCGGCTACCAGAAAAGATCTGCGTATCGCCGCTTGCCATCAAATTTGAACGGTGTTAGATTTTTCGTCAATGAAAAAAAAGGCGAACTGAATGGCATTGGCGGAACGGCGCCCTGAGCGGGTGCAGAGTGCCAAAAACCTGAAACGGGAACTTATCCTCGATGCGGCGCGGCAGGTCTTCGAAACCGAAGGGCTGGACGGTGCATCGATCCGCGCAATCGCGGGCAAAGCTGGTTACACGCCTGCTGCGCTTTACTTCCACTTCGAGTCGAAGGAAGCGATCTATGCCGAGGTCCTTCATGCGGCCATCCGGACAAGCATCGAACGCGTCAACAAAGACGTAAGCCGTGCCACGTCAGATGCCGAGCGCCTTCGTGCCGCTGCGATGGCATTTTTTAACCATTATGCCGAAAACCCCAAGGACCTCGACCTGGGGTTCTATCTCTTTCGCGGTGGGATGAGACCGATGGGGCTTGGCCGGGCGCGCGATCAGATGCTGAACGCCGCGCTGACCGCTTCGCTTCAGCCGATCGCAGACGCGGCAAGAAAGCTTGGCGCAAGTCAGGAAGCCGCCAACCTGATCATGGTCGACACCTTTGCCCACGCTTCTGGCCTTCTGCTTCTTGCACACACCGGACGCATGCGACTGTTTCACGCCTCAGCCCCCGATCTGATGACGCAGTATGTGGACGATTGCATTGAGCGGCTTGAACGAAAGCGATGACCATGCGAACACTCTGTTCCGCAACCTCGGTGCTTGTTATCATCGATTTTCAGTCGCGGCTAATGCCAGCGATCGAGGATGGAAAGGTTGCGGTTGCGAACGCCGAGCGGCTGGTTCGTGCTGCGGAAATGTTCGCGGTGCCGGTTTTATTCACCGAGCAAAACCCGAAGGGCCTTGGAACCACACTGCCTGGACTTGCTTGCCACACAGAGACCAGTGCCCTTCATAAGATGACGTTCGACGCCTGCAAAGCACCGGCGTTCTTTGGAGCGCTTGGCAACAGGCGGGACGTGGTGGTGGCCGGCTGCGAGGCGCATGTTTGCGTGCTGCAAACGGTGCTTGGTCTTCTCGATGCAGACCGCCGCGTTTATGTGGTTCGTGATGCCGTTGGTTCCCGGCTGACGGAAAGCAAGGAGACCGCGATCGAACGCATGCAATGCCACGGTGCCGAAGCCGTCACCACGGAGATGGTTATCTTCGAATGGCTTGGCACGGCGGCTCATCCGTACTTTCGTGATGCGGTCGCGCTGATCAAATAAGCTTTTAGCATTGATATAAAGGCACTCATTTAACGGGTGGGAAAAGATCGGGTGACGCAGTGAGGGTGACAGACGAACCCATAACCTGGTATTTCGACGTCGTGTCACCGTTCGCTTATCTCGCTTTGTCCGAGGTGGAAGCGCTGGCGCAGGCAGGCGCTTTCATCGTTTATAAGCCAGTTCTGTTCGCAGGTCTGCTGAAGCACTGGGGGCAACTGGGCCCGGCCGAAATCGCGCCGAAACGTATTCAGACCTATCGCATGTGTGTTTGGAAGGCGGAGCAGCGGAACATTCCTTTCCGGATCCCGCCCTCGCATCCGTTCAATCCGCTTCGTATTCAGCGGCTGTTGTGTGCCCTCGACGGCTCTCCCCTGGCTGTAAGAAGTGCCATGAACCGGGTTTGGCGCGACGGCAACGATCCGGTTTCGGATGAGGCGTGGTCAGCCTTATGCCGCGAGCTTGACATCGCGAACGCCGACACCTTCATTGAACAAAGGGATGCAAAAACCGCCCTCCGCGTCAACACGGAAGCGGCTATAGCGGCAGGTGTCTTTGGTGTGCCGACGCTTGGAATCAACGGCGAGATGTTCTGGGGTCTGGACGCCATGCCCATGGCGAAACGTTTTTTAACCGACACGACCATGTTTCGCGTTGGAGAAATGGCACGGATCGCGCAGATCGAAGACGGCTCCGCCCTTCGAGCGCGATGACAAGCGGAAACATCGCTGTCATGCTGCGCAGGCGGGACTGTCTGACGCCGACCGCCCCGTTCGGTTATCATTTCACTCATGACATCGATCGAAAGGGAGGCGTGGTGTACGTTCATCCGGCATTTACCATGGAGACGGAGGAGGCTTTCACGTTTCTTGCGACGCGCGGGTTCGGCACCTTGATGGTGGCAAGCGGAGCGGTTCCTCTGGCGGTCCATGTTCCGTTTCTCGCCTCTATGAGATCGTCGGGCACCTTACATGTCGAACTTCATGTGGCCCGGGCAAATCCGATCCACACTCATATCGGAGAAGGGTGCCCGGCCCTTCTGACGTGCCAGGGTCCCGACGCTTACATCAGTCCCGACTGGTACGGAAGTTCAAACCAGGTTCCGACCTGGACCTACGTGGCCGTTCATTTGACCGGAATTGCGCGGCTGCTTCCCGAAACCGAACTTTTGAGCCATGCGGATCGGCTGTCCGCCGTGTTCGAGGAGCGGCTGAGGCCGAAAACACCCTGGACCAGCAAGAAGATGGATGAGGCGAAACGCTCGGCGATGCTCAGGGCGATTGTCGGGATTACCCTTGATGTCGAGCGCGTCGAGGCGCAGAAAAAGCTCAGTCAACACAAAAGCCAGACAGACCTTGAGGGCGCGATGCAGGGCTTATTGGCGCGCAATGATGCCAGTTCGACCGGGATTGCCAACCTCATGCAGGTCGAGCTGCAACGTAAGCTTGCGCGCGGCTAACCGAGTACCTGAGCCAGCGAACCGTGCTTGCGAGCCGTTTCCAAGACATATTGCGCGATCAGAACGTAACCGGCGTTGGAAAAGTGCACGCCGTCCTCATCGCGAACACGAACTTTTTTGGTCTCGCTCACCTGCATGAAATCGGAATAGGCGCTGTTGCCGCTCAACGTGAAGTTCCGTAACGGGATATATACGCCCCCCGCTTTCGGCACCACGTCGGCCAGCACATTGTGAATGGCAAGCATCGCGGAATCCATCGTTTTCGGGCGAACTGCGGGAGGTCCCACCCAACAGAGTGGAACATCTGCCAAGCTGAAACAACGTGTGACGCGGGTTGCGCGTTCGCCGTAGATATCGCGCCAGTCAGCGGTCCCGAATTTTACCCAGGCCTTACCGCGCTTCACGGGAAGATGATCGTTCAAGCCCAGCAGCATGATACCGGCCGAAAAACCTTGCGCAGCGATGTCTTTGGCCTGCTCGGGCCAGTCGAAGAAAGATGGCACGGCAAACCCGGTCGAAGACTTTCCGCGACGAACGAAGTTCAGGCGCTTCGACTTTGCCGAGGTATCTCTGAGCCCATACCACAGGCCATCGGACACGGAATCGCCGAATACCACCACGTTGGACCGGCGCGGCTGCGGCAAAATAGCGAGGTCGATCGCGCCCGCCAGCAAAGCCCGCCGCGTGATCGATCCGGCGTCACCGACCCGCCTACCGTTGTCGCCCTCGTCCAAAGCAAGACCCGCCTTACTCCACGCCCGCCAAGCAACGCATAGATCATGGAAACCTGTACTTGTCCATGTTGAGGCGTCAACCCCGCGCAGCGAAGGCGCGGCGAAGCGTCGAGATGCGCAAGGCACCGGTGATCTGAAGCGCCAGCCCGTACACAATTGCGCCAACACCTAAAAGAGCACCGAGAGCCAGCACGCGCACGATAATCGAATGGCTGGGAGCAAGTAGGCCTTCCATATGAATCTCAGCGCCATACAACGCGCCGCCCATCAGTGCGCTGGCTAAAACGATCAACGGGATGCGACGCCGCAGCGATGGATCGAGGGTGAGATGGCCGCGCCGCGTCAATGTTGCAGCCAGAAGAATGGCATTCGTCCATCCCGACAAGCTTGTCGCTATCGCAATGCCCACATGGCCGATTTTATTGAAGAGGATGAGCGATCCACCGATGTTCACGACGACCGATATGAACGCGAACCACATGGGGGTCGCTGTGTCTTCCCGGGCGAAGAAGCCAGGAAGGAACACCTTTGTAAGCACAAATGCGGGCAAGCCCAGCGCAAATGCAGCTAAGGCGGCGGCCACCTGATGGGCATCTTCCGCAGAAAAAGACCCGCGCTGAAACAGCACCTGAATGATCGGCGTCGGGATCACAACAAAAGAGACCGCCGCTGGCAGCGTCAGGAGAAGCGCAAACTCAAGGCTGCGGCTCTGGCTTGTCATTGCAGCAGCTTCGTCGTTGTCCGCCAGGTTTCGCGTCAGCATGGGAAGCAGCACCACGCCGATGGCGATGCCCACCATGCCGAGCGGCAACTGATTGATGCGATCCGCGTAATAAAGGAATGAAACCGCGCTGGGCTGAAGCGACGCGATCAGCGTTCCGATGAACGTGTTCACCTGATTAATCCCGCCCGTGATCAACCCGGGCACGGCAATCACGAGCAGCCGCCGGATGTCTGGTGTCAGGCGTGGCCAGCGAAACCCTAAATCCATGCCAAGGCCGCGAGCCGCCCATGCCACGTAGAGAAGCTGTGCAAAGCCCGCGAGCGCGACGCCCCACGCTTGTATGATCCCAGATTGTGGTTGCGCGAAAAAACCGCCCCATGCGGCACCCAGCGTAACCACGATCAAAATGACGTTCAGCACGATTGGCGTTGCGGCAGGTGCGCTGAACCGGCCAAGGGCATTCAGGATGCCAGCCGTCAGGGCGACCAGCGACATGCACACCAGATAGGGGAAGGTGATCCGGGTGAGCAGGACCGCGAGGCGGAATTTCTCGGGTTCGGCGCTGAAACCGGGCGCGATCAGTCTCACAAGAAAAGGCATGAAAACTTCAGCGGCGATCACCGTGACTGTCACGCCCACGAGAAGAATGGCCAAGGCCTGCTCGGCGAATGCCTTTGCGCTCTCCTCGCCGTCTGCGCGAAGCCGCTTCGAAAACAAAGGCACAAAGGCTGAGTTGAACGCACCTTCGGCAAACAGCGCCCGAAACAGATTCGGAAACCGAAACGACACGAAAAATGCGTCCGCGACCCAGCCCGTGCCCATTACGGCAGCGAGCAGAACATCGCGAACGAAGCCGAAGACCCGGCTGACCGCCGTTAATCCGCCGACTGTAAGAAAACCGCGATAAAGGCTCATGGATCCCCGGACGTCGAGCAAAGCGAGGCAGCATTGCGCTGCGTTTGCGGCGTTGGCAAGGGTTGTGGGCGCGCCATTTCGCCGACTATCGAGTTCGGCACATGAATCCTAAGCGAACGCGGACTGTTTCATTGAACGACGCAGTTATGCTATCGTGCTCTATGGAGGACGCACACATGCACGACATCATGGATCGCGCGGAGCAGGGGTTTGGCCCGGAGGTTATCGCCGACGCGCCCACGGACCCGGACGCTTTTCTGGCCTGGGTCGGCTTGCGGGAAGCCGAATATGAGGGCTATAAAGTCGAGCTTTCACACGGACGTGTTACGAAAATGATGGTCAACGTAAAGCGCGGGCATACGCTAGTTTGCTCTAACCTATTAAGGGCGCTGTATCAGGCGCTTGATCCGGAGACGTATCTCATATCATCGGCAGACTTCGGGGTAAAGGTGCCCCAAGGCGTCCGATGTCCCGACGTTTTGGTGGAGCCTGCAGGTGGAGACCGTCAAGAACGCGCTTCCGAAAACCCGGTTTTCATCGCCGAGGTCTTGTCCAGATCTACCACGTCCATCGATTTCGAGGAAAAACTGCCGGAATACATCGCGATACCGAGCTTGCAAGCCTATCTCATTTGCAGCCAGGATGAACCGACCGTGTGGCTCATGGCGCGAGATCAGAAAGGGGCTTGGCCAGAAAGTCTCAAGGAAATCAGAGGGCGGGGGGGTTCCGTCTCAATTCCCAGCCTCGGTCTCGATATGCCGATGGCCGAAATTTATCGCGGGATACCCGACCCGCATTGAGGGTCGCTACCCGTAAGACCGATACTTCGGTTAAGCCTCCGCTCGTATGCAAGCACCGCATCGTGAACATGCCCAATCTCATTCAGACGCGACCATCCGCCGACAATGACAGGCACCGTCACTTCGCATTGAACAGGCTGAGGCCGCCGGAAGTCGCGGAACCGGTGGGCTTAGAATTCGCAGCCCTCATGCGTCGTGAAATCGCGTCGAAGATTGCCGCAAACCGGATCGCGCCCGGCTTTTGAACATTTCTGTCCATGATTTCGTCGATCCGCACGAGCAACTGGGCACCAGTCTTTCCCAACACGACCGGGTTGCGCTCATAGCCGCCACGGTCGAAGAAATTCGCGGTCGCCATGTCTTTCCCGATGGGTTGCATCATCTCATACCCACGCGCCGGTCCGGCAAGGTTCATCATTTCCAGTTGTCCGCCCGTTAGAGAGGCCATGCCATTCCTTGCGGCATAATCCTTCACGCTTTTCAGCTTTGTGACCTGCACCCATGGCCCCACGTCGCCATCGAGGTTGATGGCATGCATGGCAAGACCTTTCGCCGTCTTTGCATAGGCGACGTGGGCTGGCCAACTCTCTGGAAGCTTCATCGCGTCCGCACGCATCCGTCGGATGATGGCCGCTTTTGCGCGCAGTCGCCCGGCCTTTTCAGAAGGCAAGCTTCCCGATGCTGCCTGAGTATCGAGACGATCCGCATAGTCCGCGCCTTCTTTTCGAAGCTGCTCGATGGAGTTCGCCGCCAGAAGCTGCGCATAGCCAAGCGCGGTCGAAGCCGCACGCTTGGTTTTTGGATTAAAACCGGACTGAAGATCGTGGGTTCCCATGCCGCCCGTCTCCAGGGCGAAGACACGAATGACCTGCTCTTTGCTTAGCCCCAGTTTCAGGGCCTCCACGGCATAGGATATCATGAATTCGTCTTCTTCGACACGGTCAGGCTTGAAACCGTAGACAATCGCCGCCTGTTGCAGAAAATCCGGCACGATAGCGATCCCTGGGCGAAGATCGGGCGGCGCTTTCGGTGGTCGCGGCAGAATGGCATAGATTTCGTCGGGACGCGGCGGTCCGGCGTATTCCGGGGGCTGTTCTTTCACGTAGTCCGCCGACGTAATGCGCAGTCGCCGTAGCTGTTTTTTACGCCGGGCGGTCCGTTTCGATTCAACCTTGGACCAGTAGCGGTCTACGTTTTTCTCATGATCGATGCGCGCTTTCTGGTAGGCTTTCAGCTTGGTCTGCTGATCGGGTGTGAGGCGAGCTATGGCAGCCTGAAGCGGCGTGTCCGCCGCGTGGACAGGCGACAAAAAGCCAAGAGTCGCGAGAAGCGCGATGAGACAAAAGTTGTACGTCGTAGCCATGATTCCAGATACTAGCCGAAGTGAAGCGCCAAGCGCAGCTAAAAACAAAAAGCGGTTCCTTCATACACTCTGTAGCGCACCCGAAGCTTGCGTGTCTGTCAAGCAATATGGATTTCATTGCATAAGGCCATATTTTTGACGTTCGATTGCGGCATTCGCACAGTCACAACCAGCGGTGTCTCTCGGCTTCGATGTCTACCCAACGAGGCGACTTGACGGTACTGACCCTTGCTTTGGATATGATTGACGTCATTTCCAGAAGAACGAGATAAGCGACCATCAGAGTATGACGTTTTACAAACAAGTTAAGATTGGACGCTTCGCTCGTGGGGTTGTCTGCGTTGTGGCGCTGGGTCTGCTCTCGTCGTGCGCGGGCTTTGGAGTTCGGAATGCGCCTATCAATATGGCGTTGCCTGACACGGTGGATGCGGTACCGCCCGTTACCGCAGCAACGTCATCCCAGGCCGCTGTCCCGGCTGAGACTGCAATCGGGCTGAGCTTCTCGGGTGGTGGGACGCGCGCTAGCGCGTTTGCGTTTGGTGTCCTGCAGGAATTGTCCCGGACTGAACGTGGCGGCGCACCGTTGATCGACCGCGTCAATCTGATTTCGGGCGTATCGGGCGGGTCGGTGACCGCCGCTTACTTCGCATTGCGCGGCAGCGATATGCTGAGCGATTTTCGAAAGAAGTTTCTGGTTCAAGATGTCGAGGCGTCCCTTAGCACGTCGATCAATGTCACGAATTTGATGCTCCTGAACAAGGGCGGGTTGAACGACAGAAGCGGATTGCCGGTTTGGCTCGACAAAAATCTGTTTCGCGGCGCGACCTATGCCGATGTGCTGAAGCCGGGTAAACCTCAGCTCTGGATCAACGCTTCCGACATCTTTAATCGCACGACATTCATTTACAACACCGTCAATTTCGGTGCCCTTTGCAGCGATCTGCGGAAGTATCCGCTGTCCGAAGCTGTCGCGGCATCGGCGGCGGTTCCGCTTGTCTTCGCACCCATCGTAATCGAAAATTTCGCCGATAAATGCAAGTTCACCTCGCCCGACTGGATCGAGGCTGCGGATCGTCCGGGCGCGCCCGCTATTCTTCGCGCTTCAGCCGCAGCCATTCAGCGATATCGCGAGAAGGATGACGTGAAGTTCGTCAAATTGCTGGACGGCGGCATGACGGACAATCTGGGCCTGAGCGGGTTTGTCCTGGAGCTTGCGGCGGCCACAAAACCTTACGAACCGCTCACGCCACGGCAAGTCGTGAACTTGAAGCGCTTTTTGTTCGTGGTCGTGGATGCGGGCCGCCCCCCAGGCGGCGATCTGGCGAAAGACCCGAACGCGCCGCAGCTCTCAGACCTGATTCAGGCTGTATCGGACACGGCGGTGGATGCAAACGTGCGTGCGGCTTACGATGCTTTCGTGGCCGAGATGGATAAGTGGCGCGAGCGGATGGTCGAGTATCGCTGTGGTTTGACGCCTCCGGAGATCGCCAGTTTACGCGGGTCTACGGAAGGCTGGGATTGCCGGGACTTGTCGCTGAACGTGGCCAAAGTCAGCTTCGATCAGATGCGCGAGCAAACTGTGCGAGGCCGACTGGAAAAAATCCCAACCCGGTTCAAGCTGCCTAAAGACGACGTGGACCTCTTGATCTCTTCCGCGGGAAGCTTGCTGCGTCAGAACCCGAACTTCCGAAATTTCGTCGCGACTTTTTAGAATCAGGCCACTTTCCACGTGATGATTCCCGTTGATTTCAACCGAGTGCGCGGCGTTATACCCGGCAGCTATTTTGGCAGGGAAAAGAACCTCGTTACAAAGTCATAAAAAGAGCCGCCAAACGCGCACTCGGTGAAGGGAGGCACCGTTGCACATCGGCGGCCCAAGTTTCCCGTTCCAACTTTGGGTCGACCTCATGCGACGAAGGGTTCTCCATCGCATCAGCATTGCACTTAACGCAAACACCGTGCCAAATAAGCGCTTGAAATGCGGGAACGTCGCTCAGCCCGCCACTCCGTCTTATTATACACTCTCATGAGCGAGTCCGACGCTGATGCATTGCATCCTTCGAGATGCGGCCAAGGCCGCTCCTCAGGACGAGGCTCAATGCCGTTTCCTTGGGTAAGGGGAGATGCGGCCAAGGCCGCTCCTCAGCAGAGTCCGTGCTATGGCGTCGGTCCCGGCTTGCGTTTCGATAACAAAACATCGACGAGGACACGCCCCGCGTTTACGGTCTGCGTCCGCAACTGACGCCAGTCGAACCGGCCATCGATGTCACGCAGGGTTCGAACGAGCTGCGTGCGTTTGGCATCGGGCATTTTGTCCACGATCAGTGCCCAGAGCGCATCCACGTTGTAAAGTCCAACGTCACGGTCGAGGCAAACGGGGATCGTCACATCTTCGGCAAAGCCCAGATCGACCCGTGCCGCCTCCATCGCTGCGCGGATTGAATCCACCTTCGCGTTATTGGTATCCAGCAGATTGTACGGCGGACTCCACTCCTGAAATGGCCGCAGCCGGTCCACGTGGCTGATCACGAGCCCCATAGGCGCGCGCCGGATTTCCGTCCGCTTTGTCATGGTGGCACGAATGGCGTCAAGCGCCTGCGCATCCAAAGCGCGGTCCGGTCGCACGGCGCTCGAAACCCATAAGATCAGATCGGCCTGCACCGCTTCGTCGGTCAAAGACTTGAAATCGTTCCCGTTCGAAAGCCCCGCACTATCCAGCAGCAGAATTTGAGCCACGCCATCGCGCTTGATTTCATAAGCCGAAAAGCCTTTCGTCGCGGGCAAAACGTCGGCGGCGGCTTTGATCTCGGCCAACAGCCCGTTGACAAGGCTGGACTTGCCCGCGTTGACCTGACCCGCGATCAAGATGCGCACCGGTTCGGCGACGGCTGGCGCGGCTTTCCGGTCGCGCTCCGTTGCGGTCGTGACATGCTGCTCGATCTCTGCCTCGGTCACGCGAAGACGCCCACCGTAGAGGTCGATGGCGGCGCGGCCCACCTCCTGCACATAACCACGCGCGAGGCGCTTGCCGATCTCGTCCTTGCCCCAGTCCACCATCCGCTTCGACAGCCGCTCGCGAAGTTCCTGAGTGGCGGCGGTCGCCGGGTTCAGCATGCGGATCACACGCCAGACATCATAACCTTTCTGAACCACATCGATGGCCGAGCGCCAGCGATAGACGCGGATGATCTGGCCCACCGTCAGTTGATCGCCAAGGGGGATCGAACTTACGATAACGGGCCGAAGCCGCTGGCTGACCTGCTCGATGAGTGCCAGCGCTTCAGGAGCGGTGAACTTCCAGACCGGATCGTTGACTTCGGGATGCAAAGACCGGGCAACAACATCGATGGTTCGTTTGCCTAAGGATAAGGCGGAATCGACGCCTAAGACGTCATCAAATTTAACCGAGTTCGCGATGGCGACAACACCTGTCCAGGCGTCCTGCTCGCGAGGTGTCCATGATGCTGCCGCTTCGTCTCCAGGAAAAGCGTGTGCGACGGCAGGCGGAACGACTTCCGCAGGGCGAAACAGGTAAAGCTGAAGAAGAAACGCGAACACGACAAAAACAGCCGCTCCCGCCACCCAATAGAGCGTGAAGCCGTTTTGAAAAAGCCATAACCCGCCTAAAGGAATGAGGGTCAGCGAAGGCAGCAGCAGGCAGATGCCCGCGATCCAGAGCCGAACCTTGAACGCATCGGTTCTGTTCATTATGCGACCGCTCCTGAAACTTGGCGACGCTCGTTAAAGATCGTAAATGCCTGCGCAAGGGCGGCGGAGTACGCTTCTGAAACCCCTGCGGGATCGCTTTTGCCTTCGCGCGCGCGACCAAGAAAATAGCATGCCGCTTTGCCGATGGCGAAGGTGGTCGCAAAACTGACGGCGGATGCGGCGGCTGCACCCGCCGTTTGTCCATAAATCGGAATGAATTTGGCGGCTTGCCGCACGGCGAAGCCCGCCACCATGCGCGACATGACGCCCGCGCCAAGGCAAGCGCCGAACTCTGAAAGCGTTTGCCGCGTCCAGCCCACACCGTAGATGCGCCCGATACTGTGCAGCATCTTCGACTGGATGGCTGGCACGGCAATCACCCCCGCAGCCGGTGCGAGATCGGCAACGGCGGATGCTGCGGCATATCCCATGATGTGAGGATGCGCTTTCGTTTCGAAGGCGCCATTCGTCGCCAAGCTTGCATCCCGAAGTGCGGCAGCAAGCGCCGACGGTGCCGCTTTCTGGAGGGCGGACGCTAAAGCGGCGGAGCCATAGTCTTGAGGAGAGTAGCCGTCACCGGGCTTGGTAAAGTCGATGGGGACGAAGTGGATCGAGCCGCTGCCGGGAAGTTTTTTGAATAATTCCCGCTGATAGGCAAGGCTGCGGACGAGATCGTGCGGCAGGCGGGAGGTTAGGGCCGGAATGGGCAATCCATTTTCAAAGGGATACGGTTCCACATGCTGGCCGCCCGAAGCGTATCCGTCATGCAGTGTCGTTTGCGCCACGACAATCGGCCAGTCGGGATGGCGCTCGCGTGCTCGTCTCGTGAGATCGAGGATTGCATCCTGCTGCGGATCGGTCGCACGCATGACCGCAAGCAACAGGTGGGCCTGATCTTCGTGGAACGCGATATCGTCGGAAGCATCGTAGCCCGTTTCGCCAAGGCCACGCGTGTCCAGGAACCGGATCATAGGCGCATCCTGTGGAAAGTCGAACACCGATGCGGTTCGCGTGCAGGGTTTATACCCCTCGCCGATTTCGGCCGTCGTTGCGTGCGTCAATGCGCGAACAATCGAGGTTTTTCCCGACTGCACCTTACCGACGAGCCAGACAACCGGCGCCATTCCTGTCGCCAACGCCACGATCTCGCTGTCATCCACCTTCACCGTTTCCGGCGACAACACAGCATTCGCAACATCCCGCCAATGCGAAACGACCGTGTCTCGAACCCAATTGCGCCAGTCCATCATCCGCCCCCGGTTGCATTGCACGCATATGGTATTCGTCGTATCGCTTCGCGACAGTCTGCAGTTATTTCGTGACGCCGACCCTTGCCGCGCTCTGATTTTCGAGCTACCACCACCGTTGACGCGACCGAGGTAGAAAATGCACGAGAAACCGGTGATCTGTGTCGGGATTTGCACCATGACGCGTCCCGGACTTCTGGCGAAGTGCCTGAACTCTCTTGACGCGCAAACAGAGGTCAGCGATCTGATCGTGCATATCCTTGTAGTCGATAACGATGCACAACCCTCGTCGAAGCCGGTTGTGGATGCGTTCTCCGCAACATCGCCGTACCCTGTGCATTATCATCACGAGCCGCGTCGGGGCATCCCCATGGCGCGCAATAGGGTTCTTGACGAGGCGCTTGCTCTCGGGGCAAACCGCATTGCTTTTATCGATGACGATCAGGTTGCAAAACCAACCTATCTCAGCGGTCACATGGAAGCCGCGCGCCGCTATGCTGCCGATGCCGTTCAGCCACATATCATTGCGATTTTCCCCAACCCTGCCCCATTCTGGATGACTAGCCAGAACGATCCTGAGCCTAATGAAAATAAGGAATTTCCAGATGAAGGGCATACGCTGAAGTCCGCCGGAACCTGCGGTGTCATGCTGGATGCGCGATTGGGGCGACCTGATGGACTGGCGTTGCGGTTTGACGAGCGACTTGCGCTTGCGGGAGGCGAGGATGCAGATTTTTTTCAACGTGCCCACGCGTTAGGTGCAAAGATTGTATGGTCCGTGCTGCCGATCGTAATGGAGGAAGCGCATCCATCCCGACTGACATATTCGCGCTACTGCATGCGTGGTCTTGCACGCGGAGGCCAATTATTCGGCCAGTATCGGAACAAGCATGGTTACGGACCTGCATTAAAAAAATATGCTCTCACCTCGGTCGCACGCGCGGTGCGCGGGGTGGGGCAGTTGTTGATTGCGCCGCTGTTTCTGCCGTTCGATATGAAGCGGTTCAAGTTCACAGCTCTCGAAGGCGGCCGGAACCTTTTCGTTGCCGCTGGCGCGGTCGGTGGTTTTTTTTCTCTACAGTATGAGTATTATCGTCGCATCGATGGATATTGAACCGGGTCGCATAAGTTTGAAGTTTGTCGGGAGAGTATGTTGCGTTTGGGTCTGATACAGCGTCGATCTCGTCGTGAACCGCTATAACGCAGACCGACGGAAATCATATGTATCGGCTCATTTTGCGCTGAACCGGTTCGGCTTCAAGGAAAGAACTGCTTCCAATACCAAACAGCACAAACTTCGACTCCCAATCCTCATATCCGGACCACTCCCCGGTCGCGCCTGACGCACTACTGTTAGGAGGCGAAAATGCACCAGCGTTTTCGTTCTGGAGAAAAAACGCGTTCTTAGAGCGGTTCCCGAAAAGTGTGACGCGGTTTTCGGATAAGAACTGCTCTCGTATAAATAACTTAGAGCCGATGGCCCGATTTCCTTTTGATTGGGATCGGCTTTAAGGCCCTCTACCCCGGAGAGTGGGTTGGGTGAGGGGGAACTACCGGTCAATAACTCTGCGGTTTGGTATTATTTCTTCATGCTGTCCCAGAACGTCTTGACTTTACTTACAAAGTCCACACTGTTCGGATGCGTCTGATCGGTTGATACCTTCTCAAACTCTTTCAATAAATCTCGCTGTTTACGCGACAAGCTCTGCGGTGTCTCCACCTCGACCTGAACATAGAGATCGCCGGTCAACTTCGTGCGCAGCACCGGCATCCCTTTGCCGCGCAGCCGGAACTGCTTGCCGGTTTCAGTGCCTTCCGGAACCTTTACGCGGGCGCGACCACCATCGATGGTTGGAACCTCGATCTGACCGCCGAGCGCAGCTGTCGTCATTGTAATCGGGACGCGACAAAACAGGTCTGCGCCATCTCTTTGAAACAAATCATCTGGCATGATGGAAAGAAAAATATATAAATCCCCCGACGGACCGCCCCGGACACCAGCCTCGCCCTCTTCGGCCAGACGGATGCGGGTCGAGTCCTCGACGCCGGCCGGGACATTGACCGATAACGTGCGCTCACGCATGACCCGACCGCTACCGGTGCAAACGGGACACGGCTTTTGAATAATTTCACCACGACCCTGACAGCTTGTGCAGGTGCGTTCAATGGTGAAGAAACCTTGGCTTGCGCGTACTTTTCCGAATCCGTTGCAGGTTGGGCAGGTGATCGGGCTGGACCCGCTTTCGGCACCAGCGCCAGCACAGCTTTCGCAGGTGACTGAGGAAGGCACTCGAATCTGTGCGGTCTTACCAGTGAATGCGTCTGCGAGGGAAATTTCCATGTTATACTTGAGATCGGAACCGCGCTCCTTCGAACTGCGCCCGCGACTTCGGCGCCCGCCCATGAACTCGCCGAACAGGTCGTCGAAGATATCCGACATCGACGATGAAAAGTCCGTACCGAAACCTGCACCGGTTCCGCCGCCGTGACCTTCGAATGCCGCATGCCCATACTGATCGTAGGCCGCACGCTTCTGGGGATCTTTGAGAACTTCGTAAGCTTCGCTGACTTCCCTGAAGTTGGTTTCCGCAGAACTATCGCCAGGATTTCGGTCTGGATGCAGCTCTTTCGCGAGCTTGCGAAAAGCGCTTTTGATGTCGTGTTCGGATGCCGCCTTATCTAACCCGAGCACTTCGTAATAATCGCGCTTCATCGCTTGTTCTTAAATCCCAACCCTTGGATGTTCGGCAAACTCGTACACTTAGACAGTATGATGTCATGCTGAAACAGCGGAGACGGACCCATATCTCCGCTTAGACGGACGTTAGGCTGACCGCTTTTTAGCTTCGTCGTCCTTGACCTCTTCATATTCTGCATCGACGACACCGTCGGCAGCCGCACCGCTCGCTGCGGTTTGGCCCACTCCGCCAGCCGGTTTCGATCCAGGTGCGGCTTCGGCTCCCCCTTGACGATACAGCGCTTCGCCCAGTTTCATCGCCACTTTGGCCAATTCTTCGGCCTTTGCAGTAATCCGCGCGGTGTCTTCGGTTGCAGATGCTGCTTTCAACTCGTCCAGTGCAGCTTGCACAGCTTTTTTCTCAGGATCGGGAATTTTATCGCCGAGATCGATAAGTGTCTTTTCAGTGGAATGCTGAAGCGCTTCGGCCTGATTTCGCGCTTCCACCAGTTCGCGGCGCTTCTTGTCGCTTTCAGCGTGAGTTTCCGCTTCCTTTACCATCTTCTCGATGTCAGCATCGGTAAGACCACCTGAGACTGCGATCCGCACGGACTGCACTTTGTTCGTGGCTTTGTCGAGGGCCGACACGTTGACGATCCCGTTTGCGTCGATGTCGAACGTGACCTCGATCTGAGGAACGCCACGCGGTGCCGGTGGAATTCCCACGAGATCGAA
>CBDFGZ010000025.1:0-84820 GCA_965247345.1 Rhodomicrobiaceae bacterium | reverse complement strand
CGTTTGCGGTGCTGGGCTTTTCCGTTCCGGTGTTCGTTGTGGGCTATCTGCTGGCCTATGTCTTCGCGCTCGAACTGGACTGGCTTCCGGCGCAAGGCTACACACCGCTTGCGCGCGGTTTATGGCCGTGGCTCGAAAACCTGATCTTGCCATCCATCGCACTTGGCTTCGTGTACATCGCGTTGATCGCACGCATTACCCGTGCAACGATGCTTGATGTGCTGAGCCAAGACTATGTTCGCACGGCCCGTGCAAAAGGTCTCAGCGACCGGGGCGTTCTGTTTTTGCATGCGCTGAAAAATGCTGCCGTTCCCATCGTCACCGTGATTGGCATCGGGATTGCTTTGCTCATCGGCGGGGCCGTCGTCACCGAAAGCGTGTTCGCGATCCCCGGTCTTGGCCGTTTGACCATCGATGCCATTTTGCGGCGCGATTACCCGCTTATTCAGGGTATCGTGCTCATGTTCTCGTTCGTTTATGTGCTCGTTAACCTGGCTATCGATCTGATCTACACCGCGCTCGACCCAAGGATTCGATATTGAACGAGGCGCTCACCAAAGCGATCACCCCAGCGGCAAGAGCAGGCGCGCCGGAGCTGCCCGATGTGCTGCCGCCGGTTCGTGTCCGCCGGGGAATGCGGGGCTTCATCTGGCGTCATCCAGCCATCGCAATCGGCCTCGCGTTGCTGTCGATCATGGCCGTGATCGCGATTTTTGCGCCTTATCTCGGCACCGTTGACCCAACCGCGCTTGCCCCGTCGAAGCGCACCCGTGAGCCGTCGGCACAGTTCTGGTTTGGCACCGACGTGATCGGGCGGGATATTTATTCCCGCGTGATCTACGGTGCCCGGGTATCGCTGCTGGTCGGGTTTTCCGTTGCATTTCTGTCGTCGGTCGCAGGGCTTCTGATCGGGATGATATCCGGTTATATCCGCATCCTTGACGGCGTGATCATGCGGATGATGGATGGCATGATGTCCATTCCGCCGATCCTTCTCGCTGTCACGCTGATGGCGCTCACCCGCGCCAGCGTCGAAAACGTCATCATGGCGATTACGATTGCGGAAATCCCGCGCGTCGCACGTCTCGTGCGCGGCGTCGTGCTCTCGTTACGCGAACAGCCTTATGTGGATGCCGCCATCGCCTCGGGGACCACGACGCCGCGCATTATGCTTCGCCATATCCTGCCCAACACGCTTGCGCCGCTGACCGTACAGGCAACCTATGTTTGCGGCAGTGCGATGATTGTCGAGTCGATCCTGTCGTTTATCGGCGCGGGTATTCCGCCGCAAACGCCATCATGGGGGAACATCATGGCCGACGGGCGAACGCTCTGGCAGGTGAAGTTCTACATCATCTTTTTCCCGGCGATGTTTTTGTCGCTGACGGTTTTGGCCGTCAATCTGCTCGGCGATGGCTTGCGTGACGCCCTCGATCCCCGCATGGCGAAGAGGATTTAGGACAATGCCGTCTCAGTTCATATGTCACGTCCATCTCATGGTTCGAGACGGCATTTCGACAAGTTCCGCGCCTCGTCACCATGAGGGTTCCGTGAGCCAACCACGTCCTGAAGAGCGACAACGGGGTGCCTCGAAGGACAGGGCGCTTAACCGCGAGACAACGTGATGGCGCTTCTCGAAGTCGAAAACCTGCAAACCCACTTCCGGACGCCGGACGGGGTGAACCGCGCCGTGGACGGTGTTTCGTTCCAGATTGAGGCCGGCCAGACCCTTGCGATTGTCGGCGAATCCGGCTGCGGGAAATCCGTCACGGCCATGTCGATCCTGCGCCTCATTCCCGAGCCTCCCGGTAAAATCGCAGGCGCGGTGCGTTTCCAGGGGCGAAACCTGCTTGATTGTTCCGAGCAGGACATGCGCGCCATTCGTGGCAACGACATTTCGATGATCTTTCAGGAGCCGATGACGAGCCTGAATCCGGTTCTCACCATCGGTCGCCAAATTCGTGAAACCTTGCAGCTTCATCAGGGCTTGAACCGCCGTTCCTCCGAAGCGCGCGCCGTCGAGATGCTGAACCTTGTCGGGATTTCAGAGCCGCAACGGCGGTTGGGAGAATATCCGCATCAGTTGTCCGGGGGCATGCGTCAGCGGGTCATGATCGCCATCGCGCTTGCCTGCAATCCAAAGCTCCTGATCGCGGATGAGCCGACGACGGCGCTCGATGTGACGATACAGGCGCAGATCCTCGATCTCATGCGCGACTTAAAGTCAAGCGTGGGCGCTGCCATCATGCTGATTACCCATGACCTTGGCGTGGTGGCGGAAGTGGCGGAGCAGGTCGTGGTCATGTATGCGGGCCGCAAAGTGGAAGAAGCCGCCGTGGTTGATTTGTTCCGCTCGCCACGCCATCCTTATACACGCGGCCTTCTCGGTGCAGTGCCCAAGCTCGGATCGTCGCTTACGGGTTCGACGGAACGGCTTGTTGAGATTCCCGGCCTTGTGCCGAGCCTCAAACGCCGTATTCAGGGGTGCGTTTTCGCGGATCGCTGTCCGTTGGTCACGGACCTCTGTCGGGCGGTCGCGCCACCGCTGGAAGAAAAAGCCGCGGGCCATATCGCCGCGTGTCATCATTCGCCGCGAGAGGCCATTGCCGCATGAGGCCGCTTCTCCAGGTTAACGATCTCAAAAAGCATTACCCCGTGCGCTCAGGTCTATTCGGCGGTGGTTCGGCAGTCGTGTATGCGGTCGATGGCGTATCGTTCGACATTGCACGCGGCGAAACGCTATCGCTTGTGGGAGAGTCAGGCTGCGGAAAGTCGACGGTGGGAAAGGCGGTCTTGCGGCTTTTCGACATTACGGCGGGCCAGATCGTGCTCGACGGGCGACGTATCGACGATTTATCCGCCAGCAAATTGAGGCCATTGCGAAAGCGGCTTCAGGTCGTGTTTCAGGACCCGTTTTCCAGCCTCAATCCTCGCCTTTCCGTTCGCGAACTGATCGCGGAACCGATCCGGAATTTCGGACTTGCGTCGTCGCGCCAGGACCTCAATGGTCAGATCGGCGATCTTTTGGACCGAGTGCGTTTACCTCGCGATGCAGCGACGCGATGGCCTCATGAGTTTTCTGGCGGACAGCGCCAGCGCATCGGCATCGCCCGCGCCCTTGCCACGAGACCCGATCTGATCGTTTGCGACGAAGCGGTTTCCGCGCTCGACGTGTCCGTTAAAGCGCAGATCATCAACCTGCTCGGTGATCTGCAAACCGAACTTGGTCTGGCGTTGCTGTTTATCAGCCACGACCTGGCTATCGTTGAACACATCACCCATCGGGTTGCGGTAATGTATCTGGGAAAAATCGTTGAAATCGCGCCCAAGCGTGAGATTTTTGCCGCGCCGCGCCATCCCTATACGAAAGCTCTGCTGTCGGCGGTTCCGATCCCGGAACCCGGTGCCGCGCGCGCGCGCATCATTCTCAGAGGCGATATTCCAAGTCCGATCAATCCGCCATCAGGGTGCCGTTTTCACACGCGCTGTCCGTTCGTCTTTGACCGCTGCCGCGTGGACGAACCTCAGTTGAGATTACGCGGCTCTGGACACGAAGCCGCCTGCCACCTGGACGAAATCCCGGAAGTTGAATCTGGCGCTCGCGCAGCAATGGCGGCTTAGCAATCTGTGAGTTACCGCTACGACGCCTGGCCGCGTTAAAACCGCGATGTCCCTCAAAGCGCCTTCGGTTAAATCTGAGTCACGAAAGGGCTCTATCGTCTTGTTTCATCGCTTTCTCAAGAAGCAAAACCGCTCATATTTTTGCTGAAAATGCTCTGGATCGGGATGAGTTCAAGCGGAATGACGATTGTCATTCCTGTGAATGACGATCAAAGACGCGGTGATCTCAACTCGTCCTGCTCAAGCCTGCGCCTCAGCGACGGTCTCGCAGTGCCTGCGGTTTTACAGCCGCTCAATCCGGATCATTTGCGGCGGCGCATCCACATGCCCGTCGCGGGTGATGGCATTGAGCGCGTGACGAACGAGACTTTCACGCGTCCTATGGGTGATCATGACAACGGTCGTGCTATCGCCGTCGCTGCCTGGATCGCCGAAGCCCGGCAGATCGGGATCGCCGCGTTTCTGAACGATGCTTTCAAGGGAAATCCCCTGTTCTGCCATCCGCGTCGCGATGGCGGCCATGGCACCCGGACGGTCGTAAACGGAAAGCCGGATGTAATAGCCGCCCTGATGTCCCTGCATGGACGCTTTACCCGGCGGCTTGAGCTTGGTGGCGGGAATGATGAAGGGCAGCGCGATGCTTCCGCGCGCGATATCGATGATGTCGCTGACCACTGATGAGGCCGTAGGACCCGCTCCCGCCCCCGGCCCTGCCAGCAGAATCAAGCCCGAGAAATCGCCATCCACCGCGACGCAGTTCAAGACGCCATCCACGCCAGCCATGGCGCTTGTCTTTGGCAGCATCGTCGGCGACACGCGAGCCTCGATCCCGGCGGCTGTCCGCGCCGCAACCGCCAGAAGCTTGATGCGATAGCCCAGTTCATCGGCTGCATCGAAATCGGCCGGGGTAATACCGCGAATGCCTTCAAGTTCGATGGCGTCAAAATTTGGCTGAACGCCAAATGCCAGCGTCGACAATAAGGCGAGTTTGTGGGCAGCGTCCTGTCCGTCCACGTCGAAGGTGGGATCGGCCTCCGCGTAGCCCAGCTTTTGAGCATCGGCAAGAATTTCGTAGAAGGACAAACCTTCACGCTGCATGCGCGTCAGGATATAATTGCTCGTGCCGTTCAAAATGCCATAGACGCGGCTGACTTTGTTGCCCAGCAGGCTTTCGCGCATCGTCTTCACGATGGGTATGCCTCCGGCAACTGCCGCTTCGAAGCCAAGCGTGACATCGTTGCTTTCCGCCAATGAGGCAAGGTGAACCCCATGATGCGCAAGCAGCGCCTTGTTCGCCGTGACCACATGCTTTTTTGCGGATAAAGCCGCTTCCACGCTCGCCCGCGCAGGCCCATCTTCGCCGCCGATCAGTTCAACGAACACGTCGATGTTTGCGTTTTGAGCGAGCGCCACGGGGTCGTCGAACCATTCGCCGGGTAGGGCGACATCGCGCTTTCGAGTGCGGTCGCGGGCAGACACGCCCGTAACTTCGATCCGCCGACCGCACCGCTTCGTGACGGCCTTGCCGTTTTCTTCAAGTAATCGCAGCAAACCACAGCCGACCGTGCCCAAGCCTGCAATGCCGATGCGAAGGGGTGTTCCCGCTTTCATGTGATACCCCGTAATTCGTCGTGGCCGGGCTTGACCGGGCCATCCAGTAAATCAAGCGAGACCGAACCATAAGAATCGGATGGCTGGGTCAAGCCCGACCATGACAAGCAAATTTCACTAACGTGCATGCGCTTTCGCCATGGGAATGACGTTATGCAAATTGACGTCGGCGGTGGACAGGAACTTCTTCACCGCGCGTGCCGCCTGCCGGATGCGGTTCTCGTTCTCCACGAGAGCTAGCCTGACATAACCTTCGCCATTTTCCCCGAAACCAACACCAGGCGCCACCGCGACGCCCGCCTTCTCAAGCAACAGTTTTGAGAACTCCAGGCTGCCGACAGCTTCCATGCCGGGCGGAAGCGGTGCCCACGCAAACATCGTTCCGGGCGGTGAAGGGATCGGCCAGCCCGCACGTTCCATTGCATCCACAAGGCAATCGCGGCGGCGCTTGTAAACCTGTCGCATGTCCTCCACGCACTCCTGCGGGCCGTTGAGCGCGGCAGACGCGGCCACCTGAATGGGCGTGTAAGCGCCGTAATCGAGATAGGACTTCACGCGCGCGAGCGCCCCGCATAGCCGCTCATTGCCGACGGCGAAGCCCATGCGCCAACCCGGCATGGAATAGGTCTTGGAAAGCGACGTGAACTCCACCGCGACATCCATCGCGCCAGGAACTTGCAGGATGGACGGTGGCGGATCGTTGTCGAAATAAATTTCGGCGTAGGCGAGATCGGAGAGTACGATCAGATCGTGTTTGCGCGCATAGGCTACAACCTCTTTGTAGAAGTCGAGGCTGGCCATCAGCGCTGTCGGGTTGGATGGATAGCTCAGCACCAACGCCAGCGGCTTCGGTACGCTGTGGCGCATGGCTTTATCCACGGACACAAGGAAATCGTGGTCCACGCTGGCAGGCAGATGGCGGATGCTCGCGCCGGAGATGATAAACCCAAACTCATGAATGGGATAGGTCGGGTTCGGCACCAGAATCACGTCGCCGGGGGCTGCGATGGCCTGCGCCATGTTGGCGAAGCCTTCCTTCGATCCAAGCGTTGCCACCACCTGCGTGTCCGGGTTGAGTTTCACACCGAACCGCCGCTCGTAATAAGCGGCTTGTGCACGCCGAAGCCCCGGAATGCCGCGTGATGCCGAATAGCGGTTCGTGCGCGGCTTCTTCATGGTCTCCATCATCTTTTCGACAATGTGTTCGGGCGTCGGCAGATCGGGGTTGCCCATGCCAAAGTCGATGATGTCGTCTCCACGCGCTCGTGCGGCTGCCTTCAGCTTGTTCACTTGTTCGAACACGTAGGGAGGCAGGCGCTTGATGCGGTGGAAGTCTTCGGCCATCGGTAGATCCCTGATTAACGATGAGGTGAACCGCGATTCAAGCGGTGTACACCTGTTATAGGACCGATTACCCAAAGCTGTCCACGGGCGGTTTAGGTTGCGAACAGGGTGCGCGAAACAATCGAAACCGTCGATATTTGCGATGAGCTTTCGGGTGCGGTCACCGCCAATCGGAAGGCCATAACAGCGCTCTGTACCAGCGCCCTTAACGCATTTGCGTTATGAAACTCGGTGCAGTGCCGTTTTTGACACCTATCGCAATGATTAAAAGAATGGCCAATTGCGCCTGAAATTCGCCTCGCTTTGACGCAAGCTTAAGGGCTACATGTGTCAGTTGATTTCGGGTTGAGTGTATGTGTAGAGGCAGCCGTTCCTGATGCAGTCGTTTCTTAATGCACTTCCGGCCATGAATCATGGATCGGCTGAGGTTGGGATGGAACGCCAGTCGCAGCCCTATCTGCCTTTACCTGCACATCGAAAACGCGTTGCAGTCATTGCCCCCTCGGCGGCGGCACTTGTCGGATTTTGTCATGGCGTGATCCTCGACATGATCAACCGTGGCCATCGT
Source organism: Rhodomicrobiaceae bacterium (assembly GCA_965247345.1). Lineage (GTDB taxonomy): Bacteria > Pseudomonadota > Alphaproteobacteria > Rhizobiales > Rhodomicrobiaceae > Rhodomicrobium. The sequence goes on along the minus strand of CBDFGZ010000025.1, from coordinate 77,676 downwards.
GTTTTTGCCTTTGCCCCCGATCTTTCCAATAAGGACCTACGCATTCTCGCGCATATCGGGGCGGAGGCCTATGCACTTGCGCCGATGCAGGAGGCGATGGATCGATACCGGCGCTTTCGTGAGCTGACCGGGATTTTTCGGGATATCGATCCTCATGCGGTTCTCGTCCAATCGGCACGCAACAGCGCGATCAGCGTAGCCGCCGCCAAGCTTGCACGTGTTCCCCATGTGGTCACCGTCGTGCCAAGCTTTGGCCCGGCATTCATGGAAGGCGCGCGCCGATCCGCCTGGCCTCAGCGACAGACCATGAAGACCGTTTACAAGACCATCTTCAGATGGAGCAATGTCGTCATCTTCCATAGCGCTCACGATCAGAAGTTCGCGGAACGCTCAAAGCTCGTCCCGGAATCGAAAGCGCAACTCACGGTGGGCGGCTGGGGCGAAGACCTCATGCGAAATTTTCAGAAACCGCTTCCCGCCTTCGATAAAGGCGTTCTGTTTCTGATGGCAGCCCCCCTCGATCATGGGCAGGGCGTCATCGAATATTGCGAGGCCGCGAAGGCAATCCGTTTGAAAGCGCGTCGCGCGCGGTTCTTCCTCGCCAGCACCGTGGGAGAGTCAGAAAATCCCATCGCCATTTCCGAGTTGAAACGGTATCGGGAATTCATTCAGTATATCGGTCCTGTCGAAGATGCCGCGAGCGTCATTGCGCGGTGCCACGTGGTCGTATCGCCGTCGTATGGCGACGGCGCGCCACGGGCGCTGTTTCAGGGATTGTCGCTCGGGCGGCCGATCATCACCACCGATACACGCAGTTGCCGCGACTTCGCGCAAAATGGGCTGAACGGATACCGCGTCGCGGTGCGCGACACCGATGCTCTGGTGCGGGGGATCAGTCAAATCCTTGCGCGACCGGATTTGATCCCGCTCATGGCTGAGGAAAGTCGGCGGATCGCATTGCGTTTTTTCGATATCAACGCCGTCAATTCGCTCGTCCTTGAAACGCTTGGGCTTTGATTTTCGCCTCAGTCGGCCTTATGCAAGCGGCAAGCTTTGCTCACTACGAACGGTCCGACCTAACGGCAAGATGAACAAAGGTTTTTGTAATGAAGGACAGTAAAGAGTTCACGGACCGGGTTAACGCGAGTTTCGCACGGCAGAAGGTGATGGAAACGCTCGGCATCACCATCAAGCGGATCGAGGCCGGGGCGATCGAGTTCGACATGCCGTTCGCCGACGCATTCACCCAGCAACATGGATTTCTCCACGCTGGCATCGTCGCCACAGCACTCGACAGCGCTTGCGGCTATGCAGCCTTTACCCTGATGCCGCCCGATGCCGCCGTCCTCACCATCGAGTTCAAGACCAATTTTCTAGCGCCCGCCCACGGTGAACACTTTCGCTTTATTGCGCATGTGGTTAAGCCCGGACGCACGATAACCGTGGCAGAGGCCCGCGCTTATGCCGTGATCGGTGACGACGAAAAGCTGGTGGCAACCATGACGGCGACGCTTATGGCTGTCGTCGGGCGAACAGGCATCGATCAGTAGCCGGGGTGGCTCAACGCTAGATAATTCTACCCTACGGGAGGTAATTTAACCACGTACCGCACGAAAGGATCGACGGGCGTGAACTGGTCGTAGAGAGCACGTGCCGTAGTGTTGGCCTCGTGGGTGTTCCAATAGACACGTTGCCAGCGGTTCGTTTGGCCAAGCGCGATCAACGCGTTGATTAACGCGGCACCCGCTCCTTGCCCGCGAGCCTCCTCGGCCACGAACAAGTCTTCCAGATAACAAATAGGCTCCGTACCCCACGTATAGGGATGGAGCACATAGTTCGCAATACCGACGATTTGCGCGCTTGCTGACCGCTTGGTTTCGGCTACGAGTGCGTGAATGGGAACGTCGGGCGTCATGATCCGCGTCCAGAGCGTGTCCGTCACGTTGCGGGCGAATGACACCTGATAAAAATCGCAATACGCCTGCCACAGCGCCCGCCACTGGCTTTCGTCGTCATGGCGCGCGGCGCGAACGGTAACAGGAGTTGCTTCGTGTCGATCCATCGCGCTACGCCTCCGCCACAAGTATGTAATTTACCGACATGTCGGATGGTGACAACTGCCAATTGCCACTGAAAGGCGAGAAAACGATACCGCTTTTTCGTACCGTTTTGAAACCCGCCGCCGAGAGAAACTCGTCGAGTTCCTCGGGCTTGATGAACTTCTTCCACTCATGGGTACCATGAGGAATCCAGCCCAGAATACGCTCCGCCGCCACGATGGCCAAGGCATAGGATTTCATGTTGCGGTTCAGCGTCGATATGAACAACAGCCCGCCATCGCGAACAAGGAGGCGGCAGGTGCTTAGAAACGACGGGACATCGGCGACGTGCTCGATGACTTCCGACGCGATGACGATGTCGAATTGCGCCTTCTCGTTGGCCAGGTCTTTCTCATGGGCCAGGTCTTCGGCGGTGGCCGCGCGATAGTCGATGATGAGACTCTGTTTTTCCGCGTGGGCCTTCGCCACGTCGATGGCTGCCGCTACGGGGTCGATGCCGGTCACGCCGCCGCCAAGTCTCGCAAGCGGCTCGGACAGGATGCCTCCGCCGCATCCAACATCAAGGATGGACAGCCCCGCAAGCGCATCGAACGGCCCCATATCAAGGGTTCGCCAGGTTTTTACGTGGCTCGTTATAAAATCGAGACGAGCCGGGTTGAACGCCTGTAAGGCACTGAATTTGCCGCCTTTGGTCCACCATTCACCGGCCAGCGCCTCAAAGCGCGCTTTATCGGCCTCGTCCAAAGACGGGCTATGCCGTGTTTTAGCCTCATTCACAACCGATGGCCTTCCATATTGCGTCCTTGCCTTGCGGGCCAAAGACGATACGATTTCAATTTTGCCGAGTATAACCACAGCCCATGCTCCTCGTCATGAAGTTTGGCGGCACGTCCGTCGCGGATGTCGGTCGCATAAAGAATGCCGCAGCCCACGTGAAGCGTGAGGTGGACGCCGGTAATCGCGTTGCCGTGGTGGTCTCGGCAATGGCTGGGCATACGAACCAGCTCGTGGCCTGGACCCGCGAGGCAAGCCCGCTTCACGATGCCCGCGAGTACGATGCCATCGTATCGTCCGGCGAAAATATCACGGCGGGCCTGATGGCCATAGCGCTCCAGTCCATCGGGGTCTCAGCGCGGTCCTGGCAGGGCTGGCAAATTCCGCTCAGGACCGACGACGCCCATGGCGCGGCGCGTATCGACAGCGTGCAGGTCGATGAATTGTTAAAACGCCTCAATCAGGGGGAGGTCGCCGTGCTGGCGGGCTTTCAGGGCGTCAGCCCGATGAACAGAATTACAACCTTGGGTCGCGGAGGTTCAGACACCAGCGCCGTAGCACTTGCAGCAGCTCTTAACGCGGCTCGATGCGACATTTATACAGATGTGGATGGCATTTATACAACTGACCCGCGAATTGTACAGAAAGCACAACGGCTCGCACGCATCTCTTTTGAGGAGATGCTGGAGATGGCGTCGCTCGGCGCGAAAGTGCTTCAGACCCGGTCCGTGGAGCTTGCCATGGCTCAGGGGGTCCGTGTACAAGTAAGATCAAGCTTCGACGTGGCTAACGCATGCAAGCCAGCGCAGCCTGGCGTTGCGGCGGAGTGTGGAACCCTGGTTTGTGACGAGACTGAAATGCTTGAACAACGGATCGTCAGCGGCATTGCCTACGCGAAAGACGAGGCCAAGGTCACAATTCTGAAAGTTGAGGACAAGCCCGGCGTGGCGGCCAGCATTTTCATGCCGCTTGCTGAAGCGAACATCAACGTGGACATGATCGTCCAGAATATTTCCGATGATGGCCGCACCACCGACATGACATTCACCGTCAATGCGTCCGAATTGCCGCGCGCGCTGAATGTTCTTCGATCGCTGCAAGACACCATCCGGTATGCCGATCTGCGCGGCGATGCCGATGTTGTCAAGGTATCGGTGATTGGGGTCGGCATGCGAAGCCATGCCGGGGTCGCGGCGCAGATGTTTCAGGCGCTTGCCGACAAAGGAATTAATATTCAGGCCATATCTACGTCGGAAATCAAGATTAGTGTCCTGATCGGAGCGGCGTACACAGAGCTGGCGGTTCGAACTTTACACACCTTGTTCGGACTCGATCGGTAGGGACTGTGTCGAATAGCGGGGTTGTGCGTGCCGCGACAGCACGCACGGCAAATCATGATAACAAGCGTTTGAGGACTGGGCTCATGCCCTGGATGGTAAGCGCGCCCTGGGTTTTGATACGTCACTTGCGGACAATTATGGCAAGTGCGTCCGACCCTCAAGGCAAGCTGGATAAGATCGTCAAGGCGATTGCCGCGAACATGATCGCGGAAGTCAGCTCAATTTACGTTAGCCATCCGGACGGCTCTCTCGAACTTTTTGCCACGGAAGGGCTTCGCCGCGAGGCGGTTCATCAATTGAAGATGGCCAAAGGCGAAGGCCTGGTGGGCGTCATCGCAAACTACGGCGAGCCCGTTAATCTGGCGGACGCGCAGAAGCACCCAGCCTTTTCATACAAGCCAGAGACCGGCGAAAACGCGTTTCACTCGTTCCTCGGCGTGCCGATCCTGAGAGACCGCCGGACCCTGGGCGTGCTCACGGTGCAGAACAAGATCGAGCGCCGTTATTCCGACGAAGAGGTTGAAGCGCTCCAGACGACCGCCATGGTCCTTGCCGAGATGCTGTCGTCGAGCGCATTTGCGGACACGGTTGTGGCGGTGCCGGACAAGCGCGGACTTTCACAAAATTTGAAGGGCGTTCCCATCGGCGACGGGCTTGCGCTCGGCCACATTGCGCTTCACGAGCCGAAGGCGAAAGTGGTTCGATTCCTCGCGGATAATGTCGGCCTGGAACTGCAGCGTCTGGACGCGGCTCTTGATGCCCTGAAACTTGAGATTGACGAGTTGGTCAAGCGGTCCGGGCAAAACGGGACGCCCCAACGGGCGATCCTCGAAGCCGTGCAGATGCTGGCGAGCGGCAAGGGCTGGGCACGCCGCATGCGGGACAGCGTGTCGTCGGCGGGGGTCACCGCCGAGGCCGCCGTTGAGCAGGAGCAGCGGCATATGCGAAGCCGGATGACGCCGAATGGAGACCCGTTCTGGCGCGAAAGGCTTCACGATCTCGATGATCTGGCAAACCGTTTGCTTCGCCATCTCAATGGAAGCCATGCCCATCACGATCTGGACCTTTTACCGGGCGACGCGATCCTTGTGGCCAAGACCATGAGTGCCGCCGAACTTCTCGATTACGACACCAAGAAAGTGCGTGGCCTTGTGATTGAAGACGGCGGGGCCACCAGTCATGTGGCCATCGTGGCGCGGGCCTTGGGCCTGGCCACGCTTTTGCAAGTGAAGTCCGTATTGTCGGTTGCCGACCACGGCGATCCCGCGATCCTTGACGGGGAAACCGGGCTTTTGCACTTGCGGCCCTCGCTCGAACTCATCAGGGCGTATGCCGACAAGGCAAGGTTCAGGGCGCGGCGTCAAAAACGGTTTATGCGGCTCAGGATTGCGCCTTCAGTCACGGGCGACGGCGAGCGCGTTCAGCTTAACATGAACGCTGGGCTGCTGGTGGACTTAACCAATCTGCATCAAAGCGGGGCGGATGGCATCGGGCTGTTCCGCACCGAATTACAGTTCATGATCGCGTCAAAATTTCCTAAAATGCATGAACAGCAGGAGATTTACAGCCAGATCCTGGACGAGGCAAAGGGTCGCCGCGTGGTGTTTCGGTCCCTCGATATCGGTGGCGATAAGGTTCTGCCTTATCTCAAGGAGGTTATTGAGGAGAACCCAGCCCTTGGCTGGCGGGCCATCCGCATGTCTCTTGACCGGCCCGGGCTGTTTCGCACCCAGGTTCGCGCTCTGTTGCGCGCGGCGGCCGGGCGTGAGTTGAGCTTAATGATCCCTTTCGTTGCCCAGGTTTTTGAATTTATACAAGCAAAAGCGCTGATTGATAAGGAAGTGGCGCACGCGAGGCTCCATGGGCATGCTCTGCCACAGACCATGCGCATCGGCGTCATGCTGGAAGTACCGGCGCTTGTTTATCAGCTCGATGCGCTGCTGCCGCTCGTTGACTTCATATCGGTTGGCAGCAACGATCTTCTCCAGTTTCTCTTCGCAGCGGATCGGGAAAACGAGCGCGTTTCGCGCCGTTTCGATCCCTTAAGCTGTTCAAGTTTGCGTATCCTCCATGAAATCGCGGTGAAGGCCTCTGTGCATGGCACAGACTTCAGCCTTTGCGGTGAGATGGCCGGACGGCCCATCGAGGCCATGGCGTTGATCGGCCTTGGTTATCGTTCCATATCCATGTCGGCCGCCTCGATTGGGCCGGTGAAGGCCATGGTTCGGTCCGTGGATGCGGTCGCGCTGCGCGAATATCTTCTTGACCGGCTGGACAGCCACAGCCCGGACATCCGTCAGGATTTGGTTGAATTTGCGAAAAAACGCTCGATTGATATATAGACCGCAGGCGGTAATTTTTCCATCTGCCGCAGAATTGGACACCTATGACGCTTCCTACTGAAAAACTGACAAGAATGATCGCAAGGTGGCAGGCGCTGCAGGATCAGCTTGCCGAAGGAACATCTGATCAGGAAACATTCAGGAAACTGTCCAAGGAGTTTTCCGACCTCGATCCGCTCGTTGCATCGATCAACGGGCTTCGTGATGCGGAACGCGAGCGCGATAGCTTGCGGCAGATGGTGGTTGATCCCGCATCCGACGCGGAGATGGCCGAGTTGGCGCGAGACGAACTGACCACGTTGGAACCAACGGTCGAGCGGCTCGCCCATGACTTGCAGCTTCAGCTTTTGCCGAAGGACGCAGCGGACGAGAAAAACGCGATCCTCGAATTGCGTGCAGGCACCGGCGGAGAAGAAGCGGCACTGTTCGCGGCAGACCTGTTCCGGATGTATCAGCGTTATGCCGACATGAAAGGCTGGAAGGTCAACGTGCTTTCGGCAAGCGACAGCGATGCGGGCGGATTTCGTGAAATCGTGGCGAGCATCGCGGGCAAAGGCGTATTCGCGCGCATGAAGTTCGAAAGCGGCGTCCACCGCGTGCAGCGTGTGCCCGACACGGAAACTCAAGGCCGCATTCATACATCAGCGGCGACAGTTGCCGTGCTGCCGGAGGCCGAAGAGATCGATATCGAAATTCGCGAGCAGGACATCCGCATCGATACCATGCGGGCGTCGGGCGCCGGTGGCCAGCACGTGAACACGACGGACAGCGCCGTCCGCATCACGCACCTTCCCACCGGCATGATCGTGACATCGAGCGAGAAGTCTCAGCATCAGAACCGCGCGCGCGCGATGCAGGTGTTGCGCGCAAGGCTTTACGATCTGGAACGCACGCGCATTGCCGATGCACGCGCGGCCGAACGCAAGGATCAGATCGGGTCCGGCGACCGGTCCCAGCGCATCCGCACCTACAATTTTCCGCAAGGTCGCGTCACGGATCACCGCATCAACATGACGTTGTATAACCTGCCGCAGATCATGGTGGGCGAAGGCCTGGACGGGCTGATCGACGCGCTTACCACCGATTATCAGAATAACCTGCTGGCCTCCGAAACCACCCCACATGGTTGAAATGTTTCATGGTCGTATGGCAGCCGATGAGTCCAGTCCGGTTGAAAATCAGGATATCGAGCGACCCGAGGGTGCCAGGCCGGTCACGCACCGGGATGCTATCCTTGCGGTGACGAAACAGTTTACGCAAGCACGCTTAGCCACGCCTGCCCTTGATGCCCGTCTGCTGGTCGGTTTCGCGGCGGAGCTTCCGCCGGAAGCACTGATCTCTCAATCCATGGAGAAAATGAGCGACGCCGCTCTCGCCAGGTTGCGAGGTTACGTCTTACGTCGTCTTGATGGCGAACCCGTCTCGCGGATTATTGGCCACCGCGAGTTCTGGGGCCTTGACTTCGAGCTTTCCGCAGAAACACTCGACCCACGGCCAGAGACAGAGTTAATCGTTGATCTCGTGTTGCGGCATGTGAAGTTGGAGGGCCGAAGCCGTGACCGCCTTCGTATTCTGGACCTCGGCACAGGGTCTGGCTGCATCCTCGCCGCGTTGTTGCACGAACTGCCAAATGCGTATGGCGTCGGGATCGATCGAAATTTCAATGCGGCATTAACCGCTCAGCAGAATCTTGACGCGATGGGCTTGCGCTCACGGGGGCGTGCTATAAATGCAAATTGGTGCGATGCGATCGCTCTGGGCAAGTTCGATATCGTGGTTTCAAACCCCCCTTATATTAAAACACACGCTATTCATGATTTAAGTGCGGAAGTTGCTCGCTTTGATCCAATCCTCGCGCTTGACGGGGGAGCGGACGGATTTGCGGCATTTCACAAAATAATTCCGGGCGTACAGAGAGTTCTGCGCGATGGCGGTTTTCTCGTGTTGGAAACCGGGAATCAGCAGGCCGAAACCGTTCGCCATCTGGTTCAGCGTGAAGGGTCGTTTGGGTCCGTGGACTCGATACAAATCGTTAAAGATTTTGCAGGCCACCAAAGAGCCGTTGCAGCAAGGCGACACTTGTGAAAGTCGGTGCCGAAATGCAAAAAAAGGGTTGGAAACGCGCAACGATCGCGATAGCGTTTAAGCGAAATTCGACAGGAGCCGGGGCTAAGCTAAACAAGGGCAGCTCCGCAGAGTGTAAATGCTGAAGCAGCGCGAGACCTGAAACCAGTTTTACCGGTATCGTTGTCTGGCATTTCTATACGTGAATTCCGGCAAGAGCCGGTGAGCCTTGGGCCAAGCATACAAAGTTGGATCTCTGCGCGTCTTGAAGCGCGATCTTTGGAGTATGTCTAAAACCTGAATCACGATGTATTAGCGAACCAAGACGGGACTCATGAGGCAGGGACAGCAGAACAGACGAGGCCGCAATAGAGGCGGTAGCAACGGAGGCCCCATCAACAACCAGGGAAGCGGAGGCGGCCAAAGCAACGTCGGCCATCGGAAACCGCAGAACGGCCTAAGTCGAAACTATGAATCGAGCGGTCCCGATGTAAAAATTCGCGGAACAGCCGTTCACATCGCCGAGAAATATGCGTCGCTTGCGCGCGATGCCATGTCCTCAGGGGACATCGTTGCCGCCGAAAACTACCTGCAACATGCGGAACATTACAATCGCATCATCATGGCTGCTCAGGTTCAGACGATTCCCCAGCAGCATGCGCAGACCGGCGACAACGGTGTTCCATCTCATAATGGAAATCGATTTTCTCACACGGAGCCGTTTAGCCGCGGTTTCGACAACGAGGCAGACGACACGGAACCGGCGGAAATCCAGGTGCATCGTCCCCAGTTTCTGGAGCGAGCACCAGCCTATCATCAGCAGCCACAACCGTACCTTGGTCAGCCGGCGTATCCGCCAAACCAGCCCCAACCTCCTATGCCGAAAATAAATGGCAGCGGACCCCAGCCACTGGATCTTCAGCCGACGGTAGCCGAGACCGAGGCGGAAATTGCGAAGCCCCGCCGCCGCCGCCGTCCGATGATCGACGCTGTTACGAAGACGCTGAATGGACGCAATGGAAATGCGGGCGCCGATCACGCAGGTGTTTCCGACCGCAGTTCCGACCCGTCGGGGAAAGGTCCCGACGATTCAACGCCGTAGTCCGTGTCTGACGCAGGTCATAACTGTTTAGGTCATGGCCGGGATCGCCCCGGCCATCCAGTTCAACAAAGATGCAGCTTTGTTTTTATTACGTTTTTGTTTCACTGAATGCCCACATCAAGCACAGAAGGCTGTCCAGCGGCGCGCGGGAATGATGAGTATGAACGAGACCTGCCCTAGATGACTTCCAGGATGTCGCCCGTCCGGACCTGCCCGTTTGTCAGAACCTTTGCATAGATGCCTAGATCGGTGTGACCGAGGTTGCGCTGCATGGCTGACGGGATTGACACACCCCGCACCCCTGAGGCTGGATCGACGCTGGTCGCTTCGCACCGTCCTGTTTCATCGAAAACCTTAAGAACTGCGGTACCCAATCGAATCGTTTTTCCCGTCCATTGGCGTTCTGCCCAGGGGGCAGTGCCGTCAAAGTAGACGTTCGCGCGAAAGCGCACGGGATCGAGATCGGTTTCGACAACCCGGCTCAGATCGCGCACAGTCTCAAGGTTGACGAGGTGGAGGGCCTTCGCCGCAATGTCGGTGAAGTGGTGCTCGTCGGCCGTTACGATGCGAGGTGGCCCCTTCAACTCCGCTTGCATGAAGCTGCCAATGAACTGCTCGATCAACTGACGACCGAGCTTCGTTTGGAGGCTGCCTCTGGCGACCTGCTTTTCATCGCGAAAAATCGTGAGGGTGTGTCCGTTTTCCTCGAACGTCGTTGTCAGCGTCGCCAGCCGTTCATGACGCATGAGCATCAGAAAATTGGCCTTTGGCAGCCACTTCGGATTATGCGGATCGAACCGCGCGCCGCCGTTTTCGACCGCATAAACGCGGTCTAAAGGCACGCCCCGGTTCGCTTCCAGTTCTATCTGTTGAAGTATATCAGGCCCAAACCCTTTAACCGGATAGCGTGCAAGCATTTGTACGGCTGGCATTATGACTCCAACGAAACAAGCCTTTTCGTAACGTGACCTTATTGCCATATAACTGAAAGCAAAGCCAACATTGTGAGATCGGCGACGCTCGCCGAGCCATCGGGGATTTATGAATTTCGAAAAGCTGACGGATCGCTCTAAAGGGTTCTTTCAAGCGGCGCAATCACTCGCCCTTCGCGAGGGACATCAACGACTTCTGCCTGAACATTTGCTCAAGATCATGCTGGACGATGCGGAAGGTTTGGCTGCGGGATTGATCGGCCGGGCTGGTGGACGCGCCGCAGACGCGTTGCAGCGCGCCGAACAGGCGCTCGCCCGAGTACCAAGTGTGTCTGGTGCGGGGGCCGGGCAAATCTACATCTCACCCGAACTCGCCAAGATATTCGATCAGGCCGAGAAAATCGCCGACAAGGCCGGGGATCAGTTCATCACTGTAGAGCGTCTGCTTCTCGCCATGGTCATGGAAAAAGACGCTGCGACCTCGCGCATTCTAACCGACGCGGGCGTCACTGCTTCGGGCTTGAACGCCGCCATCAATGATATTCGTAAAGGTCGAACTGCAAATAGCGCGTCGGCTGAGCAAGCCTACGATGCCCTCAAGCGGTATGCGCGCGACTTGACCGACGCGGCTGCCAAAGGGCAACTCGATCCCGTGATAGGGCGCGACGAAGAAATCCGCCGTACCATGCAGGTTCTCGCCCGCCGCACCAAAAACAATCCCGTGTTGATCGGCGAGCCGGGCGTTGGCAAGACGGCTATCGCGGAAGGGCTGGCCCTTCGCATTGTGAATGGCGACGTTCCCGAAAGCCTTCGCGATAAAAAGCTCATGGCGCTCGATATGGGATCGCTTATCGCAGGGGCTAAGTATCGCGGTGAGTTCGAGGAGCGCCTGAAGGCCGTGCTGTCAGAGGTGACGGCAGCGACCGGCGGGATCATTCTTTTCATCGACGAACTGCATACGCTTGTCGGTGCTGGCAAGGCCGAAGGGGCGATGGACGCGTCGAACCTGCTTAAGCCCGCCCTTGCCCGAGGTGAACTTCATTGCGTCGGCGCGACAACCCTGGACGAATATCGAAAGTACATTGAAAAGGACGCGGCCCTGGCGCGCCGGTTTCAGCCGGTTTTCATCTCTGAGCCAACCGTCGAAGACACGGTATCGATTTTACGCGGTCTAAAGGAAAAATACGAACTGCATCATGGCGTTCGTATTACGGATTCGGCTCTGGTATCGGCGGCGACGCTGTCAAACCGCTATCTGACGGACCGGTTTTTGCCGGACAAAGCGATTGATCTCATGGACGAAGCGGGAAGCCGTTTGCGCATGCAGGTGGACTCGAAGCCTGAGGAATTGGACGAACTCGATCGCCGGATCATTCAGCTCAAGATCGAACGCGAGGCGCTGAAGAAAGAGAACGACCAGGCCTCCAAAGATCGCCTATCCCGATTGCAAAAGGAACTGGCCGATCTGGAAGAGCGGTCGGGTGCCTTGTCTCAACGCTGGCGAGATGAGAAGGACAAGCTGTCGTCCGCGCAGAAAGTCAAAGAGGAGCTTGACACCGCCCGTATCGAACTTGAACAGGCACAGCGGAAAGGTGACCTTGGGCGTGCTGGCGAACTGTCCTACGGCATTATCCCCGACCTCGAAAAACGCATCAAGGCCATTGAAGACGTGGGCGCGGATCAGCGCGGCATGGTGGAAGAGGCGGTCACGCCGGACCATATCGCAGCCATCGTTTCGCGCTGGACGGGTATTCCGGTCGAGAAAATGCTGCAGGGGCAGAAAGACAAGCTTCTGCGTATGGAAGATGAACTGGCAAAGCGTGTCATCGGCCAGGGTGAAGCGGTTCAGGCCGTATCGCGAGCGGTACGCCGCGCGCGCGCAGGTTTGCAGGACCCCAACCGGCCCATGGGTTCGTTCATGTTCTTAGGCCCGACCGGCGTTGGCAAGACCGAACTCAGCAAAGCGCTCGCGGCGTTCCTGTTCGACGATGAGCAGGCCATGGTCCGCATGGACATGTCGGAATACATGGAAAAGCATTCCGTCTCGCGCCTCATCGGTGCACCGCCCGGCTACATCGGCTACGAAGAAGGTGGCGCACTGACCGAAGCCGTCCGGCGGCGGCCGTACCAGGTCGTTCTTTTCGACGAGATCGAGAAAGCCCATCCGGACGTGTTCAACGTGCTGTTGCAGGTACTCGACGACGGTCGCTTGACCGATGGCCAGGGGCGCACCGTCGATTTCCGCAACACGCTGATCATCATGACATCCAACCTTGGCGCGGAGTATCTGGCCAGTCAGCCGATGGGGGAAGATATGAGCCTCGTTCGCGAACAGGTGATGTCGGTGGTACGCGGTCATTTCCGGCCTGAGTTCCTCAATCGCGTGGACGACATCCTGCTGTTCCAGAGGCTGCGACGCGATGAAATGGGTGCGATTGTCGAGATACAGTTGAAACGTCTGCAGCGGCTGCTGGATGAACGCAAGATCACGCTCAACCTCGACGCCAGCGCACGAAGCTGGCTCGCGGAGCGCGGTTACGACCCGACCTACGGGGCGCGGCCGTTAAAGCGCATCATCCAGCGTACCGTGCAGGACCCGTTGTCCGAGTTGATCCTTTCCGGAGGGATCAATGATGGCGATGTGGTCAAGATTTCAGCCGGTTCCGATGGCTTGATTATAAACGATCGGGCGGTCAGTCTTGCGGCCTGAGGCGCAGAAGTGTGGCCGGGGGAGGCGAAGCTGGGACTAACAGGATGGACATCCGCTTTGAAAACGCCAAAGCGTTTTTGCAGACACAAAAGCATCGCGCCTCCAGCGCATTTTCGCAAAAGTGTGAGCGGTTTTCTTCTCGAAAATGCGATTAAACAAAGACTTAGAACGCTTTGATGACTTCGATTAAATCGAAAGCGCTCTCGCGCGACAAGCAGGGGTTGAGGTGATGGATACGACCTTCAACAAAGACAGGGCAAGGCGCTCCATCTCTTAAACGGGCCGTGACAGCTCTTTCAGCCCCAGCCGGATCAGTGTCTCGGCCTTGGGCGTATCCCCGGCCTGCGCCATCACTGCGGAAATTGCGGCATTAGCCTGCAGCGGTGCATATCCAAGATTGATGAGCGCTGAAATCGCGTCGGATGTCGGGGAAGGCGGCGTCGGCACGTGCGGAGCCGATGCGCTGGTCATGGCGACACTGGCCGTTGACGGGGTCATGAGCGGAGCCTTGTCCTTCAATTCGTTGACGATGCGAAGTGCGACCTTCGGGCCGACCCCCGGCGCGCGGGTGACGGCCGCCTTATCCTGAACTGCGATGGCATTGGCCAGCGTCTGGACATCCAGCGTTGACAAAATCGCAAGTGCAACCTTCGCACCGACGCCCTGAACGCTTTGCAGCAGCCGGAACCAGCCCCGTTCACTTTCGCTTGAAAATCCGTAAAGGCGGATCACGTCCTCGCGAACGTGCGTATCGATGGACAGAGCGATGGGCTCACCGTGCGAGGGCATCGATGACAGGGTTCGAGACGAGCAAAAGACCTCGTAACCGACGCCGCTCACGTCGACAATCGCGGACTCCAGTCCGACCACATCCACAATGCCGCGCAATTTACCGATCATGTTTCGTCATCCACAATGTTCCTACATGGATTCCCGCCTTTGCGGGAATGATGATCGTCAGTCATTGCTGAGGCGACACGCTTTAGCCGCCGTGCATATCAGCATATTCGTGGCGGTGCGGATCGCCGCACCGCTGTGTCAATAATCAACGCGCATGAATGTCAACCCGCTCGACGGCGCAACCGCGCCGCACCGCGTTCGATCCTTCGCATCTAATGCGGACTGAAGGGTTTCGGTCGTCCATGTGCCGTCTCCCACAAGCTTCAAGCTGCCAACAATGGAACGCACCTGATGATGGAGAAAAGAACGGGCACTGGCTTCAATCGTTATGGCTTCATCGCTGCGGTGAACGTCGAGGCGATCCAGGGTCCGGACAGGCGATTTTGCCTGACATTGCACGGATCGAAAGGTCGTGAAATCATGGCGTCCTACCAAAATCTTCGCGGCAGCGTTCATGGCTTGCGCATTCAGTGCCACTGAAACATGCCAGGCGCGATGATGGTCCAACGCCAGTCGCGCCCGTCGGTTGACGATCAAATACCGATAATGCCGCGCGATAGCCGAAAACCGGGCTTCAAACGACGATGAAACAATCTCGCACGCCGTAACGACAATCGGCAACGGTCGCAAATGCGCGTTCACGGCGTCCCGAACGGTCGCGGCAGGGAAATCGCGAGACAGGTCCACATGGGCGACCTGACCACGGGCGTGTACGCCGGCATCGGTCCGGCCCGCACCCTGGGGACGAACGTTTTCCTGGCAAAATGCGGCAATGGCGCGGGAAAGCTCCGCCTGGATCGACGGTGCGTTAACCTGCATCTGCCAGCCGGAAAACGACGTTCCGTCGTATTCGATCGTCAGCTTATATCGCGGCAATTTACGAGTACCAGCGGGTCGGCAATTCTGAATCGATCATAGACCATCACGAGTTTAGTCATGCGCGTTGCTTCGTCTCGACATAGCGGGCGAAGTTCATGAGAATGGCCGTCCAGCCGCTGCGTTGTTGTTCGACTGTATGCGTTTGCTCCGCATCGAACGTTATGCGCACGCCGATGACATTTGCTCCAGGAGTAAATTCGACCCGTGCCGTCCGGTCGCCGAACGCGTACTCAATGAATTCATACTTGACGATTTTCGTATATGTTCCGGCGAAATCGAAACCGATGCTGCCGTCCTTCGCCTCCATGCGCGAGGAAAACGAACCGCCGACGCGCAAATCTATCGTAGCCGCTGTCGTGTGCCAGTCATCGGAGGCCGCATTCCACTGTTTTATGTCCTCGGGCGTGGTGTAGGCCAACCAGACTTGCTGGATAGGGGCCGCGACGTTGGCTTCGACCGTGATTTTCATGATATACCTTTCGCATGGAACATTTTTGGCTGGGGCCAAGCGAAAATATTACTATTGCGTGCTCTGCTTGGAAACGAATTATCCGCTTCCAGCAACAAGCGATTTTCGGAAACCGCGCTCACATTGCAGGGTAGGCACACCGCACGTAGGGGTCGGCACTTCACGACAGCAAAGGCGGACGTTTCATGGGCAGGTGTGTCTCCAGCGCATGTGCAGCACGAAGAACCAGCACCTCTGAGAAACGCGGCCCGACAATCTGCAAGCCGACCGGCAAGCCCGCAGCCGTAACCCCGCAAGGGATGGAGATCGCCGGTTGTTGCGACAGGTTGAACGGATAACTGAACGGCGTCCAACGGGTCCAGTCCCAGTCGCCGGGCTCTGGACATTCCTGTCCCGCGGAAAATGCCACGATGGGCGTTGCGGGCGTGACAAGGAGATCGAACCGCTGAAACATCATCGATAGAGCGTGACAGATCATGGCGCGCGTCACAGCCGCCGACACGAATTGCGTGACAGACTGCTGTGCGCCGAACGCCATGGCCTTCCGCAGTTGCGGATCAAGTTTCTCGTGATCATCCGGTGTCATCCGCGCGCCGATCCCCGCCGCGACACCATACCAGTGGCTTTCGAAAACGGCGTGAACCTCGTTGCTGAGTTCGACCTCCGCCGGAATGACCGACGCGCCGATGGCGTCGAAGATGCCGACAGCTCGCGCGACGATCGCAGCCACTTCAGGATCGACAGTCGCGAACCCAAGATCGGGACTGTAGCCGATCCGCAGCCCGGCGATGCCCTTGCTAAGACAGCCGGAATAATCCGGCGGCGCGAACGGCATCGCGGTCCAGTCACGTGGATCGGGCTGCGCGATCACTTGCAACATCAAAGCGGCATCGGCAACACTGCGCGTCATCGGCCCAAGGTGCGCCACATCCCCGAACGGGCTGAGCGGATACGCCGGAACACGCCCAAACGTCGGCTTTATGCCCACGATGCCTGTAAAAGACGCAGGGATACGGATCGAACCGCCGCCGTCGGTGCCGATGTGTAACGCGCCCATGCCAAGTGCTGCCGCAACGGACGCGCCTCCGCTTGATCCGCCCGGTGTTTTCGACACATCCCAGGGATTGCGCGTGGTCCCGGTCAGTGGATTGTCTGTGACGCCTTTCCAGCCAAATTCAGGGACACAGGTTTTGCCGAGCAGAACCGCGCCATGGTCCAGCAAGCGGTCGACACAAGGCGCGTTTTCCGTCCATGGCTGATCGGCGGATACTGTGAGCGAGCCTCGCAACGTCGGCCAGCCTTTCGTCAGGATGATGTCCTTGATTGAGCAGGGCACCCCGTCCACAAGGCCTATCGGTTCGCCACGCATCCAGCGCGCCTCGGACGCGGCGGCTGCGTCCATCGCGCTGGCTTCGTCCACGAGGCAATAGGCGTTAACGGCCCTGTTATGCCGGGAAATGCGTTCAAGAGCGGCCCGCGCCGCCTCGACCGGAGACAGCGACTTGTCCGCATACATCGCAACAAGCTCTGTTGCCGTTAGGTCGGCGATCTCGGTTCCCATGCGAGTTGGTCTCCCAGGTCAGGCGCGCGGCATGCAGTGTGACGGAGTTTCGTGGCGCGGTCCAGAGGGGTGAGTTTGGGTGGTGGGCCGTTTTGAGCGCGAGATTTCACGCCAAGCGAAGGCTTTCACGTATTTGCCCTTTCCCCGATTGCCGACCTTTGAGCCTTCCGCGGCCTTGCAAGCATAACAAGATCGCATGTAACCATGCGCTGCAAATCGATGGATTGATTGCGCAAACCAATTTGGCGCTTCAGAGGTCGCAAATTGTGCGAGGCTTGCTAACGCGCAGATGCTAAGTTTAAGGGGGAGTTTGCTATGCCGATTGTTGTGGCTCGCGCAACGATTTTTTCCGCACTCGTCGTTCTCTCGGTAAACGCGCAAGCGGCCTCGATCATATCGAATTTTGAGTATCATTCGTTCTGGACCGACGTCTTGCCCATCGTCGTCATGGGCGTTGTAGCGATCATTGCGCAATGGAAGGTTCGCAAGAGGGTACGACAGCAGATCGCGGTTGCACCGCGACACCCCCTCCGCAACTCACATGAATCGCGTCTGCATCGTTTGTCTTTACTGTTGATGGTCGCACCAATCGTTTATGCGATAGGTTTTGAAATCGACTGGCTCATACCATTTGGGGGGATGATGTTGCTCCAGTCCGCAATTTCTATAGGATGGCACGCGCTAGGGCTTCCGACACGCTGGCAACCGTTGATCATCTTTTTCGCCGGTCTGCTATCGATTAGCCTTGGCTCTGTCGCCGCATCATGGCCGACAATCACGTTAACGCCCACTGGTGACCAAGTCTGGATACTGGTCGCGTCCGCCATATTCTTCACTTAAGCGGGCTGTTATCCTATCAGTCTGTCCCACCCCCCCTATCGTGGACGACTGTTATAGAAGAGGCACGCGCGAGAGCGCGATTTGTCCGATCTTCTGCCGTGTTGCAGATCAACCGCCATCAATGCCGCTGCGCGATGAACGCCCGGAACGCGCTCAGCGTGGTCTCGCTCACATGGTGCTCGATGCCCTCCGCGTCGGCGTCGGCCGTTTCCGCATCGATGCCAAGCGCAATCAGGAACTCGCGGACCACGCGATGACGGTCACGCGCCGCGGCGGCCAGCGCCTCGCCCTGCGCAGTGAGAAAAATCGCGCGATACGGCTTGCTGGTCACGAGGCCATCGCGGGATAACCGCTGGATGGTGTTGTTCACGGTAGCGTTTGACACGCCAAGGCGACACGCCAGATCGACGACGCGCGCTTCGCCCGTCGCCTCGATCAGTTCGGCGATCAGTTCCACATAATCTTCGGCGACCTCCGTTTGATGAGCATCGCGCACGCGCTGGAAGCGTTGTCGCTGCCGTGTTCCGGTCGCATCGTCGTCGTCAGACACCATGACATCCCCTCCGGCCTTTTGAACTGTAGCTAAGAGTCGTCGCGATTGACAATTAGTTTAGCATAAGCTAACTTTGATCGGCATCAACGAAATCCGCCAAACGTTCGACAAATCCGCAATCGCGACAATTCAAATTCAGGTACGAGGCCATTGTTATGACTGACGCCACGCTGTCGCCGGCTGCTCACCGTTTCGACCGGGATGGCAATCAAAGCGGTAAACCCCAGAGCCTAGCCGAAGTCAATTCGACCATTGCCGTTCCGCAAGGAGGATTGTGGCTGCGGCGGCTTCTGGCGTTCAGCGGCCCCGGTTATATGATCTCTGTCGGTTACATGGACCCTGGCAACTGGGCAACCGACATCGCGGGAGGGTCGCAGTTCGGTTATACGCTTCTGTCGGTCATCTTGCTCTCGAACATGATGGCGATCCTGCTTCAGGCATTGTCCGCGCGGCTCGGCATCGCCACAGGGCGCGATCTGGCTCAGATGTGCCGGGAGAGCTTTTCGCGTCCGGTCAACCTCATGCTGTGGATTGCATGTGAGTTGGCTATCATCGCCTGCGACCTCGCCGAGGTCATCGGCACCGCCATCGCGCTCAAGCTTTTATTCGGCATTCCGCTGCTCACAGGCGCGCTGATCGCGGCTCTTGATGCGTTCCTTGTGCTTTTGTTGATGAACAAGGGGTTCCGCTTTCTCGAAGCCTTCGTCATCGCCTTGCTGATCGTGATCGCGACATGCTTTGCCATACAGATCGCGGCTGCGTCACCGCCCGTCGCCGCAGTCCTTAAAGGATTTCTACCCTCCTCGCAGGTCGTAACAAATCCGCAGATGCTGTATATCGCCATCGGCATTATCGGCGCGACCGTCATGCCGCATAATCTCTATCTGCACTCGTCAATCATCCAGACCCGCGCGTTCGAGCGAACCCATGCTGGCCGCCGACAAGCCATCCGTTGGGCAACAGTGGACAGCACAATCGCGCTGTCGCTCGCCCTGTTCGTGAACGCTGCGATCCTGATCGTCGCGGCGTCCGTATTTCACGCGAATGGGAAAACCGAGGTCAAGGAGATCGAGCAGGCCTACGAACTGCTGTCTCCCGTGCTTGGCCTCGGCATCGCGTCCTACTTTGTTCGCCGTGGCCTTGCTGGCATCTGGACTGAATTCGACCGTCACAGCGACGTTGGCCGGGCAGATTGTGATGGAGGGCTTCCTACGCATCCGCCTGCCGAACTGGGCGAGACGTTTGCTGACGCGCGGGCTGGCGATTGTGCCGGTCATTGCCGTGACGGCGCTTTACGGGGAGAGCGGCACCGGGCAGTTGCTCATTTTCAGTCAGGTGGTGTTGTCACTGCAACTCCCGTTTGCTGTCATTCCGTTGATCTGGTTTGTGAGCAACCGGCGGAAGATGGGCGAACATGTTATTTCGCGATCCGTGGCCGCGTTAGCCTGGGTTGTTGCGGCGGTGATCGTGATCCTGAATGCGAAGCTTTTGTTCGATATTGCCACTGGAAGTTCCTGAAGGGCGGATTGAGCGACCGCTGTCTCCGTAAAACTCGTTTACGAGGCGTGGTCGTTAAATTAAGAAAAAGTGTTATTCCGCCACAGGTGAAGCCGCTGAAACGTGCGATACTCCCGCGGCGGTCGGGGCCAGTTGCACATGTCAGTTGTGAGTTTTGCCGGTGAGGCTGATGATGCGCGATCTGGGGCGCCTGTATTCAATCGCGCGGTTTCCGCGCTTGCAGCGTGGCTCGATGTGGAGCAGGGACGCTGGGTTTTGTGGGTGCCCGTTCTGTTCGCGACAGGCATCGGACTGTACTTCGCGTTGCCGTCGGAGCCTTCGCAGCGGCTCGCCTTTGGCGCGCTGACCGTCGCCTTCGCCATGCGGGTTATCGCCCGAGATCGTTTGATCGGCTTCCTTGTCACGAGTGCCGCACTTTGCATCGCCGCAGGGTTCACGGTTGCCACCATCCGAACGGCGGTCATGGACGCGCCCATCATCGATCGGCGCGGGGCCTATGATATCGAAGGGTTCGTCGAAAGCTTCGACCGTCAAGCGCCGAAGCGCTCGCGTGCCGTGATCCGTGTCGCAAGCTTGAAAATTGACGGTGCCGACGCGCCGAAGAAGCCGTTCCGCGCGCGGATCAGCATTCGCGGCGATCAGAAATTTCGTCCCGGCTCAACGATCAAGCTGCGTGCGTTGCTGCAGCCGCCGCCGGAGCCCGTGATGCCTTACGGCTTCGACTTCGCACGGATGAGCTATTTTCAAGGCGTGGGCGCGTCAGGCTTCTCGCTATCGAAGCCGGAAGAGATCGAAGCGCAGACTTTGCCCTTCGATATGCGGCCGCGAGCGTGGCTCGCGCGCGTTCGCGGTCAGATCGGGGAGCGTATCATTGCCGCCATCCCAGGCCAGACCGGTGAGATCGCAGCAGCGCTGACGGTGGGACAAACGGCTGGCCTCGACGAGACGGTCATGGACGACCTGCGCAAATCCGGACTGGCCCATGTGATCTCCATCTCGGGGTTGCATATGTCGCTGGTGGCCGGTGCCGTGTTCTGGTTCATGCGTTGGGTGCTGGCGCTATTTCCGTGGCTTGCGCTTCGATACCCCGTGAGAACACTGGCCGGAGCGTCCGCCCTGTTCTGTGTCACGGTGTATCTGGCGCTATCCGGCGCGGCCGTTGGCGCGGTGCGATCCTACATCATGATCGCCATCATATTTCTGGCCATTCTGCTCAATAGGCCCGCCCTCTCACTTCGCAATGTCGCGTTCGCCGGCTTCGTGATCCTTGTCGTGTTGCCGGACAGCCTTGTGGATGTGAGCTTCCAGATGTCTTTTGCCGCGACCGCAGCCCTGATCGCGGGCTACGAGCGGTTCGGTCGATACCTGCACTTTGAGGCACGAAACGTTCGGCACCGGCTGCTCTGGCAACCCATCTATTTTGTCGGCGCGGTTTTGATCACGACGGCGACCGCCGGTCTCGCCGTCGAGCCGTTCTCGGCCTATCATTTTCATAACCTCACCACGTATGCGGCGCTTGGCAACCTGCTCGGCGGGCCGCCCGTCGACTTCATCACCATGCCCGCCATGATCGTTGCCCTTATCGCCATGCCTTTCGGTCTGGAAGACTGGCCGTTGCAGGCGATGGCGTTCGGCATCGATCTCATGATGCTTGTCGCGAAGTTTGTTGCCTCGCTGCCGAATGCGCTCGTGAATGTAGCGGCGTTTCCGTTCGCGGCGTTGTTGCTGATCGTGCTCGGCGGTTGCTGGCTGATCATCTGGCGCACACGATGGCGGCTGTTGGGCTTGACCCTGATCGGTGCAGGCGTCGCCTTGACGTCGGTCCATGACAAGCCGGATATCTTGATCGAGCGCGAGGCGAAGGTCATTGCGATCCGCGCGAAAGACGGCTTGCTGCAAGCGCCCAAGGCCCGCAAACCCAGCTACAGCCTGGCCCAGTGGCTCAAAGCTGATGGCGACCGACGTGACGGCAAAGAGGCCGTGAAAGGCACCGGCTTTCGCTGCGACACGGCAAGTTGCATCACCATCGTCAAAGGACGCCTCGTCAGCCTCGTTAAGAAACCCGACGCTTTTTTTGACGACTGTCGGCGAGCCTCGATCATGGTGGCGCCGATGGACATCCGCATGCCGTGTGCCATGCCCCAGGTCATCCTCGACCGGGGTGCACTGTGGGAAAAGGGATCGGCGGCAATTTACCTGAAAAAAGATGGTATTCGCGTGGTTCGCAGTTCGGACGCGCGAGGGGACCGGCCGTGGTCTCCGGAACGGCATCGTCGCGAGCCGATACCCCCGACATTGCTGGAAGCAGACCGGCCTTTGCCAGAGGATTTGCCTGAGTTGGAAAAAATGGAGTGATGCTTTTAAGCGACCCGTCACAAAAAAGTGTTACGCATTCACGTCTTCGACATAAACTCATCCGATCAGTGTGTGAACAATTGCTGGCGAAAACGATTCGATCCGTTCGAGTTGAAACACGTTGAGGCCTGCCATGACGACGTTCACAGCACCGCGATTGTCTCTGCCGAGACAGGTGTTCCGGAACATTCTGGTCGCAGCATTTGTATGCGCGCTCATCGGCGGCTGTGCCCAGACCAGCAGCGACTACCCGAACATGAACGTCATCAGCCAGATCGAGAAAATCCTGACTCCCGAAGAACAGAAGAAGGCGATTGCCGACATGCAGGCGGAACAAGCCGCACTGGATCGCAAAGTAGCGAAGCAGGTCGCCCCAAAGTAAGCGCGTCGTGTTATTTTGAATCGATCGCACATAGCTGAACTGTTCGCGACCGTCTCATAGCGCTTCTTCGCATTATGCATTGTGCGGAATTTCGCAATAGATTGCCAGTGCGTCCGAGAAACAATCAAACGAGCATCGTGACCGGCTCTTCAATGAAGCCCCTGAACGCGGCAAGAAGTTGTGCGCCAAGCGCTCCGTCAACGACCCGATGATCGCAGGACAGTGTGCAACTCATCATCGTGGCGATCTTGATGTCGTTGCCTTTCACAACAGGCCGCCGCTCGGCGGTACCGACCGTGAGGATTGTAGCATGGGGCGGATTGATAACCGCGTCGAAGCGCCGGATACCGAACATGCCAAGGTTCGAGACCGCGGTGGTGCCCCCTTGGTATTCATGGGGTGCGAGACGCTTTTTTCGCGCGCGCTCGGCGAGATCCTTCATGGAGTTGGAGAGTTGCGCGAGGGTCTGCGTCTCGACATTACGCAACACCGGCGTGAAAAGGCCGCCGTCGACGGCAACGGCCACCGCGACATCAGAGGCCTTGTGAAACAGCATACCGCGCTCGGCCCATGTGGCGTTTGCCTTGGGAACGCGCTGCAAGGCAAGGCCGAGCGCTTTGATGATGAAGTCGTTCACGGACAGTTTATAGGCACTTGGCCCATCCTTCGGCGAGCGGTCATTTAGACGTTGACGCGCCGCCATGAGCGTGTCCAGTTCGCAATCGATGGACAGATAAAAATGCGGCACCGTCGCTTTCGCCTGGGTGAGACGCGCGGCGATCGTTTTGCGCATGTTGTCGTGAGGCGTGATCTCGTAGGTGCCCGCAGCATAGGTCGCGAGGATTTGCTCGTCGGTCATGGGCTGCGGTGCGGCGCGCGATGGGACGAGGGACTGGCCCTGCGTGGTCGCGATCCCTGTTGTCGGCACTGCCGTTCGCGTGGCTTGCCCGGCGCTGCCTGTTTTGAGGGCGGTCTCCACGTCGAGCTGTACGATGCGGCCATGGGGTCCGGAGCCGCGAACGGCTGTCAGATCGATGCCGGATTGCTGCGCGATACGTCGTGCCAGCGGGGAGGCGAAAACCCGACCCGCTTGGCCGTTGGGTTTGGTTCCCGACTGTGTTCCCGCGGAAGCCGGAACCCATGTTTCAGCTTGGCCGGTGCTGGTTGTGGAATGGATCCCCGATTTCGCGGGAATGACATCTGGCGCTGTTTCGTGCATCGCGGCTGGCGCTGGCTGTGCCGCGTCGGCCCCATAGCCCTTGAGCGATGCCGCATCCTCGCCTTCAGCCAGCAACACCGCAATCGGCGTGTTCACGGACACGCCCTCGGTGCCCGCCGCGATCATGATTTTGCCAAGCACGCCCTCATCCACGGCTTCGACTTCCATTGTCGCCTTGTCGGTTTCGATCTCCGCGATGGCATCGCCGGACCGGATCGCGTCCCCTTCTTTCTTCAGCCATTTCGCAAGCGTGCCATGCTCCATCGTGGGGGAAAGCGCAGGCATCAGGATTGGTGTGGGCATGGCGATGCGTCCTTTTATGCAACGTCGGCTTTTGGCCAGCGAAAGAGGAAAGTCATATGAAAAAGTGCAAGATACACAAGTCCGCCGAGCGCCCAGGCGACCTGCGTTCCAACCATAGCGCCCTGCACGAAGAGATTCTGCACAATCGCCGGTGGGCCGAGCGTGGCCATTTTCGTGGCCTTCACCGGAAGCGCCATCCACGCCACATGCATGCCCTCGCCAAGATATTGAAGATTCCAGGCCAAGGCAGCAATTGCGAGCAGGCTGAGGGTCAACAGCGTGAACGCTAAAAATCGCAATGTCACCCCGCAGCGGTTTAGAAAGAGATAAAGCCCGACGATATAAGCTGAGACGACGGTCAGAAACACGCCAAAAAGTGAGGTT
This sequence comes from Rhodomicrobiaceae bacterium, assembly GCA_965247345.1. GTDB lineage: Bacteria > Pseudomonadota > Alphaproteobacteria > Rhizobiales > Rhodomicrobiaceae > Rhodomicrobium. The sequence continues at coordinate 52,989 of CBDFGZ010000025.1, read as the reverse complement.
GCCGCCTGCGCTGCCTGGATCGCGTTTTGCAGGATTTCAGCTTCGGTCATCGCACACGCCTCTAAATAGTCCGGTGAATCCGTATCACAAAACGGCGGAGCGTGTCACAGCATCTTCGCTGCCCCACGCCGCCGCCCGCCCTTGTGTTCCCAGCCCGGCTTAAGCCACATTTACGGTTCAGCTCAGGCTGCGTTGCCACCAGCCTTTGCGGGTCGGACCTGTGCGCAAAGGTTTCTCCTTTGGCTTGGCCTTTACGGCAACAGCAATCTCGGCCGGGATATCAACTTCAGGCTCCGGTGCGGCGATCACACCATTCTGCTTTTGTGTTTCAGGTCCGCTGGAATGATGCGGTTCAGCTTGAACGGCCTGTCGACCATGGTCGTGTTCCGCCAATGTTTCCCGGTTTTCATCGGACTGTGATGACGCTGGCAGCACCGGCGCTGACGCGGTGATTGGCACGAATTCATCAGCCGCAGTGGGCAAAATAGCCGGTGACACGCGCTCCACCGCTCGCTCGGCTCTCACAGGTTGAAAGCTATAGTCCAGCGGCACCATGGGCTGCTCACCAAGCCCGGGAACCCCGCCATTCTGCAGAAGCTGCGCGTTTTCCGCCGACGCCGGTTCGTCCCCGCGATGGCGACGGCCTCCTCGACGTCCACGCCGCCGGTTGCGGACGAGCGAATCACTGTCCGTTTCCTCACGATCGATCTTTATCTCGCCCGACACCACCTCGCGAAACGAACCGTCACTGTTTTCGTGCTCTTCGAGATCCGGCTTCGGCACCGCTGGCGCATGATCATGATCGGACGCGTCATACCCGTTGGGCGCAGCAGTCAAAGACGGGTTTTCATTCAAGTCACCGGCGTCCGCTGCGCTGTCCGGTCGTCCGCGACGGCGACGGCGGCGACGGCGGGAGTTGCGTTTTTCTTCTTCCGTTGCGTTCGCCGCGACTTCGTCGTCGTCCTCATCGCTTTCGTCGCGGACCTCATCGTGATCGATGGCATCCATCTGAACGACTGCGGCAGGCTTTACGTCGATTGCGGGTTTTTGCTCCTCGATCAAGGCTGGCAACACTTCCGCACCGCGTTCGATGGCAAAATGTGCACCATGCGCTTTCTCGTCTGCCGCGATCACAATCGTGACGTGGTATCGCGTCTCGATATCGTGAAGATAAGCACGCTTTTGATTGAGGATGTATAGCGCGGCCTCGCCCGCCATGCTTGCAGTTAAATGCGCGGCACCCTGCGTTCGCAAATGATCCTCTATGGACCGCAGGATCATGAGCGCAACGGACTCGGTGGAACGAATATGTCCGACACCCTGACAGATGGGGCATGGCATCGTGGAAACTTCCACGACACCCTGACGCAGCCGCTGTCGTGACATTTCCAGCAGGCCAAAATGACTGATATGCCCCACCTGGATGCGGGCCCGGTCGTTGCGCAGCGCTTCTTTCATGCGTCGCTCCACCGCGCGGTTGTTGCGACGCTCTTCCATATCTATGAAGTCGATGACGATAAGACCGGCCATATCGCGCAGACGAATTTGCCGAGCGACTTCGTCCGCCGCCTCGCAATTGGTCTTGACTGCCGTATCCTCGATGGAAAACTCGCGAGTTGCGCGCCCGGAGTTCACGTCGATGGCAACAAGCGCTTCGGTCTGGTTCAGTACGATGTAACCGCCGGACTTCAGGGTCACGACCGGGCTGAACATCTGGTTGAGCTGACGCTCGACCTCGAATTTGGTAAAGAGCGGCTCCGGCTCTTTGTACAACTGCACGTTTTTCGCATGACTCGGCATGAGCATGCGCATGAATTCTTTTGCTTCTTTATAGGTGTCTTCGCCAGCCACCAGAATTTCGTCGATGTCCTTGTTGTAAAGGTCGCGGATGGAGCGCTTGACGAGATCGCCTTCCTCATAAACAAGGCACGGAGCTGTAGACTTAAGTGTGAGATCGCGGACATTTTCCCAGAGCCGGAGCAAATATTCGAAGTCGCGCTTGATTTCGGCTTTCGTGCGCGATGCACCGGCCGTGCGGATGATGAGGCCCATGCCTTCGGGCACTTCCAACTCCTGGGCTATTTCCTTCAGCCGCTTGCGGTCCGCTGGCACGGTGATCTTGCGCGAAATGCCGCCCCCGCTTGCCGTGTTCGGCATCAGCACGGTGTACCGTCCCGCAAGCGACAGAAACGTGGTCAACGCCGCGCCTTTGGTGCCGCGCTCTTCCTTCACGACCTGGATCAGGACGATCTGGTTCCGCTTGATGACTTCCTGGATTTTGTAGTTGCGCCACCGCTTTTTGATTCGCTGGGGCAGTTCTTCAAGAGCATCTTCCGAACCAACCACTTCGACAGGTGCCTGCTCAGCCGGTTCAGGGACGCTGATGACGCCACCTTCCTCGGAATCTGGCTGGGGCGCCAACCATTTTCTGTTCTCATGATCGGTTTTACGATCCGCCGTTTCATGCGTCTGATGATGTCCCGCGGAACCGTTCTCTGTCGCGGTCAGCGGGAACGCATCGGCTGACTCCGGAGTCAGATATGTTGCGGCTGAAGCTTCAGGGGCGTGCACCCTCGAATGCGGTTCGACTGTTCTCGGCGGGGCCTCTACCCCGTTTTCGGATGACCCATGAGTATGTGTGGCCGTATCCGAAGAAGGCGGCGAGGTTTCCACGTCGTCGGGGTGTGCCGGAATTTCGTCCCGCGCTTCTTCCGCACGGGCAATGGCCGCCGTAAATTCTTCATAAACAACCGCCGGAAGCATCGCCTCAAGCGGAATGGCACCATGCATGGATGCATCGCCGGGCAACTCATCGACGACCGCGACGACATCCGCAGGCTGAGCCTCCGAGCTCAATTCCGGTAAAGTAGCGGCAGATTGCGAGGTATTTGCCTCATCGGTCGCAAGTTCGTCATTGCCGCTGTTCACACCAGCGCCCAGTCTGGCGTTTTGCGCGCGGCGGTCGGCTTCGTCTTCGCGGGTCATCGCTTCGCGAACCGCGAGCGGTATTTGATAATAATCTGAATGAATTTCTGCAAAAGCCAGGAAGCCGTGGCGATTGCCGCCGTAATTTACAAAAGCCGCCTGAAGAGATGGTTCTATCCGTGCGACCTTTGCGAGATAAATATTGCCGCGGCGCTGTTTGCGAGCCGCAGATTCATAGTCGAATTCCTCAACGCGATTCCCTCGCGTCACCACCACCCGGGTTTCTTCCGGGTGGGTGGCGTCGATTAACATTTTGTTTCCCATAGAGTTCACTTCCCGGCGCGCCAAATGAGGCCGGTTGCATCGCGGTCATGAAATGACAGGTGATCCGGTGCTGCACAGCGCGCTTCTTGTTGATCGCGCGGTCGCCGTATTGTCTCTGCGCCTCACGAAGGGCGGAATGGATATCCGATGTTGCCATGTCGCTTATTGGGCTTCCAGGGCATCCATCGGGGCTATTCGAAACAAGCGCGGTCGAGCGCGAAGTTGCTATCATTTTGGTCTCGGTTCATCCGCTAGCCAGCACACGTTCTTGTTGGCCAAAAGGCGTCTCCACGATCCCGTGGTTAAAGGGTTTCCGGGACAGACGCCCCGGCGTATAAGACCTGAAAAATCCGGGGGTGCCGCCATGAAAGCGATAGTTCCCGGTATCATCAGTATTCAATCGCGCGGTATCATCGCGTTATCGGCTTTCGGCGGCCGCATGTTTGATATACCTTGTCGCGGTTGACGAACAATTAATACGTTGTGTTCGCAATTCTCGCAAGCAAGACGTATGCATCGAGAAAATCGGATTAATACGGTTTTTGAGAGAAAAGTTGTCGGGCGGAAATAATGCTGGGCGGGATGCACGGCCGCCGCCCCCAAGCCGGCCTGCTTAATCTCTTGATAGGCGGCGGTGTCGTTCGTGATTTGGTCATGATTTTAAGGCTTGGGTCGTGAGAAGGGAGCCGAATGGATGGATACTGCAAGATGTGGATCATTGTCATGGGCCGTTGCAGCACTCTGTTCGATTTTTTCGTTTTTCGCGATTGAAGGCGTTTTTGCCGGTCCGCCGTTGACGCTCAATGCGCAGGTTGCCGGAGACGGACAACGGACGCGGTTTGTGAGCTTCCTGTCGCGTGCGGTGGAATATCGGGTGTTCACGATCACGGACCCATATCGGGTCGTGATCGATTTGCCGGAGGTGGATATTCAGGTTCCGGGGGATAAGGCGAAAGGCCTTGTGGTTTCTTCGCGGGCCGGTTTGTTCTCGCCAGGAAAATCACGGATCGTCATCGATCTCGCCGAGCCTGCTTTGGTCGAGAAGGCCGAGATTCTGCCCGCAGAGAATTCCAATCCTGTACGTCTCGTGCTGGAGCTTTCAAAGACCACTCACAAGGCATTTGCGGCAGCAAGCAAGGCACCGCCACCTCCGCCGGCAAGAACCGAGAGTACCGCCGAACTCGCCACGGATAAAGCCGACCGGCGCATGGTTATCGTGCTGGATGCCGGCCATGGCGGCACGGACAACGGTGCCCACGGTCGTGCCTCTAAAACGGCCGAGAAGGATATCACGCTGGCATTTACCGTCGAACTGAAGAAGAAGCTTGAGGAAACGGGCCGTTATCGCGTTATCATGACAAGGGACACCGATATCCTGGTGCCGCTGGACGACAGGGCGCAGCTCGCGGTTCAGCATAAGGCGGCGCTCCTGATCTCGATCCACGCCGACTCGCTCGACCCCAAGCAGCATACCGCAAAGGGGCTACAGGAAATCTGGGGGGGCTCAATCCACACACTGGATGAAAAAGCCTCCGACGCCCATACAAAAGCCATTGTACAACAAGAAAACACCTCGGATTTGAAGGCTGGACTGATCGAGGTATCCAGCGGAACGGCCAACGCCGAAATCGAGTCGATCTTGAATGACCTTGAGAACAGAACGAAGAAGAACCGGTCGACGGCATTCGCAAATTTTACCATCGACCGGATGAAGGAAAAAATGCGTTTCAACGTGAACCCGCTTCGCCATGGCAACTGGCGCGTTTTGAAGGCGGCGGGCGTTCCAGCGGTTCTTGTGGAGCTGGGATATTTGACACACCCGGAAGACGAAAAATTATTGATATCAAAGGAGTGGCGGGCCGAAGCCGCAACGCACTTTGCGGCGACGATCAATGCGTTTATGGTAGAACGGCAGGTAAGGTTGCCGTTTTGATGAAGCGATCTGCGTCGGTTCCGTATCCATTCACCACGATGACATTGAATGCTTGCAAAATGACTGCGGAGACTGAACTCAGACACAGTGTTTTTTTATGTTGAAAAGAATCGGAGCTTTTTCTCGTTCGTAAGAATTGTAGGGATTTCGGACGGGATCAAATCAGGCGCGAAAAGTTATGGCAATACAGACACCCCTAAGACCGCCGGTAAAAAAAAACCGCCGCAGAAAAAGCACGTTTCTTCGTTTGCTGGGTTTTGCTTTTACGGCTGGCGTGTTCGTCTTTTTGGCTGCGGCGGCTGGCAGCGCCTATTATCTGTGGCAGATTTCGAAAGACTTGCCTGACTACGATAAACTGGCAAACTATAAGCCACCGGTCATCACGCGTGTCCATGCGACAGACGGTCGAATGATTGATGAAATTTGGAAAGAACGGCGCGTTTACGTGCCTGTTCAGTCCATGCCGAAGCTCCTTATCAACGCGTTTCTGGCGGCGGAAGACCGGAATTTCTACGAGCACAACGGGCTTGATTTCAAGGGCATCGCTCGCGCAATCGTAAACAACCTGACCAAGAAGCGCCGCGAGGGTGCATCCACGATCACCCAGCAGGTGGCAAAAAACTTCTTTCTCAATCCCGAACAATCCATGAGCCGCAAAGCCAAGGAAGCGATCCTCGCCGTGCGCATCGAGCGCGCCTATACAAAAGATCGTATTCTCGATCTGTATCTGAACCAGATCAATCTTGGCGCAAACTCTTACGGCGTCGCGGCGGCAAGCCTGCGGTATTTCGGTAAGGAACTGCACGAGTTGCAAATTCATGAAGCCGCATATCTGGCAGTGCTCCCGAAGGCTCCGAGCAACTATCAGTTAACGACCGCACGAAATACGTTCAAGGAAACGAAGGATAAATCCGGAAAAGTCGTCAGCCGCGAAAGCTATTACGACCTTGCCCGCAAGCGCCGCGACGAAATCATCAACAATATGGCACGGTTTGGTTTCATACCCGAAGCCGATGCCGACGCCGCCAAGAAACAGCCGCTCGAAATGACTGGGCGGCGCACCGGGCCTGAGATCGCGCCACCGGATTATTTCTCCGCTGAAGTGCGGCGATCAATGACTGAACTTTACGGCGCGGACGAAAATGATCCGGAAAGCATCTGGGCGGGTGGATATTCGGTTCGGTCGACACTCGATCAGGCTTACCAAAGTCAAGCCCGCAGTGCACTTCGCGCAGGCCTCGTTTCTTTCGACCGCAAGCACGGCTGGCGCGGGCCAGTAACAAAGATCGAAGCCGACGCCACGACGTGGAACGCCAAGTTGGCCGAGGTTCCCCCCCTCAGTGATCTGGACCCGTGGCGCTTAGGGGTCGTGCTTCAGGTTTCCAGGGAAAAAGCCGTGATCGGTCTTCAGCCCGGACGCGCCGGTACGGTGGATGCAGACCGAACCTCGGTCGACTTGACACCTGAGGGAGCGAAATGGGCGTTTGCCAGCATCGCGGGAAAGGTCAAGCAGAAGGGAAGCGCCGGGCTTGCCGACCTTTTGACGCCGGGTGACGTGATTTATGTGTCGCCGCCGACGGAACTCGATCCACAGCCGCGCGAAATCAAGAATTCGAAGGGCGAAGTCAAGACCACAGCACCCGTGTGGCAATTGATGCAGATACCAAAAATCAGCGGCGCGATCGTCGTCATGGACCCGCACACGGGCCGCGTTCTCGCAATGGTGGGCGGCTTCAGCTACGCGGCAAGTCAATACAACCGGGCGGTCCAGGCACGCCGACAACCCGGCTCTTCGTTCAAACCGATCGTCTATGCGGCTGCTCTCGACAACGGCTATACCCCGGCGAGCATTCTGAATGATTCCGTTCTCGCCATCGAGCAGGGCAACGGTCAGGACCTTTGGAAGCCGCAGAATTACGACAAGCAGATCTATGGTCCCCAGACTCTGCGGACCGGGGTTGAGAAATCACGAAACTTGATGACCGTGCGATTGGCACAGGATCTTGGCATGCCCATCGTCAGCGAATACGCCAAACGGTTCGGTGTCTATGAAGACTTGCCACCCTTGCTCGCCATGGCGCTGGGAGCAGGCGAAACTTCGCTTGTAAAGCTCACGACGGCCTACAGCATGTTCGTGAATGGCGGAAAAAAGATCCGCTACACCGTGATCGACCGCGTCCAGGACAGGTACGGAGCCACCATCTGGCGGCACGACAACCGCAAATGCGAAGAGTGTAACGCGACGTCCGTTCGCGCTCAGGATGAACCGCAACTTCTCGATGACCGGCAGCAGGTGATAAGTCCGCTGACCGCCTTCCAGATGACATCCATATTGCAGGGAGTGGTCATCCGTGGCACGGGAACGAAGGTCGCGTCGGTCGGTAAGCCCCTTGCGGGCAAGACCGGGACGACCAACGACGAGAAAGACGCCTGGTTCGTCGGCTTTTCCCCCGACCTCGCGGTAGGCGTCTTTATCGGATACGACGATCCGGAGCCCATGGGCCATGGCGAGACGGGTGGCGAACTGGCTGCTCCGATTTTCCGCGATTTCTTCAAGCTGGCGCTTGCCGGGAAGCCCGCCGCACCGTTCCGGCAGCCATCCGATATCCTTGAGGTTCGCGTCAACAAGAGAACCGGACAACGCACCGAGGCCGGCGACCCGGACGCGATTCCTGAATATTTCAAGCCCGGCACCGAGCCGACCGACGGCAACGGTGAGGGAAGTTACCAGACCAGCAATTCCAACGACGGCGGAGGCTGGCGGCCAAACCCTGGTTCACAAAATCAAGGGTCAGGGGGATGGGGTCCCAACACCGCGTCGCGTCCATACGACAGCGGAGGCGGGTTCGGCGGAAACCGTCAGCAACCGGGGGTCGGGGGACTGTATTGAAGCCTGTTGATTGGTTCCGAACGTTCCATCATATAACCCGGTAAACCAAACAAAGGTTACACATGCGCATCGAAACGACCTCGATGATCGACGAGATCAAGCAATCTCTGGCCCTTTTGCGGAGGCATCTTTGACTGGGATGCCGCACAGAAACGGCTTTCCAGCCTGAATGAAACCGCAGAAGATCCCACACTCTGGAACGATCCGCAGCGCGCGCAAAAAGTGTTGCGCGAGCGACAGCATCTGGAGACGGCGCTTGCTGCTTACACCCAGCTTGAGAATCGCCTGAGCGACGCAGTCGACTTGATCGAACTCGGCGAGGCTGAGCACGACGACGAAGTCGTCATGGACGCGGAACGGACCTTGGAAACGCTGCGGACCGAAGTTCAAAAGCGCGAAGTCGAGGCGCTGCTTTCCGGCGAGGCCGACGGGAACAACACTTTTCTCGAAGTTCACGCGGGCGCAGGCGGAACCGAGAGCCAGGACTGGACCGAGATGCTGCTTCGCATGTACATGCGTTGGGCCGAGGAGCAGGGCTATAAAACCGAGTTGATCGAAAGCAATGCCGGCGAAGAAGCAGGGCTTAAATCTGCCACCGTTCAGGTCAAAGGGCACAATGCCTACGGCTGGCTTAAAACTGAGTCCGGTGTGCATCGGCTGGTGCGGATTTCGCCCTACGACTCGAACGCGCGGCGTCATACGAGCTTTGCATCCGTCTGGGTTTACCCGGTTGTCGATGACACCATCGACATCGCCGTAAACGAAAGTGATTGCCGTGTGGACACCTATCGCGCCAGCGGGGCGGGCGGGCAACACGTGAACACCACCGACAGCGCGGTTCGGATCACCCACATTCCGACAAATATCGTGGTGCAGTGTCAGAACGAACGCTCACAGCACAAGAACAAGGCAACAGCCTGGACGATGCTAAAAGCGCGTCTGTACGAAATGGAACTGAAAAAGCGCGAGGATGCCGCTCAGGCCGCCGCCGCCTCCAAAACTGAAATCGGATGGGGGCATCAAATCCGGTCCTACGTATTGCAGCCTTATCAGATGGTTAAAGACCTGCGGACGGGGATCGTGAGCACGAATCCTTCCGCCGTGCTCGATGGAGATATCACTCAGTTCATCGAGGCCGCCCTTTCGAAGCGAGTCAATGGTTCGGGGGCCAGCGTCGTGGACGATCTCGATTAGACGATCAGGGACAGCGTAACGCAGTTATGGGTAACAACATCTTTCACAACTGATAAGATAAGGTTTTGTATTGTTCTACTCAATTTGAGCATTTTTAGCCAAAACGCGTCTGGGGCTTAACCCTATACGCGCTCACCTGAGCGGTAAGCTTACCTCTTTCGTGAGGTTCAGGTCGGACCAAGCGTGGTCAAGGTGAGGGGATTAGGACCACGAACAGAACAAACTCTATCCGCTCCCAACGGGAGATGTCTGCAAAAGCTCATGTCGTCATGGCCGCCCTTGAGGCGGCCATCCAGGAAAATAAAAAATAATCATAACAGAGCTATAACTGGTTGCGCTGGATGAGAGTCAAGCCCGGCTATGATATTGCACAATTTCGCAAAGTTTCCATGGAGATAAGGTTAGAACGGGGATCGTTATGTCGAGGCGGGTGATGAGTATGAATTCAGGCTGCCTTCACGATCTCCTCGGTCATTTTCTTCGCGTCACCAAACAGCATCATCGTGTTGTCTCGATAGAACAGGGTGTTGTCGATCCCGGCATAACCGGACGACATGCCACGCTTGATGAACATGACGGTGCCTGCTTTCCAGACCTCCAGCACCGGCATGCCGTAAATCGGAGACGCCGGATCGTCTTTCGCAGCCGGGTTCGTGACATCGTTTGCGCCAATGATGAACGCCACGTCGGCCTGACTGAATGCATTGTTGATGTCTTCAAGCTCGAAAACCTCATCGTAAGGCACGTTGGCTTCGGCAAGAAGCACGTTCATATGCCCCGGCATGCGCCCTGCGACGGGATGAATGGCATAGGAAACCTCGACGCCCGCCGCCTTCAGGTGATCGGCCATATCGCGCAAAGCATGTTGTGCCTGAGCCACCGCCATGCCATAGCCGGGCACTATGATGACCTTCGACGCATTCTTCAAAATGAACGCAGCGTCATCGGCGGACCCCTGCTTGACGGGGCGTTGTTCGCCGCCTGCGGCAGGTCCTGCGGCCTCACCGCCGAAGCCACCGAGGATCACCGAGATGAACGAGCGGTTCATGCCTTTGCACATGATATACGACAGGATCGCGCCAGAAGACCCCACGAGCGCGCCGGTCACGATCAGCGCCGTGTTCGACAGCGTGAACCCGATCCCGGCTGCCGCCCAGCCCGAGTACGAGTTAAGCATAGAGACCACCACCGGCATATCTGCGCCACCAATCGGGATGATGAGCAAAACCCCGAACGTGAACGCGACCGCCGTGATGATCCAGAACAAAGGCTGACTGCCGCTTTGAACGAACAGCGCGATGAGGACGACAAGAGCAACCGCCAGCACGATGTTGATCAGATGGCGCGCGGGCAACAGGATCGACTTGCCGGACATGCGCCCGTCGAGCTTGGCGAACGCGATGATGGACCCTGAAAAGGTGATCGCGCCGATGGCGACGCCGATGGCCATCTCGATCAAGCTTTGCATTTCAATGCGTCCGGGTGCGCCGATTCCGAACGCTTCAGGTGCATTCAGTGCTGCGGCGGCGACGAAAACAGCCGCGAGGCCGACAAGGCTATGAAACGCGGCAACCAACTGTGGCATCGCCGTCATAGCAATACGCCGCGCCGTAACCGCGCCAATCGCGCCGCCAAGTCCAAGACCGCCCGCGAGCAATAGCCAGCTCAGGCCAGTTTGCGGCCGCGCCATTGCCAACGTCGTCCCGGCCGCAATCGCCATGCCGATCATGCCATAGGTGTTCCCCTGGCGGGAACTGGCAGGGGAGGACAATCCACGCAGCGCAAGGATAAAAAGGACACCCGCCACCAGATAGAGTATCGCTGCAAGATCAGGTGTCATTTCTTCTCGATCTCCATGCTGGCGTCGCGAAACGTAACGTCTGCAAATTCAGGATAAGCCATACGAAGCAAAGCAACTTGCGCAGGCTCGCTCACGCGAACCAGAAACCATTTGTCCCCGTCCATGAGAGCAAGGGTGTCTTCGGTCGAGGTTACCTTGCCGAGGCCGCTCGCGACGACGGTCGTAACCGTGGGAATCAAACCATAGGGAGACCCGTTCGCCAGCTCTTTATATTCTGCGGCTGCGAAATCCATCATATAGCTTTCGATTTGAACAGTCCCCATCACCTGAGCAGTGAAAGCTGCCATTTTGTCTAAGAAAACATCCGGCTTCTCGCCAGCTTTTTCCGCCAGCATGATAAGCAGGCGAGGGGCAAGCCCGATGGCGACAACTTTCCCGTAACTCGCCGAGCGCATAGCGTCGTTGAATTCGACGATCCTTGCTCCCAGCGCTGCCTTTTCGACCTCGGTGGCTGGCCGTGCCAAAATAGGCGCTACAGAGCTTAAGACAACTGAAAACGCAAATAGCCAGGCAACGCTTTGCAAACAGCAGCGGTGCGTTTTCAAGATCATCCGAAAATGGAAGAATACGCCATAAACTGAAGAGTAAAGGCCACTCATTTCGTTTCTTTTTTCTTATACATGGACAACATGCGGGACGTGACCAGGAAGCCGCCGAAGATATTGACCGACGCCATGACGAGTGCGAGAAATCCGAAGACCTTTGCCAATGTCGAGTCGCTACCCGCGATGGCGTCTGCCGCTTCAACGGATACTGCGAGCAGCGCGCCCACGACGATCACGGAGGAAATGGCGTTCGTCACCGCCATCAGGGGCGTGTGCAGCGCAGGCGTCACGCTCCAGACGACATAGTAACCCACGAATATGGCGAGGACGAAGATAGACAGTTCAAAGATAAACGGGCTGACGGCGCTTGCGCCTTCGGCCGCTGCGAATGCAGGTGTCGCAAGCCCAACTGCGACCGCGCCGAACACCTTGGCGAATCTTCGTGTCATGCTTACTCCTTTATCGATTGCGCGGTGTAGCGCCAAGATCGTCAGGTATTTCGAGGGCGTCACGTATTTCGGGAGATAAGGAGCTAACGATTACGATACCCCAACGGGTGCCGGCATTCTGAATGCGCTGCGAGGCAGCAACACTTGAGAACATACTCTCGGCTTTTGCAGAAATGAAAAACTCGCGTGCCTGCGCAAAATCGGATGACTGAACCGTCATCAGCGCTTTGATGATCGTTCGAACGGCTTCCGCCTGCCGCACCATACCCTCGGAGAGGAGCAGGGTTTCCGCCGCCTCCAACTCGTTATCCTGGAGATCGGCGGCTAATGCATAGGCAAGGTCATTAAGGAATGGGTTGCGGTTGGCCTCAATGATCGCCTTGACTTCTTCAATCAGTCTCGGGCCATACTGGCGAACGGCCTGCATCTGTTTCTGGTGTTTCGCGTCATTTTTTCGTATGGGATGATTTTCCTCAACATTGAGGACGATCGGGGCAACGATTTTTTCACCGATGAATACAAGGTCTAAAGCCAGATCTTCGAGCTTATAAAGAACGATGACCTTGTCGAGAAGCGTTCGGATCGCCCTTACCTTAACCGGATTTACCGAAGGCCGCCGTTGCTCCGGCTGGGATTTAGGCAATTCGATAGGCTGCTGGGCCGAGAGCGGCGTTATCGCCAAAACGGTAAAGAAAATTAATAATACTGTGCGCTTCATCGCTTTATCCTTAAAAACAAATTTTATTTTTACATGTTCTCTGCTTTTGTCAGTCGTGAATGCACAATCTTCCCATCCCGTGCAATCAACGTTCCAACGATAATCTCGTCGTCCCACTTGATGGCGAGTTTGCCTTCTTTCTTGTCGATCATGGGATCGATGAACGCGAACAGGTTCCGCGCGTAAAGGCTGGACGCGTTGCCGGGGACGCGCCCCGCCATGTTCGTGAACCCGAGGATCGACACCCCGTTATGGACAGCGATTTCGCCGGGTTTCGTCATCTCGCAGTTGCCGCCGCGCTCCGCCGCCAGGTCCACGATGACAGAGCCGGGCTTCATGCTTTCCACCATCGCGCGCGTGACGAGCTTTGGTGCTGGACGACCGGGTATCAGCGCGGTCGTGATCACGATATCCTGTCCCGCGATGTGCGTTGCGACGAACTCGTTCTGCTTCTTCTGATACTCGGCAGACATTTCTTTCGCGTAACCGCCAGCCGCTTCAGCCTGCTTGAATTCCTCATCCTCGACCGCGACAAATTTCGCGCCAAGGCTCGCCACCTGCTCTTTGGAAGCAGGGCGAACGTCGGTCGCGGAAACAACAGCGCCCAGCCGCCGGGCGGTCGCGATAGCCTGCAAACCGGCGACGCCCGCCCCCATGACGAAGACACGAGCCGCAGGAACCGTACCCGCCGCCGTCATCATCATCGGGAACGCTCGACCAAAGTACGCGGCGGCATCGACGACGGCTTTGTATCCTGCAAGGTTTGACTGAGACGAAAGCACGTCCATGGACTGCGCGCGGGTGATTCGCGGCATAAACTCCATCGAGAACACCGACGCACTTTTTGCGGCAAGGGCATCAAGCCCAGCGCGCTCGCCAAAGGGGTCGATCATGGCAGCGAAGACCGTACCCGGCTTGATCGCAGCCAACTCGTCTTCGGCCGGGCGACCGACTTTCAAAAACACGTCCGCATTGGAAAGTGCGTCGGCTGCATTTGCAGCGATCTCCGCGCCTGCCTCGGTGAACAGGCGATCCGGCATGAAAGACCGCTCGCCCGACCCTGCCTGCATGATGACGCGGCAACCGGCACCCTTGAATTTCTTCACTGTCTCCGGCGACAGAGCAACGCGCGACTCGGCTGGAGCTTCGTGTGTGACGGCTATGGTGATCATGGGACCCGGTTCGGGAAGGGATTAAACGACGAATATGAGCAGCAGAGCGAGGATGGATACGACAAAAGCGATACCGAATTTGGCAAACGACATAAAGTTTTTGTATGTCTTAACGTGGGCCGCCATGTCCATATTTTCGTTCGCGCCGGTCTGGTCGATATTCATCCTCACGATCTCCTTCTCTTGCGTCACGGACATTTGCACAACTTTCTCCCGACGCCAAGAGTTGAAGTCTTTTTAACCCATGTTAAAAGGGCGCGTGACAGGGACCGGCTTCAACCGGAGGTGTGTTGCGTGCAACCGAGGGACATTTTGATGAAAAAGACCACAACGACAGCGACGCGTTTGATCGTTGCCCTATCTGCGACGATCATGCTGGGGAGCGCTGCTTTTGCGCAAGATTCAGACGCCGACAAAGCCAAACTCGCTCAATGCGAAAAAGACGTTTGCGGCATCATCGTCGGCAAGAAAAAAGATGGGGCTGATTTAAGCTGCGATCTGACCAAGACCTGGAAGGGCGAGGACATTCAGAAAGGCGCGGCCGAGAAGAGCGTGCCCTGGGGCTTTGGACGCACCCAGTGCAGCGTGAAGATCAATGCCAAGCGCGCTGTTCTGGTGGATGCGCTGACCTCGCCCACCTACACGATCAAGTCCGAGAAACAGACTGTCTCGTGCGAGATCGAGCGCGGAACCGAAAAATATCCGATCAAGCTGTCTGCTGCGCCGGAACTGAAGATGAAGGACGGCAAAGCCGTGGGCATCTCCATGAATGTTGCGGATATCGAAGGCGCGACGCTGATCAAGGGCGTGGTTTGGACCGCGGCCACAATGGAGCAGAATTTCGGCCTGTTCGAAAAGGATCTCGTCAAGGAAATCAACAAGTTCATCGAACGGCAGTGCCCAAAACGACTGGCAGACGCGAAATAAATCTCAGTTCCAGCGAAAGCTTGGCAAGCTTTCGCGCGAGGCGGGCAATCGCCTCGCGCACGTCAGCGCCGTAATGCTGCCGCATCTTAAAGCTCTTTATAACAAAAACAGCGACGTACTTTACAGATTACTGTCGCACGCATGGGCGGTTGGAGAATGCGGCGAAAAGACGATTTTTACAGCATCTTAGGCGTGTCCCGACATGCATCGCAAACGGACATCACGCAAGCGTTCCGGAAGCTTGCGAAAACCCATCATCCAGATGTCGGGACTTTACCGCCCGATCAACGCGGGGATCACGACTTTCCCGAGATGAACGCGGCCTACGATACGTTGAAAGATCCCGATAAACGCGAGCTTTACGATCGGGAACAGGCCGAAGCCAATAGCCTCGTCGCGCAGACCGCGGCGATCAAAGCAAAGCCACGGGTGTTTGCGGGTGGTCTCGTCGCGGGCTTTCTGGTGGCATTGATCGGAATCGGTGCTGTGGTTAAATATCCGTCGGTCGTCGGCTTATCGCAGCCGGTGGAGAAGACGCGCGAATCGCTGTCTTCGAAGCGCGCAGAAAATGCATCTCTCGCCCGGGTCGCGTCGGAGAACAGGTCCGTCGCCACCGAAGTGAGTCCCGTTCCCATCACCGTAAGTGCCGAGACTTCAAACAAAGCCGTCGATGAGCGGTCGACGGTCACGTCGTCAGCGCCTTCGACCCTAGCAGCGGTCCCTGTCGATATCGCACCCGAGAAAACAGTGCAGATCGATCAGGACACGATGTTTGCCGCCGAAAGCGAAATCAACACCCCTCTCGGAAAGGTGCCGGCCGTGACCAGGTCATCAGCTCAGGCTATGGCAAGACGACCTCGGGAAATCCCGACACAAAACACAAGCGACGCCCTCAGCGACTCGGATGCACAAGGCACGTCAAGCGCACGTGAAACCTATCCGGATGCATTGGCGGCACCACCTTTATCTGCTCCAAAACGCGTAGCAGCCGCTGCAAAACCGACACAGACCCAAGCCGCGTTCATCCTGCCCCAGCCGCAACGATCGGAATTCATCGAACTGGTTCTCGCCGCCGAGACCGAGCTCGATAAAACCAGTGACAAGAACACCGCCTACAGGCTGGTGGCGCTCGTCTCATCCGCCACCAGAGAAGATGAACTGCTCCGCGCCGCCGCTGTGACCCGCAGGATCGAAACCTGGGAGATGATAAGAAATCGGCTGGCGGCACTGACCGGCAAGACACATCCGGATATGGCACGCGCGCCCGCCTCGCAATCGTCTGAAACCGGCATCGATGAGAGAGACGTTTCCGCGACCATGCCCGCTCCCAAAGCCGTAAGCAGTGGCCAGGCACCTGATTTTATCGATGTGGCAACGGGGTCGCGGTCGCAGGGGTTGGTCACGCGGCTTCGTCCCGGTCAGGGGCGAAATGAAAGTGTATCGGATTGCAAAGAGTGTCCCGAAATGGTTGCGATATCGGCAGGCACTTATACAATGGGGTCGAAACTTGGCGACCGCGCCCAGAAACCCGAAGAGTTACCGGCTCACCGCGTGACCATCGACCGGTCGATATTGGTTTCCAAGCTCAAAATCAGCACCTCCCAGTGGCGGGCATGTGTCATCGAAGGCGGTTGCAAGGCTTCGCGTGTCGCTCCGTTGTTCAATCGCCCGCAAATGCATGCCGCGAGGCTGTCTTGGAACGATACAAAGGATTATGTGGCGTGGCTGGTCAGGAAAACGGGTAAAGCTTATCGTCTTTTATCTGAGGCCGAGTGGGAATTTGTAGCCTTGAGCGGAACCGTCGATCCGGAGTTGCAGTCGGACGAAACCGAGTGGCGCGGTTACTCTCAGCGAAGAATACGCCTCGTCGATTTGTCGCAAACGCTTGCTTCACAGAGTTTTTCGAAAACGCCTGCGAACCGGTGGGGTGTTCAGGACCTTTTAGGCGGACCCGCAGAATGGACGGAAGATTGCTGGCACCCGAACTACACACAAGCTCCCGGGGACGGCTCAGCGTGGCGCGAAACAAACGCAGGCCGGTGCGGACAGCGCGTGATCCGTGGCGGTTCGATTACAGGAACGTCAGCCGGTTCGCGACCGACGGCGCGTGCATTCGAGTTGATCAGCGTTAAAACCCCCAGTGTTGCCGTCCGCGTCGCACGTGAGATACGCGCGCAGGAAAGCGGCCGATAAATCCTTTGCGATATAAGATCGGCGTTGCGCTTCAGGGGGTGAGCACCCGCTCTGGCGCGCGACGTTCCGCAGCCAACCGCTGGAGAACATCCTTGATCGGTTGATCCGTCCAGGCACGATTGACGAAGTTTCGATGATCGGTGCCCGGTGCGGTCGATATAAGATTAACGCTGCCTGACCGAAGGGCGTTCGGAAGCTTTGTATTGTAAGCCACATCGCGCGATTTCAGCATGCCCACAAGGTCGCCGTGCCGCGCGCGGGTTGATCCGGCGTAGCTGCTCACGAAAAATGCAGCATTTTTCTTGGAAATCCAGGACGTGAATTTATCCAGGTCGCCATAAAGTGCGTCGAGCAGCACAAGCCCCCGAAGCTTTTTCTGGAAGGCCTTGTTGGAGACACACGTGGCTGCGGCAACATACCCGCCGCTGTAGGCGACGATCATAACCGGCATCGATGCGAAAGACTGGCGCGTTCGGGGATCGCCATGCAGCCGCGAAAGTTGCGTCGCCGCCTCGTCCATGAAACGCTCGATACCGCCCGGCTCCCACAGCTTTCCAACACTGGAATCACGCGCATCCACAGCCAATTGTGGGGCCACAAGCACCGCATTCATGCCGGACGCCGTAACCTGGGCCGCCACTTGCTGACGGTCACGAACATCCCGCGCCAGAGTTGCGCCATGACCGTGAAAAAAGAGAATGATGATTGCGGGCCGCTTGGGGTCGAAGCCCTTGGGGATATGCAGGAGGACACGGGAATCGTTGTACGTTTCATTCTCCCAATACACATGTCCGCCCCACGTGCGATGACCGCGCCGACCGCTGGTCGAAACGTTGAGAAAGGGTTGATTCGTATTGGGCATCCGCCCGGCAAAAGGGAACGGCGCGCTTTCGAACGCGATAAGTTCGGTTTTTGCCAGTCTCGATACCGTCGAGGCGGACGGTGGAGCAGGTGGCGCTTCCGGTGTCTCAACCTTGAGCACGGACCCTTTTTTCAAGGTTTGTGCCGCCTCTTCCGAAAGGGGCTTCATACCGGGACGGAGAAAATTTTGTTTGCCCGCGCGATGGGGTGCGTCCCAGTCGGCTGCCGCCGCCAGTCTCGCGGTGGCCGTTCCCGTTTGCGGGGCATTCTGTTTCGCGTGATGCTCGTCATCGTCAGGGGAGCAGGAAGACAATGAAAATCCCAGCGCCAAGCTGAAAGCGAAGAATGTCTGAACCCTCAACGGTCCCATAAACGGTCTCCATGGACGTCAGGGCGAACTTTATTGTGCATTCAACAAACAGCGCTAAACCCAAAAGGTGACGGCATCATGGGAGATGCGCTGATAATTAACCAAACATGGAATCACTAAAGCAGTGTCAATAAGCGCATTGTCTTTTGCGATATTTTAGCAACTGTCAGGCAGATTAAGCCGGATTACAATTGTTGAGCGGCCCGCTTCCTGTTAACGGTCGTTACGAACCACCTGCAAACTGGCATTACGGATAGGCACCCTTACGGCATGAGCGATCGTTTACCGACAATTCCACAGACAGGAACACGCACGGTCACTGCGTTTACCGCGACGACGATCGCGATTGCCGACATGGTCGGAACCGGGGTGTTCACGAGTCTCGGGTTTCAGGTTCTTGGAATTCAGTCCGGGTTCTCGCTGCTGATGCTATGGATCGTCGGCGGCGCGGTCGCATTGTGCGGGGCGTTGGCCTACGCTGAGCTTGCGACAGCGTTTCCACGGTCCGGCGGCGAGTACAATTTTCTGTCCCGAACCTACCATCCTGCTGTCGGCTTTATGGCGGGATGGGTGTCGGCGACGGTCGGCTTTGCAGCGCCCATCGCCGCCGCCGCGATTGCCTTGGGCAAATATTTCGAGGGCGTGTTTCCGGGGTTGAAGGCCGTGGCAGAACCGGTGGGTGCTGTTTCAGGCTTTGGTTCGCTTTTCCCTGCAAATGCCATATCGCTA
This sequence comes from Rhodomicrobiaceae bacterium, assembly GCA_965247345.1. Classification (GTDB taxonomy): domain Bacteria; phylum Pseudomonadota; class Alphaproteobacteria; order Rhizobiales; family Rhodomicrobiaceae; genus Rhodomicrobium. The sequence continues at coordinate 33,898 of CBDFGZ010000025.1, read as the reverse complement.
CTCATGGCTTTAGCCGTCGTCTGGTTCGTCTCGCTCATCCATCTGCGCGGCATTCGTGAAGGAAGCTGGTTTCACAACGGTGCCACGGCCATCAAGCTCGCGCTGATCGTAACCTTGATCGTTGCTGGCTTTGCTATTGGAACTCCCCAAGCGATATCGTTCGCGCCTGTGTCTGGCGATTTTGCAACGATTACCGGCGGCACATTTGCTTTCAGCCTTGTTTATGTGATGTTTTCGTATTCGGGGTGGAACGCCGCGACTTATATTGCGGGCGAAGTTCGCGATCCGGGAAGAAACCTGCCACGCTCGATCTTCTGGGCGCTATTCATCGTCATTACGCTCTACGTCTTGTTGAATGCCGTTTTCCTGTATGTAACGCCGATGAGCAGTCTCGCAGGCCAGATTGATGTGGCCCTTGTTGCAGGGCAGGCAATTTTTGGCGATATCGGCGGGCGAATCGTCGGTGCCTTGATCTGCATCGGCTTGGTCTCGACCATCAGTGCGATGACGTGGATCGGGCCGCGCGTGACAATGGTGATGGGCGAAGACATACCCTTATTCCGGTTTCTGTCCGTGAAAAACAGACATGGAGCGCCAACAGTGGCTATCTTGTTGCAACTCGCCATCGTGACCGTGTTGCTTCTCACCCAAAGCTTCGAGGCGATCATCGATTACATTCAGTTCAGTCTGACGTTCTGCTCTTTCCTTGCGGTTCTTGGCGTGATCGTCTTACGGTTCACGCAACCTGATCTACCGAGGCCTTACCGGGTCTGGGCTTACCCGTTAACGCCAGTCATTTTTCTTGTTGTGACTTTATTCATCATGCGACAATTAATACTCAAGACTCCTTACCAATCGCTTGCGGGGCTTTTAACCATGGCGGCCGGGCTTCTCATCTACCTGCTTTCAACCCGCTTCCGCCGAGAAAGCGCAATTCAGGGGAATTCTTAAGCTATGAATGGACTTGTCCGGCTCCTGAAACCGATCGGTTTCATTGTTTTGGCGGCCTTTCTGGCCGTATCGCAAGCGCGCAGCGAGGGTGTTTCCACGCCTGACGACACTGCACGCTTTCTGGCGGGACTGGAGCCTTCCGCTGGATCGCCTTTGGCTGAACGCGCCAAAGATCCTGCCTGGAAAGCCTATGCAGCGGACATGGATCAGGCGTGGGCGTCACTGGATACGAGACAGTTCTCCAAGGTTCGCAACTGGTCCACAAACAATCTTCGCGATCCGCAACCTGTTTTGTTCTACATGTTCAGCGGTCCCGATTACCTCTATGCAAATGCATTTTTTCCGAACGCATCGACGTATGTCTTAAGTGGCCTTGAACTTGTTGGTAAAATACCGGACATTTCTTCGATTCCGGAGCGGCAGCTTCCTGCGGAAGTCGGAGGCGTTCGCCGCTCCCTGAACACGATTTTGAGGACCACGTTCTTCATCACAAGTGAAATGGGTCGCAGCCTCGGTGGTGGACGCAGGCTTACGGGCACGCTTCCCGTCTTGTACGTCTTCCTCGCCAGATCAGGAAAAACAATCCAGGACGTGCGCCTGATCGGTATAGACAGGGACGGAAAGGAACAGCCCGCGGAAACCGAAGGCCTCGAAAGCAATGCACGGGGCGCGAAGATCGTTTTCAGCGCGAACGGCAAGACCCAGACGCTTTATTATATCCGGACCGATCTTTCCAACAAGGGTGTAGGGAATAGCGGCTTCCTGAAGTTCTGTGACAATCTTGGTTCGGGCGACGCATTGGTGAAGAGCGCCTCGTATCTGTTACACAGCGGGGGGTTCTCCATGGTACGCGAATTGCTGATGAAGAAGTCTGTTGCCATCGTGCAGGACGACACCGGCGTTCCGTTCCGATATTTTAACCAGGACGAATGGACGCTGCAGCCGTTCGGCCAATACATGCGCCCCCTACCTGTATTTCGAGGCAACTATCAAAAGCAATTGAGCGATTTTTTCCAGCAAGCAAAAGCAGCGCCTCTTAACTTTATCATCGGGTATCGCTCGCGGGAAACATCGTCTGGTCTGTTACTTGCCGTAAGAAAGAAGCCTGAGGACACGAAATCACCCATAATCAAGTCATCGGCCGCACCGGCAACGACGGCTGTCTCGGCGCAATAGACACATTCGTTGCTCAACTACGACCTCTTACGATCAGGTTCTCCCCATGCGGTTCGCGATACGACTCATCCTCGGCTTTTTGATCCTCACAACCACCACGGCGGCTATGGCTGGTTCGGGATCGGCATCAGTGGACGACACGGCAAAATTCCTGAGCGGCCAGCCGGTAAGCGCTGACTCACCGCTCTTGCCTCTCACGCGACAGTCAAGCTGGCAGGGATATGCCCGCTTTGTGGATGGGGCCTGGAAAACTCTGGACCGCACTCAGATTTCAAAGGTTCGTGACTGGTCCGCACAGAATCTTACGCAGACGAAGCCGGTTCTGTTCTACATTTTCAGCGGCCCGGATTTCCTTTACGCCGACGCGTTTTTTCCGAACGCGACCACGTATGTGCTGGCTGGCCTCGAGCCTGTGGGGCAGATACCAGACGTGCTCGCTTTACCTTCGGGTTCCGTATCGTCTGAGTTGAACGCGGTCCAGTCGTCATTGTCGAACCTTCTGCGGTATAGCTTTTTCATCACCAAGAATATGCGGGTTCAGTTTGCCAGCCATCGCCTCACCGGGATTATTCCGCCGCTGTATGTGTTTATGGCCCGCGCCGGAAAAACGGTTCAGGAGGTTTCTCTCGTCAACGTGGACAAGGACGGCTTGGCTCATGCCGCGACCGAAGAAGGCGTGACCTCGACGGCAAAAGGCGTCAAGATCGTGTTCGCAGGCGCCGATAAAGTTCAGCGGACGCTGTATTACTTTCAAACGGATGTCTCGAACGACGGTGCCAGAAAGAGCGGATTTCTGACATTCTGCGAAAAGCTCGGCAACGGCGACGCGTTCATCAAAAGTGCTTCGTTTCTCCTGCATTCGGGTAATTTCTCGACCGTTCGCGATTTCCTGCTGAAGCAGGCGTCGACCATCGTTCAGGACGATTCTGGTGTCCCCGTTCGATACTTCAAAGACGGAGAATGGGACCTCAAGCCTTACGGACGTTATTTGGGTCCTATCGCGATTTTCAGTGCGAATTATCAGTCCGCCCTCAACGAAATTTTCAGGAAGGCACGACCGGGACCCCTTCCGTTCGGGATGGGTTACCGCATCCGGGCGCCGGAATCCCATCTGCTTGTGGCAGTCAAAAAAGCCATGCAGGCGACTGCGGTTCCAAAAGAATAGTCGCCGCCTGCTCACCACGCAAAGCCAGAGGTCTCAATGGACAACCTGACCTGGGATAAAATTTACAATACGATCCGTGATTTTTTCTACAACCACACCGAGATCGCAATCTGGACTTTTTTGGTGCTGCTGGTGGTGGTGCTTTTCTGGCTGATGGTTTATTCGGTCGCGGTTCGTAAATTCATGACGATCGTGCTGATCGTTGCTGCCTTGGTGGCTTACGGTTTGTATTACTACGGATATCTACGACCGGTCTGAATGTCCAGGTTTGCGCTATAACGTGAAGAACTGCAGCGGAAGGCGATGTTCTGACTTGCGGCCCTCAGTTTGATTACTGCCCAGCTTGGAAAGCTAGCGTTTTAGCCCTAAGCTGATGCTCATAATGAAAAATCGGCTCGCTACCGCACCAAGTCAACGCGTTGGCCAGCGGTTAGTTGACAGCCGAGTTAGCCTCACGCGGCATCACACCGACTGCAGGACCTAGTGCCGTTTTCTGTACGCTGAAGGTTTTAACTTGAAAATTAGTCCTCGCGCTAAGCATGACCGGTTAGATTACCCGCAAACAGCAGGGCTGGAAAAAGTGTTAAGGCAGGATTGATGCCGCGCGCTTCGTTTTTATCGACGAAACATGGGTGGAGACCCATTTGATGCCGCTGCGCGGCCCCCGGGATTGAACGGTCAGCGTCGGGGCCTCTAGAGCACTTTCGATTTAATCCAAGTCATGAAAGCGCTCTAACTGTTTGTTTTATCGCATTCTCGAGGAGCAAAACCGCTCACACTTTTGCTGAAATGCTCTAGGCGGACGAAGTTTGACCGAGCGCAAAACAAGCCGGTCAATAACTGACTATGGCGAACGCAGTCGGACATCAAAGTAACGGCTGCAAGATGTGTGATGTTTGCAATCACCAAGGCTTATTCGCGAGTTCGGCGGGACCCGGCACTTCCGCACATGCGGCTGACCCCCCAATAATAAAGACATCCTCTTAACCACAACTTTCGATAATGTGGGACAGCCTTAGGTCCGACCTTCAACATCATGCATCTCTGTGAGTTTAGCTCATACCGGATGTCAATCCTTGAGAGATCTTGCGTGAGGGATTCCGATGGGTTCACCTTGCGGGCGTTCCGTACTCTCAACGACAATCAGTTTAACCGCCTGCTCGCCGGCTGGTACGGCCTTCTCGATCATGACGTGACCGCCGACCTTTTCAAGTTCTGTCTTTAATCTATCGAAATCTCCGCACCATAACACCTCCATGTCCGCGTCTCGGGTCTGATTGCGGGACGCCGACTCGACCCCGAAGGCAATCGCTCGAAACGACAGTTTGTCGCCTGTGGCCGATGCGATCACTTCAACGCCGTAGTCGGGAGCTGCTGCTTTGCGGAGGATCACGTTCCCGTCTTGCGCCAATGCCGTCTGAAGCCCCTCCCGGATCTCATAACCAAGTGCGGCAAGTTGAGCGAGAACGGCCTCTCGCCTGGACACAGTGGCTTGACGCTTGGTCTCAGCCGCAAGATCGGTTTTCGCGACCGCAGATAGCTCGCGTAAATAAACAAGCGATTGCTCCCCCGCCCCGGTATTTCTGATCCATGGTACCGGAATGGTTGGGTTAAGCATGCGCCACTCGCGGTTATGCGCGGATAACGTTTCTAGCAAGCGCGTTCGTTCCCGAGCCTCGTTCAACGCCATCTGCAAATCTCGGAAAAGGCTATCGCGCCTTAAACCGCGCAGTTGCGCGTCCTTCTCCGGTTCAATTTGGGCCCAGCGCTCACGAAATGCAACGACGACGGCGTCATCGTCTATTTGAAGCTCCAACGCGGCCAGTGAGGCCTGCACAGCCCTGTCATCAGCGTTGTCCTGCGGCTCATGCTGCCCGCGCCACTGCGCAAACGTTGTAGGTCCGCTTGCACCTCCAAGACGATCTGCCAGCGCAAGTTGTTCGCGCATCTCTGATGTATTGCTGGTTTCCATCCTAGCGTTATAGGCCTCAGCCAAGATCGCATTAACCTGCGCTAAATCTTGAATGTCTCCTTTAGCAATCCCGCGCAGGCGCACGATCACCTCGAGCGGTGCGTTTGCTTGCTGCAAGGCTGGCACAATCTGGTTCGCAAGTGTTTTCGCTGACTGGAGGCTGGCCTTGAGGCGAGCCGCAGCTTCAGCGGCGGTTTTAACGCGTTCTTGCCGATCGTTTTCGAGAAAGGCGATTTCCTGCGGCACACGTTTTTGCAGGTCGAGAAACGCATCCTTGGTCAGCAGAGAATGCAAATCCACCCGTCGCTTTTCGATTGCAGCAAGTTCGGCTTCATTCGCAAGATCGCGTTTTTTGCAATAGTGCGTGTAGGCGTCTACTGCGGAATCAAGTCGGGCAAGGTGAGCCCGGCACGTTGCGATCACCTCGTCGCGCGTAACAATGCGAACGATCTTAGGCCCGCTCATGTTCACTCTCCATTGCATGATGCACGGCTTTAATGAGATGGTCCTGTTCCAGGGTCCGATGCTCATTCCAACCTTGCAGAGAAACGCGATGAAGCCTCGGTATCGCCTTCCGCAAGCTTTGCGGTCGCCACAGTTCCCTCGCACGAGCGGCAGTCAGCAAGGGATGTTGCGGGGCCTCGCATTCAATGCCGATACAATAATTACCCGAGTTGTTCTCCACAGCGAGATCGACCGCAAAAGCGCTGCCATCATGGTTCTTGACGGTGCGAATCCCTCGACGGCCAAGAAAATCGCTTACGATGGATGCAAAATCCGTCATATCGGTGTCCGCTCGGGTTTGTGTTGCCTGACCCATCCCAGACAGCAGCGCCCGCGCCGCCGAAAGCTGGCCGTCTGAAACGAAATTCGCGTACTGCATATAAAGTTGAAGGAAGTCGCGTGGCGTTTGCGGCTTGCGGTTGCTGTCCAGGCAGTCAGAGATAGCGTTGATTGGCATTGACGTTGCGATGATCATTTTTTGCCGCGCCCGGGTGATTGCCACGTTCAACCGTCGCTCGCCGCCTTGTTGGCCAAGCACACCGAAATTCCGGCGAAACTTCCCTTGGTCATCCTTGCCGAAGGTGGTGGAGAACAAAATGATGTCGCGCTCGTCACCTTGTACATTTTCAAGGTTTTTCACGAAAAAACCGACGTCGGCACCGCCCTCGATCCGGTTCATCTGAATTCCATAATCTGCGGCGAAGGCAGTGTTTTTGCGTCCTCGCTCATAAAGCACATCTTCGATCAAGTCGGCTTGTTTCAGGTTGAATGTTACAACGCCTATTGTTGGCGGTGTTTCTCCTCCCTCGCGCGCCGTCTCCCAGATGTTGGCGACCGCGTCCGCAATGGCAGATGCTTCCGCTCTGTTGGTCTGCTTTGCGTAGGTTCCATTAATGTGCAAGACTTCCAGCGGCTTTTCTTGGCTGACGAAAGCATCGGGCCGCAGAACCGGTACGCTGAGATTACCGCCGTAGAAGGCCGCGTTCGAGTACGCGATCAACTCCTTCCATTCGGACCGGTAATGCACCTTCAGCATCACCCGCGAGCTTTCTGGCAAAGCACTCCGTGCAAGATGCAGAAGATCGGGGCAATCCTTGATCTCGCTGCTGGTCCAGGCTTCCTCGGCAGCAGCCCGTTCTTCTTCGGTTGCATCGCTGTCGAGCGTTGCCTCGTCGTCCGCATCTTCATCATCGTCCGCGGCCGCGCTGGAAAAAAAAGTCGAGGGCGGCAATTGCTTTTCGTCGCCGCTCACGATCACCTGCTTGCCGCGAAACAACGCGGGAAGCGCATTTTCAACCGGAATTTGTGACGCTTCGTCAAAAACGACGATATCGAACAGCCCCGCTTTCAAGGGCAAAGCCCTACTCGCCACATCCGGGTTCATAAGCCAAACAGGCCGGAGCGCCATGAGGCCCAGATCAATGCCGCGCTCAACGATATCGCGGAGTCCAAGCGCGTTCGGACCTAGTAAGAGAGTGAGTTGCTGCCAGCGCTGATCGAATAAAACCCTGCGTAGGTCGATGCCCTCTTGGAGTGTCTTGCGGTTCTCCTTGCGTATGTCATCCAATTTCGTTCCGAGCTGGCTTACCTTGCTTCTTAGATTTTCCCGATCTGTCAATAACACGGGATGCTTGCCTTCTATTGCAGCCTTCCAGCCAAGCCGCGCTTCGTGATTGATCAAACGGCGCACCACGCCTTCGAGTTGCTCGGAGGGAACATCCTGCAAGGCTTTCTCTGACGCGCGTAGTTTCTCGAAAACCGGCCAGCCTTCGGGGGGGAAGTTTTGCAACTTGAAACGAAACCGCTGATAGGCCTCTAAAGTGTCCAAGCTTGCGGCGATTGCCCTTGTTCTGTCTTCGGTCAGTTCGCCTGCGACGATGGATCGATGACTCTCGAGGCGCCATGCATCGATCACCCAGGGCCGGAGTGCCTCCAGCGCTGCGAGGCTAGCGACCCGAGCGTCGGCTCGATTAGCGGCATAAGCCAGGTCTTGAGAAAAATGAGTATATGCTTGCGGGTTACCACTTGTGCACACTTGAGCGGCGATGTCGGTTTTCGGGCATGACGCGAGCCTCGTCACGAGGGCGGACGCCGCCTGCAGGCGCTCTCCCAAATCTACGGCTTTTGCTTCAATCTCTGTCGCGGTCGCATTATCGTGGTCAGCGTTGACCTCGAGAGCGCGACAGATCTGGCAAAAGCGCGCTTGCAACGCTCGCAATTGAACCGCGTGGGTCGCGGCCTGCCTGAAAGCCGCAACACCGATTGCGGTCTCCACACCGCAGGCCTGAACCACATAGCGCGATAATTTCCGCCGAGCCAAATATCGCGCAATGCTGAGGCGAGTGAAGCCGGAAGCCGGTGCCGCGAACTGATTGGCTACCGCAACCCAGCCATCCAGGTCCGATGCGTTTTCGGCGGAAAGCGCGCTCCACAGACGAGAATCCGTTCGGGACGCGATCCGCGCATCTTCGAGATTGCGCGCCATTTCACGAATTGCCCCGAGTTCATCCCAAAGCGCCCTGGCTTCCACGGGTTGCCCGCGACGCGCGTGAAATCGAGCCGTCCATCGTTTAAGATCGGCGCAAAGCTCCACTTCAAGACTTTCAAGCGCACGACTATGTGTCGCAAGCCAATAACGCACAGCTTTCGGGTCATCCACATCGAACGGGCAAGGATTGTTTTGCAGGACTTCGTTGCGCTGCGCTTCCGCATCGCAGAACGCCGCGAAGTCTTCGTGAAACTCCCCCAGTGTTCCTGCATCCGGCGCAAAGATTTTCAATGCCGCGAGCTGACTTTCCTCATAACGAGCTGGCAGCCAATCCCGCGCAACAGATGCGCAGGCTTCGGCGACGGTGCCGACCGTTTGCGGCGTCCACGGAGCGATCACACTTTTCAATCCCCGCACTCGAAGCAGAGGCAACTCCCCGTTCTCGTCCTCGATCATAATCAGTTCGGTGAGAATGTCGGCAAAGCTCCGATCGTAACTGGCATGGACGCGATACAGCGCTTCATGGTGCGCATCGATCCCGCCTTCCAGGTCATCGATGTTATTTGCGAGGTCTGTTCTGCGTCTCGATCCGCTGCGCTGCGACTTAGCACCAGAAGCCTGTAAAGCTGTGGCTTGATCTCGCAAGGCCTGGACTGTCGCGCGACGGTCTTTGCTCTCATCCTTGATCAAAATCACGCGGTCTTGCAGGTCCTCGGCTTTTAATCTGTTAAACACCACGTCGAGCGCCGCCTGCTTTTGACAGACAAACAAAAGGCTCTTACCGCGCCCGATCGCATCGGCGATCAAATTGACGATGGTTTGACTTTTGCCGGTGCCGGGAGGCCCTTCGATGAGCAAACCCGCCCCATGACGCGCCCGCATCACCGCCTCTTCCTGCGAGGGGTCGATTGCAGCCACAAAGAATTTCTCCGCCTCGCGCGGTTTCGCAGTGACGGGCGCAGTCTCGACGCCCCCTAAGCGCAAAAGGGTAGCGAGCGCTGTCCCGACCACCGGCCTCTGTTGCAGGCTTTGCAGGTCGCTGATGAGGGATTGGCCAGGATAAACTGCATTGAAAAGAACGGCGGCAGGCACGAGGCGTGTGGCCTTGACCTTCACATCGGCGGGCGGAAGTTGCGCAAGCGTTTTCCGCTCGATCTTGGCGATAGACGCGCATTCATCGAGGATGCTTGTAATCGTGCCTCCCTTTTCGATCTCTTCAAACGCCACGTGGCAGTCTGCAACTTGCAAGGCTGTTAAAAATCCGTCGATGGCTGGATTCAAAACCACCTTGCGGCTTAGATCAGGGCCAAATTTTTCGACGCCCGACGTAAACTTCACAGGCCAGAGAAAAAGTGGCGCTATTCTCGGCTTAACATCGCCAGCTTCAGGCTGGTGAAGGATAAACGGAAAGCCGAGATACAAACAATCGATACCCGTATCGCGTTTGTATTGCGTTGCGCGTTGCACAAGCCGTCGCATCCGGCCTTCCAACCCGGGCTTGGACTGAAACGCAGCCGGATGGATTTGCGCCACGCCTGCGCCGCGTTCGAGGACCATACCGAGAAGCGGGCCTGCCCCCTTGATCTCGGTGCCCAGTTCCGTGACGTCGATCCGGTCTGATGTCTTCGTCACGGTCAAGCGAGTTAGTGACCCGCGCTTGATCGAGAGCGCGATCTTGTCTTCAAAGAACGACAGTATTTTTGCCGTGTATTCGCGACCTTCCGGCTTCTTCCAGTGGTCGGCGGATACCGCTAACACGAGCAGCGATCGGCTGAGCGAAAGCTGCCGCGTTTGCCGTAAGCTGTCGGCCCATTCGTCGATCTTGCCCACGCCGCAGCGCGAGAAATCCGCGATGTGCGCTTCCGTATCTGCAAGAATATCGCGACCGGATCGCGCGCATATCAGGGCGTCGGCCTCACTTTTGTTGAACGCAAGCTTGAATTCGAGCGCTAAAGCCCTGGCCTCCTCAAGAATTGTAGATCGCGATTTGAATTGCGTCAGCGCCGCACTGCTGAGCAGAATTAAGTCTTCGTCCGTGTAGTTGGCCCGTCGCATCATCCGCGCAAGACCACGATGGTCGCTTTCTGGAGAATCCGCGCGCCGGGTTTCCCACTCAGCAGCCAGTTTTCGGATGTTGGTCGCAAGCAGACGGGTGCGGAAGCTTGCCTCATCCAAAACAATTTGATTGGCTTTTGCACGCGCCCTGGCCGAAGCCGCACGCTTTTTAAGTCGCACCAGTTCGGGCTCAAAACCGAGGCGCTCCAGGAGCATCGTGACAGGCCCGTTGATGAGATCATAACCTTCATCGAGATTATGCAGCAGCCAGGCCGCGTTAACGATAACACCGCGCCGCACAAACGGAAGGTCGGGGTAAAGGCATTTCAGCGCCATGCCAAACTTGAATTCGGGGTCTATGGTCGATGCGCTTACTTTTCGCAAATTAGCGATCGTTTCCTCGGGCGCATTGTTTTGAAGACACCATGCCAGAAGCTCTCCACGCTCGAACTGGAGCCTGGCCTCGTCCCAGTGTTGCTCCGATGCAGCAGCGATGGCATAACGCATGAGGTTGCGATGGAGAACCCCGCCAAGGGCAATGGGCGAACCAGTATCCGCGCCAATGACGCTCCGGCCGGGTGCTTGAATCGTCTCACCATTAAGCCAGGCCTTAATCTCAGGCCATTGCCAGCGTTGCGTCAGATCGCGGGCGAGCAGTCCTCCAAGTAACAAGTCGAGGGCGGGATCCAGCGTATCAGGGAGAGGCACATCCGCCGTTACGGCATGGACGCGCCAGACGCTTTGATTGATACCCTTGAAGATTTCGCCTTTGGTGATGCGATCGAGAAGGATCGCGCCAAGGCTCCACCAGTCGCTTTGCACCGCATAACCGCCTGCAAGCACCTCGGGCGCGGCGTAGAAGGCATTGAGCGAGGTCAGAGGCACCGGATCGATGAGTTCGTCAGCGCGGATAGCATCGGAAAGGCCGGTTAATGCCAGATCAAGCTCCTCGCTTTCGCGTGCTATGATGTTATGTGGGCCAAGGGTTCGCAAGCAGAACCCCGCCTTATGCAAACGGTCAAGCGCCGATCCGAGCTGGTCGAGGAAGGCGCGAACAGCCAAAGATTGGCCGGTGGCATCAAAGCGTTTCGCCCACGATTGGGGTGGCAAGCTTTCGACTACCGTATACTTCCGCCCATGCCACTCGCCAAGATCAAGGACGGAGCGGAAGCGGTCGGGACATACGGCGGTTAGCGCCTCAAAATTCGACGTTGTTGCCAACAACTGGAGTTCGCCGACCTCCCCCTGGTCGGATACGCAAATATGCGAGGCAATCGCGCTGTCCGCTTTCAATGTCACGCCTGCGATGAGCCACCGCCCGATACGCGTTTCCTCTTGCGCTAGCGGACCGGGCGGCAGTTGCTGCGCCTCACCGGAATCAAATGGATCTTGCGAACGCTCACCGAACCCAGTTTGAGGTTCTGGCGCGGACGCTGGCGGATATTCGTCGTCTTCGTACCTTCGAACATCCTCGCCACATCGATCGCACAGGAGATCGCCTGGAGACGCTTCGTGCCCTTGCGTGCAATACCAGCGTTCGAGTACAGCTACCGGCGTGGGTGCCGTTAGTTCAATTACTGTTCCGGGCCAACCCAGCGGCTCTTGTGCAAGATGAGTATTGTTACAAGACCCGCCATTGTCGGTGACATTTTTACAAATAAGTTCCGTCTGCGGCCGAAACGAATTGCACACCGGGCAAAGCCTGAACATCATGTTCGACGTTGTCATGCTCGGTCACCTTCCCGCGTCCCGTTGGTCTTGACTCGTAAGAATATGATGCCCGCCTTCGGCAAGAGCGTGTTTCAGTCGCGCAAAATCCCCTTTTTTAGGAATGCCTGCGAACCAAGCCGCACCGTCGTTATCGAACATGACGTCCAGCACTGGCGCGTCATGACATGCTGTATTCTGGTACTCCCGGAACCGTTCAAGACCAAGAGTCGTAAGGCAATGTAATGTCTGATTGTCGCTGCCGCGCAGCGGTAGGTTCTGGCTCGTTGCAATGTCGTAAGGATCGGTGATCAGCGCGTCGATCAAGCCCTTACTTTGCGAGAGTATATGAGAAACAACTTCAAGAGAATAACCCGTGTAGGTGAGGATATCGCCCGCGAATCGGGACTTTATTGCACCCAGAAGCGCAAGAAATGCCTCCGGCTGTTCGAAAGGTTCGCCACCGGAAATCGTAATTCCATCGGCTTCCGGCAGCCACGGAACCATAGCCTCCAGCACGGCGTCGACCGTTGTCGCTCCCTGTCCTAAGGCCCAGGTATCGGCCGAAATACACCCTGCGCATCGGATGGAGCACCCCTGAAACCAGACGCCGATCCGCCGCCCCGGCCCGAGCGCAGTGATCGGAAAGTGCAGCCGCGACAAATGGAGGGGAACAGGTATCACTCAAGTCGCCTGTTTAAGGTCGAGGCTCGTCACGGCACCGCGATGGATAGAATTGACGACGAAGCGCGTTCCGGGACCAGCCGACGCAGCAAACAAGGAGCGAGCGAGCGGATTGATGAGATGAATTTCAAGCTGATTGCGGATGCCGCGCCCACCGTTTGAAAGATCGGCAAGGCACAGGGATTGAAGCTCCATCAGGGCGGCGTCTGCAACTTGAATGTGAATATTCTGTTCGGAAAGCGCATTGAGAGACTGCTTGATCAACTGGTGAAAGATATCGCGCCCCACCCCATCGCGAATGAAGTCGAATACAATAATATTCTCGCCGATGCGGTTCAAGATTTCGGGCCTGCCAATTTCGAGCTTGAAGTAGGCCTTTATCTCATCCAGAACTGTCCGCCGCACCGTGTCGAAGTCTTGATCAGCGCTGACGTTTGGGGTTCGCGTTTCAAAGGTGCCGCGTTTATAAATTCCCAGATTCGAGGTAAAAATGATGAGTGCCTCGGAAAAATAAACCCGGTCACCGCGACCGGATGTCAAAACGCCTTCGTCGAGAATTTGCAGGAACTTGTCGAGGATGCGTGGGTGGGCTTTCTCAATCTCGTCGAACAAGATCACGCTGAACGGTTTTTCGCGAACCGCATTCGTCAGCTCCCCTCCGGCATCGAAACCCAGATAACCGGGTGGTGCGCCGATCAAACGCTGGTCCGCGTGCTCGGCGCTGAACTCCGACATGTCGAACCGGATGTAGGCGTTTTCGTCGTTAAACAGAAGGCTCGTGATGGCTTTGGCAAGCTCGGTTTTACCGACACCCGTTGGCCCTGCAAAGAAGGCCACACCGCGCGGGCGACCGCCGCGTTTCCCCGCGCCAACCCCAGTTATCGCACGCTTGATGATATCCAATACGTGGGTGACGGCGTGCTCTTGCCCTTTGACACGCTCACGAATGAAGGGTTCTGCCTCCGAAATCCGTGAGCGATCAATCTTTTGCCAGGGGTCTTCGGTAACGCCCACTTTATAGCGACGCACCGCATCGCGGATGCTTGCAAAGGGCAGCGCTTCAGTCTGTCCCAGTTGCACGATGGACTGCATGTCCTTCAGCAGCAGACCTTCGGTTTCCTGAACGAATATCTCGGTGGCGGAGTGCCTCGCTTCCACCGATGCCTCCTGATTACCGCTCATGGCCGCCATGAGGAGCGGTGCCACGGCCCGGCGTGCATGATGATCGGGTTTGGCGACTGCTATCGAGCGTATCGTAGGATTGCCGATCGTTAGCCACTCAGGCAGATCGTTTTCGCGATCGACGACCCAAATGATGGTGTTGAAATAAAAACGGCCTTTGTTTTTGTGATAGCGGGAGCGTGCCTTGTGGCTCATTATCAGCGCGCGCGAGAACAATCCATGTTCGGCTGCGGCCAGCCCATCACGGCGCGTAATAAGTCGCGACGCAAAGTCGACGATGAGGGCAGAAGGCTCGCTCTGCAAAGCGACAAAGCGTTCAAAGGTTGCGCTTAACATATCGATCCCGGCAGAAGCTTTCCCGTTTACGGGTGTTAAGCCGATTTGACGCATAAGGGTTTCCGCGGCTTCGTTGCCGTCAGGCGGCCCATGAAACCCTTCTAACTGATCGTAGAAAAGTACCTGACGATAGCCCGTTCGACGCAGTTCGGCCGATAGCGCGTCAGTCATTAATAATGGTGTAAGCTGCCCGTCATCTTGGGAAACGATATTCAAATCGCGCACGTTGCCCGAGAGAACGAACTGACTTTTTAGGGGTAGAAAGCGCTCAAGATCGCGCATCCAGCGAGCACGTTGAAAAACCAGGGCTGATGTGGACATCGGGATCATCAATTTACCGTGGCGTCCGAAGGCTGAGCTTCCTGTGAACAAGCGATGTGATTGAGTGTACCCATCCGGCGCGCTTTTCTGAAACTACTTTGACTTGAACGCGTGATATCAGACTGGTTTCCCTGCGTCCATGACCACAACTTGTGCTTGATTGATCCGTGGTATAACTCGCCTGAAAGTGACTTAAACGTCACAAAGCATAAACAGTGTTACCAAATTCGTACAATCAAGTCACCTTGCGGTTCACGTCAACAGAATCAAAGCCACAGACGTGAAGTCGCTGCCTCCCGTTTACGATACCGTCACTCTGTTCACACACGCCAGCAAAGCGGGCTTAGCTCTTTCCGGTATTCAAGTCGTTGATAGACACTCGCAAGCCCGCCTAAAGCCCCAAGGCATGATTTACGATTCGCCCAAGCACATGTGGCGCAGAGCCTAAAGCCGCGGTCATTCCAGAAGCCGCCGTATGGGAAAGATCGTGGATGCGCCAGGGTTCGAACGTGTCGCCGCGGTTTTCCTTCCTCCGGGCGTCAACGCAAGCTCGTTTCAAAGCCGTCTACAGGCGTTGTAGCCGTGGTTGAGAACACAAGGTCATCCATCATGGGGTTAAGAAGGCGCACGGCGCTCCAGCTGAGGTCCGGGGTCTCGTCTTGCGGTTTTCGCATCGGGCCAAAGGGCGGCTATAGGGTCGCCCTGTGGCTGGGCTCTAACACAGATGAAAATCGCCGTTAAACAAACAGCGAGAGCGACCGGTTGTACTCCGGCACTTCGATCCGGAAACCGGCAAGGCGATGTTTTAAGACCCCAGCTATCAAGCAGGGGCGGCGGTTTTCATGGCGACGATATCGCCGGAGCTTCGCACTTTGATTTTTTCGAAGTCGATGGCAGTGGTTGTGCCGTATTCGCCTTTGGTGTCGATGATTTTGACGGTGTGAGCGTCGACCCGCCTGAACTTCCAGCGACCGAGGTTGCCTTCAGGCAAAATGATGGTGTCGTTGCCGCGGCCGCCGCGGAAGGTGTCGCGACCTTTGGAGATGACGGCCAGGTCAGCGCCGGTCCCGCCGTTGAACACCTGAGCGCCATCGCCGCCAACGAAGCGGTCGCTGCCAGCGCCGCCGTTGGCGGTGTTACCCGCCGCGGTCACCACCAGACGGTCGTTGCCGCCTTGACCGTTCAGCACGTTGCCCGCGCCCACATTCGAGCCTCCAAGTATGCCTGTATCGTTACCGGCACCCAGATTGATGGTGTTATTTACGATGATGGGAGCCGGCGTCACAGGCACTGGCGTCACCACCGCAGGCACCGTCGGGTTGGCGACGGGAGCGGGTGCCAGGTTCTGATTGCCAACGATCACGGTATCGGCGCCAGCCCCCGTGTTCACGGTGTTGTTTGCAATGGTGACAGGCGCGGTGCTCTGGGTTCCCACGCCCACAAGAACGGTATCGGCGCTAGCCCCGGTGTTCACGGTCGTGTTGGTGGCCGAGGTGAGAGTGCCCACACCCTTCAAGGTGGGTGCAATTGCGTCTGAAGCTGAAGCGCCTAGCATACTTGCCATACTAGCGGCGGCAATATCCCTGGCAAGCTGATCCAGGTTGGTTACAGCGGGCGTCGCCCCCAGCGATACGGTCTGGGAGCCTTTATCGCCCTCCACGATGTTGCGGTTGCCCGAGAGGGTCACGGTATCGGTACCCTGAGCTACAATGGTGTCCCTGTTGCCGACGAGATTTACCGTGTTGGTGCCGGTGCCTGTCTTGATGGTGGTATTCAACGCAAAGGCCTCGACAGTGTCGTTTCCTGCTCCCCCCAGGATCGTGCTATCGGTGACCCGTGCGCCTTGGATGGCAGGCGTCGTAGCCGTCGCCGTCTGAGGAGCAACGCCTGCGATAATAAGATCGTCGCCGCCATTGGCCGCGACGCGGACGTCTTTTCCAACCACCGCGATGGTGGACGCGTCATTGCCGTCGGTGATCGTCGTGCGATTGCCGACAACGCTATAGAAGTTGTTGCCGCCGGTATCGGTGAGGGTGACGCGGTTGCCATCGGATTGGTAACTGTCGTTGCCCTTGCCTCCCGACAGAGTGACGTTCGTGCCGCCGTTGTTGACGAGGGTGTCATCGCCGGTGCCGCCCACGACCCTGATGGAATCGCCACCGTTCACCGTCAACTTGTCGTTGCCAGCGCCACCCATTAAAGTATCGCGCGTCCCAAGCGTGTTGGTGATGGTGTCGTCGCCGCGACCTCCGTTTAACAGAACCCGGCTCCCGTACACATTCAACAGCGTGTCGTTGCCAGCCCCACCGTAAAGACGGGTTCCATCGCCCGATGCCGTGCTCAAGGTGTCGTCGCCCGCATCTCCATACAGTCGGTCGCCGCCATCCGTTGCTGTCAGCCGGTCGTTGCCGGCCCCACCCTTCAGGATGTCACGACCGCTTGCATCTCGCAGGTCATCGTTCCCGGCTCCGCCCACGAGGCGGTCGTTGCCCACTCCGCCGTCAATCTTGTCGTTGCCAGCGCCGCCATACAAACGGTCGTTGCCCTCGTCGCCATAAAGCACGTCGTTGCCACCGAGGCCGCGGGCCACATCGTTTCCTGCTCCAAGCTCAAAGCGCTCGCCCTTATCGCCGCCGGTCAAGCGGTCATTGCCTTTGGTTTCGCCCTTTGCATCAACGTCGCTGCCATCGACCCGGACCACGGCCACGGAATCCCACGAGCCGTCGCGAACGCCTGTGCCCACGATATAGGCCCCGTCGGCATCGAACTCAGCGCCCGTGTACACATCGCGTCGGGTGATGGTGCGGTCGCCGGTCTGTAAGATTTCCTGGCGTTCGCGCGACAGCGTGCCATCCAGCGCCTTGACGGTGACATCGCCTTCGTAAAGTGTGCCCTGGCCCGTGTTGTGGCCAAGGAAGGTGCCCGCCACCGTCCCATCCAGATTGAGAACGTTGTAAGTGTCGACGATGCGGTCTTTTTTGAAGCCATTTCGCACGTAATCATCGACAATTGCGATTTCGAGCGCGCGGTTGTTGGCGAGCATGGGCAAGGTCGACGAGGTATCCTGATTTTTGACGGCGCGTTCGAGTTGCGTCCAGAACTTCGTCTGCTCGGCCTCGCTCAGCCCTTGAGCTTTGAGAACCTTCGTAACCGCGTTCTTGTTGTTTGACAGATAGTCCAGCATGTCGAAGTAGCCATCGGCCATGTCGAACGTGCGAACCTTGGTGGCCTCGGGGTGATTGACAATAAAGTTCGCGATGTCGATCGAGGTGACGTCGCCTTTGGCAGCGAATTTGCGCAATAGATCGCTGTCGGACGACACTGCGTTCAACAGGCCAAAACGGCCGTCGAAGTTCGCGATCAGCGTCGCTTCCTCCCGTGTCTTGCCCACGATGGTTTCAAGTGCGCGGCCATTGGCGCCGCGCAGCGTGATCGTCGCTCCGTCGTCGCCGTTAAAGTACTTATCGCCGCTCACCTTGATGTCGGAGCGGTCGAGCCTCAGGTCGAGAATGCCGTCGTGGTTGTAATCGGCGTAGCTTGCAAGCCCGGGACCCGCCGCCCTCTGGCGGAATTCCACCGCCATGCTGCCATCGATCTTGTCCACGAAGTACGCCAACGCTGTCTTCGTGCCTGCCGTCGCAGTGCCTTCACTACCGCCGCCGGCAAAACCCTTCACCTTGTTGTATTCGGCCTCGCTCACATCGAAGCTTTTTGATAAAGACGGTCCATATCCGCCGTTCCCATTGTCCGTATACGGGTTCAGTGGTTTGAAGTAATAGTTCGCCTCCACCACGTACCGCGTAACGATGTCAAGCTTTTGCTCATCGTCACGGCTGAAGCCGCCGTTGCCCTTCACCTCGATGAACACCGGCTTGCCAGTGCGCTCGTTCGTGCTCCAGTACCCGGTTTTCCTGTCGACCGTATACTCGACCTTATCGAGCGGCACCTTCTTCAGTTCGTTCCCGCGAACGGTGTAGATGAAGTCCGTGTCGTGGGTGGCCAGCCTGACGTTGGCGATGGCACCCCCCGATCCCGCCACGATGTCGCCCAGAGGAATGTTTTTCGGTTTGTTGCCGCTGACGACCGCGATGAACGCGATAAATACCGCAACGACTGCGCCCACAACCGTCGCCGTGCTTCCGATGGCGACCGCGGCCAACACCGCGCTCACGGCACTCGCAACCTTGCCGATGTCCTGAACGGTTTCGTTTTTGCCGCCAAGCAACTGTATTCCAAGCCCGACGAGGGCGAACACCGAACTCGCCTGCACGAGGCCCGCTTCCGCTGCAGTCACCGCGCCCCCATACTGGGTCACGATTTCGGGCGTCGACGCAAACACAGTGCGCAGGTTCTCCGCGCCTTCGATACCGAGGGAAATCTCGTGAGCAACTTTCTGAGCGTCAGGACTTAAAAACGGGGCCAGAACGCCGATCCCTGCCTGCACCAGGCTCCCATACGAATTGAACGTGACGAGGTCGGCGTCAAAACCCACGTTGCCCAGGCCCGCGTTGTTCAGGCCACCCTGCAAGCCCGCCAAAGTGCTTTTCAGGTTCTGCACGTCTTGCAACGTGCCTTTGAAGGTGACCGCCGCCTCCAGGAACTGCCCGAACTTTTTCGCATCCAGCGACAACCCCGGCGTGTTCGCCAGAACGTTGCCGATCAGCTTCGTCACGATCTTCAGAGTATCCGGCGATGCTCCGTCGATCGGCTTGGTCAGAGTTTTCGCGGCATCGTAACCCGCATAAATCGTCTTCAGCCACCCAGCCGCCTTGATCGCATCCGGGTTGCCCGTGCCCTCAAGAATGCCCGAGATCGCCTGACCGAAAACCGCCTCGATCACTGCGGGATCCGTGCCGGAGGAGGTCTTGCTCCCGCCGCCTGTGACCGCCGCCATGGCATCTGTCAGCTTCGAACCCGACGCGATCAGCGTTTTGAACCGGTCGAGCGCATCCGGTGCCAAAGTGCCGCTCGCAATGCCAGTCAGAATCTGGTTCACCGCCACCTGACCCTGTGGCCCATACCCGGACAGATACGCGTCCGCATACCCGCTTTGAACCTTGAACGCCGTATAGGCCGCAGAACCTGCCGCGGTATCCGCATCCTGAAGCGCCGTATCGAAACTGGCCCCAAATGCCAAAGCGCCATTAAGACGTTCGGCGAATACCTGCTTATATACATCACGGAACGAGGCGAAACCACCCGTCAGCGAGGACGATGACTCAGTAGTCAACCCCAAGGCTGCTTTTTGCAGACCGGTAAGTTCCGATACGTTGATCTGGAAATTTGTAGATGAAGTAAGGCTATCCTGAAGGTCTGCATGTTCGGTAGGGAAAACCGCAGAGGTGTTTGTAACGCTTGGATCGATAGGGAGTAGGTTATCAATTGAGGCCACACGGCTAGTATCGACGCTGCTAATGATAACTCGGTTAGCTGCATGAGCATCGAAAGAATCGATAACGCTTTGACTATCAGGGCTAGCATGCCACCCAGACGGTTTATTAGCTGCGATAGCACTTCCTAAACGAACGCTGCCCAAGTTAACATCAATACCAAGGGCTAAAAGGTGGGTAGCAAGCGCGGTAATCCTTGGTCCATAAAAACCGGGATTACTGGTATAAAGCCGGTCTAAATTTTGCCCTAACGTTCGAACATCAGGAATAATCGCTGAGATGTTTTGAATCGTTGTCGTAAACTCTGTGTTGTGCCCGTGAACGGGTGTCTTTCCGAACAGGTCATCAATTATTGTCCGAGCGACTTTCAATCTCAAATCACTGTTAAACCACAGTAAACCTGCCCCGTTGTTTACAATATTCTGGTTTGGATTGTTGGACTGCCGCTCGTTATTGTAAACTCTAATGACCCCTGTTAACAATGCGATCGGGTCTGCTCCGTTGCTAAGTAACCGGTTTGCAATCCAACCAGCATAATCTTGATTGATTGGGGCGCGTAAAATATTGTCTACGTGAATTGCCGAACTTAGATTGACCCTTGGGGCAGAACCACCTCCACTGACGGCCACCTGATAGATGGCATTAGTGATTTCGTCCAGATATTGCCTGTCATTTAACGTACCGTTCTCGCGCCCTGACCATGCTTGAGAAGCTAGACCTACGTATAAATCCTTTTGCGTTTGTGTCCAACCGGAGAGAGTGTTGTCGTCGAGTCCAACAAACGCTAACGAATAACTTGCAAATTGCTCATCGCTTGTCGCACCGCCAGCGCTCGTTAAAAACGGTGCTAGAGAAGCAATCACCCCTAATTTGAAATTTTCGAGCGTTCGGTTTTGTGCGAAACGAGACCATAGAAAAGATGAGAGCGGAGTGACATTCGCAACTGAATCGGCAAGACCCAGAACACTTGTTGCGGTTTGGAGAGTACCAAGAAGATAATTGGCTTGGTTTCTGAAAGAGTCTGGAATCTGGAGCGCAGTACCCCTTTGCCCTGTTAATTGCTGTAGAAAGTCGCCGCCGAGATCAGATACCCAGTTTCCAAAATTTAGATCGGGTTTCAGGGGGGCAATTCCTCGCCGGGTCGCTTCTGCCGAGGTTCCAGCCCCGGTCAAGCGGCCGAGCCCATCAAAGACACCTAGAAGCTGAGCAGGCAGTTCAACGACCCTTCCATCGGCTAATTGGATTGTCGGGCCACCATTGAAACTGGGAGGGCGCTGTTCAATTCGGAAAGACGTGCCGGTGCCTAAACGGCCGGTCATTGTTACCAGACCGTTTAACGCGGTGGAGTCGGCGAACTTGGGGAGCTCAATACCCAAACGCAACGTGGGCGTGCCTCCAGGCGGCAGCGTCGAAGGTTGCCCATTATCGGGTCCTGGAAAGGCGGAGTCGCCATGCGATCCTGCTCCCGGAGCTACCCGCCATCGCACGTTAACCCAAAATAGTGCATCTGGCAGCTCTGGATTCAACTCTCTTAAAGATTGTGTATACGCAAGACCGACTTCAGCGGACTGCAGCCGGTCTTGCGTAATGTTTCCATGCACAAAGTTATCTGCATATTCTGCTAAGTCTGATGTGTTGACAGCTATAACGAGTGATAATGTCCGTCTGGCGCTTGTATTACCAGGCCTGCCACCTGGGAAATTCATTGAATCTTGTAATTCCTGAACTCTACTAAGAAAGTCCTCAAAAGTTACTCCGGGCCGTCCTCCTAAAAGAGTTGGAGTAAAATATTGTAACAGGGAATCTTTTATACCTTGAGGGAGAGCGCGCAAGTCCTCAGGTCTGCCAATTTTAATTCTTACAACAAGTGTAGGTAGACCAGCTTGCGAAATATCGAAAGCGCCTTCGGAATCTCCCGCTCTTGGCTCGCTTCTGAGCCCAAGATTTCTATATAATTCGAAAGCGACGTTGTTTGAGAACGCATTCGTATTGGTTTGACCGGGTGTCAAGCTTAAAGCGCCTGTAACATACGATCCCTCTAACGGGTTGTTACCCACCACGACGTTATTAGCTATTACCGTCGCACTCTGCCCGGCTTGATTGGTTGATGGTGTGTCAATCAAGGTAGATAAAAGCGATCCCGGACCCGGATTGTTTTGTGTTCCACTAAAGGTTTGAGCCTGATCATTTGCATACCGCTGTAAAACAGCCGAAGAAATTTGCATGTGTTGCCCCGCAATTTCTGCTATGCTAGCACCTGAACCTGACTAAACCCTGTCCAAAAAAATTATACATCCTGTTCGTATCGTTGCCATAACCTGATCCGCGATCTACGTGTGGTCGCCAGTTGGAGCATTTGCCAAACGGCGCGCGACATGAGCATGGACGGCGCGTTGCTCTAGGCTTATAGCTATTGCAGATGGTATGATGTGAAAAGCGCGAGCAATGGCTGCATTTCCTTCAAGACGGGAACTTGTGATTCGCTTTGCGGCACATGTGGCGCATTCGCTCAACAGCGGCACGGATATCACAACCCTGGAAGACTACGCGCTTTATATGGGCATGATCGATGTTTTGTCCGGGACCGGAAGCTCAAGGACGAGCGATTACCCCGCCGGGTTGACAGGCTATCCCCTCGTTCAGCATCGCATGTCGGCGGGAGACGCGGCGCAGGTCTATTTTGACAGTGTGCTCTGCCGAAAGTTGTTCCTCGCGCGCGCCAACCATTGGCACAAAGGGCACGAATTATTGCTGGTGCTCTGTCATCGCGGTCTTGATAGCCGGTTTCCGTCAGCGCAGTTGATCCGATGCAAAAACCCGCCTGTGCCATTTGGCGTGAGCGCGCCAGCCGACTTTATGTCCATCAAGTCAAGACTTGCGAAATGCGATGGCTCGGTCTCGCAAGGCAATCCCGCAGCCACGACCCAGCGCGATCATGGTCCGCTGTATATCGAGCTTGCCCGTCTGCATGTGGAACTGCCGGAGGAGTTATCCCTCTGGGAAGCGCTTCAGGCAAGTCCGCGTAAAATCAAGCCGCTCCATTCGTCCGCGTGGCTCGATTTTCGCAATCTCGTCATCAAAGCTTTCGAGGCGGCCAACGCGCCATATGCCGCGCTTCTGAGCGTCGGGCTCTGGCCGCCGGACTGGGCAGGCAGCCTCAGCACGAACACCGTAAAGCAACTCTCCGCGTTCATGACGGCGGTGCGCGCGCGCGATGGAGAGCAAGCCCTTCCCGTCTGGCAGGCGGTTTGGGGCGACACAAGAACCGTTCCGGGTTTTCCCTCCGCAGAAGCGCTCTGGAAATCAGAACTGGGAAGCGCTTTACGCCTTCCTATCCGCCAGCATGTGGTGGCCTTCGACGACATCGAAATTGCCAGTCCCGAAGAGAGCGAACCCAGCATGCTCGACGCGTGCGAGTTTGGACGGTTGCTGCAGGTCTGCCGCGATGGCGGCTGTATCGACGAGCTTGAGATGTGGATCTATCAAGAGCTAGCGCGCGGTGAGACAATTGGGGAGATCGGCGACAATCCCCGGATAAAGGAGCGCCTCGCCTATAAAAAAATGGGACTGTCTGCGTACCTTGGGCAACTTTCTGCTCGCCTTCACGCTTTTGTGCGTGGGAGAGAGGAGAATCCATCCCGATAATCAGTGCAGAGACACCATTCGGATGAGAAGGCGCCATGACCCGTGACGACGAAAAAACACTGCCCTGGCGTGATTTCCTTTACACCCTGGACGTGGTGACCAATTCTGCGGTGGCTGACCTTGAAGCCGGGACCGGCAATTGGGTTAAAGGGTTCGATGTGATCCTGCTCGCCGCGGCTTCCGAGGGAGGCTTAAAACTGCCGGAGTCGGAAGTTCTCGCCGAGGGGAGCGAGCTTGGCATCACCATGCTGTCGGAAGGCCCCGAGATGAAGCTGAACTTGCAACTTCAGGGGTTCGCGGCGCTCGATACGTATGGCGGGCGAGCCGCGCGACTGGTCAGCGAAAACGGAGCAATCGACTATCGCCTTCGTTTCAGTGATGGGGGTGCGGCGACATGTATGCTGTCCGACGCGCCGAAAGTGCGTGAGGGACTTGGGCGGTTTGCGGTCTTTTTTCTTGAAAACGGAGATGCTGCCAGCGAGCAGCGGCCGTCGTGAGCAGCGGCGACAGGCGAAGTGTTCTCATCCCGCTTGGTGCGTCCACACGTGCAGCGGCGCGTATCGCTTACGTTCATGCCGACGGCGTTCGGCCCGCGAATGAGGCGAAACTCATACCGGAAATTGCCCTTCTGAACGATTGTCGACTCTATCCTGCCGGCACCATCGCCCTGGCGGCAATCCGAAAGCTGAAACTGCGGCCTCAGGGGTTTGCCCTTGCATCATGGCTCGGAAGCGGGGGAAAGCCTGGCTTTTTGTCCGTAAGCAATGCACCAGACCTTTATGGCCTCAACCCGGAAAACAGCTCAAGCGCGCAACTTGGTCTTGCACTGGCTCTCCTGATGTACCTTGGGGAGGCGAAGCCCTGGGTGGCGATTGCGACGGGGCGACTGGGTGTGGAAGACTCGGTGCTTGCAAACGGTGCCGCCAAGCCGAACGTCTCGGTTTTGCCCATCGGCCTTTTTGATCAAAAGATCGAGGCGGTTGGCCGGTTGCTTGAAGACTATAAAGGGACGGCTCTTGCGTCCGAAATCCATTTTTTCTTTCCGGCAAAGACCGAGACCGGCGAGTCGACATCGGATGCTTACGGCGACGCGCTGGAAACATTGCGCGCCCGGTTTCGCAGCCGTGATGTAAGCCTTAAACTTTGTCCGGTGTCGAGCCTGAATGAAGCGCTGGCGGTGCTTGGGATCGATACGATACGGCGATCTGTCTGGGACAAGGTTGCAACGGTCGGTATTAGCGCAATGGCGGCTGCCGCGCTGTTTGCGGTTGGTGCACAGATTTGGCTGTCGCAGCCGATCCCTCTGGCTTTTGCAAAAATCGCCATCGAGAACGGGAGCCAGGTGGAGACGCCGCTTAGGGTTCGGTATTCGCCTTCAGACGGCGCCCTTGAAATGACGGCCAGATGCAAGAATGCAACCGGGATGCCAGTTTTTGTCTCGGGAGACAGATTGCTTCTACGTGCCCATGTCACGTCGCTGAGTAAAATTGCAAATTATCTGGGCGGTTATCGGTTTACTGTTGTCGTGATTTCAGAAATATCGGGCGTTAAGGTCTATCCACCCGAATCGTGGACCGCCGCAATCGGCGCGAACTCGACGGGGGCTGCCGACGTTTCGATCCCCATTACCGCTCCGAAAGAGGAAAACAAGGTCATCGTTCTCGCGCGGCGCATCCTTCCGTTCGACACGCAGGCTTTGCGTCATAAAATAGCCGCCGCGATTGAAGGCAAAGCGCCCGCAGACCGGATCAACGCGGCGGTCAACATCCTCGTACAGGAATCACCCGGCTATCTCGATTATTCCTTTATGACAGTGGAAGGCGAGCCGGAATGCTTATGATGTCAGGACGCAAGGTATCCTGGGCCCTGGCGGCTGCAATCCTCGCCTCGCTCCAGATGGTGTCCGCAACGTTAGCGCACCACAATGACAGCCGCGAGCGGTTTCGGCTGCTGTTCGATAAGGCGAGTTCGTCGCTGCCCGTTGCTGGCCCTCACGTTGAATCGAACACAGCCGCGCTTTCCAGCCTCCTGACGGCCTTCGAACGATGGGGCCTAATGCCCGGCTCGCGATTGCTGTTCGTGGCGGAAAACCACGCATGCGACAGTAACGACTGTCAAGCGGACGCGGTGACATGGATTCGGGTTAGAAACGCGATGACGGCGATCAAGCGAGCGTCGAGCGGGTCTCAGACGGTATCATTTCAGACTGTTGGCTTTGCTTTTGCAAATGAGCATGGCGTGGGTGAAACATTACCGCAGTCCCCGGAAGGTATGGAAAGCATTACCCTTTTCATCGCGAGAGGTGCGGTTACGGCAAAATCCCCGGCTTCGTGCAAGATAAGACTAACGATTCAGGATCCCACTCTGCCCCCGATCCTTGGTGAAAAGGATGGGCATGACGGGCTTACGGTCGAACCAGGCGCAATGATCTCGCGCTACACCGAGACACGCTTCCGGGTCGAAGGCCAAAACGGCCCGGTTCGCCTCGACTGGGAAGATGCGAAAGGCACCAGATTTCCATCCACGCCGGGCGACTGGATCAACGCAAATATCATACCTTCGAAGGCGGTTGCGCTTTATATATTGCCCGCTGAAAAACCGTTCGAGGGTGATGCCGATATGAGAGGTTCGGGCAACAACGTGAGCGGGTTCGATCCCAAAACAGTCCGGCAGCCACGACCGGGACCCCGTTCCATCCAGGACGCGCAACAGCTAGGCCCGGCAGGAGCGTGTTACTTTCGATTTACTGCGCTTCCTTAAGGGGAAGGCGTCCTTCATCCTGAGGAGCGGCCGTGGCCGCGCCTCGAAGGATTGCGTTCATAAAACGCCGGACAACCTTTAGTTGACGGCCCACGATTGCGGGGAAGGTCGCCAGGCTTTGACTTCTTCCTGAATTGCACGGGTTTCGCTGACTGTTAACTCCCGTTCGACACGTTCGGCTTGAAATCTCGCTTCAGTATCTCCCGTTGCGGCGGCGAGCGAGAACCAGAAATAGGCCCGGCCTACGTTTCGAGGTACGCCAATCCCGCCCTCGGAAATCACAGCTAAATTATACTGACTTGCTGGTAGGCCTTTTGCGGCGGCCAACCTGAACCATTTGGCTGCTTCAGGGCGGTCAGTGTCCGACGTTGTTCGACCGAGCATAACCGCCAGATTGTGCATGGCCTGGCTGTGGCCCTCCAGGGCGGCCTTCCGATAAAGCGCAATGGCACGCAGGTCGTCACGGCCAACACCTGCTCCCCGTTCGAGAAGTGTGGCGAGGACAAACATGCCTTCCAGATGCCCATGATCCGCAGATCGTGATAACCATCTGGCCGCAGCACCTTTGCCTTCCGCTGTTTCATGATTAAGCAACCGCACGGCAACCCGGAATTCGGCCTGAGGGTCTCCCTCGCTGGCGCGAGCCAGAAGTTTGTTGACGTTTTCCAAAGGTTCGGGGACACGTTCGCCGGATTGATTGTACGCCTGAGTAGCCGAGAGAAGGCTGGGTCGCTGCTGCGCGCTTGGAAGCAATCGTGCGAACGGCACCGCGACGGGCGGCTGGACCGAAGCCGGCAAATCGACGCGGGCAACCTGATCCGTGCGGATACTTGAGCGCTTCGAGAGGCTTTTGCCGCTCGCATGAAGATAATACATCGCAACACTTGCGATGATCAGAACGAACGCCACAAGGCTGATGCCGAGAATAGGAAACGCACGTTCCTCATCGTATTTGCGATCTGTGTGCCCGCCGGCCGTGTCGTAATCGCGTCGCACCGCCGATGCTGGAGTCGGTTGTGGCTTGGGCTGGCGATTTTGTAAAAAGTCAGGGGCTGAGCGTGCCCTGAATTCGTGCTGCGCATTGCCCCCCATAGGAGGTGCAGAGGATTTGTCCTTGATGTCGCGGGCTGCAAGTTTGCTCAACAGCGGCTGGGATCGCGTTTCGCCCTTTGTGACGGGGGATACGCGCGAATAGTCGTGAACATCCGACCCTATCGGTGTTGCGACGCTCACCCTTTTCTTCTCACTTGCGGCCGGCTGAGTGGCCGGGCGCGGGTCAGAGGGTAAAAATTGACGAAGCGTGTCATGAACGCGGTCCAGAGCTTCGGTCATGCGGTCACCGGTTTCCCTCGACTGAACGTTTAGCGAGCGCAACTCAACCTCCATGCGCCCAAGGCTCCGCTGCGGCAGAGAGCGGACAAGTGCCGTTTCGATATGTGTCGCCGTCAAGGCCGCAACTTCCGCAGCGGTTGCCGCGACAGCCGAATTAAAATCCCGTCCATAAGATTGTGTAACGGCGCCAAGTCCCGCTCCAACGCTTTTGATTTCTTCCGCAGCTTTCAGAATTTCGCGTGCCGCGCGCGAAACACCTTCGATCTCCCCGTTCGATCGCTGCGCCGTGGCGCGCCTCTCGACGCGGTCGATGAGCGTATTGATCCTGTCGTGAAGGGCGCGGATTTCGTCCCGTTCGATGACGCGGCCTCGAAGGGTGTCCTCTATCTGGTCGAATCGCTTTTCAAACCAGTCAAGCTCAAGTCGCGATGTGCTTGCATCATTGGGCATCGGGGCTGATCGGACTTCCATCCCCTCCGCCGGAGGCGAAAACTCGCCTAGTCTGGCGGAAAGCGCATCGAACGGCGGAAAGCCCGATGTCCGCGATCCATGGAAGCGATCAAGATCAGCATAAAGCTCGGCCTCAGCATGATGTTGCCCCGGCCCGAACGGGAGGTCATCGGGGGTGATATCGGGCTGTGATGCCTCACCGGGATACGAAAACGGTCTCCGGTCACCTTGGTCTGCACGGCTTGCACCGTATCGAGGCGCACCAGGACCGGCGCCGTCAGCCCCATCGGGCTGGCGCGGTCGGGCACCTGTTTGCGAGGTCGTGAATGGGGCAGCCATGATCCAAATGTTGTTGATGTGATCCGGGCGCAGTTCACCGGGTTCACGCGTTTTCAATTCAGAGTTTGCCCCTTAAGTGCAAACATGGGGTAAACGACGGATAAATATTATGAAAATAATGGAAGTCTTAGGTGTGCATTTGCGGGTTTGGATCTCAGCGCTCGAGTCCGATACTCTGTTCGTCGCATGCAACGCTGTTAACGGTGGTCATGCCCCTGATATCGACGGGATCAGATAAATCTTCCGCACGCTTGTTTGCCGTTTTCATAAAAATATAAAACGTGCATTTCGACCATGCGAGAATTGTTGATAGTTTTCTAATGGTGCTGCGTGAAAAAGCTTAAAATCGTCTATGGTCAAGAACAAACGCTGTCCCCGTAGATCCGTATCATCAGCAGAGCAAACCAATGTCCTCCGAGAAAAGCGAGATCAGGCAACTATTCACCTCATTCGAGGAATGCCGTTTTGAGCATGAGGGCGTCGAGGCATGGCGGGCACGCGATCTGATGCTTTTGCTTGGCTATGTCCAATGGCGCAATTTCAGAGAGGCGATCAAAAAAGCCTATGATAGCTGTAAGTCTGCGGGTATCGACCCGCAACTCAATTTTTTAATCGGAGACGGCGAGGCGGGCTGGAGCCCCGAGGGGGTTTTTGCTGACGCCAGCAAAAACCCCCTTGGCGGTCGCCCAAGCGAAGATGTCATCCTCACGCGTCGCGCTGCTTATCTTGTGGCCATGAACGGTGATCCTCGAAAGCCCAAAATTGCCTTTGCTCAGCATTATTTTGCTGCTGCGACCAGAACCCTTGAAAAGCTTCAGCGGCGAATGCTTGAGGCTGACCGGTTGGTTGCGGGAGGGGAGCTAACCGAAACAGAGGCCAAGTTCCAGGGCGTTTTGTTTGAACATGAGGTGGACGGCGTCGGGATAGCAAAAGTTCGCAGCAAAGGCGATCAAGCACTTTTCGGCGGCTGCGATACCGCAACCATGAAAAAGAAATGGGGTATTATCGCCAAAGCCAAGCCGTTGGCTGACCACGCCCCAGAAGTCGTTATTCGGGCAAAACAACTCAGCTCAGCCATCACCACTCACAATGTTCAAACGAATGAATTGCGTGGCGAGACTGTTATCTGTGACGAACACGTCGAAAACAATCGAAGTGTGCGGGCGATGGTTAAGTCTCGCGGCATCGTTCTGGAAGGCGTGAAACCTGAAGAAGACGTTAAGAAGGTGGAACGTCGCCATGCCGCTGAGGTAAAGAAATTGCAAATGCCGGATAAGCCTAAAGTAGAAAAAGCCATCCGCGACGACCAAACAGGTCGGTCAGAACACCTGCTCGAAGTAGGACAAGACGTTGGCTTTACCGACGATGAAGCCGCATTTGATGGTGTAAAGAAAGTCGCGAAGCGAAACCGCCTCGGAAAGAGGAAAGGCCCGAAACAAAACGCAAAGGCCGGATGCAGGTTTTCTAGCGGGTAAAACTACGCTGCCCGGTTGTCAGCGGCTGATCCTACACAGTAAGGTTAAATTCATGTAAAGACTGTTCGTAAAACAAAGTTGCGTTACACTCCTTTATCGAACACACACTGTGCCGCGATGTTGTGCGCTGCACAACCAAGCTCCAGCCTCAGTCATCGTGAGTACACCCATGCGGACCATACTCCTCGCCGAAGACGACGACTCGATGCGCCGTTTCCTGGCCAGAGCTTTGGAGCGGGCGGGCTATGACGTGGTCTCTTACGGAAATGGCGTTGAAGCCTTCGAGGTTTTGAAGGCGAAGCCGGTCGAACTGCTTTTGACCGATATCGTCATGCCGGAAATGGACGGTATCGAACTTGCGAAACGGGGGGCCGCGCTTCACCCGGACATGAAAATCATGTTCATCACGGGGTTCGCCGCTGTGGCGTTGCAACCGCACAACGATACGCCAAAAGATTCACGCGTTTTATCCAAGCCGATCCACCTGAAAGATCTGGTGCGTGAAGTGGACAGAATGCTCGCCGCCTGAATGGCGTGGTTGCTGCGAACAAAAGTCACATCCTGCACGGATAAACAGAGCGAGTTCCGCATTGTCCCATGAGTGCGGCTTCCCACATTGCATGGCAACACCATCAGGCCGATCATCTGGTACGTTAGAGCGCTTTCGATTTAATCCAAGTCATCAAAGCGCTCTAAGTCTTTGTTTCATCGCATTTTCGAGAAGCAAAACCGCTCACACTTTTGCTGAAAATGCTCTAGCCTCGCTGAGAAGACGTTCGAGAGCTTTTCGAGCGCGACCGGCTCGCAACGTTCCCTTATCCGATCATGATAGACACCTTTCTGAGAAACCCCATGGGACTGCCGCAAATCGCGATGGACGGAAGCCGTCTGCGCCTTAACACGACAATCAGGCTGCGATGGTTTGCCGTTACCGGACAGACCGCGACCATTCTTGCGCTGAAGCTTGTCGCAGGTTTCCCAGTCCCGTTAACCCCATGCCTGTTTGTCATCGCGCTGTCGGCACTTCTGAATTTATGGCTTGGTTCCCAGTATCCGCGATCGCTTCGGCTTGTCAGCAAATACGCCATGCTTTTGCTAAGCTACGACATTCTGCAACTGTCGGCCTTGTTATACCTGACGGGCGGAATTGAAAATCCGTTCGCATTTCTCATGGTCGTGCCGGTCGCCGTCTCCGCGTCGACCCAACCTCTGGCGATCACCGGACTTCTGGCAGGTCTCGCGGTCGTCTCGGCAAGCTTGCTTGCGCGGTATCACTGGCCTTTGCCGTGGGCGGACGCGACGCCACCCCTATTGCCGTTCAAGTATATTATCGGCGTCTGGGCGGCGTTGGTGTCCTGCATCCTGTTTATCGCGATCTATGCCTGGCGGATTGGAGAGGAAGCCCGGCAGATGTCCCAGGCGCTGACTGCCGCGGAACTTGTTTTGGCGCGTGAGCAACGTTTGACCGCGCTCGATGGCCTGGCGGCGGCGGCGGCGCATCAACTCGGGACGCCGTTGTCCACGATCGCTCTCGTGGCAAAGGAGCTTGAGGGCGTCGTTTCGAAAGATAGCCCCCTTCGCGAAGACATTCTGCTGTTGCAGACCCAGGCCGCGCGTTGCAGGCAGATTTTGAGCGAACTGGCACGGAGCGGTCGCGAGGGCGAGGAAGATCATATCTTTTCCCAGATGCGCCTCAGCCATCTTCTGGAAGAGGTCGTCGCCCCGTTGCGCGTGCCGGGCGTCGAGATCGATGTGCGTTTGACTGATGTCAGCATCAGCGCCAAACCGGGCAGTGAACCCGTCATTCCACGCAATCCCGGCCTGATGCACGGCTTGGGCAACCTCATCGAGAATGCTGTCGATTTTGCCGCGTCGCGCGTCGATATCGACGCGCGCTTCGACCAAAACAGCCTCAGGCTACGAATCGCCGACAACGGTCCAGGCTTTCATCAGGCGGTCATCAATCATCTCGGCGAGCCTTACGTCAGCAAGCGTGAACGCGACACGAGCGATGGCGATGGCGAGTTCGGAATGGGTCTTGGCTTTTTCATCGCCAAGACGCTGCTGGAGCGGACCGGCGCGTCTGTCAAAGCGTTCAACCGCGCGACGCCGGGCGTCGGTGCGGTGGTGGACGTCACATGGTCGCGGGATCGCCTCGAAGCGGTTGGCGACTAAATTTTGAACAGTCCGTTATAAGATGTGCGACGTATTACCAGATATATGCAGACAGACACAGATTGGTGGAGCAAAATGACGGCGATGGCGCTGGCTGAAGCCCAGGTTGGTAAATCGATCCTGATCGTTGATGACGACAAGCCGTTTCTGACGCGGTTGGCAAAGGCAATGGAAGCTCGCGGTTTTAACGTCCAGACCGCCGAGACCTTGGAGGCTGGAAAAAACGCCATCCGCGCACACGCCCCGGCTTATGCCGTCGTCGATATGCGGCTTGGTGATGGAAACGGCCTCGATGTCATCCGTTTGCTGCGCGAAACTCACCCTGAGTGCCGCGCGATCGTGCTCACAGGTTATGGGAACATCGCAACCGCGGTGACGGCCGTTAAACTCGGTGCGGTCGATTATTTGTCAAAACCGGCAGATGCGGAGGATATTCTTGCCGCTCTCACCTCGTCCGGAGAACCGAAACCGCCCGAGAACCCCATGTCGGCGGATCGCGTTCGGTGGGAACACATTCAACGGGTTTATGAACTCTGTGGGCGAAACGTGTCGGAAACCGCGCGGCGTTTGCATATGCATCGACGCACCCTTCAGCGGATTCTGGCCAAACGCGCGCCCCGGTAAGCCGAGGCGAGGTTGTTCTTGACGGGAAGACCGATGGTATTCGCGCGTGATCGCCGTGATACAACCGGCATAAGTCTTGACTCCAAGCGCACCCTCACCCCCGAGGGATAGGGTTTCGTTGCCGCTTTCCTTCTCCCGAACGAAAACGCGAAATCGTTTCGTTGACACGAAAGAGACGCGCCTATGGCGAGTCAGGGAAAGCGTTGGGTGAGAGGGCGTTATCGGTCAGCCATTTTATGGTCTGGTATCAGCCGTCGCGACTTCTCTCCTCTCTCGGATAAAGCATAGCGCGATTATCCCTCGATCCTGTCGAAATCGGCGATTTGCGCCGTCAGATCGCGAATGCTGGCCAGAAGCTTCAACCGGTTCTCGCGCATGTCCCTGTCATCGGCGTTCACGATCACGGTCCCGA
Source organism: Rhodomicrobiaceae bacterium (assembly GCA_965247345.1). Classification (GTDB taxonomy): domain Bacteria; phylum Pseudomonadota; class Alphaproteobacteria; order Rhizobiales; family Rhodomicrobiaceae; genus Rhodomicrobium. Next base: position 755 of record CBDFGZ010000025.1, on the reverse strand, counting down.
AAAACAGATCGACCGGGCCGCGAAGCCGGGCAAGGCCTTCCATGGCCGCCGCAAAATCCTCGATTTCGAGCGCGGCTTCCACATCCTTTTTAGCCGATTTGATCGCGGCGTTTAGCGCTTTTTCTTCCTTGTTTTTGAGGAGCTTCGACGCAGGTTTGCCCTCGAAAGCGGTGCCGTCTTTCTTTTCCTCGATTTTGAGGATGTTAAGAGCGCGACGAACAAGCGCCAGCAAGCTCGCGCCGTCCTCGGTTTCGAGGAATGCGCCAAGCGCCTCCACGCGCCGAACGATCATGAGCAAATCGTCCTGCCCAGGCAATGCGAACACCCGCGTCGATAAGATCGTGGCGCGCGCCCTTGTCCCGGAGGTAGACTTTGAGCCGGTCGGCGAGAAATTCGAGGAGCTTATGCTTAATTGGGTGTGATGGCTCTTGCCATCCATCACATGATTTCAATGATGAGAAGTAATCAGACTTTGCAACACCAGGAACAGTTATCGTGTGAAAAGCACTACGTGCCCAAATATGATCCAGTCTTTCTAGCCTAGTTTTTACTTCCGCTAACAATTCGTAACGCTCGCTAACATGCGGTTCGTCAAATTCTGGCGACTCGTTAGGTTGTCTAATTTGAGCATAACCAATATCCTCTAAGTTGTTTGAAATCAGCGAATCATAATCAATGAACGCTTTATAAGGGTAAGCGTTAAAATTAGGCTCAGGTCCATCCTCGAACTGGGCATCATAAGATGCAGCAAGGTA
>CBDFGZ010000024.1:0-82141 GCA_965247345.1 Rhodomicrobiaceae bacterium | reverse complement strand
GCCAGCGGCGCAAATCATATGGCGGCGCTTGCCTTCGCGATCATGGTGGCGATGCAGGGCGCGAGGACAGATGCGCCGTCTCTGATCGCGGGTCTGAGCCATAACGCCCAAGAGAAGGGCCGCCTTTATGGGGCGGGCCTGCCGCGCCTTGGCATCGATCCAGCCCGCATTATTGAAGTTTGCACGAGTAGCGAGAGAGATTTGTTGTGGGCCGTGGAGGAAGGCGCGTCCTGCGCAGGTTTGGGAGCCGTGATCGCGGTGCTTGATCGGAAAGAGCGGCTTTATGGCTTCACCGCCAGCCGCCGTATCAAGCTGCGGCAGGAGAAATCCGGCGTGCCGGTGTTCGTGGTGCGTACCTCCCACGGCGATGCGACGGCGGCTAGTACGCGCTGGCTGATATCGACCCGCCCCTCCGAAACAAAGCGCGCTGGGTCAACCCGTTTGCCGCTGTTGGGCGCGCCGCGCCTTTCAGCTGAGCTTATTCATCATTTGGGATCACCGCCACAAACTTCGGAGTTCGAGTTCGATGCGTCGCACGGTCTGCGTTTATCTGCCGAGGTTCAAGACGGACCGCTTGCAGCGGAAGGGTCAAACTTTCGGAAAATCGCCTGACATCCCCTTAGTGGTGATCGCCAACGGCAAAGGCGGCAACCGGCTAGTCGCCGTCGATGCCGTAGCGTCTAAGATTGGCTTGAGAGAGGGTATGTTGTTGACGGATGCGACCGCCATCGAGCCGGGTTTGCAGGCCGTGATGCAAGATGAGGCAGGCGAGGCCGCCGATTTGAAGCGCCTCGCCATCGGATGCCGCCGCTACGCGCCTTGGACCGGGAACGATGCGCCAGACGGTCTTTGGATTGATGTTACCGGGGCCACCCATCTTTTCGTAGGGGAGGTGGCTTTGCTCGCCGATCTGCAAGGGCGGTTTGCCCGCGCGGGGTTTAGTGCTCGGCTTGCCATCGCAAGCACCCACGCCGCCGCATGGGGCATGGCCCGCTTCGGCAATCTCTCGCGCACCATGATCGCGGATGGCGATGAACGACGCGCCTGCGCGATCCTTTCCGTTCGCGCCCTCAATATCGACGAAAGTAAAGCGGTCTTTCTGGAACGGCTAGGCCTGAAATTGATTGGTCAGCTTTACAACATTCCGCGCGAGAGTTTACGCGCGCGGTTCGGCGCTAAGCTTTGCGAAAGTCTCGATCAGCTCGGAGGCGCGAGTGGCGAGGCCATGCTCTCGCTGCCTTACGAAGCCATCTATCGCAGCCAGATCGATTTTGCCGAGCCCGTCACAGCCATGCCCGCTCTTTTGGAAGCAGCGGGGATTTTGATCGCGCGTGTCGCGGCGCAATTGCGCGATCACGGGGAGGGCGCGCGGGCCTTCACGCTGACCCTGATCGACACGGGCGGCGGTGGAACCGAGATCGTCAACGCGCTGGCAAAACCAAGCTTTGATGCCGATCATATTCGCCGCCTGTTCCGCGAACGCTTTACCATGCTCGAAAGCCGTTTCGATGAGCGTATGGGTTTCGATGCTGCGGTCCTGCACGCGAACGCGGTCGAGCGCACGTCTGCGACCCAGTCGCAACTCACAGCAGGCAAAGCAAGCGATGCCGGTACCGACGTTCATGCCTTGTTTGATCGCCTGACGGCAAGGCTCGGGGCAAACGCCGTCACTCGCTTCGACTTTCGGGAAAGTCACGTGCCCGAACGCGCTGCCATCTCTGTCCCGGTCTTATCGAGGACACTGCCGCCAACACAGCGAACCCATTCGCCCCGCCCCTTCTTGCTACTGCCGCGCCCGGAGCTGGTGACGGCGCTGGCCGAACTGCCGGATTATCCGCCCCGCCGCTTCACATGGCGGCGCGTTAGTTACCGCATTGCACGCGCCGAAGGGCCGGAGCGCATCGAGGGCGAATGGTGGAAGCCGGGCGAGGACGATGCACCACCGCGCGATTACTACGCGGTCGAAGAAGAGGGCGGGCGGCGCTTCTGGCTCTACCGCGAAGGACTTTACGCCGATCCCGAACAGCCGCCCCAGTGGTTCATACATGGACTTTTCGCATGAGACGTAAGGTTCAGGAGGGTTTTCCCCGCGACGGTTATGCAGAACTCGTCGCGTGCTCCAACTTCAGTTTCCTGCGCGGTGCGTCGCATCCCGAAGAACTGGCGGTGCAAGCCCGCGCGCTCGGATTAGACGCGCTTGCCATCTGTGACCGCAACAGCCTGGCGGGTGTCGTGCGCGGCCATATGGAGGCGAAAGCCAATGGTCTGCGCTTCATCGTCGGTTGCCGTCTCGTGTTGATGGATGGCACCGAGTTTGCCTGCTTACCGCCCGACCGCGCGGCTTATGGCAGGCTGTGCCGTTTGCTGACCACGGGCAATCGCCGCGCACCTAAAGCGCAGTGTTTTCTCTGGCTGGAGGATGTGCTGCAATTTGGTGAAGGACAGATATTTGTCGGACTTCCCGGCTCCAATCTTATTCAACCCCCCGCCTTTATCGAAAACCTCACCGGTTTGCAAAAGCGGTTCAAAAACGCGGTCTATCTCGGAGCAGCGCCCCGTCTCGATGGGCTTGATGCGCGGCGGTTGTTGGCGCTTTCCGAACTTTCACGAGAAACCGGCGCGCCTCTCGTCGCCATCGGCGATTGCCTCTATCACCATGCCGACCGCAAGCCGTTGCAGGACATACTCACCTGCATCCGGGAAAAATGCATCATTGCGACGGCGGGCTTCCGTCTGGAGGCCAATGCCGAGCGGCATCTGCGTCCTCCGCAAGAAGTCGCACGGCTGTTTCGCGGATATGAGGACGCAGTTGCCCGCACCGTCGAGATCGCGGAGCGCTGCAAGTTTTCCCTCGACGAGTTGAAATACGAATATCCCGACGAGCCTTACGAACCCTATGCCAGTCCGCAGGAAGCGCTTGAAGCGCACACGTGGAATGGGGCGGCGGAGAAGTTTCCCGGCGGCGTGCCGGACAAGATCAAAGGCCAGATCGAACACGAACTCGATCTCATCAAGGAACTCAACTATTCCCGCTATTTTCTGACCGTCTTCGATCTCGTCCGCTATGCGCGTTCCCGCGATATTTTGTGTCAGGGACGTGGCTCGGCGGCGAACTCCGCCGTGTGCTTTTGCCTTGGCGTGACCTCCGTCAACCCCACTGAAATCGATCTGCTGTTCGAGCGTTTCATCTCGTCGGAGCGCGGTGAGCCGCCCGATATCGATGTGGATTTCGAGCACGAGCGCCGCGAAGAGGTGATGCAGTATATTTATGAGAAATATGGTCGCCATCGCGCGGGGATCGTGGCGACGGTCGTCTGCTATCGCGACAAGATTGCCATCCGCGAGGTCGGCAAGGTGTTGGGGCTTTCCGACGATGTGATCGGCGCATTGTCCGGGATGCTCGCCTGGTGGTCCGAGGGCGTGACCGATGACGATATCCGCAGCATCGGGTTAAACCCTGCCGACCGGACCTTGCGCATGGCGGTGCGGCTCGCCCGCGAACTCACCGGCTTTCCGCGCCATCTCTCCCAGCATACCGGCGGCTTCGTCATCACACGCGGGTCCCTCGACGAGATCATTCCCATCGGCAACGCGGCCATGGCGGACCGCACCATGATCGAGTGGAACAAGGACGATCTGGATGATCTCGGCTTGCTCAAGATCGACGTGCTGGCGCTCGGGATGCTCACCTGTATCAGGAAATGCTTCGACCTTATAAAAGCACATCATAGCCGTGATTATGCTCTGGCGACCATCCCGCCCGGCGACACCCCGACTTACGACATGATATGCAAAGCCGATACGCTCGGCGTGTTCCAGATCGAGAGCCGCGCGCAAATGTCGATGCTGCCGCGTCTGCGCCCGCGCGAGTTTTACGATCTCGTCATTGAGGTCGCTATCGTGCGCCCCGGCCCGATTCAGGGCGACATGGTGCATCCTTACTTGCGGCGGCGCTGCGGGCAGGAAGAGGTCCGCTATGAAAGCGAGGCCTTGAAAGGCATCTTGGCCAAAACGCTTGGCGTGCCGCTGTTTCAGGAACAATGCATGAAGATCGCGATTGTCGCGGCGGGCTTTGCGCCGTCCCGCGCCGATCAACTGCGCCGGGCCATGGCGACCTTCAAGAAGGTCGGCACCATCCACACGTTCAAAGCCGACTTTCTGAATGGTATGGCGAAGAACGGTTATTCGGATAATTTCGCCCAACGCTGTTTCGCGCAAATTCAGGGGTTCGGCACCTATGGCTTCCCGGAAAGCCACGCGGCGAGCTTTGCGCTGCTTGTCTATGTCTCCTGCTATATCAAATGCCATTACCCCGATGCTTTCGCCTGTGGCCTGCTCAACTCCCAGCCCATGGGCTTCTATGCGCCAGCCCAGATCGTGCGCGATTTTCGCGAACATGGCGGCGAAGTGCGCGGCGTCGATATCAATCACAGCTATTGGGATTGCGCGCTGGAGGATGCTGCCAGCGATGAGATTAAGCACGCGCTCCGTCTGGGCTTTCGGCAGATCAAGGGATTGTCGGCAACCCATGCCAAAGCCATCACGGCGATGCGCGGCGATGGTTTTGAGAGCATGGAGGACTTTGCGCGCCGGACCAAACTCCCCGCCGCACCGCTGACCGTGTTGGCTGAAGCAGACGCCTTTCGCTCCATCGGCCTTGATCGCCGTGAAGCGTTGTGGGCCGTGTCCCGCTATCTCGAAACCGGCACTCCGACGTCGCTCCTTGCCGGATTGCCTTTGTTCGCAGCACGCAATATCGAACCTTTGGCGGACGAGGATAGTGTGGCGCTGCCCAAACTCACCCTCGGCGAGCATGTGCTGCAAGACTATGCCGCGATCCGCATGTCGCTGAAAGCCCATCCGGTCGGACTTTTGCGCGAGACTTTTGCCGCGCGAAGCTTTGTCCGAGCCACGGACTTAACTGCAATCGAAAGTGGCATGGCCGTGCAGGTTGGGGGCGTCGTGCTGGTACGGCAACGGCCGGGTAGCGCCAAGGGCGTGGTATTTGCAACTATCGAAGATGAAACCGGCGTCGCCAACATCATAATCTGGCCGAAGACGTTTGAACAGTTTCGCCGCGTCGTCCTCGGCGCGCGGCTTCTTGGCGTAAAAGGCAAGCTGCAAAAACAAAGCGGCGTGATCCACGTGGTCGCTACTACCCTCACCGATCTCAGCCCGCATCTGGAAACCTTAGGCCGATCCGTTCCGCCAAGCGGCGATTTTCTTGCCAACGCCGATGAAGTCCGCCGTCCTGTCAATGAAGATCAGCGCCTCCATCGCCGCCGCCGCGTCGTTCCTGCCGAAGCCAAGGTGCTGCCTAAGGGCCGGAATTTTCATTGAAGTGGATTGAAGCAAAGGAGCGACTCGCGAAATTAAGGAAAGCAAAAACATGAGGCTATTACATTATCATGAATGTTGAGCCTCCCGTTGGGGGGGATGACCAGTACATTGTGGGGCGATTTCGCCCTACGGTAGGCGCGCGTCATCGCTTCCGGCTCTTCCCTACCAGGGGCAATACTTCCTCTGTACTGATGATCCTGCCGAAAGTGTAGCGGGCCGCGCGGAACTGGCCGTAATTGCGATCGGCATCTCGCATTTTTATGAGAAGCCCGATTTCCTCTGCGGCGCGCCGCACCTGCTCGATTCGCTTTCGCCTTATTAACCCTGGGATCAGCCTTTCCTCTGAGATGCGGTGGGCGCAGATCGCGAAGAGTTCTCCGCGCGAAACGCGGCCTCCATGCTGACGCTTGAGTTCAACGATCAAAGCCAAGGTTTGCGGATAAAGATGTCCCGTTGATCTCAGCGCATCGAGTTCGGCATGGGTGAGCTGAATATAGAGCTGGCCCGCGAGAACGCGCTCATGCTTCGACATGTAAGCCCAAACGCTCCGGGCTGTTGCTATAACCTTCGAGATGGGCTCTGGCTCGGCCTGATGGACTTGATTGTACCAGAGGGCTTCGGCTTCAGTTTCCTCGAGACTTGCGAAGCTGAAATTCTTTCGAAGGTGGTCGAACAGGGATGTGTTGCGGGTGCCGACCGGGTTAGGCCGTAGCGACCGCAGGCTGGTCTCGATATCTCTGTGCGTGGCTTTCGCATCCCGAAAAAGGGGAAGCCGTTCGAGGTCGGCCCAACTTCCCTGTTCGAAGACGTAGGGGTGGCCAGTTGCTCTGTTCCAACTCGGCGGTACGACGACAATGGCGGCAGGCCCCGCCTTGATTTCGACCGCCAGACCTTCACTGATCCGCAGATCCGCTGGCTCTTCATCACCACGCGCCCGGTACCAGAGCTGATATCCTCTTCGTGTGCGGATAATCAGGGGGGTGTCGCCAAAACGGCTCAGCATCGGCTGGAACTGAGATGCATCATCGACATCCGCAACGGCAATCTTGGACAGAAGGCATAGCACCCCGATATTCGCCGTAGGGTGTATTTGCGACCACTCGGCAACCGTCCGTTGGCCCGGTCGTCTTTTCCATTTTGGGTAGTTTCGCTTTAGTGCCTCTTTGCCGTCCTCACCGCCAAGGGGGATAACCGCTAGGCCTAGCGTTTGCAGGAAAAGAGCCGTGTCGGCGAAGGGTGTTAACGACACCACACTCGGAACGTGAAATGGCAACGACATAAACTTGAGCTAGCCGTGAGTACGCTGACACTGTTACCGCGGGTTACTGGAATTTGCTTCGAGCCGCGCGATCCATCGTTCAATCTGCGCGACCTGAATAAGACGGCGCTTGCCAATTTTGAAAGAGGGCAACTCGCCGGTGTTTAGCGCTTGGTAAAGTTTTGTGCGGCCGATGCCGGCTAACTGGGCCGCGTGGCCGGGCGATACGGCAAGAGGACGGAGTGTTGAAGGCGCTTTATGCGATGATGCTGCGGACATGAGTACTCTAACGCGGTTGGGAACGAATGCTCAGAGTTATGCGCTAATCACGTCCTGAAAATAGGCCTCCCGAAATGTCCGCATTTTCCGATTTTCAGGGGGAGGGCTCGCGTATATCGTCTGCAATGCGCTTTTCAAAGTCACGGATGTGATGTTCGATCGTTTTCGGTCTGGGCTTTTCAGACATGCATACGGGCCATTCTGCGAGAATGACCGTCGCCTGATCGCCGCGGTTCGATGGCCAGTCGTGTTTCGTATACAATCTACCCCATATTTCATATGTGATAGCAGCCTCGCTCGGCCGTCCGGCTTTACCGGGGTTCTGACGGAAGTTCCCCAAAGAAAGGCTAGCCGTGACCTCGTTCAAAACTAGAGCTTCTGCTGCTCCGACGAATAGGTCTTCGAGTTTGGCAAACTTGTAAGCCTTCGGCAGGGACACATTAACGTTGATCCGGCTCGGCGTTGCAATCAGGCCGGCTCCTTTCGGAAAACGCTGTGTCAAGGCTTCGATCACGCCGGCAAAGACGTTCTCGTCCTCCAAGCCATCCGCATAAGCAAGAGTAAACTCAGGCAGTTGTTGTTTTGAGACCAAGCCGAGAAAGATGAGCCGCTCGGACGCGTAGGACTTGATATTGGCCGGTTTCAGATGTGCGCCAGCGGCCAGCGCGTCTAGAAGTGCATCCCGATCAAAAGAAAACACGGTGACATCATCAACCCCGACTTGGATTGAGCCGTTTGAGAGGCAAATATAGGAAAAACGTCCCTGTTCGTCTCTGAGCACCTCGCAAGCATGCGGCTCTTCGCACTCAAGACACGTCACCGTTTGACGAATGCCCTTGCGTTTGAAAATACCAAGCCGTGTGTAAAGAGCATATGCGATGCGGTTTCCATGCTCCAACACAGACTGGGGAATATCGGATTTGGAGCGGAGACAGCATTCGATCCATAGTGAGAGGGGGGAAAGCGCGATCGAGGACGGCTCTATTGTCATGAGATAAAGGGGGCGCCGGCCAGCCACGCCTCGATGACCTCCCGATCTTTCAGGCTGGCACCTTCGAAAGACTTCGCGTTCGGCAAGCTGATGGTCACTCGCACCTGTCTCGAACTATCAGCGGATTTTTGCGGGGGACATTCGAGGGTAATCGTGATTGACCGAAATCGCTCCGCAACACGTCCCTCCTTGCCTAAACCAAGCTCCTGAAAGCGATCATAAATATTCTGCTCGGCACCAGCGCGCACCGTAAGCTTGCTGCCCGACGCGTTCAGCGAAGCGGATGTTACTTCAGTGATCCGCGCTGCGGAAAACGGCGATGGCGGGGAAAGCGACCGATCGGCAAAAGCGGCTTCAAGATCCCAATGACTCCGGGCAATCTCGACGACTTCAGTATTGTCTAAAGCTTTACTGCCTAAGGCCTGAGCTATTTTATGGAATACGGCGAAGCCACCAGTGCCGCGTCCTGCAACGTCGAGTTGTCCAGTGCTCGGCTTGTAATCAACAGCGATTTCTTTCGCCTCGCGGTGAAGAACGGGTTGGGGGATCTCATCCCCGTCCTGAAATTCTAGGAGAAGCGACGCCGGCGATTCAAGATACACAGCGATATGGTGGACTGTAGCGTTATCGGTATCGTTGATATAAACAAACTGATCCATATGAACCCGTCGCCCACCTTTCAAACCTTGGACAAGGTCCCGAATGGCGTCAATAGCCGCACTAGCATTTACCAGTTCAACTCCTGTAGACCTGGTCTTAAAGGCACAATGGTAACGGCCACCCCGCCAATGATAACTCATGGCAAGATTGCGCGCTTTGTCGAGCGCCGTCGCGTCATCGCACCAAACGCAATAAATGCGATCGGGAAATGAGCGCTCGCTTTCCAATATCTCGATCAAGTTCTGTTGGCCTCGGCAGACGTGTCTGAGTGCCTGCTCGGCGAGATCGCCCTTGCTATAAACCGCCAGCACATGCCCTGCGATCGCTTGTAAACGGCCGCGCGCAGCAGTCCCGGATGCTGCCACGGCCTCAATTCGCCGCTTGATTGTCTCGGACGCTTTTTCTTCCGGCGCATCTGGCACTACAAGGTCTACCGTCGACAAAAAACGGCGCGAACTTTCAGGGCTAAGATGGGTCAGGAAACGCCTAAGTATGTCAGACATAACATTAACGGTTACGCGGAGGATTATTGATTCGCGCGAAATAACCTCCGTTTTCAACAGAAACAATAAAGACCTACGGAGCGGGACAGCCATTGCAAATATACGCGGCCCAAGCTTCCATGAGATCGCGGCGTTTTTGCAAAAGATCGCCGCGTGCGTAGGCCGCTTCCGCCTTGTCTTTAAGCCGGTGTGCAAGGGCAGCTTCGATAACCTCGCGAGCGTAGGAAGTGGTTTCACCAGCCCAGTCTCGAAAGCTTGATCGAAAGCCGTGAACAGTGATTGCGGTCATACCCATCCGTTTTAGAACTGCCGATAGCGTCATATCGCTCGTGGGCTTGGCTGCGGATATACTGCCTGGAAAGATAAGCTCGCTGCCGCAACCTTGGGGCCCAAGGAGATTTATCGCAGGCTCACTTAAGGGAACGCGATGCTCTTTGCTCGCTTTCATGCGCACGGCGGGAACGATCCAAAGCTTCGTTTCGTAATTAATCTCGCACCACCGTGCGCCGCGCACTTCCCCGGATCGTGCGGCGGTTAAAATTGCAAAGGCGAGCGCGCTTGCACCTGTCGCATTTTGCTGTCGAAGCCGTGTCATGAATGCGGGCATTTCCTGCCAGTCGAGCGCTGGGTGATGCACTACAGATCGGACTTTTGACGGCTGCGGTAAGAGCCGATCAAGATGACCCCGCCATCGGGCCGGGTTTTCTCCGGTTCGGGCCCCAATCGCGGTCGAGTAATCGAGAACGGCCTCCACTCGTTGGCGCACCCGGGTTGCCGTTTCCGGCTTCTCATTCCAGATCTTGATCAGCATTTTAAAGACCAGTTCGGTCGTAATTGCCTGGACATCATACGCACCGAGATCGGGGTAGACGTAACGTTGGAGCGTTGACGCCCACTGCGCCGCATGCTTTGCGTTCCGCCAGCCACTCTGCTTACTCTCAATCAAAGCAGCTGCCAGATCGCGAAACTGGTAGACCTTACGCACCCGCCGTTGCGCAAGCGGATCGAGGCCGTTTGCGATTTGTTGCCGGGCAGCCAAAGCACGATTGCGCGCCATAGACAGCGAAATTTCAGGCCATGACCCAAGGCCCATATCGCGTCGTCGGCCATCAATCTGATAGCGCAGAACCCATGAGCGAGCACCGGATGCTTTAACGACTAGCATCAAACCGCGTTCGTCAACGTAACGCCCAAGCTTCGCTTTTTCAACCTTTAAGGCAGACAGGGCCATCTAAGTAGTCCCACATTCGTTCCCACATCGAAGCGCGGTTTCACCCGTACGATAGCGAACGGAGATGTGCAATAGCAAAACAAAGCCATTGTAATTTAGCGTGGAAATCTACATGGGCGAATGCGCGCGATTAGAGGTGAACGGCGCGTTGGCGGACACTCTCTCCGCCATTTCTGCACTCGGAGTGCCGGTGCCTGGTTTAGAGCGGTTCCCGTTTGAACTGAATCGACAGGGGATTCACAAGATGTGCGAGGCACTGGAGTCTGTCCTGAACGGGGGCTTTATGGTTACCCGGCTGATTTGCGTGTTCGCTATATTCGGGCGGTCCACGCGGGACGATCTGCCCGCAGCCAGGCCAAGGTTTTCCAGATCGGGGCGTCGACGGGTGTGAAGTGGATGCAGGCCTATCGGGTGGACGGGCATGCGCACGCCAAGTCCCATGGCGGAGGGATGGCGCTCGCCCCTGGCGGCGCATAGAGAGTGGCTCGGGAACACGCTCGCGGATGCCCCCGACATCACGCTGAAAGAAATGTGCGCGGCGCTTTCGGACTTGGAGCCGATCACCCGATTCCTTTTGATCGGGATCGGCTCTAAAGCCTGTATCACAGGGTTCTCGTTCCCGAACTGAAGCCAGGCGACATTGTTGTGATGGACAACCTCAGCGCCCACAAAAGCGACGCGGTGCGGCACGCCATCGAACAGGCTGGATGCCAATTGCGCTAATTGCCCGCGTACTTCCCCGATCTAGCAGGCGTTTTCCAGATTGAAAGCGCACTTGCGACACAAGGAACGCTCGCTCGACGGGCTCTGGAGACGAACAGGAACACTGATCAATGACCTCATGCCGCTCGAATGCCAAAACTTCTTTCAAAACGCCGGATATGGGTAAAATAAATCGGGAACCGCTCTAGGTTTCGCAGCCTGCTTACCCTGTGATGCGACCGATCGTGAATTATGGGAATTGTGAATCTAGGCGTCAGGCATTCGAATCGCACAGAGGAAGCCGATTTCGGTTAAACCGGCAAGGACCTTACAACCGCGATTTTTCTGCGTCCGACAGCCCTTCGTTATCCCACCGACCCGGCAACCCGCCATCCCCCCTCAGCCAGCATGATCGCCGCTTGCCCCGCCATATGCGCCCGGGTATCGGCCGCATTCCCCTGTCTGGACCGCGCATAAACGCCTTGCGCGATGGCGGCATACCGGAAGAAGGCGAGCGCGATGAAAAAGGTTAGATCCGGAACTTCGGTGCGGCCGGCCCTGTGGCAATAGGTGGCGACGGTCTCGACTTCGCTCGGAATTCCAAGTGCCTCCAGATCGACGCCGCCCAGACCGCCAAGGACGGGAAGTTGTGCGGGAATACGATACCCCATGCACACATACCCAAGGTCAGCCAGCGGATGCCCCAGCGTCGACAATTCCCAGTCGAGTACCGCCATGACATGTGGTGCCCCGGTCTCGAACATCAGATTGTTGAGTTTGAAGTCGCCATGGGAAATCGCAGCGTCGTCGTCGGTCGGCGTGCTTGCCCTGAGCCATGCAATCAGCTTGTCCATGGCATCGATGTCATCGGTTTTGGACGCCTGATATTGCTCTGACCATCGTCGCACCTGCCGAGCGGCATACCGTTCGGTCTTACCGAAATCCGAAAGACCGACGGCTTTGAAGTCTACCGCGTGAAGCACCGCGAGCGTTTCCGCGAACGCGGTGTAGATGTCTTTGCGTTCTCCCTTGGTCAAACCCGGGAGATCGGGTTTGAAAAAAATCCGGCCCCGAACGTAGTCCATAAGATAGAAAGGCGTGCCGATAACGCTGGCATCGCCGCAATAAACGCGCATCGGAACCACGGGTACAGCGGTGTCTTTCAACGCGGCCTGAACGCGGTATTCTCGGTCGACGGCATGGGCGCTTTGCAACAATTTACCCGGCGGCTGCTTGCGAAGAACGTACTGCCTGTTGAGGGTGCTGACCAGGAATGTCGGGTTCGATTGGCCCCCCTGAAATTGCTTGATGTGTGCAGGCTCCACGAACCCGTTCAGGTGCTTGCGCAGGTAGGACCAGAGCCGATCCTCGTCAAAGCGGTGCTTTTCCAGAACGTCGACAAGTTCTGCTTTGGGTGTCGCCGTCATTGCCGCACCATGGGTTCGTGTGGTGAATTATGTAGCAGCTTCGCGTTCGGAAACGGCTCTCATGCTGTCGAAGCAGGAGGGCAATTCCTGTAACCTATGAATCACGGCATCACCTCCCAGGTCTTCCGGGCGAACCCTGCTGTATCCGAAGCTTACCACGATGCTGGCAATTCCGGCAGCTTTTGCGCAGCCGACATCCGCAGCACTGTCGCCGACCATGACCGCACGGTCGGCCGGAGTGCCCAGGGCGGCCAGGACATTGCGCAAAGGGGCCGGATCGGGCTTGCGGGCCCGGCCGAAACGTTCGCCGACGACAGACTGAAAGTATCGGGCAAGGTCCAGTTGCTTCAACGTCTCGATCGTCAGATCTTGGTTCTTGTTTGTACAAAGACCCAGCTTTTTATTCTGAGCTTGCAGCCGTTCGAGGACCTCGCGTGCGCCATCGTAGAGCGTCGTGTGTGTGGTCAAATTCTTGCGGTAATAGCGGATGAAGTCCGCGGCCAGAGGCATCATGCCAATCCGCGATACGCCGTGCTCAAGAAGCGCGCGTTCCACAAGTTTTGGAACGCCACCGCCGATCATCTGCTTGACCTTATCCACGGAAAACGGAGGCAGGCCCGCCGTTCAATCGCGTGATTGAGCGCGTTCGTAATATCGGTGGCACTGTCGATGAGCGTGCCGTCTAGATCGAAAACAACCGCCTCAGGCCAGTTTTTTGTCCGTCCGTTCATGTCGCTACGCTACGCCCTGGCCGTTATTCAAGCAACGCTCTTCTCCGTAGCAAAAGGCCGTGCAAACTTGGCTATGTCACGCTTGAACTGTGCTCATTTCACGTGCGGCATCCGACTTGATGCGGCCCACCATCGAGGCCAGACCGTTTGATCGCTGTGGCGTGAGATGATCGAGAAGTCCGAGGCGTGCCAGCGCCTGGCGCTCATCGATGCTAGCGATTTCTTCCGCCCGCTTGCCAGAATACAGAGCGATCAGGATCGCCACGAGGCCGCGAACGATATGGGCATCGCTGTCCCCGCGAAACACGAGGTGCGCCTTGTCTGCGGTCTCGGATACCAGCCAGACCTGACTGGCACAACCCCGCACCTTCGTTTCGGGAGTCCGATCCTCATCACGCAAAGGTGTAAGGCCGCGGCCAAGCTCGATGATGTACCGGTATCGGTCTTCCCAGTCGTCCATGACGTCGAAATTGGCGGCAATCTCGTCGAAAGACGGATTTGCGGCAACGGCTTGCTGGTTACTCATGGGCATCCAATGGTGCCGTACCTGTCGCCTGACCCTGTGCGTTCAACGTAATGCGCTCAACCTTAGCCTCCGCGCGCTTGAGCAGCATATCGCAGTGGGATCGCAGTATTTCACCTCGTTCGTAAATTTCAATGGACTGTTCGAGTTCCACGTCACCGCGCTCAAGCCGCGTAACGATCTGCTCAAGTTCCTTCAATGCGGTTTCGAAACTCATTCCCTTGACGTCCGCAAACTGAGACTGTCCGGCACGCACCGGTGCCGTCTTCGCGGGACTGACCTGCATCGTTTATCCTTTCTGTGCTTCCATCAAAGCTATGACGTGAACGGCCACCGACTTGCCCAAAGCATCGAGGTCGTAACCCCCTTCAAGCATCGACACCACGCGCCCCTCACACAACTCGGCAGCCGCTTTGTTCAGCTCACGCGTAACCCAGGCAAAATCGGTTTCCTCAAGACGAAGGTTGGCCAATGGATCGGCCTTATGCCCGTCGAACCCTGCAGATATAAGAATGAGATCGGGCCGGTGGCTTCGCAACCCCGGAAGAATGATTGATTCGTAAGCCGCGCGAAATGCCCGTCCGTCATCACCTGCTTTCAAAGGCACGTTCAGGATATTGTTCGCGACGCCTCGCTCTGTCGCTTTGCCGGTGCCAGGAAAAAGCGGCATCTCATGAGTCGACGCATAGAACATCGACGGATGGGACCAGAACGCGGCCTGAGTTCCGTTGCCATGGTGCACATCAAAATCAATGACGGCAACGCGCTCCGCGCCATGAACTTTTTGCGCGTGAAATGCTGCGATGGCCACATTTGAAAACAGGCAGAACCCCATGGCCCGTTCAGGCTCGGCATGATGCCCCGGCGGGCGAACTGCGCAAAATACGTTCCCGGCGCGACCCGTCATCACCTCGTCCACGGCGTAGACCGCCGCGCCTACGCCTCGAAGGGCTGCCTCCCAACTTCCGGGAGACATAATGGTATCGCCATCGATTGCGATCAGATCGGACGCGGGCCGATGCTTTTCGAGCCACGCAATGTAGCGCTCAGGGTGCACGCGCAGAATCTGCTCCCGCGTCGCCATCGGGGCTTGTTCCCGCTGAAGGTTCTGAAAGCTTTCGATGGAAAGCGCTTTCTCGACCGCCCTGAGGCGTTCTGCCCGCTCTGGATGCCAATACCCCGTGTCGTGATGGAGAAACGCGTCGTGGGTGATGTAAAGCGTGGACATCCGGAAATGATACGCTTCAGGAGGCGGTTTTGGCTACAATGGCTTTAAGCGATACAGGGGGTTCACTCGACTCCGGCACGAAAAAGTCCGGTGCGAGATTTTCGCTCGGATCGACCCGGTAGCGATCGAAATCACGAACCCCGTTTTCCCACAACAGCGTATCGTCGATGCAGAAGTGGCCCGTGAATTCGCGAGATGGCTTCGTAAGGATGAGGTGTGCCGCGTCGGCAAGAATGTCCACCTTGCGGCTCGCGCGCATGAGCTTGTCGCCCCCGAGAAGGTTGGCTACAGCCGCCGTGGCAATCGTGGTCCGCGGCCAAAGAGCGTTCACCGCGATGCCCTGCCCTTTCAGTTCAGCCGCCATGCCGAGCACACACAGGCTCATGTTGTACTTCGCGATGGTATAAGCGACGTGCGGCGCAAACCAGCGCGGGTTCATGTCGAGTGGCGGCGACATCATGAGGATATGCGGGTTGGCGGCGTTTTTCAGGTGCGGAATACAGGTTTTCGACACGAGAAACGTGCCGCGCCCGTTGATGCTGTGCATTAAATCGTAACGCTTCATGTCGGTGCCGATGGTGTTGGACAGATTGATGGCGCTGGCGTTGTTGATGCAGATGTCGATGCCGCCGAAGGTTTTCACGGTCTGCTCGACCGCCGCCTGCACCTGATCCTCGAAGCGGATATCGCACAGGATGGGCAATGCCTTGCCGCCCGCTTGTTCGATCTCGGTTGCAGCCGAATAGATCGTGCCCGGCAGCTTGGGGTTCGCTTCACCGGTTTTGGCGGCGATAGCGATGTTGGCCCCATCTTTCGCGGCACGCAGTGCTATGGCGAGGCCGATGCCACGGCTTGCGCCTGTAATGAAGAGTGTCTTTTTGTGGAGCGTTTCCATACTGCACCTTTGTCATGGCCGCCCTTGGGGCGGCCATCCAGGGCCACACTCAAGATCGCGGATGTTGTCTGGATGGCCGGGTTAAGCCCGGCCATTACATTTGCCAAATTACTCCGCCGCCTTGGCTGGGCGCGATAAGAAAGCCTGAACAGCCGTCGCCGCTTCCGCCGATTGCAACCGCTCGGCGAATAGTTTGACCTCCGCATCGATGCGTGCCTTGATCTCGGCACCATCGCCTTTCAGCAGCGCGCGAGATAACCGGACAGCTTCTCGCGGTTTGCTGGCGAGCGTGTGCGCAGCCTTGAGCGCGACCGCCTCCAGCTCTTCCGGCGACACGATATGATTGACGAATCCGGCCTCTTTCGCCTGTTCCGCTGTGAATTTCTCGCCCATCACAAGCAACTCAAAAGCGCGGGCATGGCCCATTAAACGCGGACCGATCAGGCTCGATCCGGCTTCCGGCACAAGGCCAAGGTTGACGAACGGTGTCTGAAACAGCGCGCGCGAGGTGGCGTAGACGAGGTCGCAATGCATCATGAGGGTCGTGCCGATGCCGATTGCAGGCCCATCCGCAGCCGCGATCATGGGCGTTGGGGTGTCCACCAGTGCATGCAGGAAATCGAAGGCTCGAAGTGTCCATCCGCCGCCCTGCGCCGCTCTCATAAAATCGAAGAGATCGTTGCCTGCCGTAAAAATACCCGGTTGGCCGAGAAAAACCGTGACCGCGATCTCGCCCCCAGCCGATGCAGCTTTGAGCGCGCCCGTCAGCGCATCGTACATCTCGCCCGTCAGGGCGTTCTTTTTATCCAGTCGGTTGAAGCGGATGATCTGAACCGGCCCGTCGCGTGAAATCTGAACGTGATCGGTCATAGCTCAATGCCCTTTCAACACGGCATCGGCCTGCGCGATGGTCTCATGACCATGGGTGACCGCGTGCTTCAGGCCATCGGTTTCGCCCATAAGACTTTCCGCGAAGTGGCGGGCCTCGATCACGTGCGCATCAACGCCGCGAACCCCACCGTTGGCACCGCGCGCTGCGGCCAACGCGCCTTTCGCGAGATAGACGCCGCCCGCTGCAATACCGAACAGCCGTTGATACGGCGTTGCACCGGCCAGCGCCGCATTCCTGTTTTCCGCCAGCGTGCGCTGAAGCCATTTCGTGGTTTCTTCCAACGCGGCCACGCTCGCTTCCATCTGTCCGGCCATATGGCCGAATGACGGTTCGTTCGAGGTCTTGATGTCCCGCACCGTTTCTTTTAACTCGTTGATGAACAGACGGACATCCTCACCGCCGTTCATGCCGATCTTGCGGGTCACGAGGTCGATGGCCTGAATGCCGTTGGTGCCTTCATAGATCGGTGCAATGCGCGCGTCGCGGTAATGCTGAGCGGCACCTGTTTCTTCAATGAAGCCCATACCGCCGTGGACCTGAATGCCTTTCGATGCGACTTCCACACCCATATCCGTTGAAAACGCCTTGGCGACCGGCGTCAGCAGTGCGGCTTTGGCGAGGTTTCGCTTGCGTTCGGCTACATCGGGCGAATTATGGGCGAGGTCCATCGCGACCGACGTGACATAGCAGATCGCACGCGCGGCCGACGTTTTCACTTTCATGTTCAGCAACATGCGCTTCACGTCGGGGTGTTCGATGATGGCCACCGAACCATCAATCCCAGCCTGATCGGTCGTGCCTTGTTTACGCTCCATTGCAAATTGAAGCGCCTGTTGAAAGGCCCGCTCCGCAATGCCCACACCCTGAATGCCGACCCCGATCCGCGCCTCGATCATCATGGTGAGCATGGCTTTCAAGCCGCCGTTCGGCTCACCGACCATCCAGCCGACAGCCCCACCTTTGTCGCCGAAGTTCAAAACAGCCGTCGGGCTGGCGTTGATGCCAAGCTTGTGCTCAAGCTTCGCCGCATGCACATCGTTGCGCGCGCCCAAGCTTCCGTCGTCATTCACCATGAATTTTGGGATGAGAAACAGCGAAATGCCTTTTGTGCCAGACGGTGCATCCGGCAGGCGGGCGAGCACCATGTGAATGATGTTCTCCGTCATGGGGTGTTCGCCATAGGTGATGTAGATCTTGGTGCCGGTGATTTTGTACGACCCATCGCCAGCGGGCACCGCGCGGGTTTTCAGAAAGCGTAAGTCGGAGCCTGCGTGCGGTTCAGTCAACTGCATGGAGCCTGTCCACTCACCCGTCACAAGCTTCGGTAGATACTTGCGTTGCAGGTCTTCCGAACCGTGCACGATAATGGCGTGAACGCCCGCCTGCGTCAGCAATGGGTTCAGGCCGAACGCCATGTTCGCGCCGTTCCACATCTCCGTCACGGCCATGGACAGCGCGAGCGGCAAGCCCTGCCCGCCGTGCTCTTTCGCGACCGGCAAACTGCCCCAGCCTCCGGCAACCCATTTTTTATAAACATCCACCACGCCATCCGGCATGATAACTTCGCCGTTCACGAGTCGCGCGCCCTGTACGTCACCGATATGGTTCGTGGGCGCCAGTTCATCGTTCGCAAAGCGCGCGGCCTCGTCGAGGATCGCGCCGACGGTATCCATGTCGAGTTCCTCAAACAGGCCGCGCTCGATGATGTTTGAAAATCCCGCGATATGATTGAGCGTGAAGGAGATGTCGGCGACGGGTGCGCGATAGCTCATGAAGCCTCCCTATGGTCTGCCGCTTTGAGCCGAAGCCCTTGTGCCGCTTATGTTTGCGATTTTCAATGCGTTTGGACCGTACTGTAGTCCGAAATGCGTGGGCGTTAAACAGGATTGTTGCAGCGAGGGCGAAACCAGGTATGAAGATCCACCTGTGCCATCCAAACACGAAGTATTAAAGCAGCCGCAGTCGTCGACCTCCATGCCGGTTTTTTGAGCAACCGGGCCGTTTTGTTTGCTGTATGCTTCGTTCACGCCCAATTCATCGAAAGAGATTAAAACTCCTCGCATTCGGAAGTATTCCAAATGACCTTGAGAGGGTTTTATGAAAGTCATCAGCAAGCTTGCAATTATCGCGCTTACAGCCGTCAGCACGATCACCGTCGCCGCACCAGGCTTTGCTCAAAGCTACTACCGTCAGGAGCAGGATCGCGAACGCGCTGCCCGCGATCGCCGGGAACTTCGGAATGAGCAAGCCGAGCGCAATGCAGCGGCACGCCGCCTGCAAAACGACCGCATCCGCGAGCGCAATGCAGAAGCGCGTGGCAACTATGGCGCAGCCCGTTACTACGCACGAAAAGAAGACCGCGACGCGCGCGTGCTCCGTCGCGAGCAGCGTGATGTGAACCAGGATCGTGCCCGCCTTCAGCGTGACCGCGCACGTTGTGCCCGTGACGGAACGTATTGCTAATTAGAATCGGACGGCTTTAACGACGAAGTCCGTAGGCGTCGTTGCGCTTACGGGCTTTTTGCGTGTTTAAGCGACGAAATCAAACCCATATCGATGAGCAACCGAATTGTCTCTCTTTTGTTGAGGCGCTTTTCCTTCTACAGCACTTGCAGCAGCATGCCATCGGGCTTGAACCCATATGCCCCAGAATGACCGTGCGTTATGGCTATGGCGTTTACGACGGCTCGTCTTCAGCGAGCAGGTGCCGCACGCCCCACTCGGTCAAAATCGCATTCATATCCCTGAGCACGAAATGGCGGGCCGCGTCGCGGTCATAACCTTCATCCAATAGCGCGTCATAGTCGGTCAGCGTATGACGAATATAGGCGACCATCGAAAGCCAGGCCGCCTTTTCGGGCGACGCTGTACGTAAGCCAGGACTGTCTTCAGCCTGATCGAGGATTGCACCGCATTCGTGGGCTGGCACGCGCGGCGCGAGATGGCGGAGGGCTTGTTCGATAGAAGTTCGCCGCGACATCAAGCGGTTTCGCTGGTACAAGGCGCAACAGCGGACGCGCGAACCGCCGACAGCCTGGCCCTGTCCGTAACCGCTGACAGCATCACAACCGCCAGGTCGCCTTGATGGGCAAGCCCGTGGCGAAGGTTGGTTTTCGTCACCATTGTCAAAGGGTCGATACCATCCATGGCAGCCCAGTTCTACAACGCGCGAAAGCCATAATGTTTCAGCCAGCGCAAATCGTTTGCAAAAAACGCGCGAAGGTCGGGCATCCCATATTTCAACATCGCAATCCGGTCGACGCCCATACCGAACGCGAAGCCCTGCCACTCGTCGGGATCGATCTCGCATGACCGCAGCACATTGGGATGCACCATGCCGCAGCCGAGGATTTCGAGCCAGTCGTTGCCTTCGCCAATCTTGAGTTCAGGGCCAGACCGGTCGCATTGTATGTCGACTTCCGCGGAAGGCTCCGTGAACGGGAAGTGCGACATGCGGAAGCGCATTTTCACGTCGTCCAGTTCGAAGAACGCTTTGCAGAACGCTTCAAGCGTCCATTTCAGATGCCCCATGTGAATGTCACGGCCGATAACGAGGCCTTCGACCTGATGGAACATGGGCGTGTGGGTCTGGTCGCTGTCCATGCGATAGACGCGACCCGGGGCGATGATGCGGATCGGCGGCTTCTGCGAAAGCATCGTGCGCACCTGAACCGGAGACGTATGCGTGCGAAGGAGCAGCCGCTCGCCAGCCTCATTCGGCGCGAAAAAGAAGGTATCGTGGGCTTCTCGCGCCGGATGTCCCGGAGGGAAGTTCAGTCGCGTGAAATTGTAGTCGTCCGTCTCGATGTCCGGCCCTTCGGCGACGGCGAAACCCATGCCACCGAAAATCGTCGCAACCTCGTCCATAACGCGGCTTATGGGATGGATGCGCCCTTCCGATGCAGGACTCGCACGTACAGGAAGGGTGACGTCCACACGTTCATTCGCGAGTTTCGCGGAAAGCGCCACGGCCTCAAGCTCGGCCTTGCGTACATCCAATGCTGCCGAGACGCGATCCTTCAGGAGATTGACCGAGGCTCCGAAGGATTTTCGTTCGTCGGGTTCCATTTTCCCGAGTTGCTGCATAAGCTCTGAAATTTGCCCTTTTTTGCCAAGCGCCGCGACACGAACGACATCCAGCGCAGCAAGGTCGCTTGACGCATCGATTTGCTGCAACACCTGTAGGGCCAGACTGTCCAACTCAGGTTTTTTTGAAACCACCGTCGCCATCAGACACGTTCCCTGGCTACCGCCCATGTCATGGCCGGGCTTGACCCGGCCATCCAGACTTATATTGAATATTGCGGCAATGCTACTGGATGGCCAGGTGTCAAGCCCGGCCATGACAAGACGATTACGTCGACCCTTCAAGTCCCCAGGAACCTACGCCGCAGCCGCGACCACGCCACGATGTTCCGCCGGTAACATTTCACGGGCTTTGGCCACAAGCGCAACGAAACCAGCCGGATCCGTGATCGCCATATCCGACATCACCTTGCGGTCGATGAGAATTCCGGCGCGGGTCAATCCATCGATGAAGCGGCCATAAGTCAGGCCGTGCTCACGAACGCCGGCGTTGATGCGCTGTATCCATAAACTGCGAAAGTTGCGCTTCTTCGTGCGGCGGTCGCGATATTGATACTGCCCGGCCTTCTCGACGGCCTGCCGGGCGACCTTGATGGTGTTCTTGCGGCGGCCATAATAGCCCTTGGCGAGCTTGAGGACGGCCTTATGCTTGGCATGCGCGGCGACGCCGCGTTTCACACGTGACATGGTTCAATTCTCCGGAGCGGGCTGTTACTTGAGGCCGTAAGGCGCAAAGCTCTTGACGTGGTTCGCATCGCCGTCCTGAAGTACAAACGTGCCGCGCGCGTTGCGAATGAACTTCGGCGTGCGTTTGATCATGCCGTGACGCTTGCCGGCCTGTACCCCGACGACCTTGCCCGACGCCGTTATCTTGAAGCGCTTTTTGACGCCGCTCTTCGTCTTCATCTTGGGCATTTTGCTTCCTTTTCTGCGGACGAGCCGCCAATACCAAAAGCGCTGACGTTTCCGCCGCGCTGTTCCGCCAATCAAGGGGAGGAGCTGATGAAGTCGCCACGGCATGCCCTGCCGGACGGCTTTTCTAAGTGCACCATAATCGTGTGCGATGACGAGTTCAAGAGTCTATATTTCGACGAAGTTACGATAATCCAAGTCTCTCGCAAACCAATTCAATTCCGGAGCTATCTGCAATGTCTACGATACCAAAATTATTTGTTTCGGGATTGATTACTCCCAGAAATCGAGTCATGCCGACATAACCACCATAACTATTTTTAGAGTTAACATATCCACAAACACTTATAAGGTTTTTCTCATCAACACCGGATTTCATGGTGCCGAACTTAGCGGAGTCCGGGTCTTTAAGACTTTCTCGAACCCCTTTATAAACCAGTTCTTTCTGGGATTTGCTTAGCTCGATTATTGATGCTCGGCTTAAATCGGGAGCGGTGATTTTCGGCGCACAAGCGCCTACCGATGTTATCAATATTAAAGCTGCTAGCTTTCTCATGCATTTCCTCAGAGTCCATCCGGGATCATCATGTTTTCCTGCAAAGCTTTCGTAGCATGAGCCGGATGGACGCCCAGCGGAGGAAAGCAAGGCCGCTTCGATTGAGGCATTCCCAATCTTTGGCCAGTCTCCGGCAGCGGTTGAGCCAGGCGATCGTTCTTTCGACGACCCAGCGTTTTGGAAGCACAACGAACTTACCCGCGTCCGAGCGCTTGACGATTTCGACGTTGATCCGGCCGCAGACCCGTTTCAGTCCCTTTTGAAACTTTTCTCCTTGGTAGCCGCTGTCCGCGTAGAGTTTGAGCAGGAACGGAAACAGTCCGAACAGCGCGCTCATCAGCAGGACCCCGCCGTCGCGATCCTGGATATCGGCGGCATGAACGATGGCGCACAGCAGCAAGCCGTGGCTATCTACAAGGATGTGGCGCTTCTTTCCCTTGATCTTTTTGCCGGCATCATACCCCGGCGGATCAATGCAAAGCCCCCTTTTTCCGCGCTCTTCACGCTCTGGCTGTCGATAATCGCCGCCGTTGGGCTGGCCTCGCGCCCGGCAAGCTCGCGGCATCTGACATAAAGCGCGTGATGGATGCGATCCAGCGTGCCGTCATAGTCCCAGAGGCGAAAGTAATCGTTGACGGTGCTCCGGGCGGGCAGGTCCTTGGGCAGGGCGGCCCATTGGCATCCGGTGCTGAGGATGTACATCAGCCCGTTCACCACCTCGCGTTCATTGACCGTGCGTTTGTTGCCGCCGCACTTCGCGGGCGGGATCATAGGGCCGATCACCGCCCATTCCTCGTCCGTCAGATCGCTCGGATAGCGAAGCTTGCTCCTGTCATAGCGAGCGCGGTTCTCGTTCGTCCACATAGGCGGCTCCCCCGAATCAGCCACCGATAGGGAATCACAAATGATCCAAAGGACTCAAGCTGTTTCCGGATGGACACTCAGAGCGAGTCCATGAGACTAACCTTAAAATTAACATCATTAATTGCAACCTAAAGCTGTTTAGAATTAACAGGATTGACGCACGCCAGAACAGAAATCTTGTTGTTCCATTGCATTCATGTTGGGTGTTTGACCTAGGAAGTAAAAAGCCCTTCGACAAAGCTGCCATTTAAGCTTGTGTAAACTTTAACGCATCGCGATCAAATTTAATGAGTCCATAATTAAGACGCACCAAGGTTCGGCATGGTCCACAGTCCGGCGCGTGACGGTGCCGGAAGCGCCCGGATCAGCGTATGCGCGCGAAGCGCTGCCGTAGCACCGGACACAGCCGCCGCGAACTTGCGCCGCTTGCCGACGACCGCGCGGCCATCCCAGGCATGGGTCCCGCGCGAAACCAGAATGCGCCCGATGTCGCGGTAGATGCGCCGGGCCGCGCCGATCCCCACCGCAGCCCCGAACGGCAACCGGCGCATTCCATAAAGCGCGGACCGGTAATACACGTCGGCTTCGCGCACCAGCCGCTCGGCCACCGTGAACACGGCGGCGCGGTGAGCGGGGTCCGCGACCTCCCTCGACGGCACGCCCGCCGCTGTCAGCCAATCGCGCGGCATATAGACCCGATCCGCCTTCGCGTCGTCGATCACGTCGCGCGCGATATTGGTCAACTGGAACGCAAGGCCGAGATCGGAGGCGCGGTTGAGTGTTGGCTGATCGCGAACTCCCATGATCATCGCCATCATGACGCCCACGACACCGGCCACGTGATAACAATAATCAAGTGTGTCATCGATGGTCTGATAGGTCCGCGCTTCCACATCCATTTCGAAGCCGCGCAACAGCTCCAACGGATGCCGGTCGGGGATGCGATGTTTCTGCACGACGCGGGACAGCGCGATGAAGACGGGTTCGGTGGCTTGGCCGCGCAAGGCGGCCTCGGTCTTTGTGCGGAGCACAGACAAACGTTCCAACTGCGACGCGGTGCGCGCCGTTTCGCTCTTGAAGCCGAGCACCTGATCGTCGATTTCGTCGTCGCAATGACGGCACCAGCCATAAAGCAACATGGCATCGTCGCGCACGGCGGATGGCAAAAGACGGGCAGCCATGGCGAAGCTTTTCGAGCCTTTTTCGATCAATTCGCGGCTCAGAGCGACGATAGGATCGTGGCCTGCCGTGTTTCTACCGACAAGACCGCTCATCGGGTCGCCACCGACGCGGGACGGGGGATCGGGTTTTCCGCTGTTTCGCCGAGCACACGAAGCGCGCGCCCGATGGGCACCGGCGGCCATCCCGCCAGAATCCGCGCTTGGTCGGCGAGCGTCAGGCCTGAATTATAAAACCGCCCGATCAATGGCTCGCCCAGGCTGTAAAACCGCTCCAGCACCCGGTAACGCCGATCAGGCTCCGCCGCCCAGAACAGCATGCGGTTGAGAAGCCGGAAAAACCGCTGCTGACGCCAGTGTGCTTTCGCCCAGATTTGCATCTCGGCATCGAGGGATCCGCTCGTCAGAGGCGACAATGCAGCAATTGCTTCGGCAGTTTTCACCGCAAACGGAAACGAATAACTCGTGGTATGGTGGAAAAAACCCGCGCGCAGGCCAAGGGCCGGTACGCCGCTCGTGTTTTGTTCGAGAATCGCATCCACCGAGCCGGACAGCACAATGGGCAGCACGCCCGTTTCTTCACGCACGATTTCTGCCACCGACCAGCCACGGCATTGCGCATAATTCAGACATTCATTGCGCAGAAACGGAAGATCGATCATGGGCGTATCGCTGTAATAAGTGTCCTCGATCAACAGGCGGTCTGCGGAAAACGGCAGCGTATAGACGAAACGATATCCATCCCGCTGCGGCACAGTGGCGTCCATGATGATGGGCCGGTCCTGGCCATGGGGTTTTGTCAGCCGGACTTCGATGCCGACGAACTTCTGGTAGCCGAGGGTCAGACCCTTGGCGGGCTTCTGGCCCCGCGCGTCGATAACACACTTACCGCGTAGTACTTCGCCCGTGGAAAGGGTCACGGTCTCGGGCGTCACAGTCTGGACCGTCACCCCGAAGCGTACACTGTCATGTAGTTTTTGAATTGCGGCCTTGTGTAACAGCTCCGAGGCGATTGTGTTGTAGCCGATAGGCAGCGTGCGATTATATTTTGGAAAGCGCACATCCTGTTTCGGCCAGCTTTGGGCGATGAAGGGCGCAACCCAGGCGCGGGACAAGGCCGAAATATCGCTATCGTGAAACGACCACGTGTGATTTCCGCCAAGCGTGGCGTGCGCCTCAAGCATCAGGATGCGCAACTGCGGCCGCTTTTCCCGCATATAATATGCCGCAAGCGTCGCGGACAACCCGCCACCCGCAAAAATGACATCGTAAGACTGATCACTCATAACTCGTGTCCCGGTTTCGAGGTTCGTCACAATTTCCAGCCGGCATCGAACGAACCTCGAAATCATAAGGAACATTAGAACTTAAAGTTACCAGTGTGGTTAAGGTTCAAAAGTTCGCTAAGGAAAGTGCTGCAAATGTAGGCGAGCTTTTGAACCACCACACTAGCGACTGTGCCAGCAAATCCGAGACTGTCAATGACTGAAGTCTGTGAAGCCATCGAACCCGAGATGCCGTTCAGAGCTGAAAACGCGCCAGATCCACAGAAACAGGGCGTGCCTGTTCCGGAGCATTACGTCAACCTTGACGCGGTCGTGCCTGCGGCTTGGACATTTTTAGCCATCGGATCTGCCAATCGCCGGTCGGGGTTTCATACCGCCAATGTCGCCACCGTTCGCGCCGATGGCTATCCCACAAGTCGCACCGTGGTGCTGCGTGGTTTCGAAAAAGCAACCCGGACGCTGTTGTTTCACACAGATGCGAGATCCCGGAAGTTTGCAGAGTTTTTTATAAACCCGAAAATTGGCATGCACTTCTACGATGCTCAGCAGAAAATCCAGATGCGGCTGGATTGCATTGCAAGAGTGTCGACGGGCGACGATCTGGCAAGGGCGCGGTGGGTTGCCTCCCGTGAAATGAGCCGTGTTTGCTATGCGCAAGGGGTGGCACCTGGATCGGCGATAACATCGCCTGTTGAAATTACCTCAGTCCCTGACGCTGAGGCGTTTCAGCACTTCGCCGTGGTGTCTGCCCAGATCGTTCGGCTTGACTGGCTGTATCTCGCGGCGCAGGGCCATCGCCGCGCGTCATTCGCCTGGACCCACGATGGCACCATGACCCAAACATGGCTCGCGCCTTAAACGGGTCCGCTGCTTTTCGGCGCAACCACCACATTGTCGATCAGCCGGACACGGCCCAGATGCACTGACGCGAGCAGTCTTGCAGACCCTGCAACAACGTCTTCGAACGGTGCCAAAGTCTCGTCATCGCGCACATCGAGGTAATCGACGCGAAAGCCAGCACTTTCGAGCCGTGTCACGCCCTGCCGGAGCACATCGCCAATCGTCCGGCCGCCACTCAGATCGCCAGCCATGTCGCGCAGTACGGCATGCAATTGGGGCGCGATCCGGCGTTCAGCCGCGTCCAGATAGACGTTGCGCGACGACATGGCGAGGCCGTCGTCTTCACGCGCGATGGGAGCTGCAATCACGGTGATCGGAAAGTTAAGGTCCTTCACCAGCCGTTTAATGACCAGAAGTTGCTGATAGTCCTTTTCGCCAAAGATCACCACGTCGGGGAGCGCCTGCAAAAACAACTTGGTGCAAATCGTGGTCACGCCGCCGAAAAAGTGCGGCCGCGACATGCCTTCCAGGGTCTGAGTCAGGCCCGCGACTTCGACCCGCGACGAAAAATCCTCGGGGTACATTTCATGAACATCTGGCGCATACATGGCATCGGCCTGCACGGTCACGAGTTTGTGCCAGTCGCGCTCCTCGTTGCGCGGGTAGCTGTCGAAATCCTCGTGCGGCGCAAACTGCGTCGGGTTCACAAAGGCTGACACGATCACCCGCGTGGTGTGCTGTTTCGCGAGCCTGACAAGCGACAGGTGGCCCTCGTGCAAACCGCCCATGGTCGGAACCAGCGCAACTTTATGTCCACGACGCCGCCATTGCTGAACGATCTTGCGCAAGTGGCTGGCAAACCGAATGACCGGCAGTTTGACGCTCATTGGAGTCATGTCCCGGGAGTGATTCCCTACTGTTCGTATCGCTTGTATCACGCGTGGAGAAAAATAAAACAGTCCGTCAACAGTTGCAATTTGCAGGGATGAAAAAGGTTTAAGCAATCATCGCAACACCGGAACTTCCGGGCAACATCCCCGTTGTCGTCACAGGATTAACATGACGCAGCCGAATTTACCGCTGCGCAGAGGAGAATACCATGGACACAAACACACTTTTGCTGATCGTTATTGTTCTGCTGGTCATTGGCGGCGGCGGCTTTTACGGCCGTGGACGCTGGTTTTAATCGTAGGCCACGATGTTTGGATTTTTTTGAAAAACAGGCGCGCGGAGTTGCGCCTGTTTCTTTTTCAAAATTCGGTTGCTGCCGTTTTGAGACTTTTTTCACCGATCAAGCAAATTCCATAATTACGGCGTCCACCGCGAGGCTGTCGCCGGGCTTCGCGCGGACTTTGGCCACGGTCACATCGCGGTCGGCCTTCAGGACATTTTGCATTTTCATGGCCTCAACCACGGCGAGTTGCTCGCCCGCCTTGACCTCCTGCCCCTCGGTGACGGCGATGGAGATCACCAGGCCAGGCATTGGGCATAACAGCTTTTTCGACGTATCCGCGACCCGCTTCTCTGGCATGAGCGCCAGCAACTCGGCCTCCCGCTCCGTATAGACATGGGCGTCGGCACGATACCCCTGATAGCTGAGCGCCACGCCATTCAGGATCGCGCGCACCTGTATTGCGACCGGTTTGCCGTTTACCGTGCCGTGCCAAACGAGCTGACCGGGCCACCATTCGCTTTTCAGGGTGAGCACTTTCCCAGCCGTCGCATTTTGCCCGCTGTGAGTTAAATTCGAGACACCCTGCTCAACCGGTTCCCGCTGCGCGAGATCATGCGCTGGATTTGCATCGCTGAGGAACGTGACCGCCGTTTCGGTTCGCTGATCGCCGGTTACGATCACACGTTGCGAGAACGCTCCAAGGCGCACCACACGCGGCTTGCCGAATTGCAACCCGACGGCACCACGAAGCTGCCCGGAAATTTTCGAACGCCGGAGATTCTGCAGATGATCGATTGCGGCGGCAACGGCGACGATCACATTCCGCGCTTCGCCCTCAGGTTCGCGGCGTTTGAAGCCATCGGGATATTCCTCGGCGATGAAGCCCGTGGACAAGTCGCCGCGACGCCAGCGCGGATGATGCATCAAGGCGGCGAGAAACGGGATGTTGTGCTCGATGCCGTCGATGCCGAAAGCGTCGAGCGCCGCGCCTTGCGCATCGATGGCGGCTTCGCGGGTCGGCGCGTGGGTGATGAGCTTGGCGATCATGGGATCGTAATTGATGGAAATCTCGCCGCCTTCCGTTGCACCTGTATCGTTGCGCACGGTGATGCCGTCGCGGGTCCCTTCCGATGGCGGTCGATACCGCACGAGCCGCCCTATGGACGGTAGAAAATTGCGATACGGATCCTCGGCATAAACGCGGCTTTCCACGGCCCAGCCGTTGATCTTCAGATCGGCTTGCGCAAACGGCAGCTTCTCTCCCGCCGCGACCCGGATCATCTGCTCCACGAGATCGAGACCGGTGATCATCTCCGTCACCGGATGCTCCACCTGCAACCGCGTGTTCATCTCAAGAAAATAGAACTTGCGCTTTGGGTCGACGATAAATTCTACCGTGCCAGCGCTCTCATAATTCACGGCACGCGCCAGCGCCACGGCCTGCGCACCCATCGCGGCTCGCGTTTCCGCGTCCAGAAATGGCGATGGCGCTTCCTCAATCACCTTCTGATTGCGCCGCTGTATCGAGCATTCGCGCTCGAACACATGCACGATGTTACCGTGCTTGTCGCCAAGCACCTGAATTTCGATATGACGCGGGTTTTCGATGAACTTCTCGATGAACACGCGGTCGTCGCCGAAGCTGGACTTCGCCTCCGCGGTGGATGTGGTGAAGCCCTCCGCCACCTCGTTGGCAGCATAAGCGATGCGCATGCCCTTGCCGCCACCGCCAGCGCTGGCTTTAATCATCACGGGATAGCCGATTTCATTCGCGATACGGATCGCCTCGTCCGTGTTCGCGATGACGCCAAGATAGCCCGGCACGGTGGAAACCTTCGCCGCCGCCGCCGCTTTCTTACTCTCGATCTTGTCGCCCATCGCGCGGATGGCCTCAATATTCGGCCCGATGAACGCGATACCCGCCGCAGCCAGCGCTTCCGCGAAGCTGGGGTTCTCCGACAGGAACCCATAGCCCGGGTGAATGGCCTCCGCGCCGGTCTCTTTTGCCGCCTGGATGATGTTATCGATCACGAGATAGCTCTGCGCGGCGGGTGCCGGGCCGATATGCACGGCCTCGTCCGCCATCTCCACATGCAGGGCATCGCGGTCCGCGTCGGAATAAACCGCAACAGTTTTTATGCCCATACGGCGCGCGGTCCTGATGATGCGGCAGGCGATCTCGCCACGGTTGGCGATCAGAATTTTTTCGAACATAGCGCGGACTTTCTTGGCGATCGCAGGCGGGGGGCTGGCTTATGGATCGTCGGGTAGTGGGTACTTTTGAAATTTGATGCTGGTTTCAACCATGCCATATTCAGTTTGCGGCAACTCGCTCGATCGGGACGAAAAAGCTTACACCAGACAGAAAATCAGATATTTCTTTTAAGGCAGCAAATACTCGGTGGCAAAAGTCATGATAATATAATGTGATCGCGCTGATGATATATAAAAATTGGATTCAAAGTTCTAGCTGCGCCGCGCGCTTAGTGCTCGACAATCCCGCTTATGAAATTAAGTCTTGGATCGTCGACGAAAGTTGTCTTGCGTATGATTGACGGGTAGCGCGAGGTTGCCCGCTTTTAGTGGGTAAAGAATGATGGCATCAGCACCAGGCCTGAGCCACAAATTGCCACTCCATAAGGATATACGCCTCGCCGCATCCAGACATCAACCTGGCTCGAGATCGAGTACTCTTTTGAAAACGGCTCACCGGCTACCGATTTGCGAAGTCCAAGGAGCATTATAGCCAGAACCCCTCCTACGACGGCTGTCAGCATCACAAAACTCATGCCGTGTCGCGGCCCCGCCCAAACCAGAATTGCCACCATAAGTTTTATATCTCCCCCGCCGAGAATGCGAAAGACAAACAACGCCACTCCGGCCAGCAAAGCGATGCCTCCAATCATCAAATGCCGCCCTAACTCCGCCGGAGTAAGATACATGAACGCATAGAAGAGGAAGAAGGCAAGAAGTGCGGTTGGAATGACGTTCGGTATTTTGAAATTCCGAATGTCGGACACGAGCGCGAAAGCGAGCAGCCCGATGTAAGCACACTGGATAACGAGCATCTGCATTCAGCTTCCAGACCTGTAAAGCATGCGTTTGTCCTTCGGCGGTCTTTGAAGCATCAAGATCGTTCGAAGTTGCACTTAACGATCTGGCGGATCACGCCTTGGACTATTGGCGCAAGGTCTTTTTATCTCCTTAAGATGCCTATCGAATTTGCCTGGCATCCCTCTTCTCGATGATGGATTTCGAAGGGTTGCGGTCCGGTGAGACTATGCCGGCAAAATCGTTAACGTCGCTCTTTACTGCACTATCTCACCCTTCGAGGTGCGCACCGGACGTACCAATCCTAAGTTAGCGGGAATAAACTAAGGTGTTGCGCCGGTCCTCTTCGCCGCGCCGCGCTGAGACTTCGGCTGCTCGATCTCTCGCGGTGCGGCTTCCTGCTGGTTGTTATCGAACTCGAACAACTGCCGAAGGAATCCAGGAGCCACCATGGAGAGTGGATTGACCCTTACGTCGGGGTTGCCCATGCGGCCCTGCACCGCAAAGGTGATGCCGAGCACACCTTCCCGTCCGCCAAGCAACTCTCCCAATAGCGGTACGCCGCCAAGAACCGAATTCAAACCATAAAGCGGGACATACGTACCCGACAGGTTGAGAGCGTCCCGGCCAAGATCGATGCTGCCCCGCATGGTTGCGCCAAGAACCGGGCCGTTGATGGCGAAGTTGTGCAGGATGAATTGCCCCGAGGTCGTCGAGAACGGCACCGTCATACGGTCAAACTGTAAAGGCGCGCCTGAGGATGCCGCCTGTGCCACCGCCTCGCCCCCCGGACGCTGACGGGTATTTTCCTGCTCGGCCCGGGTCACAACCTTGCCCAAGACCTGGTCGCCTGCGATAACGAAGTTGCGGACGGTCAGCGTTCCTGTTTTTTCCGCCTGCCCGCCGCCGTCCAGATCAAGACGAAGGCTTAGCAAACCGCCACGCATCGCGTTATAGAGTCCGATCAGTCGTAACGTGGAGCCGGCATCTGTCGACTCTGCGATCATCAGGCGCTGGCCCGACTTCTGATCCACCCGAATGCCGATCAGTTCCTGACCGTTCAGACGCCCGGACACGTCGAGGTAGGTGAGCTTGCCCGCCCTGCGTTTTGCAGACAATACAACCGATTTGAGCGTTGCGTCGCTGTGCCCGAACAAAGTCTCGATTTCCACGGCGAGATCAAGACCCGGCTCATCTTTTTGAGGTGCCGGCTGTGCCTCCGTGGTTTTGCCCGATGAGAGGATGGACTTGAAAAACTGACGCCCGTCGAAGGCCGCACCCTTGGCGCGAATTTTTAGAATGTTTTGCGGGGCAAGCTCTCCCGAGATCGCGAGGCGCGTCAACTGGTTTGTGGAAAACTGCGGAAAATCGAAATTGGCAATCCGCCGTTTGTCGTTCAGCACGAGCTGGCCATCTATGGCGAGGTTGTCGCCCACCATCTTGAAGTTGTCGAGCACGAGGTAATTATCGGCGCGCTGACTGAGATCGAAGGAGAGCGTTGCCCTCTGGCCATTGGGCTTTCGCCATCCGATGGCCGTCAGAAAAATCTCCGAACCTGTCAGGTTCGCTTCCATATAGAGCTTCGGTGGCCCGTCTTTTTGCAGCGATACCGCCAAAGCGATCGGCAGATCGCCCTTGACGATATGATTGACGTTCAGCGCCAGATCGTCGCGGGCTTTTTCCGTCAGGATGCCGGCCAGCCGAAGCGTGGGCTGCTTCTCGGGTGGTGCGTCGAGAATGCGCTGCCAGGCAAGGCTTACCGGAACGCCGTTGACCTTCATCTCGCCGGTTGCGCTGATTGCGGCTTCGGTGACATCGAACGAGACTGCGCCTCCGTTGACCACGATACCGCCAGGCAATCCATTCGACTTTAATTCGGAGACGCGGGTTTTGCCGGAAAACTTCAATTGCTTGAATTTTAGCTCTTTCAAAAGCGGCAGGCTCAACTTGAACGATGTGGCAACCTGCCCGTTCATAATATTTGACTTGAAGCCGACAGCTTTCACGTAGCCCAATGGAGGCTGATCCAGAAGTTCGAGAACGCCAGCCGCATCGCCTTTCGCCTTGAACCCGATATCGCAGTCGGGAAACTCTTCCCGCAGGTCGTCCACAACGAAATAGCCGTCCGAAAACTGGATCGGCTTGCCGCTCGGCACCTCGATACGTGCCTCCGGAATGTCGTGTCGGAAATGACGCCCGACCACCTTCACAATGCTTTGTTGTGTTGTTCGGATCGGCGGCAGACCCTTGACGTGATAAATTTGCAGGTTAGCAAGCTTCAAAATGAAGGACACCGCGCTATCGGGCACATCGCCGTCATTTTTCAGGTCTGCGATCACGCTGCGGGATAGATTGACATCGACCGATCCCCCCGTGATGCGTCCGGCCGGCACGTTTTCGCCGACCCATTCCTTGGCTCCGTTGGCGACGAAGGTGGGCCAGATCACCTTGAGGAAGGCGAGTGGCATCGGCGATATGGTTCCTGTCAACCGCGCGTCGCCGCCATTGGCGATATCGGCGGCACTTCCTGCAAGCGTGATCTGTGCGTCAGCGGCCTTGATCGTGAAATCGTTCAGCGTCGCGTTGCCAGACGCGGTGTCATAGGTGGCCGCGAGCCGGAACACATCCAGAGGAATGGCTGGAACGCCATACTCCTGCGCCCCCAGCCTTGTTCCGCGTCCATCGACAATCATGGACCATCTTGGAGCATTCGGGTTCGGTGTCTCGGTTTTCGCGATGGTGGCCGCCAATGTCAGCAAGTTATCATCCCAGCGCAGTTCCAGCGGCTCGACGATGACCGCCTCGGTGCTTTTGTCGAACCGGACGCGCAGCATCCCGCTGTCGATGGCGGCCGGATGCTTCTTGTCCCAGGGAGCGTAAAAGATCCCCTTTCCAAGCTTAATCTCGCCGTTACCGCTCAACACGTTTCCGCCATGGCTGATTTCAACCCTGGCCGTGGCGCTCATGGGCAATTTGACCAGCCTAAGCGCTTCGACGGTAGGGAAACTCCGTGCGACGGCCTCCGGAGACACGTCTTCCGCCGACATCTCAAGCAGATAGGACTTCTGTTGTGTCCGGTTGCTTGCCTTGAACGAGAGGCGCGACGGCGACGCGTCCTGCACAAGATCGAGTTCGCCGGATAGGGCCGTGTTTCCGCCCTGTTGCTGAATATCGATATGAAACGTCGGCACCTTCCACTCGGAGATGGCGCTCGCGCTCACGAAATAAATGGCCGCATTGCGAACGCCAATCCGTTTCAACGCCGATGAAGAACCGCCGCGCGCCTCCAGCGCTCCGAAAAGCCGTCCCAACAGAAGACCGGGATCGAGATTTGCGGTGACCACAGGTGCATTCTGCGCCTGTGGCGGAATCTGCGCCGGATTGATGGAGCGGGGTGTCCCGCCTTGTCCCGCGGCCCTGGTTCTCGCGCCTTGCGTCGGTTGCCCTTGCGGCACCTGCTGGGACGTGGCTGTTTCCTGCGTCCCAGCGTCTGTAAACACAAGGACCTTGGGATCAATCAACTCGATGGACGACGGCGCCACGGAAAGTTGCATCAAAGACGTTTCGCTCATGTCGATTGCGGCGGAGGGCGCTTTCGCGATCTCCTTGCCGTCGTCGTCGTTCAGGCTTACGTCCGTCAGCCTGAATTCAAGGCCCCAGTCATTGGATAGCTGCAAAACGGCGTTGCCGATCCGAAAGCGATATCCCTTGATCTGTGTATTGAGTTCGCTCTGAATTGTGGGCACGAGAAAAGCGAAAGATACAGGACTTTGCATCAGACGCAGATAGGCACCTGCGACAGCCAACAGGAGGACGATGGCAAGCACGCCAAGCACACGGCTGCAGATCCGAAACGAATGTCTGGAGATGGTCTTGACCGGTTGGGGGATCGCGTCCGTGAGCATGCGGCTTGTGTCGGACCAGCGCTCAAGCTGGGTGCGAACGGGCGTCGTTCGTGCGGGCAACAGGGGAAGCCGCTCGGTTTTATCGACAAGTGCCCGGAATTCTTTTTTTGTAAAGCGGTCGTCCGCCATCTCGCCTTCCACGGCTCTTCGCCGCCCCAAACTTATGATGATGGTGGTTTCGTTGCCGGCCTCGTTCGGGCCTCGTGAATAACCCGGTTGCGATCTCCGTTTCGATCGGGCACGAGGTTGTATAGACTAAAAATAGAGACGAAAGGAAGGCTCGTTGACATGATTGAGGATGGTAACCCCGCGCCAGTGTTTTCACTGCCCGACGCAGACGGCAAAAATGTTGCCCTTGCGGATTACAAAGGCAAGTTCGTCGTGCTCTACTTCTATCCGAAAGACGATACCACGGGTTGCACCAAGGAAGCGCAGACCTTCAGCGAGTTGAAAGAGGCGTTCGAGGCGCTGAATGCGATTGTGATTGGAGTTTCGCCGGATTCAGTCAAAAGCCACGCGAAATTCCGCGACAAGTACACCTTGGGCGTTCAACTCCTGGCGGATGAACAGAAAACCGCTATCGAAGCTTACGGAGTGTGGGCCGAGAAAAAAATGTATGGGAAAGCCTACATGGGCGTGGATCGATCCACCTTTCTGATCGGGCCGGATGGGAACCTCGTGAAATCATGGCGCGGCGTCAAGGTGCCCGGACATGCGAATGCCGTTCTCGACACTTTGAAAGCTCAGGTTTAGCTCCCGACACGACAGGTTTTCGATACATGCGCCTCAAAAAGCACTGTCGATCCGAAACAGCCTTCGGTTTCGTGTCGGCTACGGCTTAACCTTGATGAACATCGTTGAAATACGGTTCGCAGTGTCCTACAAAGATTTTGCCGCCCCGAAAAGCTCCGGAGCCGTAGATGTTCACCAAAAAGCCAGAGACGGACATGAGCAATTTTGATCAAAAGCCAATCATCAAGACCACCAGTAAAGCCGTTGGCGGACAGGTCATGCCGTCGCAAGGCGGAATGACCCCCATGGGCGGTCAAACTCCAGGACAGGGTGCCGGCTTGCCATCTACGGCACCACAACAGGGTTATGCACCGAAACCGCCAGCGTTCAGAGGACCAGACCGCATGGCACCTTCGATCATCGGGGAGGATCTGACCGTAACAGGAAACGTTCTGTCCCGGGGGGAAGTCCAGGTCGATGGACAGATCCAGGGCGATGTTCACTGCTCGTCGCTGATCGTCGGAGAGAAGGCTCGTATCAACGGCGGTATCGTCGCCGATGACGTGGTGGTCCGTGGTGCGGTGATGGGGTCCATTCGCGGCAATCGCGTAACGCTCCAGGCTTCGAGTCACGTGGAAGGCGACGTTTTCCACAAGTCGCTCGCCATCGAGCAGGGCGCGTATTTCGAGGGTAAATCCCGCCGGTCGGAAGACCCGATTGCAACCGCGCCCAAGCTCGAAGGGCTGAATGCGCCGTCATCTCAGGCTGCGGAATAACTGAGCGCGGTGGCTCACCGCTGGTTGGCGTTGAGCCAAAAGCCTCGCTTGGAATTGCAATGGCCGGAGCAGTCCGGCCATACCTTTCTGCATCCAACACACTGAAGTTTGAGACTTGTCATCGTTTCCAGCAATACTCACCTTCGTGAAGGTGAGCGGAAACAGCGTTAACAATGTCGACATTCGCGAACGCAGCTACACGTCCAGCCCGATATCGCAACTTCGCGCGGAATGAGTCAACGCGCCGACGGAAACCAGATCGACACCCGTCTCTGCAATGGCTCTCACGGTCTCAAGCCTGATACCTCCGGATGCCTCGCAAATCAACGAAGGCTTTACTTTTCTCACGCGCTCTACTGCGGTTCTCAATTGTGAAACCGTCATATTGTCCAGCAGCACCGCATCGAGGGTGTGGCCAAGTGCTTCATCAAGCTGATCGAGGGTATCGACTTCAACCTCGATCTTGACCAGATGACCGACGCCCATCCGCGCTTTCTCGATTGCCGCCGAGACGCTTCCAGCAGCCGCAATGTGGTTGTCTTTGATCAAGACTGCATCGAAAAGGCCAAACCGATGGTTCTGGCCCCCTCCGGCCCGAACCGCGTATTTTTCGAAAACGCGAAGGCCCGGGGTGGTCTTACGTGTGCAAACGATGCTGGCGGACGTTCCTTCGATTTCCTTAACATAAGCCCTTGTCGTGGTCGCAATACCGCAAAGACGCTGGAGATAATTAAGAGCGACGCGTTCGCCGGACAGGATCGCGCGCGTCTTTCCATGTAAGGTCATAATCTCGGCGCCGGAAGCACCCGACCGGCCGTCCGGGATTTTGACATCCACGGTCATACCGGGATCGAGAATACGAAATGCCGCTATCGCCAGCACAATGCCCGCGATCACGGCATCTTCACGCAAAACAATGCGGGCTGTGGCTATGGCATCTTCGGCAACGATGGCGTTTGTGGTCAGGTCGCCAGCCAGGCCCAGGTCTTCAGCAAGGGCTGCCTGCACAGCCTGTTCGACCAGATCTTGCCGCATCTAGGTGTTCCTCACCGATAAGGTGCGTTAGACCGCGACCTTGCGCTTCTTCGCAGCACGAACCGGCTTAAGCATAATCTCAGCGTCAGTACCGACCGCCGCGCTCATGCTCCGCGCGGCGCCTAAGGTCAACATTGTGTGTGTGATCGCAGGCATTTGATGCGGATAGTCGGTCCGGCTATGCGCGCCGCGACTTTCCCGCCGTTGCAGTGCGCCTGCTGCGATGAGAAGGCCAGCGGTTGCCATACTTCGCACATGGGCTGAGCAACCTGTGCGCTCGAATTTCGAGAGCGTCCTGAGCGCTGTCGTGATCGATGCCCCGGACCGCAGCAATCCCAGGTGCGAAAACATCAAAGACCGGATTTCGTGCCGCTCTTCTGCTGCCAGCGTTGACTCTTCCGAAACGTTTTCGAGGCGATCTTCCGGCAATCTGATCCGCCCCATGGCATACCATTGCCCTGCCTCAGACCTGATATCTTCCGCGACCCGCGCACCAAAGACGACCGCTTCAAGAAGGGAATTCGAGGCGAGACGGTTTGCGCCGTGAACGCCGGTGCATGCGACCTCGCCGCAAGCCCAAAGTCCCGTCAGCGTCGTGCGTCCGCGAATGTCGGTCAAAACGCCGCCCATATGATAATGGGCGGCCGGTGCGACGGTGATAGGC
The DNA here is from genome assembly GCA_965247345.1 of Rhodomicrobiaceae bacterium. Classification (GTDB taxonomy): domain Bacteria; phylum Pseudomonadota; class Alphaproteobacteria; order Rhizobiales; family Rhodomicrobiaceae; genus Rhodomicrobium. The sequence continues at coordinate 44,422 of CBDFGZ010000024.1, read as the reverse complement.
TGGCGCGTCGGATCGATGCCCGCCGCTTTGCAAACAGCAAAGGCTGTGGGAAAACTTTTCTCAAGGTCCAGTTTCCGGCAGTCGAGGAATGCGCCCTGACCGTCTGCTATTTCCTTGAAGACCGCGCGGGCAACAACATCGCGTGGCGCAAGTTCAGCATCCGGATGGACGCTTTGCATGAAGCGCTCGCCTTTGGTGTTGACCAGCAACGCGCCTTCACCACGGATCGCTTCGGATGCGAGCGGCGCCGGATCGCGCCCAACATCGAACGCCGTGGGATGAAACTGCACGAATTCTACATCCGAGACCACCGCGCCAGCCCTGGCTGCGATGGCAAGACCGCTGCCCCACGCCTCGGCGGGGTTCGTCGTTACGCGAAAAAGCTGTCCAACCCCACCCGACGCCAGAACCACAGCGCGGGCCGGAAGAAATGTTGCACGGTTGCCATTGCCGCGCGATGCATAAACGCCGATGACGCGTCCATCGGTCTTTGCAAAATCGACGGCCTGAACATTTTCCAAAACCGATATGGACGGTGTCCGGTTCGCGGCGGCAATGAGTGCCTTCATGACCGCATGTCCGGCCATGTCGCCGTTCACGCGAACGATGCGCCGTGCGCCATGTGCCGCTTCCCGGGACAGGCGCAACTTGCCGTCGAGGTCGCGATCAAAGGGAACTCCGAAGCGCAACAAGTCGTCGATGCGTTCGGGAGCCTCGCTTGTCATAAGCTGCACGACGGTCGCATCACACAGCCCGGCTCCCGCAGTGATGGTATCGATCGCGTGAGCCTCGGGCGTATCGCCCTCGCCGATGGCAGCGGCAATACCACCCTGCGCCCATGCCGACGATGCACCTTCGCCAAGAGGTCGGAGCGTGAGGATGGTTACGGGTAACGGGGCCAGCCGCAGCGCGGTAAACAGCCCAGCCAGACCGCCCCCGATAATCAAAATTCGATCTCGAGACCCAGGATGCCGGAACGGAATAGGCTGCCTACCGGAGAGCGTCATTTACACGTCCCAAAGCCACTGACTTCACCACCGGTAAGACGGTCTTGAGGCGTCTTCCAGACTTATGCGTCGAACCGAAGGATATACACGATCAAATATTCAGATTGACCATCCGTTCCACGGCCAGACGCGCGCGACCTGCGATTGCAGCGTCGACCGTGACTTCCTGTCTCATATTCACGAGGCTGTCCAGAATTTTAGGAAGCGTGATCCGTTTCATATGGGGGCAAAGATTGCACGGGCGTGTGAACTCAGTCTTGGGCGCTTCAAAAGCGATATTATCCGCCATGGAACATTCCGTAACCAGCACCACACGGGCAGGCTGGTTTTGCTTGACCCAATCGATCATTCCCTTCGTGGACCCGGTATAATCGGCAGCTTCTATCACGTCCGGTGGACATTCAGGGTGCGCGATGATTTTCAACCCGGGATCTTCATCGCGATACCGACGAAGTTCCTCCCCGGTAAATTGTTCGTGAACCTCGCAGTGACCCTTCCAGGCGATGATTTCCACCGATGTCTGCGTAGCCACATAGCGTGCCAGATACTCATCGGGAATTAGCAGAACGCGCTTTGCTCCCAGACTTTCCACAACTTTCACGGCGTTGGACGAGGTGCAGCAAATGTCGCATTCCGCTTTCACGGCGGCACTTGTGTTCACATAGGTCACGATAGGCACGCCGGGATAAGCGGCACGCAATGCACGCACGTCTTCCGGCGTAATCGACGAAGCAAGAGAACATCCGGCGCGCATATCTGGAATGAGCACTGTCTTGGTTGGGTTCAGCAACTTGGACGTTTCCGCCATAAAATGAACGCCGCCCTGGACAATAACGTCAGCGTCGGTTTTTCCGGCTTCTTTCGCCAGTTGCAACGAGTCGCCGACGATATCCGCGACGCCGTGGAAAATTTCGGGCGTCATATAGTTGTGCGCGAGGATGACCGCGTTCCGTTCGCGTTTCTTATCCCGGATAGCCTTGATGTAGGGCGCATGCGCTGCCCACTCCAGTGGAGAGATCACCCGCTCCACCTTTGCATAAAGCGGCGCGCACTCCCGAATCGCCTCGCGGATATAGGTCGCGTCGAACTGAGGCTGCCAAGTCTGGTCGAACGGCTGTGCCAGAACCGGGTGGGATGGCCTTCCCTGAAAGCGAATACGCCGGGTTGGTTCGATGCCGCTGTCTATAAAAGCCATTTCCAGCTCCTGTTATACTCAATTTGAGCACTTCGCGACAAGCGTAGTTGTAAACAACTTGTGAGGCCGCGCTTGTTAGCGCGTTTACGAGTTATGCTCAATACGACTATAAGATAGGCAAGCGCATCCCCGTTGGCAAGCCGTAGAAAACAACGCCTTCAGCCAGGGCGAAGAACCGAAGATTCAGCGTCCTCAACTGATAATCCGAGCTGATCGAGGGCATCTTCCAGATAATCCGAGAGCAACGGCAAACTGAGAAGATATCTCACTGAATTGCTCGGATGCTCGGATTTTGCGGTCGAGATGGCCTCATCCAGCTCTTCGGCCGCGTAGGTGCCGCGCCCTATCCAGGCAAGTGCGATCAGACTCGCGCGCTCATCCACATTCATTCCCTGCAGTATCGCGGTCAGTTCATGCCTGGTTGCGTCACCGGCCTGGTCTTCCAGTATCGCTTCGGATCCGCGATCGTCGGTATCGACGCCATCCGCATCGACGTTCGGTGAGACCTTCATATCAATTTCGCGAGATCTGAGGATAACGTACCCGATCTTGTCAGTAGAGATTTCCAACATGTCAGTCTTTCGTTTAATCGCTTCCGCTGGCCAAAGTTGTCGATATCGTGTGTATGACCGCTTCAAACATGGCGGCGGTCAGCCGGCCTGTGTTCGTGTTATATCGCGAACAATGATAACTGCCAAAAAGTTGCAGGTCGTGCGTAAGCTGCACAGTCCGACCGTGGACAAATGAGTTTTGGGATGGCTTGAGACAAAAGGTTCTCAAGACGGCGTCGAATGCGATTTTGCCCAAGGCCAATATCGCGCGCAATGATGCCATCTCGGCAATGGTGGCCGCCAGAAAGCTGGAGCAGGACGCAATTTCGGTAGGCAGCGGCTTGTTCTGAGGGGGGACACAGCGAACGGTATTGGTGATCCGGCAATCCATCAGCGTGAGGCCATCGTCGGGCCGCTCATTGTAAGGCCCTGACGCAAAGCCTGCGCCGATCAACGTATTATAGAGCAGTAACCCAGCGTAATCACCGGTGAAGGGACGCCCCGTGCGGTTTGCTCCTTTTAACCCGGGAGCCAGACCGACAACCAGAAACCTTGAGGATTTCGGTCCAAACGACGGTACGGGCGCGTTGAACCAGTTTGGCTGAGCGAGCCTATTGTCAAGTCTAAAATCTAACAGGCGAGGGCACCGCGGGCAATCCCGCGGAGGCTCCGGTTCGATAAGCAGGCAACCACCTGCCCCTTTGTTCAAGACACCACGACAGTTGATGTCCTGCATGATGCTTAAAGCCCAAGCTCTTCCCGTTGAGGCAAGGGTTGAGCCACTCCACGATCAAGCACTCGCTGTTCCGCCATATTCGCCCGAAACTGGCTTTCACCGCTTTCACGGGGAGTGACGTTCGCGCGACAGATCTCTTTTTGAAGATCAGACAAATCGATGAATTGGTCCGCCTGTCTGCGAAGTTCGTCGGCCACCATCGGAGGCTGTGTCGTCAATGTCGATACAACGCTCACACGCTTGCCCTTATGCTGGAGGGCCTCGACCAGGGTCCGGAAATCACCGTCACCAGAAAACAACACAATGTGATCAAGATGATCGGCAAGTTCCATGGCATCGACCGCAAGCTCGATATCCATGTTACCCTTTATCTTACGACGTCCGGACGCATCAGTAAATTCTTTGGTTGGTTTCGTGACCATGGAATACCCGTTATAGTCCAGCCAGTCGATCAATGGTCGGATGGAGGAATACTCCTGCTCTTCCGCAAGAGCAGTGTAATACAACGCCCTCAGGAGAATACCCTTACCCCGAAACAGGGTCAGAAGACGCTTATAATCGATATCAAACCCTAATGCTTTTGCAGTGGCGTATAGGTTTGCTCCATCGATAAAGAGCGCGACGCGCTCAGTTTGATAGAAATTCATCAGTGTACCTGGGCCTCGGATCAAAAAATTTTGTTTCGTGGATCTTGGCGTTAATGCCCCACTCACGAATCGCCAAAACAGTGACTTAATAACGATAGGTCAAAGCTCTCAAAATAACATCAAGAAACTATGATCATCATCGCTCTCGGCTCGAATATGCCCGGTTTGTGGGGAAGCCCCAAACAGACCATAATCCAAGCACTTAACAAGCTTGACGACAACGGCATACACGTTATTTCGGTGTCAGAAGCTTACCACACTGTTCCATATGGATTAACTTCAGAAATTCCGTTTGTAAACGCCGTCGCTATCGCGACCACTCCAATGCCGCCGCTTGCTCTATTACGAGTGTTGAAGCGGATTGAGGCAAACTCGGGACGCTCCCGTTCTCAAAAATGGGAGCCCCGGACGTTGGACTTAGACATAATTGCGTATCATGAGCGGATTTACAACTGGAAGACGCACGGAAATTTTTCAGGCCTCCGCGTCGTACTGCCACATCCGCAAGCCCACAGCAGAGCTTTCGTTTTGCGCCCGCTTGCTGAACTGGCACCGTCCTGGCATCATCCCGTTTTCGGCTTGACAGCCAGGGGCTTGCTTGGCAAGCCGGCCGTTCGCGAGACCGGCGCAATCCTCGCCAGCGCTGGCCGGCTTCGCTAATTCAATGCGATATTTTCTGCAAACTCCCGTTGCATGCCATGGTCATCCCGTATAAAACAGGAGCGTTCATTTTTTTAAGGTTTGTTATGCCGAAGCTGAGCTACGAAAAACAGATCGAGCGACGGGAGCATATTCTGAATGCCGCCGAACGGTGTTTCACGAAAACTGGCTTTCGAACCGCAACGATGCATGACATCTGCGACGGTGCCGGGATCAGTTCGGGGGCGTTATATACCTATTTTTCTTCCAAGGAAGGTCTCATCATCGGCTTATGCGAGCGCGAAAGAGATAGGTTTCGCAATGACTTGGCGAGGCTCTCCGGCGCGGACGATTTTTTTGCCGCCCTCCGCGCGATGGCCGAACATTACACCTGCGACGAGCCCATGGACAAGGTGCGCCTGCACGTGGAAATCGGAGCCGAAGCCACCCGAAACGAGGTCATCCAGCGGACCGTGCACGAGACCGATCTCAGCATTCGCCAGGCCTTCGCCGAGCTTCTTGACCGCCAGCGAAAGCTTGGCAAGATCGAGCTTAAATTCCCTGTTGAGGTCGTGATAAGGGCGATGGCAGCCATCGGCGATGGCCTTTTCTGGCATCGCGCCGTCAGCCCCGACTTCGATCCCAAACCTATAATCCCCGCAATGATGGCGATGGTTTCCGCCCTCATTGCTCCCGTTCAACCCGTACAGAGCAGCCTGTCTCATGATCAAGATTAGACACATCAGAGCGTCATCCATCCGGTTCGCGTACCGGCCAATAAGCAGTGCCTTAGTTATCGGGCTTGCGAGTTTGGCTTGGTTCGAGGGCGCGGAAGCTCAAGAAAAACCGGCCCAAAGCAATGCAGCGGCTGAACAAAAACTCCGTGCACCTGTCGTTACGGTTGCAGAAGCCAAGCGGCTTAATTTTGTGGATAACGTGTTGGTAACAGGCTCACTTGTGCCGCGCGAGGAGGTCTTGGCGGGTGCCGAGATCGATGGATACCGAATCACCGCCGTTTTGGCCGAAGAAGGGGACCGTGTGGAAGCGGGTCAGGTGCTGGCCCGGCTGGCTCGGGAGGCCTTGGAAACACAAAGTTTGCAAAATCAGGCCTCGTTTGCCCGGGCCAAGGCCGCCATCGATCAGGCACGCAATCAGATTGTCGAAAACGAAGCAACCTTGCGGCAAGCCGAAGACGCGTTCAACCGCATCAAGCCGTTGCGAGACTCTGGCACGGCGAGCCAGGCCACATTCGATGAGCGCGACGCGGCTTTCAGAACCGCGCGGGCACGTCTCGCCGCCATACGGGAGGGCGTGCGTCTTGCGGAAGCAGACCTTCTCCTCAACCAGGCTCAAAAGCGCGAGCTTGAGGTGAAGCTCGGACATACTGAGATCAAAGCACCGGCTGCCGGTCTTATCAGCCGCCGCACTGCGCGGGTCGGCGCCGTATCGTCGGTGGGTGCCGACGCTCTCTTCCGAATCATCCGAGATGGCGAAGTGGAACTCGACGCGGAAGTTCCGGAATTCTACATGACCAAGCTCAGGGCGAGCCAAAGAGCGCAGGTCGAAATTATGGGCACGAGCGAGCGCAAGGGAACAGTCCGCCTCGTATCGACGGAAGTCAGCACAACAAGCCGCCTCGGCCGTGTGCGCATTTTCATGGGCACAAGTTCGGACCTGCGCATCGGCTCGTTCGGCAAGGCCCTGATCGATGCGGGTCGGCGTTCCTCCGTGGGCGTGCCTTCGACCGCGGTGCTCTATCAGAACGAAAGCGCGACCGTGCTTCTGGTGAAGGACAACCGCGTCGTCGAACGGCAGGTGAAAACCGGCATCCAGACCGGTGACAACGTGGAAATCAGGGAAGGACTGAAAGCGGGTGACGTGGTCGTCATGCGCGCGGGGTCGCTGTTGCGTGGTGGCGACCTCATCGAGCCGCAATTCATCGAAATGAAAACGGCGAGCGAAATTCGGAATGTGGAGGTCGCACAGTGAGTAACAACACCAACGTTTCCGCGTGGGCCATCCGCAGGCCGATCCCGTCTCTCGTCCTGTTCATGGTACTGATCGCGCTTGGCGTCATCAGTTTCATGAACCTGCCCATCACCCGCTTTCCGAACATCGATATTCCCATCGTCACCATAGCCGTGACGCAATCGGGTGCCGCACCCGCCGAGCTTGAGACGCAAGTTACCAAGCGCATCGAAGACACCGTTGCCGGCGTCACCAACGTCAAACATATCAGTTCTCAGATCACCGACGGTTCCTCGTCCACCACTATCGAATTCCAGATCGGCACCAACACCGATCGCGCGGTCAACGACGTCAAGGATGCGATCGCGAAAATCCGTCAGGATTTGCCGCGAACCATCAACGAACCGATTGTACAGCGCCTCGAAATCGAGGGTCTGCCCATCGTCACCTACGCCGCGTCGGCTCCGACCATGACGCTTGAAGAACTGTCCTGGTTCGTGGACGATACGGTTTCGCGGCGTCTGCAAGGCGTTCGCGGCGTGGCCCAGGTGTCTCGAGTCGGTGGCGTCAAACGGGAGATACGGGTTTCGCTCAACCCTGAACGCTTGTTGGCGCTGGGCATTACAGCAGGCGAAGTGAACGCACAGCTTCGCGCGACAAACACCGATCTCGCAGGCGGTCGCGGCGAACTTGGCGGTGCCGAGCAGGCCATTCGCGCCATAGCCAGCGCGACCACCGTCGAGCGGCTCGCATCCACATCGGTGACGCTGCCGGGCGGGCGCAAAGTTCGTCTCGATCAGTTGGGGCAAGTGACCGACGCCGTGGAGGAACGCCGCACGTTTGCGCGCCTCGATGGCAAGGAAGTGGTGGCATTCACGCTCGTCCGCGCGAAAGGCGAAAGCGATGCCCGCGTGGCAGCCGCTGCCGAAACCGTGATTACGAAGCTCAGACAACAATATCCGCAAGTCAAGATGGAGGTGATCGACTCCGCCGTCACCTTCACCATCGGTAATTATTACTCCGCCATGGAGTCGTTGATCGAGGGTGCGCTGCTCGCCATCGTGGTCGTGTTCCTGTTTTTGCGTGATTGGCGGGCGACGGTGGTTGCGGCCGTGGCGCTGCCGCTGTCGGTTTTCCCGACGTTCTGGGCCATGAGTGCACTCGGGTTCTCGCTCAACCTTGTCTCCCTGCTCGCGATCACGCTCGTCACCGGTATCCTTGTCGATGACGCCATCGTGGAGATTGAGAATATCGTCCGGCACATGCGCATGGGTAAATCCGCCTATCGCGCGGCGCTTGAAGGTGCGGACGAAATCGGGCTTGCCGTCATCGCGATCACACTCACCATCGTTGCGGTGTTCGTGCCGGTCAGCTTCATGGGCGGCATTCCGGGCCAATACTTTCGCCAGTTCGGCCTGACCGTTGCCGCCGCCGTTTTGGTATCGTTGCTCGTGGCGCGGCTGATCACACCCATGATCGCCGCTTACTTCATGCGTGGGCACGAGGAGACCGTGCACCACGAAGGCTTTATCATGCGCAACTACAACCGGCTCGTGCATTGGTCGGTACGGCGGCGGTATATCACGATGGGGCTCGGACTTTTCATCTTCGGCCTATCCATCGCGAGTGTTGGCTTGTTGCCGTCCGGGTTCCTCCCCGCCGAGGATGCGAACCGCTCGCTCTTTGCCATCGAATTACCGCCTGGCTCCCAACTCGGCGATACCGAGATCGTGACCAGCAAGGCGACTGCGATTGTGAAGCGCCGTCCGGAAGTCCAGAGCGTTTTCGTGGATGGCGGTCGTATTCTTGGTTCATTCGGAGGAAGTCAGGAAGTTCGCAAAGCGATGCTGACTGTTCATCTGATTCCGAAAGAGGATCGCGCGCTCACGCAGCGGCAACTGGAACAGGTGATCAGCCGCGACCTGAAAGAGATCGCCGATATTCGCACCTGGGTATTGCAGGGGAACGGACAGCGCAGCTTCACCATTGAAGTGACCGGAACCGACAACGAGAAGGTGATCGAGGCGGCCGCGCAGTTTGCCAGCGAGATCCGCACCGTGCCGTTGCTTGCGAACGTGGTGAATGGGGCGGCCCTGGACCGGCCAGAGATTCAGATCAAGCCGCGATCCGTGATTGCCGCCGAGCTTGGCGTTTCGACGGAAAGTCTGTCGGACGTCATCCGTATCGCCACGTTGGGTGATGTCGATCAGAACCTCGCCAAATTCAACGCCGCCACCCGGCAAATTCCAATCCGTGTGCAGCTTGAGCCGCAATCGCGATCCAGTCTGCAAACGCTGCAGAATTTGAAAGTCAAAACCGGGCGTGGTGACGCTGTACCTTTGATTACGGTGGCCGATGTCAGCCTGGGCAAAGGTCCGTCCTCCATCGAGCGCTATGACCGCCAACGCCGCGTGGCGATTGGTGCCGATCTTGTAGGTACGGATGCGCTGGGCGCTGCCCTGAAGGCGATTTATGAATTGCCTACAGCGAAAAAACTGCCGCCCGGCGTCGTGCTGCGGGAATCCGGCGACGTGGAAGTGATGGGCGAGGTGTTTTCCGGCTTCGCCTATGCCATGGCCGCAGGCATTTTGATGGTTTACAGCGTGCTCGTGCTGCTGTTCGCCAGTTTCCTTCAGCCGATCACGATCCTGCTGTCGCTGCCCTTATGCATCGGCGGCGCGATATTCGCGCTTCTTCTCACTGGCCGCCCCATTAGTATGCCCGTTGTCATCGGGTTTCTCATGCTCATGGGGATCGTGACGAAAAACGCAATCATGCTTGTGGATTTCGCGGTTGAGGAGATGCGCCGTGGCGTCCCGCGCATCGATGCCATCGTGGATGCTGGCCGCAAGCGCGCACGCCCGATTGTGATGACGACCATCGCGATGGTGGGCGGCATGTTCCCGAGCGCGCTCGCGTTGGGCGCGGGCGGTGAGTTTCGCTCGCCGATGGCGATTGCGGTGATTGGCGGCCTGATCGTTTCGACCGTGTTGTCGCTCGTCTTCGTCCCTGCGTTTTTCATCGTCATGGACGATCTTGGCCGTCTCCTGTGGCGTGGTTTCAGCCGGTTTCTCGGCAAAGCCGATGAGCATGGGGTCGAAGCCGCGACTTCGGCGACGGCTGGAACTCCGACCCGCATTCAACCTGCGGAATGATACTTGAGCACATCCGCGTCTCAGTTGACCTTAAAGGAGCATTCGTATGAACGGTCTTCCATTGCAGCCGGTGCTGGCGATTCTGGCTGGCGTCTTGATCCTTCTCAGCCCGACACTTCTGCCTTACGTGATGGCTCTGTATCTCATCACGATAGGGTTTCTGGGTTTCATCGGCCCGCGCCGGTCTGCGGAAACAATGGCATCGAGGCAGCGGCAGCCCGTTGACGTGGACCGATAGTCTCCCTTACCCAATCCTCTCCCCGTCGCGCCAAAGTCGCGCCGTTTGGGTGTCTGCGAAAACGCCTCCGCGTTGTCCTTCGGGAAAGGGCTTTTAACAGAAACGCAAATAAATCAAGCGATTAAAGGTTTTTTTAGATATTCTTAAAGCTCCATAAACCATAGATAGATTAAGACGGTTAACGAGGCAATTTTGCCCGTACAACTGGAGATGCATCTATGATGACACCACGTGACCTTTCCCCGATCAACAGTGTTCAACTGCATATCGCCGACGCTATTTCTGCTGTAACGGCTTTGGGTGAATCCCATGACCTTCAGGCACTTCTGAAACTCGCTGCAAACGAAGCACGCCGGGTTGCCGATGCGCAAAAGCCGGTCGCTAAGGCCGAAAAAGCCGCCAAAGCGACAAAAGCGCCCGCAAAAAAAGCGGCTCCAAAAAAGGCTAAGAAGACTGTCGCTGAAGACCAACCGGTTGTACGCGCACCAAAAGTGTCCAAGAAGCACGCTCACCTGAACGGCGTCGGCCACTAATCAGGCGTATTGAGTTTGTTGCGTTGGTTCTAATGTCTGAGCGCGTCAGTTGCTATGTATGAGTTTGTAACCAAGTCAGGACTTCCCCGGCGTGGGCAGCCGGTGTGAAGACTGGATAGAAGACGTGGCGGATTACGCCGTTGTTGATGATGAGCGTCAAGCGTTTCAATAGCGTTTCTTCGCCTGCGTTGAAGAGCGGCAGTCGCAGGGCGTAAGCGAGTTTCAAGTCCGCATCGCTAAGCAGTTGATACGGAAGCTGAAGCCTATCGCGTACCTCTCGTTGATAGGCGGTTTTTTGCGTGCTCAGTCCGAAAACAGCGCTGGCACCCGCGCCGCGCAATTCCGCGTAGAGATCGCGAAAGCCGCATGCCTGCGGCGTCGACCCGTGAGCGCCGGGTATGATATCCCAACCGTCCGGGTTCGGCTGGCCCGGTACGCCGGTTTTCGTGTAAGCAAACACCACCGTCCGGCCCGGCAAACGCGAAAGCACGATGTCCTCGCCAGCGGTCGATGGCAGCACCACATCGGGCATGGATGCCCCAGCCAAATGCTTCGCGGCAACGTCATCTTCTGGCAAGGGAAATCCATCGTCCCCAACCATGTTTCGCGGCGAAGCTGTCATGACCGCGGGTTTGCTTTCAGCCATGTCAAAACTTCGGCGGCATGTTCATTCGGCGGAAAAACCGGATAAAACACGTGGGCGATGACGCCATCATCGACCACGAGCGTCAGCCGTTTGATGAGCGGTTTGCCATCGACCTCGAACGTGGGCAGGCGCAAAGCGCTTGTCAGCTTCAGTTCCGCATCGCTCAACATCTGGAAGGGCAGGTGCAGTCTGTCACGCAGCTCGCGCTGATACGCTGTGTCCTGCGTGCTCAGGCCGAACACGGCGTCAGCACCCGCTTCGCGCAATTCGGCATGATGATCGCGAAACGAACACGCTTCCGGCGTACATCCGCGCGCGCCGGGGATTTCATCCCAACCGACGGGCAACGCTTCACCCGGAACGCCGGTCATGGGGTAACAATAAATCACAATACGGCCATGTAATGTAGTAACATCGACTTGGTTGCCGCCTGTCCCGTCAAGCGCTATCGCCGGAAACCGCATTCCTGTCAGATGCCGTGCGGCTCCATCGTCCCCCGGTGCCTTGAGATTGTCGGGAAGTGCTTCATACGTTTTCATGGAACGCTGCCTCGGCTACTATCGATGAGTGCGACCGCCAGATTGAGGAACGAATCTACAGTGCACGATCAGATTTTGGCAAGTTCGAATGAAGCCCGCGATGTGGAAGTAAAAACCGTCGTGCACATGTCGGATGCGTCATTTCGCTGGCCGGGTTCGAACGCATTTACACTCGCCATCGATGACTTTCGGGTCGACACTCATGGTCACGTCCTGATTGTCGGCGCATCCGGAGGCGGCAAATCGACGTTGCTCAGCCTTCTGACCGGGATTATCGCGCCGCAGTCTGGCGCGATCCGTGTGCTGGGCGAAGATATCACGCGGCTTTCAAGTTTCGCGCGTGACAGGTTTCGCGCGGAGCACTTCGGTATAATCTTTCAGATGTTCAATCTGTTGCCCTATGGTTCCGTCATCGACAACGTGGTTTTACCGTTGCGTTTTTCGAGGGCGAGGCGCGCGAGAGCACAGGCGAGGGGATCGGCGTCCGAAGAAGCCGCGCGTATACTCGCGGGCCTTGGGCTTGACGATAGCGTCATACACGAGCAATCCGCATCGCGCCTCAGCGTCGGCCAGCAGCAGCGCGTTGCAGCAGCGCGCGCCCTGATCGGCTCGCCGGAAATCATCGTGGCTGATGAGCCGACATCCTCACTCGACCGCAACCGTCAGATTGCGTTTCTCGATCTGCTGTTCGACGATCTGGACCGGTCAGGCTCAACGCTCATCATGGTCAGCCACGACGAGAGCCTGGCCTCGCGCTTCAGGCGCGTGATACGGCTCGATGATATCGCGGTTGTCACGCGGGGAACGCGGTCGTGATCATTTTTCGTCTCGCGCTGCAATCGCTGACCAACCGCTGGATTGCAGCGCTGCTCACGGTCTTGTCCATCGCGGTCAGCGTCATGCTTTTACTGGGCGTGGAGAAGGTCCGCACCGGCGCGCGAGCAAGTTTCGCCGATACGATTTCCGGCACCGATCTAATCGTTGGCGCGCGAAGCGGCAGCCTCAATCTGTTGCTCTATTCCGTCTTCCGCATCGGCAACGCCACGAACAACGTGACCTGGCCAAGCTATAAGGAGATCGCGGAACGGCCAGAGGTGTCGTGGATCGTGCCGCTCTCGCTGGGCGACAGCCATCGCGGCTTTCGCGTGCTTGGCACGACACAGGCCTACTTCGAGCATTACCGCTACCGGAGCGGGCAATCTCTCGCGTTTCAGAGCGGTGCCCGATTCAAAGACCTGTTCGATGCCGTGATCGGGGCCAGCGTCGCCGACGCGCTCGGCTATAAGGTCGGCGACCGCATCGTGGTGGCGCACGGCACAGGGTCGGTCTCGTTCGTGGAGCATGACGACAAGCCGTTTCGGGTTTCAGGCATTCTCGCGCGAACCGGCACGCCGGTTGATCGCACCGTGCATGTAAGCCTTGAGGCCATCGAAGCCATCCACGTGGATTGGGCAGGCGGCGGCCCGACGGGCGAGCGTGTCACCCCGGATCAGGTGCGGGCCATGAAGCTTGAGCCGAAAACGATCACCGCCGCGTTGATCGGGCTGAAATCCAAGGGATCGATCTTTCGCATGCAGCGCGCGATCAACGAATATTCCGCCGAGCCGCTTCTGGCGATCCTGCCCGGGGCGACGCTGCAGGAACTGTGGGGGTTGGTCGGAACCGCGGAAACGGCGCTGTCGGCGATCTCCGCCATGGTCGTCGTGACCGCGCTGCTGGGCATGGTGACCATGATCCTAACGACATTGAACGAGCGCCGCCGCGAGATGGCGATCCTCCGATCCGTGGGCGCGACCCCGTTTACGATCCTCGGCCTTCTGGCGACGGAGGCTGGAGTGCTGACCTTTTGCGGTGCGGCGATGGGAACCGGTTTTCTCTACGTGGCCTTGATCGTGGCGCAGCCAGTCATAGATCGGGTGTACGGAATTCACATTGCCATCGACGCGCCGGGCCAGCAGCAGATGATCGCGTTGGCGGGCATAGTGGCAGCAGGATTTGCGGCAGGGCTGTTGCCAGCATTTCGCGCGTACCGGATGTCTGTTGCCGATGGCATGACCGTGCGCAGTTAGGTAGGGATTCCTCGTGACAACATATCATAACCAGTTGAAGCCATTGGTCGTCGCGTCCATGCTTGCTTTCGGCCCCTTGATCGCGGTCGCGGCTGAGACGGCCATCGATCTGAAATGGTCGCAGTTGGTGCCGCAAGCGGGACAGAAGGAATTCCTGCGCTCTAAAAGCTTCCTGTCCGGGGCAAACCCTGCCCAGCAGGATTACGCCCCGCCGCCCACCGCCGACGACAAGCCCTGGCTTTCGCAGAAGCGGTTGCAGCCGAGCGCTGGATCGGCTCCCGTCGTCGCGGAGCTGGACGGCAAGCGCATCAAGATAGGCGGTTATGTCGTGCCGCTGGAGCTGAACGGCACGGCGGTCAAGGAATTCCTGCTTGTGCCGTTCGTTGGAGCCTGCATCCATGTGCCGCCGCCGCCCGCCAACCAGATCATCTACGTGAAAGCCGACAAGGCGTTCGAGATCAAAGGCGAGTTCGACCCCGTCTATGTCACGGGCGTGATGGCGACCAAAAGCGCGTCCACCGGCCTTGCAGATACGGGCTACAGCCTTCAGGCCGAAACCGTGGACACGCGGAGCGAATAGTACGTGTTCCAAAAGTCGGCGAGATCAGGTCAGTTCCCCATTCGTGTTCTTGTCACGGGGTTCGGGCCGTTCCCTGACGTGGAGCGCAATCGCTCCGGGGATTTGGTCGAAGCGGTCGCCGCCAGCTTTCGTGCGCCGGGTATCGCGCTTGTCACTGCGGTGCTGCCCGTGGACTGGAGCTTTGCCCTTCACGAGTCGCAACGAATTATAGCGGACATCCAGCCGCACGCCGTGCTGCATTTTGGCGTATCCAAACGCGCGACCGCCTTCGAAATCGAAACCCGCGCGTTCAACATCAGCGGACCGAAAGCCGATCACGCGGGCGTGGTTCGCGGTGTTGCGCCGCTCTTCCGGTCTCGCCGCGCCATCGAGATGTCGACGCTCCATCCGGCGCATCTCGTGTCAGCCTTGAACGCGCAAGGCTACAGCGCCGCGCTATCAAGGGATGCGGGCCGCTACCTCTGCAACGCCCTGCTGTACACGACGCTCAGCGAGGCGCGGGGGCGGTTTCCGCTGGCGGCTTTTGTCCATATGCCGACCTTTGCCGCGAACGCTGAAGAGCCGCCCCGCATCACGTTCGGGGATGCCGTCGCCGGGGCTGCGATCCTCGTCCGCACCGCCGCGCGTTTCGTGATGGGGTCGTAGCTGATCGCTTTACAATTGCCCCGATCCAATGAGATAAGCGCGCGGGGACAGGCGCATGGCGAAGCTTTTCATCAACTACCGGCGGGATGATGCCAAGGCCGAGGCAGCGCGGTTGCGCGACCGGCTGGGAGCCTGTGTTCGGCCGCACGCACGTGTTCATGGACGTGGACAATCTGCTCGCAGGGCAGCGCTTCGACCGCGCGCTGGAAGCAGCACTCGCGGAAACCGATGTTTTCCTCGCCGTAATCGGGCGGCGCTGGATGGAGCTTCTGAAAGCGCGGGAGGCGAGCGGCGAGCGCGATTTCGTGCGCGAGGAGATCGCGGCGGCGCTCGCGCGCAAAATCATCGTGATCCCGGTGCTGATGGACGGCGCGAGCCTGCCCCGTGAGGATGCGCTGCCCGGTGACCTGCGCGATCTCGTGATGCATCACAAACACGACCTGAAGCATGAGAGCTTCGGTCGCGACGCGGCGGCGTTGATCGAGAACATCAAGGCCGTGCGCATGCTCAAGCGCGATGCGGAGCGCGCCGCGAGGCGGAAGCCGGTGGTGATCCCCTGGGCGGCGATTAAGCGGATTGCGACCTGGGCTGGTATCGGGGCGGCGGGTCTGGCGGCGGCGGTGGCGCTCGTGTTTATTGTCCAGAAGCTTAACACCAGCGAGATTTTTGCCGCGAAACCTTCGGCGACGCAAAAACCGCAAGTTACGCGAACCGAACCCGAGAAGCCTCCCTCACGGCAGACCGCGGCTGTGGCCCCGCCGCGCCCGGCCCCTGCGCCGCAGACGGGGGAAGGGGCGTGCGACGACGGTTTGGTGGTGTCGGTTGGGCTTGGCCGCGAGAAGCCGTGCATCAAGCCTGGGTCCGGGCAGGGGTTTCGCGATTGTGCGGATTGCCCGGAGATGGTGGTGGCTCCGGCGGGGAGTTATCTGCGGGGATCGACGGACGCGGATGTGGCGGCGCTGGTGAAGGAACACGGCAAGGACACCGAGCAATACTGGAAGCGGGAGACGCCGCAGCGTCGGGTGACGATTGCCAAGCCGTTTGCGGTGGGCCGGTTCAGTGTGACGTTTGCGGAATGGGAGGCGTGTGTTGCTGGCGGCGGCTGCCAGACCACAAAACAGCCAAGCGATCAGGGCTGGGGCCGCGCCGATCGTCCGGTGATCAATGTGAGCTGGGACGATGCGCAGGAGTATGTGGCGTGGCTATCGAAAAAGACGGGCAAGAGCTATCGTCTGCTGTCGGAGGCGGAGCGGGAATATGTGGCGCGGGCTGGGACGACGACGCAGTTCTGGTGGGGTAATGTGATTTCGACGGACAAGGCGAACTATGATGGCAATTACACTCACGCGGGCAGCCAGAAGGGGGAATATCGGCAAAAGACGCTGCCGGTGAAGAGCTTCCAGCCGAACCCGTGGGGGCTGTATCAGGTGCACGGGAATGTCTGGGAGTGGGTGCAGGACTGTTTTGTGGATAGCTACAAGACTGCCCCGACGGATGGGTCTGCGGTTGCGACCGGAGATTGTATTGTTCGGTTCCTTCGCGGCGGCGCCTGGGTCGACTATCCTCAGAATCTGCGCGCGGCCGACCGCAGCAGGTACACCACATCGAACCGGAGCATCGATTTCGGTTTCCGTCTTGCCAGGACGCTTTGACCTCTTTCTTCATATCCTCTTTACGTCATAAGCCACTCCCGTTTCAACAAATGCGGTGGAAAACCGGGGTTGAGGGCGCTTTGCGCCCTCAAATTTTTAGATAAAGTACCTCAGCGTTCAAAGGTATGAACACGCTGCTCGAAAGCTCGATGAAATCGGACGCATGATCGGCGGATGGCGGCGGGCAGACCGGGAAGAGGCCGAGAAAAGCATCGTCAGCGAAGACGGTGCGCCTCCTGATAATCTCGTAGATCAGATCGCAAATTTCCCGTCTGTTCGTGCAAAAACTGCTTACACTTTTGCGCACGATGCTCAAAGCGTTTGAAGCATTGGTGTCCTCGACGCGATTCGAACGCGTGACCCCCAGATTAGGAATCTGGTGCTCTATCCTGCTGAGCTACGAGGACGTGGCTGGCATTATCTGTGGCTGTCCAAAAAGGTCAAGGCTGTCGTGAGAAGCCCTGGTTCCAGGCATTCATGTGGCCATGCAGCAAATGGAGCCAGACGGCTTTGAGGCCAGTCCAGAACTGGACGCATCGCATTTGAAGAATGACTGGCGGCGTGACCAGATTTCTCCGTGGGGTGCTTGCGCTGCGCTATCGGGTATGGCACGTTGCAGCCGCGGCTGCCGTAGCTCAGTGGTAGAGCACTCCCTTGGTAAGGGAGAGGTCGAGAGTTCAATCCTCTCTGGCAGCACCATAAAAACATTGAAATTCTTGCAAAATCTCAGCAGAGCGTTTCGCCAGACATGCGTTTCGGTGTGCTTTGACGTCGAGAACAAACAAACAACTGTTTGTCCTTGTTGGGGGGGAAGTGGGGGGAAACTCGGGGGAAGAACGTTTAACCCCTGCTCGCTGTTGTCCGCAATTTCTCCAACCAGCGCCAGGCACAGGTGTTGATTGATGAAGGATCTGATCGGGTCCCGCGTCATCGTCCAGGGCGCGTCGGTGCCGGCAAGACCTTTGCGCTGCGTAAAACCCTCGAAGGCACATACGGGCACATGCAGCACATCGTGCTTGACGTGGAGTACGAGCTTTTCACTCTGCGAGAGCGGTTTGCGGCGATGCGGGTGATGCTCCGTTGCACGAAGAGACGGCCGACTGAATTCATTCTCGCGGCTGCCATAAAAAATCCTGATGAGTTAAATGATTAGTCGATGCGGGATCGATTAAACATGCATAGGAACAATCTAGGCCTTCTTAAGCCCTGTCAAGCGGCCAAGCTTAACTCGATCCCGGTAGTCCAAGATCTCGAAGCTCACCCCTCACTGCCCATAGATGCAACCGGAGACGGATAGTTTGCCACGCCAAGTTTGATATGTTCCGCCATTGCTTTGATGTGTGGTTCCGCGGCGTTCGGGCCCTGAATGAGGGAAATCGCGAACTGAGGCAAAGCCGGAAAGCCATCGCGCTCATCAACGATGCGCAGTTTTTTTGACAGCGCGCAGCCCGGCAGGACGCCCACGGCCAGCCCTGCCTTCAACGCGCCCGTCAATGCATCGTTGCTGGCACTGGTGTATGCAACGCGGTATCGCAATCCGATGGCCTCCAAAGCATCCGTCGCGATGGCACGTAACGCGGATGCCTCATGATACATGGCGAGGGGTATCACTTCGCGGCCTTCAAGTTCGAAACCAGGGGCTGCGACCCAGAACAATTGCTCCATGCGGATGACCTCGCCACGCTGGTGAGTGCTCGCATGGGTCACCATGGCAAGATCGAGTTCGCCGCGATCCAAAGCTTCGGCAAGCTTATGGCTTTCGTTGGAAAGGATTTCGATTTCCACTTCCGGGTAGACTTTGGCGAACGAGGCGAAAATCAGCGGAAAATAACGCTCCGCATAAACGGGGGTGCCAATGCGGATGCTCCCCGACAGCGAAGGTTCCGCGATGCTCGACACGATCTCGTTGTTGAGGTCGAGCAACCGCTGCGCATATTCCACGAGGCGCTCGCCTTCCGGCGTCAGCCGGGCCTTGCGGCCTGCCATGGCAAAGAGCGGCTTGCCAAGCGCCTCTTCCAGCTTGCGAATTTGGACGCTGACCGCCGATTGCGTCTTGTTCACGTGGCTAGCGGCGCGGGTATAGCTGCCCGTGTGAACGATGGCCAGGAATGACCTCAGTTGATCCAGGTCCAGCAGCGCCATAGCTTATCCAATCAATCGTTTTCGTGCATGGGTTCTATAAAAAACATTCGTTCGTAATATTGGTGGGATTTGCCAATTATACGTCAAGGCAATGCGCGAGGCGCGATTTGCCGCAACAACTCTCACCTGAAAGGGGAGGCTCCCATGAATGAATGGCTTCTCTGGGTTCGCACAGCCAACGCGATCCGCCTGCAAGCTGACCAGATCAAAATTCTTACGGGTCGTCAGGGCGAGGTAAGCACCGCCGAAAAACCTGCACAGGGAAAATAGCGGTCGAGGTGTCCGTCCTTAGACACCTGACGTGTTGTCGTTGATCACTCCGATAGCATCAAGACCGGAATTGACCGCTTTTCGCATGACGGTCGGAAGCGAAAAGCGGTCCAATTCGCTGACCGGTGCCCAGGTGGCACCGGGTTGGTTTACGACCGCAGCAGGGGCCACCCAGGCCGCGCGGACTTTCAGCGTCAGATGAAAATGAGTGAAAGTGTGCTGAACGGTTTCAGCTTCCGCTGTGTCAAGTGCGTCCAGATTGTCGAAGCAAGCGCATGCCTCGGTGAAGTCCTCGTGTAGGGGAGAATCGTCGGCATTGGTGATAAACGGCGTGCAGACCGGCTCCATCATTCCGCCTAGCAGACCTTTGTCGGGGCGCTGTCTCAAACAAACCGACGGACCGCAAGCTCCGTTGCGAACAAGAATAAGAGCCGTGCCATATCGAACCGGGCGTTCCGCTTTTGCTGCCTTAATCGGATACCGGGTCGGGTTTCCTTGTCTTGCTGCGGCGCAGAAGACCCTCACGGGGCATGTCAGGCATATGGGCGAACGCGGTGTACATACCGTCGCGCCGAGGTCCATCATGGCTTGCGCATAATCGCCCGGGCGGGCGTCTGGCGTCAGCGCGGCGGCTTGGTCTCTGATGATGCGTTTCGCGGCGGGCATCGGGGTTTCGATGGCGAACAGTCGCGACACGACGCGTTCCACGTTTCCGTCAACGACGGCTGCCGCTTCGCCAAACGCGATTGCTGCGACGGCGGCGGCGGTATAAGGGCCGATGCCCGGCAACTTTAGCAGTTCCGAAGACGTTCGGGGGAAACCCGTCTGCGCCAGCACCTGCGCACAGGCATGCAGATTTCGCGCGCGGGAATAATATCCAAGCCCGGCCCAGGCCGTCATCACCTCATCGCGGGGCGCTGCGCCAAGATCCGATAAGGTTGGCCAAAGTGCAGTGAACTTTTTGAAGTAGGGGATGACGGCCGCAATCGTCGTCTGTTGAAGCATGATTTCGGACAACCACACCCGGTAAGGGTCCGCCACCCCCCCCGGCAACGCGCGCCAGGGCAGACGCCGCCGCGAACCGTCGTACCAGCCAAAGACTGCGGCTTGAAACGAGGTCGGATCGATGGAAGCACGCGCGACTGTGGCGCAGATGCCCTTCTGTGCGATGCTCGAATCAGCCATCGCTTAGGTATGGGCAATTCACATCATCCGATCAAGATCGACGCGATCACGAAGCCGAGCCGGGGCGCTGTTGCGGTTGGGGCCTTCGTGGCACCGCTCGCATCAAAAGCCATCAGTGCGAAAGGGACCATTCTGACCGCACTTATAGCGGATTGGCCGGCAATCGCCGGGCCGAACCTCGCAACATTTACCAAACCGATGAAACTGAGCCGTGGGGCAGCGGGCGACCCAGGTGATCTGCCGCGCGCCGCACCGTCGCATCTTGTGGTCAGCGTCGATCCCGCCCGCGCGCTCGACATGCAATATATGACGCCGCAATTGATCGAGCGGATCAATCAAACGCTCGGCTATAAGGCTGTCGCCTCTATCCGGTTGCTCCAGTCGCCGGTGAAGCGCGCGAAACCGGCTGCGGCGGCGACCCGCGTCGCGGTCACGTCGGCGTCTCAAAAGTCAACATCCGAAAAGCCATTATCGAAGCTGGAAGCTGCGCTGGCACGGATGGCGGCTGGTGTTCAGACCAGGAAATCGTGATCGTTACGCAGGGTTAATCCCTCCCGGCTTGCATTTTTGCCGATCAGCCTCCAAACATAGGGCATGTTCATCCCTCGCTTGGAGCTTTGCATGAAAGCCTTGCCCGCCCTCAAAGTCATGTCCATTCTTGCCGCGCTCTTCGTTTCCATCGCAGTTGCATTTTCTTCTGTCGCGCACGCTCAGGAGGCGCAGCCGCTTCCAGATATGGCCATGGGAGATGAAAAGGCCCCGGTCACACTGATCGAATACTCATCTTTGAGTTGCCCACACTGCGCGGACTTTCACAAGAACGTGCTGCCGAAGCTGAAGAGCGCCTATATCGACACGGGCAAGTTGCGCTACATCGTCCGCGAATTTCCGTTGAATGAGCCTGCCCTTGCCGGTGCGGTCGTCGCCCGCTGTCTCGATGCGTCGCGGTTTTTTGCGTTCACGGATCTTCTCTTTTCGAAACAGGAGGAGTGGGCTTTCAAGGATGACGCTCTCACGCCTTTGAAGGGCTATGCGAAGCAGGCGGGCATGTCGGAAGACGCGTTCAACAAATGTGTGGACGATGAGCCACTACAGAAGAAGATTCTCGACGTGCGCAATCTTGGGCAAAAAAAGGGCGTAAAGGCCACGCCGTCTGTCTTTATCAACGGCAAGCTGATTCGCGGCGCGTCGCTGGACGAGATTGAAAAGGCGATCAAGCCTTATCTCGGTAGCTAGACGGAGAAGGACGATGGCGGCGGGACTTGGTTGGATCGGCAGGCTAACAAGAGTTGGCACGGTGTTCGCAAGTTCGGTCGCGCTGATGGGTTGTGCGGGCGGTTTGCCT
Source organism: Rhodomicrobiaceae bacterium (assembly GCA_965247345.1). GTDB lineage: Bacteria > Pseudomonadota > Alphaproteobacteria > Rhizobiales > Rhodomicrobiaceae > Rhodomicrobium. The sequence continues at coordinate 22,680 of CBDFGZ010000024.1, read as the reverse complement.
GAGCTTCCATCCATGCCGTCGCTTGCTGCACTCAGCGCCGATGTGCCCGCAGCACCTGCCGAGGCAACGCTGACGCCCGTGAAGGCCGATGGGAAAGTTGCCGATTTGTCGGACGTGAACAACTCCGGCCCCCTGGGGGATAAGGCGCTCGGTAAGACAAATGCGCCGGTGATCGTCGTGGAGTACGGTTCCTTGACATGCCCGGTTTGTGCCAAGTTTCACGCCGAGACGCTGCCCAAGATCAAGAAACTCTACATCGACAAGGGCAAGGTTCAATTCGTCTACCGCGAGTTTCCAATCGGGAGATCGGCCGCGGCTGCCGCCATGGCCGTTCGCTGTGCGCCTGAAAAAGACTACTTCAAGACTGTCGACAAATACTATTCCACACAAAAAGACTGGGTCAGCCAGGAGGTTCGCAAGGACGAAATCTATAAGGTTGTGCAAAGCGCAAGCCTGAAGCGCGACAAATTTGACGCGTGTCTCACGAATCAGGCCACAAATGATGCGTTGGTTCAAGTCAAGCAGCGGGGCAGGGCTTACGGGGTCGCGGGAACGCCGACATTTTTTATAAACGGGAAAAAGTTGGTCGGCCCGTCCTTTGAAGAGATGGCAGCCGCAATCGACGAAGCAGCCAAAACGCCTGCAACTCCTCAGGCTCAACAACCCGCCGCTCCGCCAAAAACCAGACAGGCATCCGTTAAAGCCACGTAACGCGGCGCCCGCGTTACCGCTTCCGCGGGGCTTGATTTCAAGCAACCCGCTGGAAGGGTGGATTTCGTGCAGATCACAAAGCTGAGACTACTGGGTTTCAAGTCGTTCGTAGAGCCGACTGAGCTCCAAATTGAGCCGGGTTTGACCGGTGTTCTCGGACCAAACGGCTGCGGGAAATCGAACCTGCTCGAAGCTCTCCGCTGGGTAATGGGCGAGACATCATACAAGTCCATGCGCGGCTCGGCAATGGACGACGTGATCTTCTCCGGCACCGACAAACGGCCGTCGCGCAACATGGCCGAAGTAACTGTGTTCGTGGATAATAAAGCACGTACTGCTCCCGCGGCCTTCAACGACAACGATGTTCTGGAAATCTCGCGGCGCATTCAACGCGAGGCCGGATCCATCTACAAGGTTAATGGTCGCGAAGCCCGCGCCCGTGACGTGCAAATCCTGTTCGCCGACGCCGCCACCGGTGCGCGCAGTCAGGCCCTCGTTCAGCAGGGCCGTATCGGCGAACTCATCAATGCGAAGCCTCAGGAACGCCGCCGTATTCTGGAAGATGCTGCTGGCATAGCCGGTTTGTATTCCCGACGTCATGAGGCGGAGTTGCGGCTGAAAGCGGCGGAAACGAACCTCGACCGCTTGCAGGACGTGATCGGGCAGCTTGGCAACCAGTTGCAAAGTTTGCGGCGGCAAGCGCGGCAGGCACAGAAATACAAGGAACTCACCGCCGAGTTACGCAAGCTGGAAGCGATCCAGCATCACTTGATCTACACCACTGCCAACGCGTCGGTGAAGACCGAGGAAGCAGCCCTTATGGAAGCCATGCGCGCTGTCGGCCAGTTCACGCAGGCCGAGTCCATCGCCTTGCGCGCGCAGGCAGAGGCGGCCGATGCTCTTCAGCCACTGCGGGATGAAGAAGCAACGCGCGCCGCCGTGCTCCATCGCATTACCGTTGAACGCGACACCCTGGACCGGGAGGAAGCGCGCGCGCGCGAACGCCACGCCGAGATGGAGGCGCGGCTCGCACAAATCCGCACCGACGCACTTCGCGAGGACGCCGCAATTTCCGAGGCCCGCGAACTGCTCGTGAAGTTCGACCGCGAGGAAGAAGCGGTTAAGGCGCAAGGCGACGGTGCCGAGGCCAAACTCGCGGCTTCGTCGCGTGCCGATGCGTCGCTCGCAGCCCTGAATGACGCCGAGGCCGCACTATCGGCAGCGACAGCGCGTGTCGCAGAGCTGCGCGCCGAGCGTCGCCAGTTCGAAGCGCAGATGGCGGATCACGGCACGCGCGCGAGCCGGTTCGCAGCACAGGAAGCCGACATCGGGCGGCAGATTGCAGCGCTTCGATCGAAGATGGCTGCGGGTTCGCCGGTGGATGCGTTACGATCCGAGGTCGATGATCTGGAAGCCGGGTTGAAGTCACTGGAAACGGAGACGCTATCAGCGGAGGCCGCCGTTGTCGGCGCGCGGGCCAGAGAGAAAGACACCCGCGACGCGGCATCCGCTGCGCGCCTGAAAGCGCGGTCTCTCGAAACCGAGGTCGCGACCCTTATCAAGGTGCTGAAGCCCTCCGATGCAGGCAAGTACAAACCCGTGGTCGATCAGATTTCCGTGACAGCCGGCTATGAGATTGCACTGGGCGCGGCACTCGGCGACGATCTCGATGTCACCGCCGATCAGACCGCGTCGACCCGGTGGGCGATGCCGGGGGATAGCTCCGCCGATGCTCGGTTGCCGCCGGGCGCGCAAGCGTTGTCGGGCTTTGTGAAAGGGCCAGAGGAACTGTCGCGGCGGCTGGCGCAGATCGGTGTCGTGGCGGCGAAGGCCGATGGAGAACGGCTCAAGCCCGCGCTGAAGCCCGGTCAACGGCTGGTGACGAAAGATGGCGATCTATGGCGCTGGGACGGTTTCACCGCCGCCGCCAACGCGCCGTCTGCCGCCGCGCGCCGCCTTGCGGAACGCAACCGGCTATCGGGTCTCGAAACGCAACTTGACGAGGTGAAAGCCGCCGCCGATTACACCGATGAAACCCGCGTGGAAGCGCAAGACGCGGCAACGGACGCTCAAGCCAACGAGAAGCGCCTGCGCGAGGCATGGCGCGCCGCGCAATCCGCAATCGGTCAGAAACGCGCCGCTTTGAACCAGGCCGAGAACGCGGCAACCGAGTTCGCGACCAAGCTCGAAAGTCTGGAAGAGGCGAAGGAGCGTGCGGCCTATTCGCGGGAGGAAGCGGAAGGTGCCCGTGAAACCGCCAGCGAGGCGTTGGAGACCGCGCGCCCCGTGGATGAGGCTGAGGCCGAACTCAATCGCCTCAAGGACGATGCGACCCGCAAACGTACCGCTTACGCCGACGCGAAGGCCGCGTTAGATGGAGTTGAACGCGATATCCGCGGACGGCTGTTCCGGCTCAAGGCTATCAACGAGGAGCGCGACCGCTGGTTGCAGCGCACCAAAAGTGCCGCCGCCCAGATGGCCAGCCTGGACGAACGCACAGAGGCCATACGCCGCGAACTCGTGGACCTTGCCGCACTGCCCGCCAAGATCGCGGATCGCCGTAACAAGATTCTGTCCGAGATCGGAACCGCCGAAACCGCGCGCAAAGCCGCCGCCGATCAGCTCGCCGCGTCCATGAATGCCCTTCGCGAAGCCGACAAGGCCGTACGCGAAGCGCAACTGGGTCTTGCGGCTGGGCGCGAGATGAAGGCACGGGCGGAAGCAAAACTTGAAGCCGCCCGCGAACGGCGTGGCGATCAATCCCGGCTGATCCGCGAAACCTTTGAGTGTCATCCCGGTGAGGTCCTTGCCGCGGGCGGTGTGGCCGAAGGTGAGGAATTGCCTCAGCCTCACGACGTGGAACAGCAGATCGTCAAACTGAAGGGCGAGCGCGAACGGCTTGGCGGCGTCAACCTGCGCGCGGAGGAGGAAGCAGCCCAAGTAGGCGGCGAATTTGACACCATGGAAAAGGAGAAGGCCGACCTCACCGACGCCATCGCAAAGCTGCGCACCGGCATCGCGAACCTGAACAAGGAAGGCCGCAAGCGCCTGCTCGACGCCTTCACCACCGTGCAGGCTCACTTCGAGCGGCTGTTCAAAATCCTGTTCGCTGGCGGCGAGGCGGAACTGCAACTGATCGAGAGCGATGACCCGCTGGAATCGGGCCTCGAAATTCTCTGCCGTCCGCCTGGAAAAAAGCCTCAGGTGCTGACGCTGCTCTCCGGCGGCGAAAAGGCGCTCACCGCGCTGGCGTTGATCTTCGCCGTGTTCCTCACCAATCCGTCGCCGATCTGCGTGCTTGACGAGGTGGACGCGCCCCTGGACGACTCGAACGTGGACCGCTTCTGCGCCATGATGGAAGAGATGGCCCGCACCACTGACACACGCTTTCTCGTCATCACCCATCATCCCATGACCATGAGCCGCATGCATCGCCTGTTCGGCGTGACCATGGCGGAGAAGGGCATCAGCCAGCTTGTGAGCGTGGATTTGCAGGCGGCGGAGCGGTTCCGGGAGGCGAGTTGAGGTGGCAGAACTTGTTGCGTCTTTGATAGCCGGGAAGCAATCTGAAAACCAGGGTATTTCGTTTACGTGGACGTTGGCAAATCTAGCCTTTTCCTAACTGCTGCTTACAATCAAACTCACAACATTCTCCGCATTGTACCCGGCTTCGAGAAAGAGCTGATAAGGCAGTTGAATGCGGAGCCGGGTATCATGAAGCAACTTCACCCGCGCGTTTTCGAACAAGTAATCGCAGAGATATGGAGCAAACTCGGATACGTGGTCGAACTCACCAAACAAACCCGTGATGGCGGTCGAGATATCATTGCAATCAAAAGATCAGAGCTGAACTTACGCGTTTTGATCGAGTGTAATCGAACACCTAAAGTCGGGGTCGGAGTTGTTCGCAGCCTTATCGGAGTTTTAACGGATGATCCGGCAACCAAATCAATCTTAGCAACGACAGGTTACTTTTCAAAAGACGCCGAAGAATTATTTCAACATAGGCCTCGTGAACTCCTTAGCGAGACTTTCGCACGGGTGCGGATTGCGAAGAAGGTCAAACATAAGTATCCCCCGTGCGTACGGGGCCTATCCAACTTTGGCCGGAACCTGCCGGGTTCCGGGAGGCGAGTTGAGACTTACAAATCGGAAAGCATCACGAGTTTTATGAGCGCCTTGAATTCAAATCGAGTATCGCCGTTCAAGTTTCCGCATCATATCGCTATGCCGCCAAAGCCAGAGACTATGAAGTCTCAGTTTTGCGAATATGACGCAGGGGAGCAGGTGACTAACATAGAATCGAAGAAACCAAGATTGATCCCCGCTCTCTTTGATCGCCGAGACGAGCGCAGGTGCACGCTGGTAATATTCCTCAATAACTTTTGTACCGTTCGGCGTCTTCAAAAGCACTTTGTCACGATAATTGCGAAGCGTTCGAAGTTCGAAGCAGTTGTCAGGAAGTTCTAAGATCTCAACACATAAGGTCGTTAAATAACAAGGGAGCCCGGCGGCTGGATTATCGGCGCAGCGAACTGCCTTCCATAAAAGGTCAAGGGATTTATATTCAGTTTCTGCTGCTTTCGTGGCTTCTTTAAAGCCACCGGTTTGGACAGACAGCTTACACAGCACTGTATTTGCATCGAAAAACTCGAAAGTGATTTCACTTGAGTTAATAATGGCGTTTTGATCAAAATTGGCCAATGTCCCGTTCACCAAATAGACTCCAGTCCATGGACCCGTCACACCATCCTCTTGTCTAAATCGTTGGCTATCGATTCTATCTTTATAAATCACCGGTCCAGCGCGAACTGTGACATCTACTTCCTTTGCCGTAGGCTGACGGGATACTGAAAATGCGAGAAGTATGCTTGTTTTGGGCGTTCCTCCTAAAACGGCAAGCGGTTCCCCAAAACTCAGGGCAGAATCCGAACCTATTGAGTTTCCTGTTAGAATGCCACGATCAACCAATTTCCATTTTTGCGCTTTAGCCTCCCATCCAGTTCGAGTAGCACGCCATTTCCAGCTTCCGATGTCGCCGTTTTTTTCCGGGCAGTTTGGGACGTTAGGCTTTTTCACTTGAGCCTCGGACCGGCGAGGAATTCCGGAAAGTGCTAATAAAGAAAGACCTACTCCAAAAATACGGCGACGTGTCCACATAGTTCAATATCCTTTGAAATGTATGCAAGCCTTTAATTGGCTGTAAATTTATTCTCGATCACTTTATAGAATGAATTTACAGCCATCAACATTTTGACGCCAGTCAAATGTCCCGCGTGCGTAGGTCGAGGCGACCGCCAGCGTAAACTTGCATGCAGCCAAGCAATTCCGCAAAATCCGACCACAATAGCCCCATCAATCCTTCCGCCGTGACAGAAACGCGAGCCTCTCAAACAACTGCACATCCTGTTCGTTTTTGAGCAAAGCGCCATGGAGCGGCGGTATGAGCTTGCGTGGATCGCGCTCACGCAGGGTTTCCGGATCGATATCCTCATGCAGGAGCAGCTTGATCCAGTCGAGGAGTTCTGACGTGGACGGCTTCTTTTTCAGGCCGGGCACGTCGCGTATGTCGAAGAACGTGGTCAGGGCCTCGCACAGCAGACGGGGTTTGATGCCGGGAAAATGTACGTCCACGATGGCTTGCATGGTGTCGCGATCCGGGAAGCGGATATAATGGAAAAAGCAGCGCCGTAAAAACGCGTCCGGCAGTTCCTTTTCGTTGTTCGAGGTGATGATGACAAGAGGGCGAACGTGCGCGCGGACGACATCGCCGGTCTCGTAGACAAAGAATTCCATCCGGTCGAGTTCCTGCAAAAGATCGTTCGGAAACTCGATATCGGCCTTGTCGATCTCGTCGATCAGCAGCACGGGCTTTACGGACGCGGTGAACGCCTCCCACATTTTGCCCTTGCGGATATAATTGCGAATGTCCTTGACCCGTTCGTCGCCGAGCTGCCCGTCGCGCAAACGGCTGACCGCGTCGTAATCGTAAAGGCCCTGCTGTGCCTTCGTGGTGGATTTGATGTGCCATTCGATCAGCGGCGCCGAGAGAGCAGTGGCGATTTCGTGGGCGAGAACGGTTTTCCCCGTGCCCGGTTCGCCCTTGATCAGCAAAGGCCGCTCCAGCACAAGGGCCGCGTTGACGGCGACGCGCAGGTCTTCCGTGGCGATATAATTGTCTGTCCCTTCAAACCGCATTCAAACCTCACGTTACACAGCCGACGCTACCAGCAAACAGGTCGTTTGACCGGCGCTCGTGTGACGCTGCCTTACAGGATTTCTATGGGGGATCGCCGGTCATTCCGCCAGCGTTTATGAAATACAAAGGAACAGTATGTCGTTTACGCAATCCACAAAAAAAGGCCGCAGTTTTGAACTGCGGCCCGTGAGATTGGCGTTTAGCCGACGCCCCTATAATCGCTACAGCGATTCAGATGGCGCTAATATAATGTCAGAGGCTGCTCTAACGTCATCATCACATCCATACGCCAGCTACCCAGCACAGAGATCTCACTTGACATTGGATCACCTCCCTTCGTTTCGTTTCAACTTAAAAGAAGATGGCACCCCGGATCGGGGATGTAAAGCACATTCGCTGCAGAACCAAGGGTGCAGATTAATTCAGCGCTCCAAAGCGATGCAACTCCGAACCATTGGCTTTAAGCCATGCACGCGCTTTTTGCATTTCCGGGCAGGTCTCGCGCACAAGCCTCCAGAAGCGGGGGCCGTGGTTCATCTCGCGCAGGTGGGCGACTTCGTGGGCCGCGACATAATCCAAAACAAAAGGCGGCGCAAAAATGAGCCGCCATGAAAAAGAAAGTGTGCCAGTGGTTGAGCAGGATCCCCAGCGGGTTGCCTGGTCACGGATGCTGATTCGTTTTGGCGTACAGTTGAGATTTTTTGCGTGGTGTTCGACACTGGCTGTAAGGTCTTTTCGCACTTCCGCGCGAAGCCAGTCGGAAAACCGGCGAGCTGCATAGTCACGGTCTCCGTTTACGCAAAGCTGAGCGACGGACGCCTTCTGAGTTCCTCGACACCATTCCACCGCCTCCTGGGCTGGGTCTCGCGCGAGGCCGTCAACCCAGACGACGCCCCGATGCCGGACGGTTCCCACGAAATTCAAAGCATAAAACAATCCGCGAAGCGGGACGTTTGCGCCATGTTCAAATGGGATCGGCTCGGGTAGGCGTTCGATCTGCCGGGTCAGCCAGTCCGCATGCCGTGCGAGGAAAGCGCTGGCATCCTCAACGCACCCGCGTGACGGCAGTGTCAGAATAGCAGATCGTTCTGTATGACTGACCTTAAGTGAAAACCGTTTTGCTCGCGACGAGCGCCGCACTTCAACGGGACAGTCGATATTTGCGACCCGGAAAAACGGCTTTTGATCCGCAAAGTTAGTCGGCCTGGTAAGCATCAGATCATTTCTATGCGTTGACGCGGTTTCGAAGTAATCGACTCATCACAAACCGTACCATGCGCTACCGATCGAGACTGCTGCTTATAGGCCACAACACCTGAAATAAGCTACCAGATTACCTCGTTTTCCACCGAAGCGCCACAACCAAGTTGGTCCGGCAACAGAAGACTACCACCATCAAGGTGGCGTTTGCATCGCATTCCTAAAAACAAAGTAAAAATTGAATAAAGTCCAATTCCTTTTTTCGCCCTAGAATATGTTCGAGACAGACGGAATCACCGCCTCCATGTCATGGCCGGGCTTGACCCGGTCATCCGCCGAAAAAACCTTGGGTCTCGAAATAGGAAAGTCTGAATGGCTGGGTCAAGCCCGGCCATGACGACCGAGTTCATGTTTCTGTATGAAGCGGACAGGACTTTCCCACAAAAACGCCCTATTCTAATTGCCCTTGATGTGCGTATGGAGTCTCGACCGTTAAGGTTCTCATGCGCCCGGTTGCATCTTTCGCACCCGCATTTCGACGTTAAACGAAGTCGCTTTCAACAACACTTCATTTGCAGTCAACCATGACACGTTAGGGAAATTTGAGTTTCATTTTCCGGTCATGACCGAAGCGCTTGTTTTTCATGCGGGGCGTTACCCGCTCGACTGCGCTGCCAAGCCCAATCAGCTATACGAGCAATGCCATGTTGTCCTGGTTCGAAAGACTTATTGATCCCTATCGTGATGCGCCATTGGTGCAACCGCCCACAACGCTCGGCGCGTTCTACCGCCATTACCTGCAGGGCGTATGGTGGGCCTACGGCTGCATCATGGTGATGGGCTTGCTGGGTTCGCTCGTCGAAGTCTCGCTGTTCCAGTTCGTCGGACAACTCGTGGACCTGGCGAAAGGGACGAACGATCCGCGCACATTTTTCGACGAAAACGGACGGACACTTGTGTTCATGGCGTGTGTGGCGCTGGTTTTGCGTCCGATGTTCTTTGGACTGCATGCCTTGCTGATCAACCAGGCCGTGAATCCCAACGTCACCAACATGGTCCGCTGGCAGCAGCATCGGTATATCCTTCGGCAAAGTTTATCGTTCTTTCAGAACGACTTCGCGGGCCGGATCGCCAACAAGATCATGCAGACCGGCCCCGCCTTGCGACATACTGTTGTGGAAATCGTGGACGCGCTCTGGTTTGTCGCGATCTACTGGACCAGTGCCGCCGTCATATTTTTCTCGCTCGATATGCGCCTGCTGGTTCCTCTGCTGGTCTGGCTTGCCTGCTTCCTTGGCATGATCTGGTTTTTCGTACCGCGTTTGATTGCGCGGTCGACGAGCGTTTCTGAAGCGCGATCTTCATTGACCGGGCGGATCGTCGACAGCTACACCAACATCCTGACCGTTAAACTTTTCGCCCATACGGAGGGTGAGGATGCGTATGCCAAAGAGGCCGTGTCCGAACACACGGACAAGTATAAGGCGCAAATGCGCATGATCACCGGTCTTGAGATGACCCAGTGGATCATCACGGGTTTGCTCATCACGAGCACCACCGGACTGTCACTCTGGCTCTGGAGTCAGAACGCGATTTCGCTCGGCGCGATTGCCGTCACCACCGGCCTCGTGATCCGCATCAACAACATGGCGGGCTGGATCATGTGGGTGATCACGGGGGTCTTCGAAAACGTCGGCATTGTTCAGGAGGGCATGGAGGCGATCTCGCGTCCTTATTCCGTGGTGGATGTACCGGATGCGAAGCCACTCAAGGTGACGCGCGGAGAAATCCGGTATGAGAATGTGACATTCCACTACGGTCGCGAGTCCGGCCTGATCGAGAAATTGAATCTTGCGATCAGGCCCGGCCAGAAAGTAGGCCTCGTCGGCCCGTCAGGTGCTGGAAAGTCGACGCTTGTGAACATCCTGCTGAGATTTCACGAGATTGAGGGCGGGCGCATCCTGATTGATGGCCAGGACATTGCGAAAGTGACCCAGGACAGTCTTCGCTCGCAGATCGGCATGGTCACTCAGGACACGTCGCTGCTGCATCGGTCAGTGCGTGAAAACATCCGCTACGGGCGACCGGATGCCACGGAGGAAAGCGTTCTGTCAGCCGCGAGGCAGTCGCATGCCGACGAATTCATTCAGCGTCTCGAAGACTACAAGGGACGCATAGGCTATGACGCGCAAGTTGGCGAGCGTGGCGTCAAGCTGTCCGGTGGCCAACGGCAACGCGTCGCCATTGCGCGTGTACTGCTCAAGAACGCACCGTTGCTCGTGCTAGATGAGGCCACCTCGGCTTTGGACTCCGAAGTGGAGGCCGCCATTCAGGAACAGCTTTACAACCTGATGGCGGGCAAAACCGTGATTGCCATCGCGCACAGGCTTTCGACCATTTCGGCCATGGACCGATTGATCATCATGGACAAAGGCCGCATCGTGGAAGACGGGAGCCACGATGAGCTTTTGCGTCGCGGTGGTCTCTACGCATCGCTTTGGGCACGACAGTCGGGCGGGTTTCTGTTCGAGGAACGAACATCTGCCGCCCCGATTGTCGAGCCGGCCGCCTATGCCATGAGCGACCGCAAATAGTACGTTTTCAGCAAAAGCCGCTTATGCTTTTGCTGAAAACGCTTCAGATATCCAGATTGGCGACGGACAGCGCATTCGCCTGAATGAACTCCCGTCTCGGCTCGACGACATCGCCCATCAGCTTCGAAAATATCTCGTCGGCTTCATTCAACTCACCGATCTTGACCTGCATCAGAGTTCGCACGGTCGGATCGAGCGTGGTTTCATGAAGCTGCTTCGGGTTCATCTCGCCCAGACCTTTATAGCGCTGCATGGTAAGACCCGCGCGACCCGCTGCAAAAATCGCGTCGAGCAGGCTTTTCGGACCGTAAATCGGGGTCTGTGTGTTCTTGCGTTCGAAGATCGATCCAAGCGGAAACAGCTCCGCGAGATCGGCCTGAAACTGGTTCATCTTACGGGCATCAGCCGATTGCAGAAGGGCGCGGTCGATGATGTGGGCTTCGGATACACCGCGCACTTCGCGCTTGAACTGAAGCCCGCTGTCGTCTCGCGCAGTCGCCTGCCATGTGCGCTCGGTTTCCTCGGCCATGGCATTGAGGCGGACAACCGCCGTATCCGCCGCGGTTGCGGCATCGGCCTCGCTCTCGAAGATTTTCGGATCCAGCGCGCCAACGATGGCGGCCTGCTCAACGATGCGGCGGGAGTATCGCATATGAAGGCCATCGAGCACCTGCGCAAACAGCCTTGCCTTTTCAGCGCCCGCGCGCAAGTCGCGACCCCGAGCGGCGATTTCCGTCAGGGCCGATCAGCATTGCCCCGTCAAGACCGCCGTCCATGAGAAATTCCTCGAACGCGCGCTCGTCCTTGACATAACTTTCCGAGTTTCCACGCTTCACCTTGTAGAGCGGAGGTTGCGCGATATAGAGGTGCCCGCCCTCCACAAGTTTCGGCATTTGCCGATAGAAAAACGTCAGCAGCAGCGTGCGAATGTGCGCGCCGTCCACGTCCGCGTCGGTCATGATGATGATGCGGTGATAGCGCAGCTTCGACAGGTCGAAATCGTCGCGTCCGATCCCTGTGCCAAGGGCGGTTATGAGCGTGCCGATCTCCTGGCTCGACAGCATTTTGTCGAACCTCGCGCGCTCCACGTTCAGGATTTTGCCGCGCAATGGAAGCACCGCCTGATTGGATCGGTCACGGCCCTGTTTGGCGGAGCCACCGGCGCTATCACCCTCGACCAGGAACAGTTCGGATTTTGCTGGATCGCGTTCCTGACAGTCGGCGAGCTTTCCGGGCAGGTTTGCCACATCCAGAACGCCCTTGCGCCGGGTTAATTCCCGCGCTTTCCGTGCGGCTTCCCGCGCGGCAGCGGCTTCGGCCACCTTGAGCAGAATGAGCTTCGCCTCAACCGGATGCTCCTCGAACCAAGTGCCGAGCGCTTCCGTCATGACGTTCTCGACGGCGGGGCGGACCTCGGACGAGACAAGCTTCTCTTTCGTCTGGCTGGAAAACTTCGGGTCGGCCACCTTAACGGACAGCACGCACGTCAGCCCTTCACGTGCGTCGTCGCCGGTGATCTGCACTTTCTCTTTTTTGGCGATGCCGGACGATGTGGCGTAGGTGTTGATGGTCCTCGTGAGCGCGGCCCGAAACCCGGCCAGATGCGTGCCGCCATCGCGCTGCGGAATGTTGTTCGTGAAGCAGAAAACACTCTCGTGATAGCCGTCATTCCACCAGAGCGCCGCTTCGACCGCCACCTTATCGCGGTCGGCACTCAAAGCGATCGGCATCGAGATCAAGGGCGAACGCGCGCGATCGAGATATTTCACAAATGCGGTCAGGCCACCCTCGTACATGAATTCCTGCGAAACCGGCTCCACGCCGCGATTGTCCGAGAGTAAAATCCGCACGCCCGAGTTCAGGAATGCAAGCTCGCGCAGCCGATGCTCCAGAGTGCCGTAGTCGAAATCGATCATGGTGAACGTTTTCAATGCTCGGCGTGAATGTCACCCGCGTTCCGTTGCGGCCCGGCGCTGGCCCCACGACTTTCAGCGACGCGTCAGGCACGCCATGAGAGAACGACATGAAGTGCTCTTCGCCACCGCGCCAGATGACAAGTTCAAGCCTGCTCGATAGCGCGTTCACCACCGAAACGCCGACGCCGTGCAAGCCGCCGGATATCTTGTAGCTGCCGCCTTCGTCATTCTGAAACTTACCGCCCGCATGCAATTGCGTCATGATGACTTCGGCTGCAGACACGCCTTCTTCTGAATGAAGCCCGGTGGGGATACCGCGTCCATTGTCTTCCACCGTCACCGAACCGTCGGCGTTGAGCGTCACAAGAACCTGGTTTGCGTAGCCTGCCAAAGCTTCGTCGATGGCGTTGTCCACCACCTCGTAAACCATATGATGCAGGCCAGAGCCATCGTCGGTGTCGCCGATGTACATGCCCGGGCGTTTGCGCACGGCATCGAGACCTTTAAGCACTTTAATGCTGTCGGCACCGTAGGATTCGGCTGCTTCGGACCGTCTCGCTGCTTCCATAAAATGCACCTGGTAGACCGCATACCGTGCGGTTTTTTTGTTACACCTCTATATAGTGATCCGGAGGTGATTCTGCATCGTGCAACGGTCGAAACACCCCGTTTGACACAAGAAAAAACTGCGCCGTCTGCCGCTCCCGAAGCGAAGCGAAAGCGGTTATTTCCGTGCCGGTCATCCACACCTGCGCGTGCAATGCATCAAGCTCTGCAAACAACGCGATCCGCCGTTCCTGATTCGAGGTGAGCCGCGATTTCGTCCAGCAAAATCAAGGGGGCAGTCCCAAAATTGCTCGCCTTCACGAGCCGCGCCTGAGCAAGGGTCAGTCCGATCAGCAATGCCTTCTGTTCGCCAGTGGAGCACACTTTGGCGTCGGTTCGTTTTGGTCCGTGAACGGTGATGAAATCGCTCCGATGAGGGCCGATCAACGTGCGCGCCGCCGCCCGGTCCCGTTCCCGTCCTTCGCCGAGCTTTCCTAGATACCAGGCGGCCACCGAACTCTCGCCCTGCGTCGAAACAATGTTTTCCAGATCACCGACCAACCTGACATCGGCCCAGGGAAATGACGACAAGCCGCTCACTTCGCGACCGTTCGCTTATCTCGTCGCGAAGGAGGCTAAACGTGCGATGCCGCGCCGAGGCTACGGCTGCCCCTGCAGTCGCGAGCTGCACCTCGATGGCGTCCATGGCAACCGGCGAAGTCCAGATTTCCAAAGCTTTGTTGCGCTGACGCATGGCGCGATCGAATGCGGCGGCTTGGGTGGCATAAGCAGGTTCGAGGCTGATCACAAGCCGATCCATAAAACGGCGTCGCTCGCTGGCAGGCCCGGTGAACAGGCTATCCATGCCTGGCGTAAGCCAGAGCAACCGCACGAATGCAAGCCCGCCGGAGCCTTTCGATAACGTGCCGTCGATTTTTACCGTGCGTCCGGAACGTACTGTCAAGGCCCCTGAAAGCGGAAGTTCCAGGCGGGTGCCGACCTGGGTTTCTTCGTCGCCATTCGTCAGGGATGCCGACACCGCCCAGCCGCCGGGACCGCCAAACCGCGCCAGATCGGGAAACGGCACACCCCGAAGCCCGCGTCCCGCCGTCAGGAGCGAAAGCGCTTCTAGGCAGTTGGTCTTGCCCTCACCGTTCAGTCCGAGCAGGACAACGGAGTTCGTATCGCAACGCAGCGTCGTCGCGGTGTAATTTCGGAAGTCGGTGAGCGATAGCCTGGATATCGCGGTTCGTGTCAAAGTCTCGATGCCAATGCTGCGTGGTCGTGTAATACACCTCGGGGGCCAGACCCCAAAGCATGGTGAGTTTAAGTTGCAACACGCTCTAGGTGTCTTCCCCGCGAAGGTAAGGATCCATTTCCCAGCATACACGAGGTGGCGCAATGAGTCCCCGCCTTCGTGCGACTGACAGTTTTGATTCCGCTTGAACTCATCCCGCGCTAAACCCGCATGGGCATGAGGACGTACAGCGCAGAGGGGTCGCCGTCATCAGAAATCAGGGTCGGAGACGAGGCATCGCCAAGCTGGAATTCCGCATGCGTTCCGGCAATATGAGCCGTGATGTCGAGCACGTATTTCGCGTTGAAGCCGATTTCGAACGGCTCGCTTGAATAGTCCGCGTGCATTTCCTCTGATGCCGACCCGGCCATGGGGCTGTTTGCGGAAATGACCAGAAGACCGTCCCCAAGCCCGAACTTGACGGCGCGACCTTTTTCGGATGACAGGGTGGAAACCCGATCCACGGCCTTGACAAGCCCCGCGTTCTCAACGCGCAGCATCCTCTTGTTGTTGGTGGGGATAACCCGCCCGTAATCCGGAAACGATCCGTCGATCAGCTTCGACGTGAGAACCATGTCTCCAATCGTGAAGCGTATCTTTGCCGACGACAGGGCGACCGTCACGCTGTTTTGTCCTTCGAGAAGCTTGACCACTTCGTTTACGGCTTTCCGCGGCACGATAACTCCGGGCATCCCTTCCGCTCCCGAAGGGCACGCTGTCTCCGCCTGTGCGAGGCGATGCCCGTCCGTTGCGACTGCCCGCAACTTCGTTTCACCGCCGCCCGCAGCTACCGGGTGCAGGTAGATGCCGTTGAGGTAATACCGTGTCTCTTCGGTGGATATGGCAAATCGGGTCTTCTCGAACAATCGCTTAAGCTCGTCGGCGCCGATCTCGAAACGATGAGGCAGGTCGGCTTCGCCCATATCGGGAAAGTCATCGGCGGGAAGGATCGAAAGCTCGAACTTTGCGCGGCCTGCGCCCACTTTCAGACGACTGCCGTCGTCGCTTCGGGAAATCTGAACGTCCGATCCGTCCGGCAGTTTTCGAACGATGTCGTGAAGTGTATGTGCGGAAATGGTGGCGGAACCCGGCTGTGAAACCGTTGCCGGCGCTGTCTCCACGGCTTCCATGTCAAGGTCGGTTGCCTTCACAGTCACACCGGTATCGTTATTCACGATGAAAAGCACATTCGCCAGGATTGGCATTGTGTTGCGTTTCTCGACAAGACCGATCACATGACCCAGCGTGCGAAGAAGGGCGGTTCTTTCAATCGTAAAACGCATTATTCAAACAGCTCCAGATTATTATGCCAAGCGTCGGTCAGCCCCATGGACGTGCAGAGTACCCGATCGCATACCATGACGCGAGTCGCCAAATGCCGGGTCGTGTGGCTCCCATTCGCAAATCATGAACGGGCTCCGCACACGGCTCATACAGCTATGGCAACAGTGACAAGCGCGCGGTTTCGTGCGCAAGCTTTACTCGGCTCCATCTTTCAGCATCCGGGACAACACCTCGATCTCATCCTTCAGCGGACCATCCTGCTGTTTCAGCCCGTCGATCTTCCGTATCGCATGCAAAACCGTGGTGTGATCGCGACCGCCAAAGCGGCGACCGATCTCGGGAAGGGAGCGTGACGTGAGGGTTTTGGCGAGATACATGCCCACTTGTCGCGGCCGGACGATGGACTGATTGCGGCGACTTGAAAGAAGATCGCCGCGCTGTACGGCATAGTGTTTCGCCACTATTCTAAGGATATCGTCGATTTTGACGCGCTTCGGCTCTTTCGAGCGAACAAGATCGCTTACGATGGTTTCGGCAGACTCGAACGTGATGCGTTCACCGGTCAGTTGATAAGACGCATGCAACCGCGTAATCGCGCCTTCCAGTTCACGGCCATTTTCGGTCAGCTCCGACGCAAGATAGGACAAGACCGCGGCAGGTAATTCGAAACCCGGGCATTGCGATGATTTTTCGGCAGCCCGCCGTTCAAGCACCTTCAAACGCAAATCATGGTCCAGCGGCGCGATCTCCGTAACCAGACCTCCCGAAAGCCGCGATCTCATCCGCGCATCGAAACTCTCAAGAAGCGTCGGCGCGCAGTCGGCGGCAACCACGACCTGCTTTCCGCCGTCGATCAGCGAGTTAAGCGTATGGCAAAACTCCTGCTGAAAGGTGCGGCCCTGCAAAAACTCCATGTCGTCGATAAGAAGCAGATCGATGGTGCGAAGCTTGTCTTTGAATGCTGGGGCATCGCGCGCCTGCAACGCCTCCGCGAAGCTGTACATGAACCGTTCCGCCGTGAGATAAAGCACTTTCGCCGCCGGTCGGCTGTGTTTCACCTGCCAGGCTATGGCGTGGAGAAGGTGGGTTTTTCCCATACCGACCCTTGCGTGCACATAGAGCGGATTGTACCGGGTCGGCTGTTCGCCCGCGGTCTCAGCCACCTGCAAAGCGGCTGCGTGTGCAAGCCGATTGGGCATTCCAACCACGAACGATTGAAATGTGTAGCGGGGATCAAGGGGCGAGCCTTCGAAGCCTTCAAGCCCGGTTCGCGCGTCCCGCGCGCAGAGTTCAGCCGGACGATGGGTTAGCGTGGAAACGGGCGCCATCTGAGCACGCGTCAAGCTCGGTGAGAGCGGGGCGGCTATCTTTTGTTTTTCAGCAAGGAGGTGCGGCTGACGAACACGAAATTCCAGTCTGCTCACGCCCTTCAACTCCTCGCCGCAGCAGGCGAGAAGCTTGTCCGAGTAATGAGATTGCAACCAGCTTCGGAGAAATTTCGTAGGGACCGAAACATGTACAACGCGTCCGTCGCAGGACTCAAGTTCCACACGGCCGAACCAGCTTGTAAATACATCTTCCCCCAGTTCAGTCCGCAAACGGGTCTGAATTCGCCGCCATTTGGTCTGTATCGCCGACTGCGATAATTCCATAGCTTCCATTTTAATACCCTGGCCCATCACGGGGCAAAACTGAGTTAACCGATAGCAGATTTGGTGCGTCGCGCGCTTACGCGGCGCGAGTGGTCGGCTCGCAGTAACCAGAGGACGACTCAGCAATATAGGAGTCTGAACCGACACGCGCGCTATCGATTGTGAGAACCGGGTGCAGTAAAGGCGCGAAAACCGCCTCCATCCGGTGATTCCCGAGCAATTTCGACGTTCGCACGGTGGACAGTATACTGGAGCGCCCCAAACGCGGACCGGTGCCGGAACCTGTGGAGCTTTCGGTCGAAGGAAAAATCAGATTTACGGCTCTTTCGACAATATCGTTCAAATCCTGGTCTCTAACGTGAGCTTTCCAGCAGCGAGACCGGGTTTTAGATGGAAAAAACACCTTTGACGGAGACTGAAGTCCCAATGCGGGGCGATCCGTAGAGGAAAATCCGCTCGCAGCCACGTCTTGACTGCGCAATCCAGATTGTATCGATGTCGCCAGTCGGGGCGATCTTCCGGGACGGTCATTCAAACACACATCAATATTCACAATCATTCCTCCTACCCAATACACGACAGGCGGAATGGAACGGCTTGAACCTTGCGCGCACCTTTCCAGCCCATCGGCGATGATGGACTTGAGCGCTGGGACCGGAAGGCCACTTCCAATCCCAGGCCAGGAACGCATTACAAAAACAAACTCAGGAGGATGAGCCTCCCGTTCGGAATTCAGACTGTAGCAAACAGGATCGATTCCGCGCAAGCGTTCTTCGCATCAAAATTCAATGAGTCTCCAGACACCGTTCGAACCGGTTTCGCGACAAACAGCGACACGGCCCACGTATGCCGTTCATTCTGTTGAGTTTTCTGGCATCTCAGGAGGTCTGGAATGTCGGCGGCCGAAAGCGTAAGCTCAAGCTTGGCCATGAGCGTTGTCCGACAAAAATCATGGCCTGTCAAACCGCTTGAACGGATTACCTGTTAGGCCATTGTTTTACATTGTTTTTACGCCGTAAAACGCGAAGCTATGGGCTTGATATCGAGATGGTGCAGTCAGGCACCATCTTGTTAAGATTTCACGCGGCCGCTTCCAGCAACTTGATGCGCGCCGAAAGACGGGAGATTTTACGCGCTGCGGTATTCTTATGAATGATGCCTTTTCCCGCGGACCTCATAATTTCCGGCTGAGCTTCACGCAATGCAGTGTTCGCCGCGGCCTTGTCTCCGGAGGTGATTGCTTCTTCAACTTTACGCACAAAGGTGCGAAGTCTGCTGCGACGGTTTTTATTGATCGCCGTCCGCTTCACCGCCTGCCGTGCCGCCTTTTTCGCGGAACTCGTATTCGCCATTTTCTTTTCTTCCTAATCAAACTTGTCCCGGTCTCCAATAAACGATCCGGGCTCTTTAAGTCGCAGCCAATCTGCAAAGCACGAGATATACTTGGAGTTTTCAAATGCGTCAATGTGGCGTCGAAGACCGCACATGGGACGATGTCATTCAAGAGACACAGATGTTTCAAGCTCCGTCGCGATCGCATCCAGAGCCGCCTGGGCCTTGGACCCGTCCGGCCCACCTGCCTGCGCAAGATCAGCGCGGCCGCCACCTCCCTGTCCCCCCAAGATTGCCGCACCAACCTTGACCAGATCTACGGCGCTGTAGCGTTTGATCAGATCGGGCGTGACGCCGACTACAATCGCCGCCTTACCCTCGCCGGAGACACCAACAATGGCCACGACGCCGGACCCGATTTGCTGCTTTCCCTCGTCCACCAGCCCGCGAAGATCCTTGGGCTGAATATCATTCAACGTGCGAGGAAGATAGGTGGTGTCGCCGATTTTTCGGGAACTATCTCGCGGACTGCCGGCGAGCGCAGACGTGCCAAGCGCTAGTCTTTTCTTCATGTCGTTGATTTCACGACCCAGATTTTTGCGTTCCTCAAGCAGTTGCTCGACTTTGGCGGCAACGTTGTCCGGGACCACGCGCAGCAACTCCGCGACAGCCTGCAACTCAGATCCCTGCCGAGACAAGTGAGCGCGCGCACGCTGCCCCGTCAGAGCCTCGATCCTGCGCACGCCAGCGGCCACAGCGCTTTCCTGCATGATTTTCACGAGGCCGATCTCGCCGGTCGCGCGCACGTGAGTTCCTCCGCAGAGTTCGACGGAATACGGCTTCGTATCGCGGGCGGCACTGTCGCGAGTTCCCATGGACACGACACGAACCTCGTCGCCGTATTTCTCTCCGAACAGCGCCATGGCACCCGACGCAATGGCGTCGTCGACGGCCATGATCCGCGTGACGACCGCCGCATCCTGCAGAATAATGGCGTTCGCCAGGTCTTCGACGGCGGCGATCTCATCCCTCGTTAATGCTTTTGTGTGGGAAAAGTCGAACCTGAGCTTCTCCGGATCCACCAGCGATCCCTTTTGACTTACATGATCGCCTAGCGTCTCGCGGAGCGCCTCGTGAAGCAGGTGCGTTGCGGAATGATTGGCGCGAATGGCTGTGCGACGTTTTTTGTCAGCATGCAACTCGACAGCGTCGCCAACCTTGAACGCACCCTTGGCCAATGTGCCCACATGCAGGAACAGCCGCCCGAGTTTTTTCTGTGTGGTCGTCACTTCGAAACGCGAATCCTTTGGCCCGAGCATCACGCCACTGTCGCCTGCCTGTCCGCCGGATTCGCCATAAAAGGGCGTCTGGTTGACGACGACGATGCCCTCATCCCCATTTTTGAGTTGTTTGACCTGCTTGCCGTCCTTGATAAGCGCCAGAATTTCTCCCCCGGCACGCTCTGTCTCATAACCAAGAAATTCCGTTGCACCGAACGCGTCCAGGAGGTCGAACCAGAGTTTGTCGGTCGCCGTATCGCCAGACCCTGCCCATGCGCGTCTTGCATCAGCTTTTTGCTGAGCCATGGCAGCCGTAAACTGCCCGACGTCGACGCCGATATCGCGCGCGCGAAGGGCATCCTGCGTGAGGTCCAGCGGAAAACCGAACGTATCATAGAGCTTGAAAGCCACGTCGCCGGCGAGGACACCGCCGGGCTTGAGCGTTGCCGACGCTTCGTCGAGAAGACTAAGCCCGCGAACGAGCGTTTTTTTGAAGCGGATTTCCTCAAGCCGAAGGGTCTCGGTGATCAGCGCCTGCCCTCGAACCAGTTCGGGATAAGCCTGACCCATCTCGCGAACAAGAGCGGGGACAAGCTGGTACAGCAACGGCTGTTCCGACCCCAAAATATGCGCATGGCGCATGGCACGCCGCATGATCCGGCGCAGCACGTAACCGCGTCCCTCGTTGGAGGGGAGCACGCCCTCGGCGACAAGGAAACTCGATGCGCGAAGATGATCGGCGATGATCCGATGGCTTGCCAAAGCCGCACCCCCGGCGGGGATGCCGGTTGCCTCCACCGATGCACGAATGAGCACACGAAAGAGGTCTGTTTCGTAATTGTTATGGACGCCTTGAAGTACCGCCGCCATGCGCTCTAGGCCCATGCCCGTATCGATACACGGCATCGGCAACGGCACACGCTCGGTCTTTGTCAATTGCTCATACTGCATGAAGACGAGGTTCCAGATCTCCACGAACCTGTCACCGTCGGCGTCGTCGCTGCCGGGCGGACCGCCCGGCACTTGGCTGCCGTGATCGAAAAAGATTTCCGAGCATGGTCCGCACGGGCCTGTTTCCCCCATGGACCAGAAGTTATCGGAGGTGGAAATCTTGATGATCCGACTCGCGGGAAGCCCGGCGATCTTGCGCCATAGCGAAAACGCCTCGTCGTCTTCGGAATAAACCGTGACCACCAGACGCTTTTTGTCCAGGCCGAATTCTTTTGTAACAAGATTCCACGCGTGTTCGATGGCGACATCCTTGAAATAATCGCCGAACGAAAAATTGCCGAGCATCTCGAAAAAAGTATGATGCCGTGCGGTGTAGCCGACGTTATCGAGATCGTTGTGCTTGCCGCCGGCCCTCACGCATTTTTGGGCAGTCACCGCGCGCTTGTAGGGCGGCGTCTCCATTCCAGTAAATACATTCTTGAACTGAACCATGCCTGAGTTGGTGAACATCAGCGTCGGATCGTTGCGCGGCACAAGCGGTGCCGACGCCACATGCTCGTGACCGGCCTTTGCAAAGAAATCGATGAATGTCCCGCGTATGTCGTTAATCGTATTCATTCTCTTCCGCTGTCAGAGGCCATTTGGCGTCAAATTGAGTTTCGCTTGAAATTAAATCCCGTTTGGCGCGACCGGACACATCGCGTCAACCCGGCATGTGGATGCTCTCGCGCTTACGAACTTACCCGCGACCTTTTTTCGTCGATGGTGGCGGCAACGCATTGTCCATGTCGTCTGCGCCCTCGGCCTCGTCGGCGGTATCCCCGCCATCCAGGATTTTAGCCGCGATCAACCCCGCATTTGCGCGTATCAACCGTTCCACGGCCTCCGCCATAACCGGGTTGTCCCGAAGATACGCCTTGGCGTTTTCTCGCCCCTGACCGATCCGCTGACTGTCGAAAGAATACCACGAACCCGACTTTTCGACGATCCCCGCCTTGGATCCGAGATCGACCAACTCGCCGGTCTTCGATATCCCCTCTCCATACATAATGTCGAACTCAACCTGTTTGAACGGCGGCGCAACCTTGTTTTTCACGACTTTGACGCGGGTCTGATTGCCGACAACCTCGTCACGCTCTTTGATCTGGCCTATGCGCCGGATGTCCAATCTCACTGACGCATAAAATTTCAATGCATTCCCGCCTGTGGTCGTCTCCGGGTTACCAAACATGACGCCGATTTCATACGGATCTGGTTGATGAAGATCACAAGTGTGTTCGACTTGGAGATGGATCCCGTAAGCTTGCGCAAAGCCTGACTCATGAGCCGCGCCTGCATCCCGGGCAAAACGTCACCCATCTCGCCTTCGATTTCGGCCTTGGGGGTCAGCGCCGCAACGGAGTCCACCACGATCACGTCGATAGCCCCGGATCGAACCAGCGTGTCAGTGATTTCCAGAGCCTGCTCGCCTGTGTCCGGCTGCGAGATGATCAGTTCCTGAAGATTGACCCCGAGCTTTCTCGCATAAACCGGATCGAGCGCGTGTTCGGCGTCCACAAACCCGCACGCGCCGCCTTTCTTCTGGGCTTCGGCGATCACGTGAAGCGCAAGCGTCGTCTTGCCTGACGACTCAGGCCCGAAGATTTCGACGACGCGCCCTTTTGGCAAGCCGCCGATGCCAAGCGCGATATCGAGCCCCAGCGAACCCGTGGAGATGG
>CBDFGZ010000023.1:0-113093 GCA_965247345.1 Rhodomicrobiaceae bacterium | reverse complement strand
AGCCATGGAAACGAATTTAGCCGTTCGCGCTTTTGCCGCCCTCGCCCAGGAGAATCGCCTCGCGATCTTCCGGCATCTGGTTACGGCGGGACCGAACGGTGTCGCGGCTGGCGAGATCGGCAGAGCGCTTGGCATCACGCCCACCAGCCTTTCCTTTCATCTGAAAGAGCTGGACCGGGCGGGGCTTGTCACGCAGATGCGGCGCGGCCGCTTTATCCATTATGCGCTGCATGTCGACGGTGTGCGCCAGTTGATCGATTTTCTGACGCGCGATTGCTGCGCAGGTCATCCCGAACTCTGTGGCGCGGCGTTTGCCACCGCGAAAACCTTTTGCAATCAACTGGAGGAGTGCCATGACTGATCCCGCGCCAAGCCCTCGCGTCTTCAACGTGTTGTTCCTGTGCACACATAACTCGGCGCGCTCGATCATCGCTGAAGCGGTGATGAACAAAATTGGCAAAAGCCGGTTCCGGGCATACAGCGCGGGCAGCAATCCGGGCGGGATGGTGAACCCGCGCGCGCTCAAGCTGCTATCCACTCTCGGTTACGATACGACTGGCGTCCGCTCCAAGTCCTGGGACGAGTTCGCTGTGCCTGGCGCGCCGCGCATGGATTTCGTGTTCACGGTCTGCGACGATGCGGCGGCGGAAGTCTGCCCGATCTGGCCGGGCCAGCCGATGACGGCCCACTGGGGCGTCCGGGACCCCTCACGCGTCGAAGGCACGGAAGCCGAGAAAGGGCTTTGCGTTTGCGGAGGCGCACCGGCTTTTGCGCCACCGGATCGAGCTTCTCATCAACCTTCCCATCGAATCCATCGAGCGGCTCGCCCTGCAACGCAAGATCGACGAGATCGGCCGCATGATCGATACGCCGGAGACGGCTTCGTGAGCGCGCGTCTGTCCCAGAAAATCGTTGCGGAGGCGCTGGGCACCGGCCTGCTTGTCGCGGCCGTTGTTGGCTCCGGCATCATGGCGGCCCGGCTGTCTGGCGGCAACGATGCGCTGGCCCTGCTTTGCAATACGCTGGCGACAGGCGCGATCCTCGTCGTGCTCATCATCGTATTCAGCGGAATTTCCGGCGCGCATTTCAATCCAGCCGTTTCCGCCGTTTTCTGGCTTCGTAACGAAATGACGGGCCGCCAGGCGACCGCCTTCTTCGCGGCGCAAATCATTGGCGGCATTCTGGGCACGCTTGCCGCACATCTGATGTTCGACGAGGCGGTGTTTCAATTTTCGATAAAAGTCAGAAGCGGACCATCGCAATGGTTTTCCGAGTTCGTCGCGGCCTTCGGCCTCGTGTTGACCATCCTTGGCACGCTCCGCTGGCGGCCCGAAGCCGTGCCGTACACGGTCGGACTCTACATCACGTCCGCATACTGGTTCACCGCATCGACCAGTTTCGCAAACCCCGCCGTCACTATCGCGCGTGCGCTGTCGAACACCTTTGCAGGGATCAGACCTATTGATGTCACCGCCTTCATCGTCGCGCAGTTTGCCGGTGCGTTATTCGCGATGGTGCTGGCAAAGTGGCTGCTGGCATCCGAGGACGGTGAAACGGAAGCGGCTCGGGCTGCTCGCGCGAAAGCCTTCTTCAAGGCCGCCGAGTGACAGGGGGCATTCATCTTCGGGTAAACTTATATTTCGAACCTTCTGGAAATACAGTTGACATTCTATATCAGAGTTCCTAAATTAGCGTCATGCACCTGGAAAAAGCATCGTCGCGGCTGGAAGCCCTCGGAAACCCAACACGGCTTAAAATCTACCGGCTGCTGGTCCGCGCAGGTGGCCAGGGGTCGAGCGTCGGCAAGCTACAAACCACCCTCGATATCCCGGCCTCAACGCTTTCCCATCATTTGAAAGCATTGGTTGCAGCCGGACTCGTGATGCAGGACCGGGAGGCGACGACGCTCATCTGCCGAGCGAACTACGCGATCATGAACGAACTGGTGGGCTTTCTCGTCAACGAATGCTGCGCCGATGGATGTTTGCCTCAGGAGCGCGTCCACGAGGCAGAAGCGGGATGATTTTTTGTTCTCTATTTCGAAATTACTAGAAGGATGGAGCGCGATGGCGAAACGAGTGGCGATTATTGGGGCAGGCCCTGTGGGTTTGGCGGCGGCAAGCCATTCGCTTGAGCGAGGGTTGACGCCGCTCGTCTTGGAGCAAGGCCCCGAAGCCGGATTTGCGGTCAAGCAATGGGGCCACGTTCGCATGTTCTCTCCATGGAGCTTCAATATCGATAAAGCGTCCGCAAAACTCCTCGCGCGGGCGGATTGGAGCGAACCTGATCGAGAAAGCTATCCGACAGGTGGCGAATTTGTAGAGCACTATCTAACGCCGCTGGCGACGCAGACCGCTTTAGCGGGCATGATCGTCACGGATGCAAAGGTGACGGCCGTCACGCGGAAGGGTTTCGACAAAGTAAAAACGAATGGTCGCGAGCAAGCGCCTTTCGAGATCGTTTTCGCACACAAAGGCGGCATCGAAACCGTGGAAGCCGAAACGGTGATCGATGCATCGGGTACGTGGTTCTCGCCCAATCCAGCCGGAGCAAATGGCGTCGCAGTGCCCGGAGAAGCGTATCATGCGGAACAGATCGCCTATGGCATGCCGGATGTGTCCGGACGTGACCGCGAACGCTATAACGGCAAAGCAATCGCTGTCCTTGGTTCGGGACATTCCGCGCTCGGAACCTTGATCGACTTGGCGCAGCTCGGAACTGACACTTCAGATCTCAAGATTTTCTGGTTGACCCGCAAAACAGAGATCGCAAACGCATTCGGCGGCGGGAAAAACGATCAGTTGGAAGCCCGAGGCGAACTAGGCCTTGCGTTCGAGAGCCTCGTGCAATCCGGCGGCATCACGGTCGTGCCGGATTTTCGCTTAAGGGCCATCGCGACCGTCGGCCGGAAGCTTCAATTGCACAGCGAGGCGGCCACCGCGCGCCGCACAATTATTGCGGATCAGCTTATCGTCGCAACCGGCTTCAGACCGGATCTGACGTTTCTGCGGGAACTACGCGTTGAACTCGATCCCGCCCTGGAATGCCCGCCAGCGCTCGCCCCGCTTATTGATCCCAATCTGCACAGTTGCGGCACAGTACGGCCGCACGGGGCGCGCGAGCTTTCGCATCCCGAATCCGGGTTCTATATTGCGGGCATGAAGTCCTATGGCCGGGCGCCGACCTTCCTTGCGATGACGGGATATGAGCAGGTTCGCTCGATCATTGCCGAGATCGCGGGCGACCACGTTGCCGCCTCGCGGGTCGAGTTGGTCTTGCCTGAGACAGGCGTATGCAATGCACCTGGGGTCGAACAATCGGACAACGCCTGCTGCGGCGGTCCAGCGACCATAGACGCCGCGGCATGTTGCGTTGAGGACGCACTGGCAAAGGCTAAGGGAACAACCGGCTGCGGCTGTTCCGAGAAGAAGTCCAAAACGCATCCCCGAATGGTTGCTTGCTGTGGGTGATGCTGCGTCACCTCCCCGCTTTTCTATCGTTGCGGCGCTGGGGATGACCCAGACCCTGGCGTGGGCGTCGAGCTATTACCTCATCGCCATCCTTGCCGATCCGATGGCGCGCGACCTCGGCACGACCAGCACCATGGTCTTTGGCGCGTTTTCCGCCGCGTTGGTCATCTCGGCATTGCTTGGGCCGAAGGTGGGGCGAACCATCGATCGTTTCGGAGGCCGCGAGGTGCTCGCGGTATCCAATCTGCTATTCGCTGGCGGGCTTGCGCTTCTCGGCTTCGCGAACTCGGTCGTGATGCTTTGGCTCGCCTGGCTCGTCGTCGGCATCGCGATGGGGCTCGGGCTTTACGACGCAGCCTTCGCGACGCTCGGCCGCATCTTCGGTCAAAATGCGCGCTCATCCATCACAGGCATAACGCTCATGGCAGGATTTGCGAGCACCGTCGGCTGGCCGCTGACCGCGTGGGGCTTGAATGCTTTCGGCTGGCGCGAAACCTGCTTCGGTTGGGCAATCGCACATCTCGTAATCGGCCTGCCGCTGAACCTCTTTTTGCTGCCAAAACAGCGGCGGCCCATAGAAACATCCGGCTCGGTAACGGCAACACCTCATATCGCGATGGATCAAGCGATGTGGCTGCTCAGCTTCGCGTTCGCGGCAGGCTGGGTGGTCTCGACCGGGATGGCGGCGCACCTGCCTCGCATCCTGATGGCGGCTGGCGCGACATCCAATGAAGCAATTGCTGCCGCCGCCCTCGTCGGCCCCGGCCAGGTGGCGGCGAGGCTGATCGAGGCGGGTTTGATGAGCCGATTTCATCCGCTTGTGTCGGCCCGGCTCTCCACCCTCGCTCATCCCCTCGGCAGCCTCATTGTCTTTGCGGGGGGCGCTCCGATGGTCAGCCCTTTTACGCTGCTGCATGGTGCCGGGAATGGCATCCTCACAATCGCTCGGGGAACCGTTCCTCTCGCCATCTTCGGCCCCGAGAATTATGGGTATCGTCTGGGCCTGCTCGGTGCCCCGGCAAGGATCGCGCAGGCGGGAGCACCTCTCGCCTTTGGCTTTCTCATCGGCCGTTACGGCTCCGGTGTCTTGATGTTCTCTTCAGGCTTATGCGTAGCGGCAATGATTGCGCTGTTGTACGTGCAAGCTTCTGCCCCGGTTGTGACTTTGGAAGCGCATGAAGTATAAAAGTGCCTTCCTATGCCGTTTGAGGCGCTAACACGAATGACTTAATGCTGCGTCAGTCAAATCTGTTATGCTGAACACGTCTAGAAGAATGGACATGATGGCGAGGGATCGTGGTGTCGCCATGGCAGATCAATAGACGGCACCTTTTGCGGAGTCTCGTTGCCGGTTCGGCCACGCTGACGACACGTTCTGCATACCCAGCAGAGAGGGACCTCACATTCGGGCTGACTCCCGTTTTTTTAGCGCACGATCTCGATCTGATTAACGCGCTTCAGCAGTATTTGAAAGACCAGACTGGCCGGTCTGTTCAACTCGTGCAGCGCCGGACGTATCAGGAAATCACGAGCCTTCTGCTCTCCGGGCGCCTCACCGCCGCGTGGATTTGCGGCTATCCCTTCGTACAGCACCGCGATCGTCTGTCGCTGGTTGCGGTTCCGGTCTGGCACGGGAAGCCGCTCTATCAATCCTATCTCATCGTTGGAAAAGACAGAAACGCTTCCACGATCTGGGATCTCGAAGGCGGTATCCATGCGTTCTCGGACCCTGACAGCAATTCAGGGTTTCTCGTGACGTGCGAACTGCTCGCACAGCACAACAAACGCCCTTACGATTTTTTCAGCCGGACGATTTTCACTTACGGGCATCGCAATGTGGTGCGCGCGGTTGCGTCCGGCCTTGCAGATAGCGGCAGCGTGGATGGTTATGTATGGGAGGTTCTGAACAGGATAGAAAGCGGACTAACGAGCGAAACAAAGATCATTCGACGGTCGGAGTGGCTTGGTTTTCCACCGATCGCCGCGCTCACGAGCCAGGTCGATGCGCCAGATGTCGGAGCGCTCAGAGCGGCACTGTTGGGCATGCACAATACTCCCCTCGGGCAACGCATTTTGGACACGCTCGACCTTAACGGGTTCTCCGCGGAAAATCCCGCGATGTTCGATACCATCGCCGCCAAGGTCGACACCGTCGCGAGACTGGGGTAGGGCATGCTTGACCCAACTCAAGGCCTCGGGCCGGTTTCGAAATTGCCCGTCACCGTCAAGGTTCCCGCCCTTTTGGCGATTTTGATGATAGCGGTCAGCATCCTCGTGTCCGAGCGCGTGATGACGCGGCTGAATGAAAACCAGGAGCGTCACCTGCGCGAACTCGCGGGCGCCTACTTGGACGGGCTTTCATCCTCGATCCAGCCCTTTGTCATCAGGGAGGATATCTGGGAGGTTTTCGACAGCCTTGACCGGGCCCAGGCGCTGTATGCGGGTCTGAAGCCGCTCCGCACCGTCGTCATCAACGATGCGGGCAAGGTGATCGCAGCTCTCAATCCACGGGAATTTCCGGCCGGTGTGGCCGTTCCGCCGGGCTTGCTGCAACGGTTCGCTCGCAACAAGCCGATCTTCATCGATCATAAAGCGGGCCGCGGATTTGCACTCCGGCATATTCTCGTTCAGAATAAAATGGTTGGTTCGATATACGCCGAACTCGATATCGCCGATTTGCTGGCTGAGCGATCAACCACACGGCAAACGCTCTTCATCACGAACGCGCTTCTCACAATCCTGCTGACGACCGTCGGTTACTTCGCCGTGCGACATACGTTGCACCCGCTGAAGACCTTAAGCAGTCATCTGAACAGCGGCATCGACGGGCAAATGGCGAGGGTGCCCGATTATAAGCTCGGGTCTCCAAAAAGTGAGTTCGGACAGCTTTTCCGGCGATACAACGCGATGGTTGACGCGATCAATGAGCGCGAACGATTGTCGCAAATGCTGGCTGAAGAAGAGAGGCTCGCAAGCATCGGCCTTCTCACATCGGGGATCGCCCATGACATCAACAATCCCCTCGCGGGCATGTTCAATACGCTGGACGCGCTGAAGCGCTATGGCGAGCGGCCATCGGTTCGCGTTCAGTCGGTGCAACTCCTCGAACGCGGCCTGCAAGGCATTCGCGATATCGTTCGGGCAGCGCTTTTGACTTACCGCCCATCGGAAGATCAACAGATCACCGCGGAGCATTTTGACGATCTTCGGTTGCTCGTCAGACCGCAGTTACAGAAACGCGCGCTAAGATTGAATTGGCGAAATGACATTTCCGGCACCCTCGGTCTTCCGGCTCACGAACTGCGCCACGCCGTCCTCAATCTGCTCGTCAATGCCTGCGGCGCCGCGAAAGACAGCGGAGAGGTGTCGTTTCAAGCACAGCGGATCGGCGATAGCCTCTCGATAACCGTTGCCGACGACGGTGAAGGGTTGCCTGTCGAGTTCAAACGCTACCTTGAGCACGGCAGCGCCGCAGCGCCACTGGAAATGGGCCGTGGGCTCGGGTTGTGGATGGTTCGCAGGTGCATCGATCACCTTCAAGGCAGCGTCACTGTCGGGGATCGCGGCGAAGGCGGAACCGCGATCACGCTTTCCATCCCGTGCCGGAAAGGCGAGCTTCAAAATGTTGCTTAAGGACCGGAAAATCGCGGTTGTGGAAGACGATCTGATCATGGGCGAGTCGTTGGTCCAATGCCTTAGTCTGGAGGGCGCCCAGATTCAATGGTTTACCACGGGGGTGTCGGCCATAAACGGACTTGCACGCCAGCGTCACGACGTCGTTCTCTGCGACATCTGTCTTCCGGACATTCAGGGGCCGGAAGTCTTCAAGCGCGCGGCGTTGACGGGAGCGCCGCGCTTCATCTTCATGACCGCTTTCGGCAAAATCGAGGAAGCCGTCGCGCTGATGAAGGCGGGGCTGGCGAATACCTCACGAAGCCGTTCGAGATCGAAGCGCTCATGGAGCGGATTAAGTGGGCGTTGCCAACGACGCCGCCGCAGTTCGAACACCCAATTCTGGGCATTTCAGCCGCCATTCGCGACGTTGAACGTCTGATCCATCGCCTGGCGCAGGTGAAAAGCTCAGTTCTTATCACCGGCGAAACAGGAGTGGGAAAGGATGTTTGTGCCCGGCTTTTGCACCAGCTCTCGAAGTCGCGCAAACACCCGTTTATGGCAGTGAATTGCGCAGCCATCCCCGAGCAGCTTCTTGAAAGCGAGATTTTCGGGCACGAGGCAGGATCGTTTACAAGCGCGTCGAAGCGGCATTTGGGGTATGCGGAACGCGCCGGCGAAGGAACCCTGTTCCTGGACGAGATTGGCGAACTGCCGCTCGCCATGCAGGCCAAGCTTCTGCGTTTATTGGAAGAACGGACCTTTCAACGCGTCGGCGGCGAGACAACGCTTCCTTTCAAGGCACGCGTGGTGTGTGCAACCAATTCGAACCTGGAGCGGCTTGTGCTACAAGGCCGTTTCCGGGCCGACCTCTATTATCGGATTAATGTCGTCGAGGTGCGTGTCCCTCCCTTGCGGGAACGTGCGGAGGACATTCCATGGTTTATGGATAAGTTTTTTTCCGAACTCGTTGCATCTGGCAATGGAAGCGCGAGAGGGATCAGCAGTTTTGTGAATGAAATATCGCGAACGCATACGTGGCCCGGCAACGTGAGAGAACTGAAAAATCGCATCGAGCGCGCCGCCGCTCTATCGCTGAACGAAGTCCTGATGCCGGTCGATCTGTTTCCTGAATACAGCCAACCCGTGTCCATGACAGAAAGCGTCCTGCTCTCACTCGCACAAGTGAGGGATGCAGCCGAAAAGCACGAAATCGCCCGCGTCCTCACAAAATGCGAAGGCCAGCCCAGTAAAGCAGCGGCGATTCTTGGTATTTCGCGCACGACGCTGTGGGAGAAAATGAAGCGCTTCGGTCTCTGCGACATATGAGGGGCAAAGACGTTCGTTTTTCCGAACAGTGATTTGCTGCGTGTTCGGAATTCAATACATCTCGCATCCTTGTTTAGAATTAGACCATTGAAAGAATTAGCGATTTTTGCAGCCAAGTCTTGGCATTAAGCTTGCGAACAGAGACCCAAGTCATCGCTTCAGAACGATAACGACCCAGGGGAGTGTTCGCATGAAAGGTTGTCCGCAGATGGTGGACGCAGGTCGCCGTAAATTTTTGTCGGGAGCCGGGGTCGCAACCGCTGGCGCCGCTGCCGTCGCATTCATGCCGCAAGGGGCAAAAGCAGGTCCGGCTCTGGCGAGGGTTTCCTACCCCGCGAACCGGCTCGCGAATGTGAAGGATCTCAAGCTGAACGATCCGGTCAACGTCAGCTATCCTGACGCGGATGCGCCCGGCGTTCTTCTGAAGCTTGGCAAAAAGGTCGAAGGCGGGGTCGGCCCCGATGGCGATATCGTGGGCTTCACGATTTTATGCCCGCACAAGGGCATCCCGCTTGGCTACCGCGCAGATGAGCGGGTTTTTCAATGTCCGCTTCACTACTCACGCTTCGACGCCGAAAAAGGCGGCCTCGAAATCTGGGGCCACGCGACGCAGAACCTGCCGCAATACAATCTTCGCGTCGACGGCAACGGTGACATATTCGCCGAGGGCGTGGACGAATTGATTTACGGCCGCCTTTCCAACGTACTGGCATAGGGAGGACAACATCATGGCTTTCAAGAGAAACATGGACCGGCTTCCCATCATTCCGGCCAACGCCAAGAAACAGAACGTCGTCTGCCACTTTTGCATCGTAGGCTGCGGCTATCATGCTTACACATGGCCGATCAACCAGCAGGGCGGGATGGCCCCTGGCGATAACGCTTTCAACACCGACTTGTCAAAACAGCAATCGGCGCTGACAGAGGCGTGGTATTCACCATCCATGTACAACATCGTGCAGCAGGACGGCAAAGACGTTCATATCGTCATCAAACCTGATAACAATTGCGTCGTGAATAGCGGTCTTGGCTCCATTCGTGGATCGCGCATGGCGGAGATGAGCTACAGCCAGCCGCGCCAGACGCAGCAGCAGCGGCTAACCTCGCCAATGGTCTGGCGCTACGGTTCGCTGGTGCCGACAAGCTGGGATGACGCGCTCGATCTCGTAGCCCGCGTGACCGCGACCGTGATCAAGGAGCAGGGCGAGGATGCATTGTTTGTCTCCGCCTTCGACCATGGTGGCGCTGGCGGCGGCTATGAGAACACGTGGGGCACCGGCAAGCTCTACTTTGAGGCGATGAAGATCAAGAACATCCGCATCCACAACCGCCCGGCTTACAACTCCGAAGTCCACTCGACGCGCGACATGGGCGTCGGCGAGTTGAACAATTGCTACGAAGATGCAGAGTTGGCCGATACGATCATTGCCTCAGGGACGAACGCGCTGGAAACGCAGACCAATTATTTCCTCAATCACTGGGTTCCGAACCTCAACGGGCAATCGCTTGGCAAAAAGAAAGAGCAACTTCCTGGTGAGTCACATGCGGCTGCGCGGGTTATTTTCGTCGATCCTCGCCGCACAGTGACGATTGCCGCGTGCGAGGCCGAAGCTGGAAAAGACAAGGTGCTTCACCTCGCTCTTAACTCGGGCACCGACCTCACGTTGTTCAACGCTCTATTGACCTACATCGCCGACAAGGGCTGGATCGACAAAGCCTTCATCGCGGCCTCGACGAAAGACTTCGACAAGGCGCTCGCCGCAAACAAAACCTCGATCGAGGAAGCGGCTCGAATCACGGGCCTGAAGGCCGAGGACATCATCAAGGCCGCCACGTGGATCGCCGAGCCCAAAGACGGCAAACGCCGCCGTTCGATGTTCGCCTACGAGAAGGGCATTATCTGGGGCAACGACAACTATCGCACCATCGCCTCGCTGGTAAACCTTGCACTTGCCACCGGCAACGTGGGCCGCGAAGGCGGCGGCTGCGTCCGAATGGGCGGGCACCAAGAAGGTTATTCGCGGCCGTCGGACGCGCATGTGGGTAAGCCAGCCGCTTATGTCGATAAACTGCTGATTGAGGGCAAAGGCGCCGTCCATCACATCTGGGCTTGCGATCATTATAAGACGACGCTGAATGCGGCGGAGTTCAAACGAAACTATAAAAAGCGCACTGACATCGTGAAGGATGCCATGAGCGCGGTGCCATACGGCGACCGGCCTGCTATGGTGAAAGCCATCGTCGCCGCGATCAAGAAAGGCGGCCTGTTCGCCGTGGATGTGGACATCGTGCCGACGCAGATAGGCCAAGCCTGCCACGTTATCCTGCCTGCCGCGACATCAGGGGAGATGAACCTCACCTCGATGAACGGCGAGCGCCGCATGCGCCTGACCGAGCGCTACATGGACCCGCCCGGCCAGTCGATGCCGGACTGCCTTATCGCAGCCCGCATCGCCAACAGTATGGAGCGCGTTTTGCGTGATATGGGCGACAACGCGCGCGCTGACAAGTTCAAGGGCTTTGACTGGAAGACCGAAGAAGACGCCTTCATGGACGGCTATCACAAGCACGAAAAGGGCGGCGAGTTCGTCACCTACGCCAGGCTCAAGACGATGGGCACGAATGGCTTCCAGGAACCGGCAACCGGTCTTGAAACCACAGGCCCGGTTAAAACCGGTACGACAACCGGAGATAAAACAGGGGAAGATGTCGGGATACCGGCAATCAATGCGCGCGGCAAAGAAGTCGTAGACAGCACAAAGCCAAATCAAGCCGCGGTGCCGACATCGGGAACGGAACGCATCCTTGGCACCAAACGTCTGTTTTCCGACGGTAAGTTCAATACCAAGGATGGCAAAGCCATCTTCAAGGAAGCGAAATGGCGCGGCTTGCAAGCGCCCGGCAAAGAAGAGCAGAAGAAGAAGTTTAAGTACCTCGTCAATAACGGCCGTGCCAATCACGTCTGGCAGTCGGCCTATCTCGATGTCGAAAACGATCTCGTGATGGACCGCTGGCCCTATCCTTACATCCAGATGAACCCGGCCGATATGACGGAACTGGGCATCAAGGAAGGCGATCTCGTCGAGGTCTATAACGACGCTGGCGCGACGCAGGCCATGGCGTCGCCGACCCCAAGTGCCAAAAAAGGGCAGACCTTTATGCTGTTCGCTTATCCGACCGGTGTGCAGGGAAACGTGGTGAATGCGGGCGTGAATGAACTCGTCATTCCGAACTATAAGCAGACCTGGGCCAACATCCGAAAAATCGCAGACGCGCCGGAGAGCGTGAAGCATCTTTCCTTCAAGGATTGGGAATACTCAGCCACTTGAGAAAAAAAGTTGCTTGGGCGGCGTCTTCGCCGTTCAAGCCCTCTCCTCAACGCGAGGGCGATATGGGCTTCATTGGAATTGCTAAGCGGGAAGACGTAAAATCCCTTTGGTCAGGCGGGACGTCAGGTCCAGCCGCCTGGGCCATCGACGCCATAATTGCCAGAAAATCGGTTTCTCCCAAGCGTCTCGAAGCACCAGGCCCTGGCCAGCCCGAACTCGATATGATGTTTACCGCCGCGCTTACCGCGCCTGATCATGGAAATCTTCGGGCTTGGCGGGCGGTCTTAATACCCGACGCGCGTCGCGCAGACCTGGCAGAGATCTTCGCCACTGCGAAATTGGAGGAATGTCCTCTCGCAACTGAATACGATTTGACGAAAGCCAGGGAAAAAGCATTCAACGGTCCCGTCATAGTCGCGATACTGATGCGTGAGCTTCGTGATCACTCGCAGGTAACGTTAGAAGAGCAGTACATAGCTCTTGGTGCCGCGCTCCAAAACGTGCTCCTTGTTGCGCACTTGCTTGGTTATGGAGCCATGATAACCAGCGGGAAAAAGATGCGATCCCGTGCACTACAGGCTGCGTTTTCATCATCAAACGATGAATTGGCGGTCGCCTTTATCACGGTCGGGACTGCAAGCTGTCGGATGCCAACACCAAAGACCGATGAAGACCGGCGGCATTTGTCGCATTGGCCGGGGCTGAGCGGCTACGCGATCTCCACCAAAGTGGCCGACGAAACGGCAGAGGGATAGCATGATCGACCCCTTTGGCCGGTCTATCTCCTATCTTCGCGTTTCGGTCACAGACCGTTGCGATCTTCGTTGCGTGTACTGCATGTCCGAAAACATGACTTTTTTACCGAAGAAAGAGCTTTTATCGTTGGAAGAGTTGGACCGGGTTTCCTCGGCTTTCATCCGAAAGGGCGTAAGGAAGCTACGCTTGACTGGCGGCGAACCGCTGGTTCGCAAAGACATCCTTTGGTTGTTTCGCCGTTTGTCGCGTCACTTGGCTAGCGGAGCGCTTTCCGAGCTGACTTTGACGACCAACGGAAGCCAGCTAGCGCGCTATGCGGCAGAGCTTCATGAATGCGGCGTGCGGCGTATCAATGTCTCGCTCGACACCTTGAAACCGGATCGTTTTCAGAAGATTACCCGCTGGGGAAATTTCCAGAAAACGATCACGGGAATCGACGCGGCTGAGGCCGCCGGCCTTAAAGTGAAAATCAATATGGTTGCGTTGAAGGGTGTGAACGACGACGAGTTCGAAGCGATGATTGCATGGACGCACGCACGGGGTATGGACTTGACGCTGATCGAGACCATGCCGCTCGGCAACGTCGATCAGGATCGGTCGGAACAGTACCTATCTCTGTCGATCGTCAAGCGCCAGCTTTCGAACAGCTTCACTCTCGATGACCTTCCAGATCAGACCGGCGGTCCGGCCAGATACTGCCGTGTTCGCGAAACCGGCGGTCGGCTTGGTTTTATCACCCCGATGTCGCATAACTTTTGCGAGTCCTGCAATCGCGTCCGCCTCACCTGCACTGGCGACCTTTATCTCTGTCTGGGTCAGGAAAACCGTATTAATTTGCGTGATCCCATTCGCGCAAGCCCCGATGACAAACTACTTTATGACGCAATCGATGACGCGATTGCGATAAAGCCGCGCGGCCATGATTTTGTTATCGAACGCAAACGAGCCCCTGCCAGCCCTCGGCATATGAGTGTCACGGGGGGATGAAAATAGCAGGGCAGCTGTCTGTCTGCACCACGTTTTTGTTCCTGCTTAATATGGAAGCAGCCGGAACGGGATGGTCCCCGCAGCAGTCGATGAGGTCAATTCCCTGATCGCGATCAGATCTCAAACTCCACAGAATTCGCTGGTATTTCAAAGTCCGCTTTTTGCAGATGTGACGAGGACCCGTCTTGAATGCTGCGATTAACAGCAGGCAAAGAAAAAGAAGCCTATAATGGCAGCGCGATCACGATGGCTGCTGCTGCCCCGGCGACTAAAAGACCGAGCGTCATGATGAAATAAGCATCCGATATCCCCGTCCAGTTCGACGTCTTTTTCGAGGGTAATGGAGCGAGATCGCGCTTGACGGCATCCCGCAGTGCCGCAGCCGCCTCGGTCCCGGCCGTTTGAAGCTCCGCGACAAGGTAAACCGCGCCCGCAGTAATGATCTGCTCCGCAAGTGCTTTTGAAATCGCGATCTGCTCGGCGGCGGCGACCGACGCCTGCTCTTTGCACAACTCGATATGGGCTTCGATTTGGCCGATGGTTTGCGTCATGACGAGCGAATTCAAGGTCAGTGCCACGAAGATCGGATCGTCGGGCGTCAACAGCACTTGGTGGCGTTTCGCCACTTCCAAGATCAACGCATCGATGTCGAACGGAGCAGAGGCCACGGTCTATAGGACCGCCGCCAGTTTATTCCGCACGTCGGTCTCGATCATGCGCAGGCGTTGTTTGGCCATGAGGGAGAACTCGGGTGACGCGATCGCCTCTTGAAAGGTGAGATGCCTTTTCATCATCTCCTTCACGTCCTCGCCGAAGGTGGCGGCGGTCCGTAGCGGCAGATGCACGGTGCCCCGAATGCGGTCTTCGTGGCGCTGATAGACAGCCATGGCGCGAAAGGTCTTTCCGGCCTCCTTGATGACGCCGAAATGCTCATTGAGCCAAACCACGATCTCCACCTCAGGCGGAAGTTGCTTTGCCAGTTCGTCGAGGTCATTGAGGGTCTCCTTCAAAGTCGAGCCGCCGACTACGATGGCGTGCACGATGACGGTTTTGCCGCCCGCCCTGATCTGCTCATGAACGTCGTTCTCGATCAGATAATGCGAGATCGCGATAAAACTCGAGGTGCCGGTATCCACCACGCAATGGGCGTCTTGCGTCAGGATCGGCTCAAGCATGGTATCGAAGTGGCGAGCGTTAAGGATGGTGCCTTCCATGAGAGCGATCCGCGTCACGTTCAGGGACGGGAAACCGGAAAACGTCGCCGTGGTCGCGTCCGCATCGAAGCACAGGACAGGCTCGCCGATTTGCCCGTAATACTGGGCGAGAAGGAACGCCACATAGGACTTTCCGACGCCGCCCTTGCTGTTCAAAATGAAATGGACGTTTCGGGTTTCGACATCACGGTACTGCATTGCGGTCTCCTTGGGCGTGATAAACTTCTCAGATGAGGTCCTTGTCGCCAATGGCGGCGGGATCGAAGTGGAAGCCGCGTTTGGCCGGTTCCGGTGAAGCCACCTCAGGGCGCGATGGCGCGTGGCGCGCCACCACCCGTTTCGACGGCATCTGCGGCTTGCTGCCACGTTCAACGTCCCCGTGTTTGCGCTCCGCCGCCACCAGGCGGCAGAACTGGCGGTAACCGATGCCGAGCTTGTCGCGATAAGCGGCATAGACCGCCGACACCGGCCAACCCTCGGCAAGCTCGGACAAGATCGCGTCGCGATGGGGCATGAACGCCACCCGCCCCGTGCCCCAGCCCCGGTCGTTTTCTCGTTTGCTGTTCTTCGCCATCGCATATCTGATATAAACTATCGTGTGTTTCGGGTTGGGTGGTCAAGTCCATGACGGACACAGACAAAGGTTGTCGGAGTTGGACGAAGCCGGACGGAGTTTGACGAACCGGGTCGGAGATTGCCCAAGTTTGACGGAGTGTGAGGAAGCGTGACGGACAGTGACAGGGACACGGAGGGGGCAAGATGTGTGGTGTTGGCCACCACCGCGCCTTACTCGGCTTCGCCCTCGACGGTCTGCGGCCGCATGCCGGCCGCGGACGCGGCTGCCGCCGCGAATACCCAGGGGAGAGAAAGGTGAAGCAGACCGCGACCAGGGACCGGAACCGGCCGTTGAAAGTGCTCGTCACGGACGCGGAGCGGGCGGAGATCGCCACGCGCGCCAACGCAACCCGGCTGCCGGTCTCGTCTTACTTGCGCGCGCTCAGACTTGGGTATTGCCCCAAATCCACACTCGATCACCAAGCCATCGTCGCCCTCGTGAAAATCAATGCCGATCAGGGCCGTCTCGGGGGTCTGCTGAAACTCTGGCTTTCGGCTCGGCCGGGTATGGGGGCACCTGTCTCATCGGTGCGCACCCTCCTCCACGATATCGAAGACGCCCAAGCCGAACTCCGGCGTCTTATGGGAAGGCTGTGACCCATGGCGTCGCGCTTCAGCAAATTCCGGCAAAGCCTCCACCAGCTCTCGTTTCTTGGGCTCTTCGAGGCGGCGCCGCCGCCGGGGGAACCGCCCCGCGACCCCGCAATAGAAGGCGGTGCTCGCGCGCTATGTGGGCTGGGGCGCGTTTGCGCAGGCCCTCTTCGAGGCTCATCCGCGCTCGCCGCACGGGATCGCCTGGAAAGCCGAACGCGACGCCCTCGCCGATCTGCTAACGGCCAAGGAATGGGCCAGCGCCCGCGCCTCCACCTTGAATGCGCACTTCACGAGCGAGGCCGTGATCAAACACTTGGCCAGCAATATCGTGGGTAATGGGCTGCTTCGGGCGCTTCAGCTCGATGACCAGATGTTCCCGCCGGTCGCCGTAATTCTGGGGGATGAGACGCGACAGCATGAGGTCGATAACCCCTTGCGACCCGTCTTCGCGGATGACTGGAGTGGTCGATGTCTCCCTTCCCAGCAGCTTTAGGTGCTTGTTGAGAACGTCGGTCAGGCCTTTATCGCTGGCGGAGAGGTTAAATTCCTCGCCGAATAGCCACGTGCGTTGTTCAAGGATTTTGTGGAGCTGGGAGCGTTCGAGGAGTTGCTTTTGAGATGTTGGATCGAACACCAACACACGCAGTGCCGCCATGAAGTCGAGACGGTCGACGATTTCCCGTGCTGCTACAATCATGCCGGTGAGAGATACTCGTTCCATTAATTCGGCGAGGTCTTCCTGCAACTCCTCGGGGAGGTTCAGAAGCTCATTGAATGCTCGCTGCACTGCGCTCGGGCCGGTCTCCAGCGCAGCTTTAAGAAGACTAAAGGTCACCTTCTTTGCTTCCGGGGTGCTTTCCTCGAAGGCTTTGCTGTAATCGGCAAGGTTGACGGCCAGAACGTCGAAAATCTGGCGTTCGGACCGCGCAAGCGGATCGATCGGCTCGCCACGGAATGGGTAGATGTCCTAACTAATCCATTCGTCGACACGGTCGCGCGCCAAGGCGGCTTCGCGCGCTCTAAAGTGGTCTCGAAGTCTATCCTTGGCGGCGTCAACCAAAACTGCCGCATCCGCATCCAGCTCTAACAGGCTTTCCTTATTGCCATCGGCGAAGCTATCGAAGAGCGAGGCGCTGAGGTAGGCGGTGAATTTAAAGCCGCGGGCTTTGATGCCGGGCGGCAGCTTGTGGAGCGGAAAGTTCTTGCTGGTGCAGAGGTAGAGGAAGCGCTTCGCTTTGCTCGACCATTCGATTGCTGTGAGCGTGGCGATTAACTCTGTGCCGGTCTTGCTGATAGCGGTAAGTGGCATGGCTTCAAGATGGGAGATGACCGAGGCGGGATCGATGATGGTGCCGTCATAGACCAGTTTGACGTGGCGGTTGTCGTAAAGGTAGAGGGCGAAGATTTCCGAGACTTCATCCATCGCTTCGTCGGTTCCCCAGATCCGGTAATCGCGATGGATATCGGTAATGGTGCAGACGGTGCCGGTGGTTTGCTGGCTGGGAACCGGGTCGGAGATGGTGAATTCGCGCAAGTCTGTCGCCGACGCGGCGATGGTGTATGTCATTACTTTCCCGCGATCGCGGTATGTGGTTTCCCAGGTCACGTTCTGACCTAGTGCGAAGGCCTTAAACCGGCCCTGGCCGTTCTTGCCGTGAATAAACCGACCCTTGGGGGTCTTCTCCTGTTTGGATTTCCAGTAACCGCCCAGGGACTCGAAGAGCTTTTCCGCCTCGGCGTGAGGGATACCGGTGCCTTTATCGGTAACGCGGATTTCACCGAGTTTCGTTAGCAAGCCTGGTGCAAACTCAACAAAAACTTCGTCCGCGTCTGCGTCAAGGCCGTTCCAGATAAGCTCTTCGATGGCGCGGAGCGGGTTGCGTGTGGCGGTGATCTTTTGAAGATAATCGTCTTGGACTACGACGGTGCCAGTCTTCATTAGACATAAACCTTAATCCGGTGGCAATGTTTTGCCAGCAGGTTCCACCGGAGATCGGGAATACTAACCTTTCCGCCGCGCCGCAAGTCACTCCTTCCCTCCAACCCAGTTGCTTCTAGGTCGATCTTCCTTATCGGCAATGCGGGGAGAAAGTGCTCTTCACGTCGATCCCATCTTGTAAATGCCACATCCGCATTTTGCAGTAAGCGGCGCAGAACGAATGCGGAATTGGTGGGCTTCCGAGGCGCTTCGCTTGAAAACCGGGGTCGCAGCGAAACCGTTTTTTTGTCTTGCGGATAATTTATATAGGATATATCAGATCGACAACGTGGCCGTTCGATTGGCTTTCGCCACTCTTCCCCAAATCTGGAGCCTTTCCAATGGAATGGATCATCTGCCTCGGCGTCGGCGCCGTCGGCGGCACTTTGAGCGCTATGCTTGGCGCGGGCAACGGTTACATCCTGATCCCAGGATTGGCGCTCGCTTTCGCCTACGCCGGCATCGGCGGCCCCGATACCCTCAAGATCGCGGTCGACACAACCCATGCCGCGAACGTGTTCTTGAGCGTGTCCATGCTTCACGCTCACGCCGGTAAGAGCAACATCGACTGGACCGCGTTTTTCAGGCTGGCCCCTGGGATTGCGGCCGGCTCTATGCTGGGTGCGTTGCTCGCCGGTTTTGTGGACGCGAAGGTCGTCGCCCTCGTATTCGCGGGCTTCGCCGTGCTCGTTGCGTGGCGCATTACGAGAAAGCACCACAATACGGTGCAGGTTCACCGCCCGCTTCCAGGATCGCTCGTTTTGTCGTCGAAGGGTCTCGGTATTGGAGGCCTCGCAGGGCTTGCCGGTTTCGGTGGTCTCACCGCGCCTTTATTGTCCTCTTACATGCCGATGCGAAAGGCGATTGGCACGGCGGCCGCCATCACCTTGCCGATCACGATCCCAGCGACGCTGGTATATGCCTTGCTGGATGCCCCCGCCGAATGCGGCCGCAACTGCGTTGGCTTCGTGTATATCCCCGCTGTCGGGGCGGTTGGATTGACCGCCGTGCTGGCAGCACCTTTGGGGGCGTGGCTCTCGCATATGGTCCCGGTCGTGGCCTTACGGCGAACGCTCGCGGTCCTCTTCATTTGCGTCGCCCTGAACTTGGGTTTCAACGCGCTCCCGGACGGCAGACTTTTCCAGGCCGAAGCTAATCAAATGTGGGCTGGCATGTTTCCAGCGACGACGGAATTGATCGAAGCCTCTGAAGTCCCTCTCTGGCTTCAAACGCACCAGTAGCGGAAGGCTTCTGTGGGCAGTGCAAACGGTATTCCTCACGCAATCGCGCCGAGGCCCTTGTTCTTGCCGATGGACAACAGCTTCAGGGATGGACCGCCGGATTTTTTTTGCCGCGCTCCCACTGGCAGACAAGACTTGCCCGGACATTGAGAAAGCGGGCGAACACCGCCTGTCTCACCTTTTCGCCTCCCTCAGCGCCTGAATCTCGTCAGCGCTCAGAGGCTCGACGGCGGTCAGTCGTGACAGATCGATCCGGTGCATGGTCGTCTTATCGATCATGCCGGAGCGCGCCATTCCGGTTTCCGTCTCATGTATGGCCTCGGTAATCTTAATTAGATACATCTTCGTCATCGCTGATCTCCACCAATTCACCCAGGTCCAACGCGCGTCCGGTCTGCTTGTGTCGCGGTCAGAATACCGCTCGTAGATCGTGAAGGTCGTCTCTGCCAATATTGCTTCCCGCGCTTTTTGAAAACCGCGAGACGAAGGCTGTGATGCCCTTGCTTAGACAAGAGCGCACTGCTGTGCAGCAAGGAGCACCTTTTCAGCTCGGCAGTGGAATACCGAAGGTCTTGAACCACTCCTGCGCGTGCAGCGCCAGGAAATTGACACCCACGATCGACGAGGCGAACACGATCACGAGCCAGACGCGCGTTGCAAGCCGTTGCGGCGAGATAGCCCGGCCAAAAACGCGAAAAACAATCAGCGCTGGTATGGCGATCGCACAAGTAAAGAACATTATTAGCGTCAATGCAGACCCACCGGTTGGGCTGACAATATACGTCCAATGCTCATCGTTCTTGACGCAACTCGGAAAAGGAAACAAGCCCGCCTCCTTCAATAAACGAGCTGAAGTCTCGCCGTCGACGTTTAAGGCATCGTTGGGATGCTGCTCGCGATAGCGTCCGTACATCTCCAACGTTTGCTTCCGAAAGTTAGACATACACTCTCGATAAGGACTGACACGCTCGATTTGGAAACGAAATCCGTCAGCCGCCCGTGCAAGGTATCCCACCTTGAACGTCTTCTCCTCCTTAATACAGCTAGAAAAGGTGGATGTAGCGTCAGGCGAGACTAACCTTTCCAATTGGTCAAACAGTTCGCAATTGTGTGCGATTTTGCTTTCCACAAGGTAGTATACGTAGGATTGTTGAATAATCGCCGACGCGATCACGAGCCCACCGAGCGCGACGAAGATCCAGGCACGCCAAGATCGCGCCGTCTTCGAGCCGCGCGGAAGCGAACTTCCCCATAGAGCATTGCCGATGAACACCAGAAGCGTAAGCGCATTGGCATCGAAGATCGACGGCGGCGGCAGGAACCACAGCACGGTGCTCCAGACCGCCTTGTTCAGTAGCAACCAATTCTGGATGAGCCAGTCGGCCCATTTGGCTAGGCTTAAGCTGCGATCCATAAAACCCAACAGCGTCAGCGCTCCGCCAATGACGCCGAGCCAATTGAGGAAGGTCATATTCGTCGTGGCCTCTTCACGGACGCTCCTCGCTGCCGTCATCAACATCTCCTGCTGTCACAACGTGGATCGACGAAACCGAGCGCAGGCAAGCGGTCTTCACTTGCATTCGACGGCACCTCGACAGTTAATTGAATCAATGACCAAGAAATGGCAAGTTGCGCCTTACCCAGGAGGCGCAAAAACGTGTCCCTTGGAGCTAAGCCTTGAGATCGATCCGCACAATTAAGTCGGAAGCTATGGGTGCTGCTCCGCGCCGAGATCACCTTCGAGCAAGCGTTAACAGGCCTTATTGATCCTATCAAAAACCGAGCCACCCAATGACTCGTCCTGAAAACAACTCAGCCGCAGCCGCGTTTGCGCGGCGATGGCTTGTCGCAATCACCTCAGCGTCTGGGATCATGCGAAGACGACCGAGAGGGCGTCGAATAGCGCGAGCCCGTAGCCACGGCCTTGATATCTTCGATCGATCATAAGTAGTTGTCTGACAATAACGTGTGCTGGGCGACAGATGTCCTTGCCGTTTAAGACAAGAGCGCATAGGCTCTATCCTATCGAAACAAGGATAGCTCGCGCCATGGGTGCAGGACGCAAAGCGATGGAGAACGAAGCGGCGGTCACCGCTTCGCAGGAGACAACACCATCCAGGCGCGCGAAGACAAAGCCGCAGGCGTCTGCTACAGCAACGGCCATCGAGGCTGGTCACAAGCCTGAAAGTCACGACATTATCGACTTTAACCGATCGCGTGACAAACGAGACACAACACCAAAACAGAAGACGACTACAAGAGTTCAGGCTTCAAAAACTCCATCTCAAGAGATTGAGAGCCAGTCTGAGCGCGACGCCTTTGCCCGTAACTTCCGTGTTTTAAGAAAAGAAGCCGGTCTCAGCCAGCGCGATATTCAGAAGCTGACCGGTATTGCTCAATCTCATGTCTCGGAAATCGAGAGCGCGATGCACAACATCTGCATCGAGACCATGGTCAAACTTGCGAAGCTTGTGAAGCGGCCCATCCACGAACTCCTGAAACCATAAACCAAGAGGCATCTCGCCTTCGGCTTTCTTGCGCGATGCGGTTGATCTGATATAACAGATCGAACCAATCCACACGCCGTTCGCCGCAGGACCGTATGCCCACATGTCTCAGTCTGTTCCGGTCAGCTTTCGCGCCGAGCGCGACGTCCGCATCCGCGAAAAGCTCGTGCGCGAGTTGGGGCCCGAGATTTGTGCCTTCCTCGCCGATCCATCCGTGGTGGAAATCATGCTGAACGCGGATGGTGCGTTGTGGGTCGAACGCGTAGGCCACGGCGTCGTCCGGTTCGGAAGCATGGGCGCGTCCCAGGCCGAAGCGCTGATGGCGACCATCGCCGCCGCCAAGCGCACCACCATCGCTCACGACAATCCGATCCTCGAATGCGAATTGCCCCTCGACGGCAGCCGCTTCGAGGGGCTGCTTCCTCCTGTGGCGCCAGCGCCCGTGTTCGCCATCCGGCGGAGACCGGGCGCGATCTCCACGCTCGCCGATTATATGGACCTGTCAAAATGCGGGACTAATAATCAGGACTATGATAATCGGATCGCATTTATTTGTCGTGCGTGGGAAACAATGAAATACCTGAAATGGATACTCGCGTTGGCGCCGATTATTGGTGC
The DNA here is from genome assembly GCA_965247345.1 of Rhodomicrobiaceae bacterium. Taxonomy (GTDB): domain Bacteria; phylum Pseudomonadota; class Alphaproteobacteria; order Rhizobiales; family Rhodomicrobiaceae; genus Rhodomicrobium. Next base: position 90,843 of record CBDFGZ010000023.1, on the reverse strand, counting down.
CATCATGTCTGCGCCGGACGAGGGCGTGACCAAACTCGCGGTGATGGGCAAACTTGCCGAACTGGCCGGAGAGCAAAGCGGCAGAGGTCTAATGGGCCAAGCCGGTGCGGCCACCATGATCAATCTTTGCACGGTGTTCGCGCCGCTCGCTCAGCAGGGGAACGCGCCTGAAGATCGCATGTGCCAGATGATTCAGCGCATGCAGCAACAAACGCGCGTCCTCAACTTGCTCGCGTTCAACATCGCGTATCTGAGTATGGACGGCGTTCCGCGCATCGTCTGTCTCGGCGCGGTGGAAAGCGTGAAGTGTTTTGCTTCCGGCGAGATCGCGGACTTGAAGCGCGAAGCGGCGACAATGCCAAAAGACAGGAGCATCACAACCCCGCTAGGCTATTCCCCTGATCCACAGAAAGCGCGTGAAGAGCAGCAACGAACCATACGCGAGTTGGTCGAAAAACTTGATCGGGCAAAAACGGACCGAGCAACTGGTAGGAAATGACACGAAGCGCGATGGCACACGGTAATGGAAGGGTCCGAGATCATGAAATCACGACCACAGGTTGGAATTGCTATCATTCTGTCAGCGGCATGGTTTGTAGCGACGCCCGCGCTTGGCGAGACGGAACCAAAATCACCCGTGGTCTCTTCGGCGCTCTGTTCGACAGGGCGGACCGTTAACGACGGCCGTTTCCGTCTCGATAATCTTGTTGCTCAAGACACGCAAGAACTCAAAAAGAAGTTACTGACAAAGGAATTATTGTCGACCCGGCCATAAAGATATTGATGGTAAAGACAACGAAATCCTATGCCTGTCAAGCATTTATCAACTACTATACCTCGACTTTGGGGCTTCCATTCGAAATTGTCGATAAAATCAACACCGCTCGCGACGGATACATGGAATCAACGTTTTCCAACGAAATTCATCCCAGTGTCTGCGGGACAATCAGATATAATGTGCCGTCAGACATAGGGTTATACGGCGCGAAAACGAATATTGGTTTTTGGATTAAAAGGGTAAGCCGGGCTTTCAAAGATCGGGTTCTCACACCGGTTAGTGTAGAAGTTGAAGAACCCACAAACGCTGAGAGTAAAGCTTATCTGGCACTTAGCTCGGCAATCAATGATCGGTTCATTGATGCTGGAGGGGAAATCTATTCGCCAACAATGAACCGCGTACAACGTTACTTGCCGACAGGAAAAGGTCTGCCGCCCCTGTCAGCCGAAAATCTAATAAAAGTTTTGCAAGCCTACCAAGATCAAATCATCGCAGAATATAATAAGATCGTCACCGGCAACAGCTGGAAGAAAGCGGAAACCGAGCACTTTCTCTCGATGATCAGATGCTCGAACCTGTTGCCGGAAGCAAGTGGTCCCGATATGGAAGCGTTCGCCCACTATAAGTCAGCCTTCGCGGATTATAAGCGCTTCGAGCATGATCTCGATGAATGGATGAAATAAGCAGGCTGCAAGCGCGCCGCGAAGACCCGGTCTCGGCCTATGACGTCAAGGCTGGAGCTGTGATCCCCGCTATCATGATCGGCGGGCTGTCGAGCGATCTGCCGGGCCAACTCATCGGGCAGGTGGCGGAAAACGTCTACGACACGGCCACCGGCCGATTCATCCTCATTCCGCAAGGATCGAAGCTGATCGGGACGTATGATAACGCCATTACCACAGGACAGGAGCGCGTGCTCGTGGCGTGGACGCGGATTATCTATCCCGATGCGTCGTCGCTGGATCTCGGCAAGATGCCCGGCGCAGATCAAGGCGGCTATGCCGGCTTCAACGACCGAGTGAACGCCACTTCGTCAAAACCTTCAGTAACGCGATCCTGCTGTCGGTCTTCAGCGCTGGCATTCAGCTCAACCAACGCCAGGACAACACCCAGACGAGCGGCCTGACCGCGCAGCAAACCATTGCCGCCTCGCTCGGACAGCAACTCGGACAGCTGGGGCAAGAGACGGCTCGCCGGAAATTTGCAAATCCAGCCGACCCTTGAAATCCTGCCCGGTTATCGCTTCACGGTCATGGTCAGCGAAGGACATCGTGCTTCGCCCCTGGATTTTGCGCGGGACGGACGGGAAGCCCTGATGATGTCGGCCGGTCTTTCCGCCGAGGGTTGGGCGTGGCTCGCGCTATCGGGGGTGGCGGTTAGTGTCTTGGCCACCATGCTGGCCATCGAGCCCGGGTTTCATCCTCGTGCCCCTTCTCCTTGCCCTGTTGCCGAAACTCGGGGTTTCGGGGACGCAGACCCCGCCGGTCGCGGTCACCACCGCGATCGCGTTTCTTATTCCGTGGTCGCTGGCAAGGCTTGGCGGTCTGTCGCAGCCGGAGCGCAGGCGGACCTTGCGTCTTGCTCGAGGGGTTATCGCGGGCGCGTTCTTCGGCGCGACCTTGGTTTTACGCATGCCGGGAGACTGGCTCCTCATCGGATTTGCGGGGGCCGCCGCGATCTTCGCGCTCGGCCCAAAAAGGCGGACTTGGCGGCTCGCGGTAACCCCGCCGCAAAAAGAGCCGTCAACCGCGGCTGTGATCCTGAAAAGCGTCGCCATGACACTTTTCGGAGCCGGTTTTCCGCTTGTGCCGGGACGGACCGCCTTTCAAGCGGCGCTAACCTTGGCGCTGGATGCAGCGCCGTTGGCGTCTTCTTGGCGGTTCCGAACGCGTGCGGATCGTGTGCGGGGCTTGTGTTCACGCCGAGCCTTGTCGCGATCGGCATGACGTCCGTTCTGACGATGCCGGCGGCGAAGCTCGTCTTCGGTACGCCGAATGGGCCCCGGGATGGCCCAGCGTATCGCCGCCGGCGGCTTGGCCGTTACAGTTCTTGGCGGAGATCTTACAACCTCGGTCCCAGGAACCATGGCCCTTGCGGCTTTCGCGGCCGGGGGTTTGCGGGATCCCGGTCCAGAAACAACTGGCTGTGAGGCAGCGTCCAAGCCCGGATCCGATCTTCTCCCTCGCTCGACGGTACGGACCGAGGCGAGGCTTGCAACGGCTGCAATCCGGACATCGTGTCCGCTCGCCGTTTCTTGGTCCGGCAATCGAATTGGCGTCGCGGCCCGCAGTCTTGAAGCCTCAGCCCTGGACCGCCTCGATCGAAGTCAGTCGGGCGGGCTTTAAGCCGGATGCGAGCCAACTTCGGCATCGAACATCGAGCAAACGGTGAGATCGCGGCATGCGCTCATTCCTTTACTGAAGCGCCGTCCTCATCTTGTTCGCAGGCGGGTTCGCTAACCTCGGGTCGAAATTTCTGCTGCCGGATTTGAATGTCGGCCCGCGAAGGCGTCCTTGGTTGGCGATGCAGGTTTGAAAGCTATGATCGAACGCATCGTGTGCGAGCGTCCCACCATCGCGGCGGAGGGCAAGTGGGTGACGGCGTGGGCGGCGTCCGTGCAAGGGCCTTACCCTTATGGCTTCGCCCTGTTGCAGCCGGAGCTCGGGACCGTGTTTCCATCGCCAAACCGGGGCGCAATCGATCAGAGTTTCCGGATGATCGTGCGTCCGGACATTTGGGGAGACCACGCGCGCATCCGTCTCTCGAACGTGTTCGGGACAAAGCCCGTCCGGTTCGACGGCGTGTTCGCCGGACTTGCAGTTCGAAAGCTCAGCCCTCGTCCCCGGCACGAACCAGCCCGTGACATTCAAGGAATCGCGGCTTGGTCGAGATCGCTCCGGGCGGCAGCGCGTGGAGCGATCCCATCGCGCTGCCCTTCGCGCAAGGCCACGACCTTCTTGGCCGTAAACTCGGCATTAGTTTCCATATCGACGGCGAGAGCGGTCCCATGACCTGGCACGCCAAGGCGTTGACCACATCGTATGTGACCGCGCCCAACGCGGGATCGAAGGGCGCCGACGGCGGGGAACGCGCCTTTCCATACAGCACAACATCGGTTTTCTTCGTCGACGCCGTGGACATGATGGCGGCTGCCGACACGAAGCTCGTGGTCGCCTTTGGCGATTCGCTCACCGACGGCATGGGTGCGAGTTTGAACGGGCAAGACCGCTGGCCCGACGTTCTGTCAAGGCGGCTCCACAAACGCTTTGGCGGTAAGGTCGTGGTGGTGAACGCCGGCATCGCGGGCATCGCGGGCAACAGGGTCTTGACGCCAACCTATTATAGCGCCGATCGACCCGACTATGCAGGCCCAGCCGCCCTTCAACGATTGGATAGGGATGTTTTAAGCCTCTCAGGCGTCTCCGCCGTGATCTGGCTTCAGGGCATCAACGATCTTGGGCCGCACGGCGGCGCGAACGTTGACGATCTCGCCCATGCTTTTGCCCAAGGCGCGGCCCGCATCAGGCGGCAAGACCGGGCGTTCGGGTCTTGGGCGGGACGTTGACCTCGGCACTCGCCAACGAGGGCTTTGGCGTTCGGGACGGCGATCGAAAAGCGCTGAACGCCATGATCAGGGAAGGCGGCGTGTTCGACGCGTTCGTGGATTTCGACCGCGCCACAGTGGATGCTGCCACCGGCGCTTTGCGCGCCGAGTATGCGTTCCAGACCTTTGGGGGCGGGAAACGGGCGATCACCTGCATCCCAATCGCGCGGGCTATCTGGCCATGGGGCACGCTGTCGATCTCGATGCCCTCGTAAGGGAGATTGCGGCCGAGCCGTTATCTTGAACCGTTTTGCGCCGCCGAAAGAGTGAAACGCCAGGATGGGGATTAGCATGACCGATTCTTCCATCACACACCGGGACTAAACACCTCGTTAACCGTCCTCGGAAGGAAGCTCACCGTCCAGCAATCGATATTCCATTTGGACGGCTTCCGCCTATTGTTCGCAGCCGCTGTGCAGTGTCGGCGTCGCCTGCATTGGCGAAGATCGATCGGGCGTCGCCGAGCAGTTTGAATGCTTCGTTTAAAAGACGTTTGGCCGAAGCAAACTGCGACCGTTTTAAGTGTGTTCATGTTTGCTCCCGCGTGAAAGCGTGCATATGATGCAAGCCGTATCACGTTATTCGTGCGTGAGCAATTTATATCACATGATCTAAGGTGTTTATTTTGCTAACCGGTCTGCAAATTCGCGCTGCACGCGCTCTCCTGCGTATCACCTCAACCGAGCTTGCGACCTTGTCTCGTGTAGGATCCGCCACGATCCGCCGGGCCGAACTCGAAGACGGAGAAGTGTCCATGACGGCGGCGAACGCCCATGCGGTTCGTACGGCCCTCGAAGCAGCGGGAATCGTTTTGCTAGATCCGGTTGAGCAGGTTCACGATGGCGGCGTTGCATTGAAGCCAGGTGCTAAGCCACGCAAGGCGCTTAGCGAAAACGGAGCTGACTTGAGCAGCGGGCATGCGGGTCTCGATGTGCGGGATCAAGATATGGCCGCTTATTGGAGAGAGCATCCGGAGCAGTGGTTGGGTATGTCAAACACCGGGCGGCGTGTTCTCAGCGTGGAGATGTTTGGCGACGCCTTCGCAGCCGATGAGGCATTCGGAGTTTAGGCGGCGGGTAACCAGCAAATTGCATTTTGCCGCATCACTTCGGGCCTCAAAATTTCTAACCCTCGCAGCAGTTACGATTCCTGAATAGATTAAAGCTTCCTTTCCGGCAAAGGAGGCGGTGGATACCGGCCGGCGATGAGGTGCCAGTAAGCCCACGAACGCGCATCGATGATCCCCGGTGGCGCCTTCTCCAGCGCTTCGATCAAGTCTTCCATGCTGATGTAGCGTCGGATGATTTCCATATCTTCGTGGGTGCCACGCGCCATCGCGTACGCCATGAAACGGACGGGATCGGACAGCGCCGCCGCTGGCGGCTCGAACCAGATGATCCGCTTTGCGATTTTCGCAATCTCCGGCGTCAAGGGTATGGGTGTCATCGTTTTCGTCCCCGTCTTTGGGATTTCGCTTTAAGGACTGGCAATCTCGACAGATCGACACCTCCCACGGCCTCGACCAGAAGGTCTTTTGCCGCCTTAGGAACCTGTTTCAGGTTACCTTCATCAAAAAAGACAAGGGCTTTAAGGGTATTTTGCGGATTAAATTGCTCGCCATAGATCGCTTTCGCACTCGCGAGCGCCAAAGGAAGATCAATATTTCCTTCCCGCAATAGCGCGACGATATCCAGGTAATCTTTCACCTCGGCTCGTCTTTGAACGACAGCTGCTTTTGTGCCAGCAAGATCAAGAAGCGACGCAACCTTCAGTCTCGTAACAGATGCTCTGGAGACGTCCCCCACACGCCGGAGACGGGGCAGCCCGAAGAACGACAACTTCACAGGCCCTCGCCTCTGCACGGTCACGCTCAAAGTGTTGGTCTCGCTTTGGACCACCTTCGCACCCCTTAAATACAAAATCTCATCAAGAAGCTTCACAGGATCAAAAGGGTTCGCACCAAAAAAATCGAAGTCAACCGACTTTCGATGCCCGAGCCGAAGCGCGAGAGCGGTCCCTCCATAAAGAACGAACTCCGGTGGTGTGGCCCCCAGTTCGTCCCACAAGCGGCGCTGCCCGGCAGGTAAAATGTCAAGGCGAGGATCAAACGACAGGGTCATTATGGCAGCAGCCGAAAGGGTTAGTCCGAACGGACAAGGGAGCAACCCCGAAGCTAAGATGTTCGCTCATGCGATGCAAACTTGCCCATTCCCTCTCGAACAAAGGCAGTGAAAAGCGAAAATGACTGAGATTGCCGAAGCTACCGCAGATTGGTGAGTTTGCCTGAGATGGTATGAGCCAGTCTAAGACTGCCTATGCCGGCCAGAGATGGACGAAGTTTCAAACTGGCGAAACATGACCGGCGCACTCACGAAATTCGGAAGACGATGCCAGTCACCTAGCGAAAATAACGACTTAACTTGTTGTTTTTCCTCGTAGCTTTTATGCTGTAAGCAGGCCCCCGCAACCAAATTCGCAGGTTATCTCAACGAGATAGGGGGCGTTCTCGTTTTGGGCTCCGCTGCTCCGGCGCGTCGAGTCAACAATGAGTCAACAAAACCCATGGCGGCGAGCGTCGCTGAAAGGCGGATGCGCCCCTATCGAGGTGGCCGGGACGCATAGGCCCACGCCAATTAACGGCGTCGATTTTCACATATGCGCACGCTCAATCTTGAACGATGGATCGAGCCCAATCCGGCAGTGCGTCAAGATACGAGAGTTCCTCGCGCAACACGGGATCGAGCGCCTCCGGCAGCAAACGGCGCAGTAGCTGCCACTCGGGCGACTTGCGATCAGCTTGCACCTCATCTCGGTGGCGACGCAGATGATCGCCAACTGTCGTTTTAAGCAAGTCGCTGATCGCGGTGTTCTCGATCAGCCGGGTCAGGAGATCAGCGTAGGGCGCAAAGGTTCCAGAATAAAGGTGAGTGTTGAGCATCGCTCGGATGTTCGGATGCTTGCTTGCATAGTTGCGCTCTTTGCCATTCGCAGTTGCGACGATTGAGAATGCTGCTGCCACGAGCAGACTTTGCGAGCGATCCAAGGCGTTCAGAGGTTTGAAATGATCCCAATCGGCAAGCTCGCGGAACCAGGGGAGGCGGCGGCTTTCAATGTCCTTTAGACGCGGTGCAACAAGCCGGTCCTCGTAGTAGGGCAGCTTCGAGCGCGGGATGGTGAGTTCGTCGAAGCGTACCAGTTTCGGCCCGTCGAGCCCGTCGCCGTTCGTCGCGTAGCAGGATACAACGAGCGTCTTTTGATCCCGCGATGCGGCCACAGCTGCGGCATCGAGCACAAAGGCGTTTCCCCTGTGGCGACGGATGACGTCTCGAAAGCTCTGTGGCAGCGTGCGTGCTGTGTCGATCCCGAAGAGAACCCAAAGCAAAGGGATTCTTTCGCGCTCGTAATGCTTGCACCGGGCAGAAATCTCAGTCTGAAACGTTCCCGACATTTGAAATTCGACCGCGAACGGACCGAAGCCGTCCCACTCGACATAAACATCGGGAAACCGGCCATGCTGGTTCTCGGTCGGCGCAAGGTACTCCGCGACGGTGTGTCGGAGGTATCGATCTTGGCCGTGCGGCACGGAAGCAGGCTGGATTTTAGGCTGTCTTTGGTGAGGTGCTTTATAATTTTGTGGCGATGCGCTGCCCAGCTAAAGTTGGGACTGGCGAGACGCCACATGCAAACCGATGGCAGGAATAGCACGCCGCCCAAAGGCGAAGTCCCACGCACCAATGTCTACAACGGGACTAACCTCCAGTTTTTATGCGCGCAATTATGTTTGCTTCGCGCCCTCGGAACCAACATATATACTTATCAATCGATTATTCAACGCCCCGCCTGGTTCTCAGCAGCGGGGCTTTTGCTTGTGTCCGCACTGTGTCCGTATTTGCGCGATTTAGAAGTACGCCTTGTCAGGTTTGACAAAGTCTGGCCTCCTCTGAGCATTCGCATCGAGAATGGATGGGTCCATGCCGGCCTCCATTCTCACACTCCCTGAAGTGGCAGAATTGCTGAAGGTCGTAGAGACTGTCTACACGATGGCGATCCTATACTCTTCGGATCAACTATCGCACCTCGCACCAAATCCGCTTGCACGCAGATCGCCTGCTTCCGTCCACGGTTTCCGATGTCGACGGAATTGCCGAAGGGCGACGCGAAACCGTTTCGATGTTCGACGGCCCGTCGCCGTCTGTCATGGTGTGCAAGAGTTCCGGCAAGGAAGCTGAAGCTGTCGGCACATGGATCGCACAACGGCTGGGCGAAGGATGCCAGCCACACGAGATCGGCGTCTTTGTGCGCTCCGACGCCGAACTCAAACGGGCGAGGGCCGCGCTGAAAATCGCCGGAGTACGGTCCATTGAACTCAGCGACAAGGTTGAGGTCGAAGACGGCTCCGTCGCCATCAGCACGATGCACTTCGCCAAGGGCCTGGAGTTCCGATCCGTCGCCGTGATGGCTTGCGACGATGAAGTCATTCCCCTTCAAGAGCGGATGGAGAGCGTTGCCGACGATGCCGACCTTGAGGAAGTCTACGATACCGAGCGGCACCTGCTTTACGTCGCCTGCACGCGCGCCCGTAACCGGCGTCGATCCCGTCTCGGAATTTCTGGACGACTTTCTGAGAGGCGATCAGGGCCGAGCCGTACAGGCTCGCGCCCTGATCACGCAGCCGAAACGTAGTAAAAAACTCATCAGCTAAAAGAATAAATGTCATCCGCCTTACTGCCGGAGGATGTGATGCTGTCAGCAACGCTTGATGCATGCAGTTGCTAACGCATCATCAACATTCACAAGACACACCAGCATAAGCCGAAAGCCTAACCTCAAAACAGGGGCGCAACGCGACCAAGCGCTTGTGAGCGCCGGTTGGCGGGGCTAACGTGGTTGCTTAAAAGCACGTTTAAGTGCGCGATCCCGTTTGAAAACAAGAAGAAAAGCCATGTCCACGTTCAAAGCCGCGCCCCTTAAGGCGAATACACCCGCAAACCGCGACACAGCCGCATCGCACCACGAGATACGCAGTGCAAGCGACATCGCAGAGACGCCCGCAGCACCCAACGCCGCTCGCGCGATTGCCGCAGGCGAAGCCGCGATCAAGGCTGTCAGCGCCGCGAAACCCACCTCGTCCGCATCCATGCCGAAGCTGACCCGTCAGGAGGCGTTGCAATTTCACTCTGAAGGCCGCCCGGGAAAGCTCGAAATCGTACCTACAAAGCCAATGGCAACGCAGCGCGATCTCAGTCTCGCGTACTCACCCGGCGTGGCGGTGCCCGTGGAAGCCATCGCGGCGAACCCGGCGCTTGCTTATGATTACACCGTCAAAGGCAATCTGGTGGCGGTGATCTCCAACGGCACGGCGATTCTGGGCCTCGGCAATCTTGGGGCGTTGGCGTCGAAGCCCGTCATGGAAGGCAAGGCGGTGCTGTTCAAGCGCTTCGCCGACGTGGACAGCATCGATCTCGAAGTAGACACCCAGGACGTGGAGCAGTTCATCAACGCGGTGCGCTATCTGGGGCCGTCGTGGGGCGGCATCAACCTTGAAGACATCAAGGCGCCGGACTGCTTTATCATCGAGCAGCGTCTGCGCGAGTTGATGGACATCCCCGTGTTTCACGACGACCAGCATGGCACCGCCATTATCGCGGTTGCAGGTCTCATCAACGCGCTGCATCTCACGGGCCGCGACATCAAGGATGTGCGCCTTGTCTGCAATGGCGCGGGTGCGGCTGGCATTGCCTGCCTCGAACTCATGAAAGCGATGGGCCTGCCCCACGAGAACGCGATCCTGTGCGATACCACGGGCGTGATCTACCGAGGTCGCGAAAAGGGCATGAACCAGTGGAAATCGGCTCATGCTGTGGATACGAAAGCGCGGACCCTCGCCGAGGCGGTGGCGGGGTCGGATGTGTTCTTCGGGCTGTCAGCGGCGGGTGCGCTGACGAAAGAGATGGTTGCCAGCATGGCCAAAAAACCGATCATTTTCGCGATGGCCAACCCTGATCCCGAGATCACACCCGAGGAAGTAGCCGAGGTGCGCGACGACGCCATCATCGCAACCGGCCGGTCGGACTATCCCAATCAGGTCAACAACGTGCTGGGCTTCCCCTATATCTTTCGCGGTGCTCTCGATGTGCAGGCAAGCACCATCAACGAACCCATGAAGATCGCGGCCGCCGAAGCGCTGGCCGAACTCGCCCGCGCCGATGTGCCCGACAAGGTTGCAGCCGCTTATGGCCGTCGCCTCCGGTATGGGCCTGAGTATATCATCCCGGCACCGTTCGATCCACGCCTCATCAGTGCGATCCCGCTCGCCGTGGCGAAAGCCGCAATGGACTCAGGAGTTGCCCGCCGCCCTATCGTTGACATGGGCGGTTATAAAATGCGGCTTGAAGCGCGGCTCGATCCGGCGGCTGGTTTCATCAACTCCATCTTCGAATCGCTGCGGTTGAACCCCAAGCGGGTCGTGTTTGCCGAGGGCGAAGAAGAAGTCGTGGTCCGTGCGGCGAGCGCCTTCCATAGCGCTAAACTTGGAACACCGATCCTTGTTGGCCGCGACGAGCGGGTGAAGCAGACGTTCTTCAGCGCAGGCGTTGCCCATCGCGACGGGTTCGAAATCCAGAACGCGCGGCTCTCCGAGCATAACGCTGTTTATGCCGAGTTTCTCTACAAACGCATGCAGCGCCATGGCTACCTGTTGCGCGATTGCCAGCGGCTGGTGAACAACGACCGCAATATTTTCGCTGCATGCATGGTGGCCATGGGCCATGCCGACGCCATGGTGACAGGCGTCACCCGCAACTGGTCGACAGCTTTCGAAGATGTCCGCCGCGTGCTCGATCCGAAGCCCGGTCGTAGGGTCATCGGCGTGTCGGTTATCATCAGTCGTGGCCGCGTGGTTCTTGTAGCAGACACATCCGTACACGACATGCCGAACGCGGAAGAGCTTGCCGATATTGCCGTGGAGGCCGCCAGCGTTGCGAAGCGCTTCGGTATGACGCCACGCGTTGCCATGCTTGCGTACTCCACATTCGGCAATCCAACCGGCGAACGCGCCGCGCGCGTGCGGGAGGCGGTGACGTTGCTCGATGCGAAAGGTGTCGATTTCGAGTATGACGGGGAGATGGGTGCCGACGTGGCGCTCAATCGCCGCGCCATGGCGCTCTATCCGTTCTGCCGCCTGACGGATGTGGCTAACGTCCTCGTCATGCCGGCGTTCCATTCCGCGAGCATTTCGACGAAAATGCTTCAGGAACTTGGGGGCGGCACCGTGATCGGGCCGTTGCTCGTTGGGCTGTCGAAACCTGTTCAGATCGCATCTCTCGGCTCTACCGACAGCGATATCGTAAATATGGCGGCACTCGCGGCATTCGATATTACGGGCTAAGTGGAGCGAAACCACGGACGATCGGGAGCGCAAACGCGGTTCCCTGTCGTTGGCCCCGTTTATCCCAAACATCGGATGGGGAAGTTGCCTCCATACGATGACTTCGTTAACAATGGAAGTTTGTACCTGGCGGCCGGAGACCGGTTAAAGCGCCGCACGCCTGGCGTAGAATGCCACTTGCGAAGGTTCAATCGACATCCACAGCGGTTTGGCATGCGCCGTTCATTCCATTGCAACTTTGCTGCGGCTCATCGCGTGAAATCACTTACATAAATGGACTAAGCATTCCTTCCATAAAGCAGTTATGGCGTTTGTGTATTGCATCCATCAGGCGGATGGAACAAAGTTGTGTTCGAAAGTATTTTATGGCTTATCTTAGGCGCAATCGATTCGTCTGTCCGTCTTTGACAGAGGTTTATGTATTCACGTCTGAATTCCAAAATCGGTTTTCGCACAACTTTAGGCGAGTTGACGTGAAGTTGGTCGTTATTGTGGTCGCTTAATCTCTACTGAACCATTGATGCGGAGATCTTGGCATGGAACCGTTTATCGTTGGTTGGCGGGAGTGGGTTTCCCTGCCTCATCTTGGCTTGCCAGCTCTCAAGGCCAAAATTGACACAGGTGCCCGAACATCCGCGCTGCATGCGTTTTCCATTGAAACATTCGGGCCGATAGACGCGCCGCGCGTTCGGTTCGGTGTTCATCCGATCGATTATCGCTCGGACGTGGAGGTATGGTGTACCGCAAAGGTCGTTGACCGGCGGGCCGTGCGCAGTTCAAATGGACAAACCGAACAGCGATATGTGATAAGCACCCCGATCCGCATCGCAGGCCGGGAATGGCCGATCGAAATCTCGCTCTCCAATCGGTACACCATGGCGCACCGGATGCTACTTGGCCGTACCGCCCTTGATTCCGGATCAGCCACCATTCAGCCGTGGTCGGAATTTCGTCAGCCCAAGCTGGACTACGACCTTTATAACGCTCTCGATCTCGAAACGCCGCCGCGCCGGTCGCTTCGCATTGCGCTTTTAACCATGGAGCCCGATAATTTTTCCAATCGGCGTTTGGTCGAGGAAGCGGAAAAGCGCGATCACATCATAGAGCGGATCGATACTCTCCGATGTTACATGAATATCAAGTCCATTGCGAGTTCCGTGCATTACGAGGGCAAACCCCTTCGCAATTTCGATGTGGTCATTCCGCGTATCGGGGCGTCGATCACAGCGTATGGAACGGCGGTCGTCAGACAGTTCGAAATGACCGGCGCGCTCTGTCTCAACCAGTCGCAGGCTATCCTGCAAAGCCGCGACAAACTTTTTGCCCATCAACTCATGGCCATGCACAACATGCCCATGCCCGACACGGCGTTCGCAAGCTCGCATCACGACACAGACGACCTGATCAAAATGGTGGGCGGCACACCCCTTGTGGTGAAGCTGTTGCAGAGCAGCCAGGGCAAAGGCGTCATCTTGGCTGAAAACCGCAAATCCGCCGCATCGATGATCGACGCGTTGCGCAACGCCGAGGCCAGCTTTCTCGTTCAGCAGTTTATCTCGGAAGCGGCAGGCCAGGACCTCCGCTGTATCGTGCTCGACGGCAAAGTCATTGCGGCCATGGTTAGAAAAGCGAACGGCGATGAGTTCCGGGCCAATCTTCATAAGGGTGGCAGGGCCATTGAAGCAAAGTTGAGCCCGGAAGAGAAAAAGCTCGCCATCCGGGCGGCGACCCGCCTTGGACTGCGGTTCGCTGGCGTCGATATTTTGCGATCCGCCAAGGGGCCTTTATTGCTGGAAGTGAACTCCTCACCGGGGTTGGAAGGCGTTGAAGCCACGACCGGGGTAAATGTGGCGGGACAGGTTTTCGACTACATCGAAGCAAAGACCTTTCGCACCAGACAACGCCTGAAGAAGGCGGCATTGGCCGCGGTTGCGTAGCGCCGCAAAAAGGACCGAATTCGCTCACTTGCTCATTCCTATGACGATTGATTTTTTAAGAGGACCGATGAAGCAGCGAGTTCAGTTGAGCTTTGTGTTCGGTCTTGTCATGTGTGTCTCGATTCCACTTTCCGTGGCCGCTCATCCTCACGTCTGGGCAACGGTCGAGACCAAGATCGAGATCAGCGCCAAAAAAGAGATCGTGGCCATCCATCACAAATGGGCCTTCGACGAGGACTATTCGAAAAGCGTCGTCAACTCGCTTGAAGCAGATAAAGACGGCAAATACAGCCGCGATACGCTTCAGCCGATGGCAAACGTGAACGTCGAGGAACTCAAGAAATACGACTATTTCACCTACCCTGTACTTGGGAAGGACAAGGTTGCCTTCGCCAGTGTGAAAAACGTGCATCTGGAGTATCTCAAAGACGTTCTGGTGTTGGAATTTGAGCTTCCCCTGAAAACAGGGGTTCCAATCGCCAAGGCGAAAGACTTCAGTTTTACGATCTTCGATCCGACGTTCTTTGTCGATATGGGCCTTGCGGAAACAGCACCCGTGTCAATCGCGGCACCCGCCTCTGTCCACTGCACGCCAACACTGCTCGATCCGCCACCGGTGCCAGAGCAGACGTTATCCCAGGCGTTTCAGGAAGCCGATGCGAATACGCCGTCTTCTCTCGGCTCGCTGTACGCGAAGAAAATTTCGTTGAAATGTGGTGGCGAGGGCAAGTCGTGATGCCTCAGATAAAGGCATGCGTGTTCGACGCGTATGCGACCATCTTCGACGTGCATGCGCCGATCCAGGCGTTAGCGGATGAGATCGGACCTGAAGCAAAAGACATTTCGGCTTTGTGGCGCTCCAAGCAACTGGAATACACCTGGTTGCGCAGCCTGATGGGCCGGTATGTGCCTTTTTCACAGATCACGTCCGACTCGCTCGAGTTTGCATTTGCAGCGAAAGGGGTCGATCCGGTTCCATTCAAATCCCGGTTGCTCGCGTTGTACGACAATCTCGCGGCCTATGACGATGCCAAGCCTTGCCTCGTTCGATTAAAAACAGCCGGGGCGCGGACCGGCATCTTGTCCAACGGTTCCCCGTCCATGCTTTCCTCGGCGGTCAACTCCGCCGCTCTTGATGATGCCTTCGATCACGTTTTGTCCGTCCACAGCGTCGGTATCTACAAACCGCATCCAAGCGTCTACAAACTCGCCGTCGATACATTCGGTGTCGACGCGGATGCCATAGGATTTGTTTCCGCCAATGGATGGGATTGTGCGGGTGCTGCGGCGTTCGGGTTTCACGTGGTTCATGTTAACCGATTTTCACAAGTGCCAGAGCGGCTCGATGCCCAATACCGTGTTGCGGTGCCCAATCTCACCGAGGCCGCCGCTTATTTGCTTCAACATATCGCGAGATAGGGGAAGCTTTTCCGCGTCCAACGCTTTAAGTAAGCCGTAGTCTTTTATGTTTGCCGAGCCGTTCGGCGAACGGTTCATAGCGGCATGACGATGCTTAACTTTTTCGTAAATTCCTACAGACTTGCAAAAGCAGGCGTTGTTCTTGCGTGGTTCGGCGTCGGGTTTGCGCCATCGGATTTTGCGTTACCCGGACCGCTTCGGTTTTTGCGTTCCCATCGGTCACAAGGCTTTCCCGGTCAGCAGCGTGGCGAACGTCTGGCGCGTGCGGTTCGACTGCTTGGGCCGAGCTATGTCAAGCTTGGGCAATTTTTAGCCACCCGGCCCGATGTCGTTGGCGACGGCCTCGCCGACGCGCTTGGGTCTTTGCGTGATAAACTGCCCTCATTCAGTGTCGCGCTGGCGAAGGCGGAGATTGAAGCGGCGTTCGGCAAACCCTGGACCGCGCTTTACAAGGAGTTCGGCCCGCCGGTCGCTGCTGCGTCCATCGCACAGGTTCATCGGGCGACGGTAGCCGGATCGGCGGATGGGGCAACGCCGGTCGCGGTGAAAATATTGCGTCCCGGTATTGAGCGGCGCTTCGCGCGCGACCTTGAAACCTTTTACTTCGCAGCGAAAAATCTGGAGGCCCTGTCGCCGAAGTCCAGGCGACTGAAGCCCGTTGCGGCGGTGGATATGCTTGCGCAGTCGGTGACGCTGGAACTCGATCTTCGTCTGGAAGCTGCTGCCATCTCCGAAATGGCGCAAAACATCAACCAAGCAGGCGACGTGGGATTTCGCGTGCCTCATGTGGACTGGACGCGAACCGCGCGCCGGGTTCTGACGCTGGAATGGATCGACGGCATTCCGCTAACGGATCTTGAGGCGGTGGCGCGGTCGGGGCTTGATCGCCGGGAGTTGGGCCTGACGGTGATCCGTTCATTCCTGCGACATGCGATCCGGGATGGATTTTTTCATGCCGATATGCACTCGGGCAACCTGTTCGTGGACCCAAAGGATGGTTGTATCGTCGCCGTGGATTTCGGCATCGTGGGCCGCATTGGCCCCCGCGAACGGCGATTTCTCGCGGAAATTCTATATGGCTTCATAACCAAAAATTATCACCGCATCGCGGAAGTCCACTTCGAGGCGGGCTATGTCCCGGCGAACCAGGATGTGAACGCCTTCGCGCAAGCGCTTCGCGCGATTGGTGAGCCGATCATGGATCGCAGCGCCGATGAAATCTCGATGGCGCGGTTGCTGACGCAGTTGTTCGAGGTGACGGACCTGTTCCAGATGCAGATGCGGCCGGAGTTGCTACTGTTGCAAAAGACAATGGTCGTGGTGGAGGGCGTGGCTCGATCTCTTGATCCAAAGCTGAATATGTGGATCGCAGCGGAGCCTGTGGTCAGGGATTGGATGACGAAGGAGCTTGGGCCAGCCGCGCGCATCCGCGATGTGACTGCGAATGTCGTGAGCTTTGCCGCTGCGTTGGGGCAAGCCCCGCAGATGCTGGAGCGCGGTGCAAAACTGATCGATGCCGCATCGTCAAGCCTTGGCGATGAGACGCATAACGCGAACGTTACACTTCGCGCCGATACACGGGGCAAAAGCCCGCTGGTCATCCCGCTGTGGATCGCCACAGCCGCATTATTATTTATTGCTTACAAACTTTGGCAGGCTTGACGGAGTGGTGACAACGCACGCGATCCGAGGTCTGTGAGCAACGGCGTTATTGTGCCTTTTCCGCTTCCTGCATTGCCGCCAAAGATCGTTTCAACCCGTTAAGCACGTCAGGCGAAATTCTCGAAACAAGAATGTCACCCCATTTTTTGCCAAACGCGGTCCATCGCTCCGCATATTTTTCCGTTTCATCGGGACTGCGCTGGTCGGCCTTGGATTTGTCATCCAGTGCGTCGAAAAATTTTTGTGCGGTCACGATTTCGTCGGCGGAAAACGACGTACCAACCGCGATGACATTCTGAAGAAGATGAAAAATGCGGGCAAACGCCGGAGACCGAACAAACGTATGAATGATAGCCAGTTGCTCGTCCGACAAGCTCGCAGCCAGGGCGAAGGGCGCAACGCTGATTACGAGGGATTTCTGAAAGTTGTAAGCAAACTCCCACTGATCGACCTGGGCCTTCAGTTGCGCGCGCTCTTCCTCAGCAAGATTTGCCGTCGGGAGGTAGACCTCGCGCAAAAAACGCAATGACTGTGCAGACATCTCGTCCAGACGCGAAAGTTTCGTGATGTCGTTTAACAAAGCCTGCGACTTGGTCAATTTGCGCTGCGACGGAGGGGGCGTTCCACTTCCCGGCGTCCCAGGGATACCGTTCGAGAAATCGAGATTTATAGCAAGGTTCGCTGTCCATGCGGAAAATTCAGAAAGAGTGCGCGTTTCATCGTAGGAGAACCCCGTGACAAGGCGGGTCGCGGCGTAAACGGTGTCGAAACCTTTGCGAACTGCGGGCAAAGCAAGCACCTCAGCCATGTCTTTCAACTCGGACCCTGTGACGGACTGAGCAAGAAGCGCCGCCGCTTCTGAAATCATCGCAGCGCGATTTTCCGTAATGGCGGCGTCCAGTTCGTCGCCGGCTTTGCGCGCATAATCCAGCACCGTAAGTGCTTTGGCCATCGTGTCGGCTGTCTTGCGATCAGGCGCCGGAGTCCCCGAAAGGTCGCCCTGAATGGCATCCCGGAAGACCGGAATATAAACGTCTTTAAGAGTGCGACGAGCGTCGGCAAACACTTCTTCAGCGCGGGAAATCGCAACCAGACCTTCAATGACGGACTGCGCCGCGATCGTCGCTTCACGGCTTGGCTCAGGCACACCTTGGGAGAACCCAAACGTAGGCGCAAGCGCGATAATCAAACCCAGGGCCGCGGCCCTACTATATCGAGTCAACATCCGATTTTCTCCCGTGCCAGTGTCAACGCTTAAGCACAGTTACACCGCTCTCGCCAGCGATGATTGCGTCGTCCGCGACACCTATGAACAATCCATGATCGACGACACCGGGAACGATATCGAGAACGTCAGCCAGCAATTCGGCATCGGGTATCGTTCGAAACGCACAATCTGCGATCAAATGCCCGTTGTCGGTTATAAATGGCTGGCCGTTGGGTTTCAGCCGGACGCGAATGTCGCCAATGCATCCCGCATCCTGTGCCGCGGCCTCGATCATTGACAGCGTGGCGCCAAGCCCGAACTCGATGACCTCCACAGGGATCGGAAAGCCGCCGAGGCGTTCGACGAGTTTTGTCTGGTCCCCGATGATGCATACGCGCTCGGACGCCATAGCCGCGATCTTTTCACGCAGCAGCGCACCCCCGCCTCCCTTGACCAAGTCAAGGTTTGGCGCAATCTCGTCAGCGCCGTCGATGGTGAGGTCCAGGCTTTCGATATCGCGAAACGACACCACCGGCAGACCCAGACTCTTCGCCAGGATCTCGGTCGCAACCGACGTTGCAACGCACCGCAAATCCAGGCGTTCCGCTTTGTCCCGTTCGGCCAGGAGTTCGATGAATGCGTTGGCGGTCGAGCCTGTGCCGAGACCGAGCACCATGCCCGGTTTCACGAGGACGAGCGCGCGCTTGGCGGCCTGACGTTTGAAATCGGCAAATTGAGCGATCAAGCCGAAAGTCCGCCAATGAACATATACTTCATCTCCAGAAATTCCTCGACCCCATGTCGGGAACCTTCGCGGCCGAGGCCGGATTCCTTTACGCCGCCGAACGGTGCCACTTCGCTGGAAATGACCCCTTCGTTCACGCCGACAATCCCGACTTCAAGACGTTCCGCGACGCGAAAGACGCGACCGACATCACGGGTGTAAAAGTACGCCGCCAAGCCAAACGGCGTGTCGTTGGCAAAGTCAATGGCCTCGTCTTCGGTCTTGAAGCGAAACAGCGGCGCAACCGGGCCGAACGTCTCTTCGCTGGACAGCATCATATCCTTCGTTGCGTTCACGAGGATGGTCGGCTCAAAGAACGTGCCGCCCAACGCATGCTTTTTTCCGCCAACGATGGCGGTCGCGCCCCTGGCGATGGCATCGGCGACGTGCCTTTCCACCTTTTCCAGGGCTGCATGATTGATCAAGGGACCTTGCGTGACGCCGTCGTCGATGCCGGAACCGACCTTCATCGCGGCGACCTTGATTCTGAGTTTCTCCGCGAACGTGTCGTAAACGCCGTCCTGAACAAGGATACGGTTCGCGCAGACGCAGGTTTGCCCCATGTTGCGGAACTTGGACGCGATGGCTCCCTCCACGGCTTTGTCAAGATCGGCGTCGTCGAACACGATGAACGAGGCGTTGCCGCCCAATTCAAGGCCTACTTTCTTCACCGTTGACGACGCCTGCGCCATGAGTATTTTGCCGACGCGTGTGGATCCGGTGAATGTGATCGCGCGCACGATGGGGTTCGAGGTCAGTTCTCCGCCGATGGCTTCGGCGTCGCCTGTGACGATGTTCAGAACGCCATTCGGCAACCCGGCCTGTTGTGCCAACGCGGCGAGAGCCAACGCAGTCAGCGGCGTATCGGGGGCCGGTTTGACGACAACCGTGCAGCCCACCGCAATCGCTGGCGATACTTTTCGGGTGATCATGGCCAGCGGAAAGTTCCACGGTGTAATCGCGCCAACAACCCCGACGGGCTGTTTTGCAACGATCACACGCCCGCCCTGTTTCGGGGAGGGAATCGTCTCGCCGTAGATACGCTTGGCTTCCTCGGCGTTGAATTCGATGAACGATGCTCCGTAGGAGACTTCACCGCGCGCTTCGGCCAGGGGCTTGCCCTGCTCGGCGGTCATGATCTGGGCAAGCTCTTCCGCGTTCGCCATAATGAGATCGTACCAGCGGCGAAGAACCGCGCTTCGCTCTTTGGCAAGCAATCCGCTCCAGCCCGGCAAGGCAGCATGCGCGGCGTCAATGGCGGCTCGCGTTTCGTTCGCGCCGAGGTCGGGAACGCGGGCAATAACCGTAGCGGTCGCAGGGTTTGTCACATCGGTGGCAGGCTGGCCGACCCATTCGCCGCCGATGAAACATTGCTGACGGATCAGGGAGGGGGAAATCTTGTCCATAGACCAGTCCTTTCGCTTGCCGGAACATAATGCAGCGTTTGGCGAAATGCCACCTGACTGAGTCGCTGATTAACATATCTGCTGGCACAGACTGAGGCGCAAGGATCGAGACCTGCACGTTGCGTTGCTCAATCCTGAACCAGTCGCAGTCCTTTTGAAAAGCGACGCCAGTTTTCCACATAATGGGCTGCCGACCACGTAATACGCGCGATCTCGTCTGATGTGAGCTGACGGACGACTTTACCGGGTGATCCCATCACCAGCGATCCTGCCGGGATGGTCTTTCCTTCGGGGATCAGCGTGTGCGCGCCGATCAGGCAGTTTTCCTCGATCACGGAATGATTGAGGATCGTGGCTCCGATCCCGATCAGGCAATTGTCATGCACGGTGCAGCCGTGAAGCAACGCGCGATGCCCAATCGTGCAGCTTTTGCCGACCGTCAGCGGCGCGTCGATGTCGGTGTGAAATACACAGTGTTCCTGGACGTTGGTTGCCTCGCCGATGTCGATCAGGTCATTGTCGCCGCGAAGCACGGCTCCATACCAGATGCCGACGTTCAGCCCCAACCGGACGCGCCCTATCACCGAAGCCGATGGCGCGATCCAGTAATCTCCCGGATTGGGCAACTCGGGCGAAAGACCGTCAAGGCTGAATACACTCATGGATCAACCGTTCAGGCTTCAAGATCGTCGGCAAGGATCGCCATCTGAAAATGATACGTCGTCTCGCCATCTTCCTCGTCCTTCGACAGCACGGCAAGGAACTCCTCCTTGATGTAAACTTCAGCGGAGTCCTGCTTCTTGGGGCGTTTCCGAACCTCGATGGCCGGGAGGTTGAACGTCTTGCGGAGATACTTTTCAACTTTCTGAATTTCAGCCGGAGTCATGCGATGCCTTCTATTGAGAAACGTTAAGCGATCAAATCGTATCGCGGTCGAGGTTTGCGCCACGGAGCAGTTGATCCATCATGCGTGATGGCTGACTACACCCCGCTTCTCCTACAACACGAGCCGGAACTCCCGCAACTGTCGTTTTCGCCGGGACGTCTTTCAAAACCACGCTGCCAGCGGCCACACGTGCGCAATCGCCAACGGTAATATTGCCGAGGATTTTCGCCCCAGCACCGATCATGACACCGCGACCGACTTTCGGATGGCGGTCGCCGCTGTCCTTGCCGCTGCCGCCCAATGTCACACCATGAAGAAGCGAACTGTTGTCACCGATTTCGGCCGTTTCGCCGATCACGATGCCGGACCCATGATCGAACATGATGCCCCGGCCGATCCGCGCACCCGGATGAATGTCGATGCCGAACACGCTCGAACTCTGGCTTTGAAGGTAAAGTGCAAAGTCTGTCCGCCCAGCCTTCTGCAAGGCATGGGAAAAGCGATGCGATTGCAACGCATGAAATCCCTTGAAATAGAGCAGCGGATCTAGAAGCCGATGACATGCCGGATCGCGGTCGAATACGGCGGCAAGGTCGGCGCGCAGGTTCAGACCGAACTCGGGTTCCGCATCGGCGACGCTCAAAAATGTTTGACTTATGATTGATGCGCCAACGTCACCGTGGTCGAGCCGATGGGCCAGTCTGTGGCACATGGCATATTCGAGGCTGTCATGATTCAGCACGTTTCCATAAATGAAGCTCGCGAGTTCCGGCTCGCTCTGGACCACGTTTTCGGCTTCCTGACGAATTTGATCCCAGACGGGATCGTAACTCGTCAGCGTCTCTCGCTTGCTGTCCCGTCGTTTCAACATGGTCGATCCCGCTCGAAGTTCCTACGTTTTCGACAACACACTACGCGATACCGTGTCAAACCGCAAACCCGCTGCCACGAAAGCGGTGTCTCGATTACGACCGCTCGTCGATCACGTCGAACAGCGAGCGCAACACACCACGTTTCGAGCGCCGCTTACTCGGCGGCCATCTTGGGGCGAAGGCTGTCGACCTTGACCTCGTCCGGTCGCAACGCCCCGTCCTCCACGGCCTCTGCAAGCTTGCGGCGCGCTTCGTCCGCCTCGCGCTGACGCGCCCACAGGCCAGCGTATAATCCGCCATAGTCCAGCAGCGAATTGTGAGTGCCGCGTTCGACAATCTGCCCCTTGTCCATCACAAGGATCGTATCCGCGTTGATAACGGTCGAGAGGCGGTGGGCGATGACGAGGGTGGTGCGGCCTTTTGCAATCTGATCGAGTGAGGTCTGGATGTCTTTCTCGGTGAAGCTGTCGAGGGCGGATGTGGCTTCATCGAGCATCAGGATCGGCGGCGCTTTCAGGATCGTTCGCGCAATGGCGACCCGCTGCTTTTCGCCACCGGACAGCTTCAGTCCGCGCTCGCCCACCATGCTCGCGTAGCCGCCCGGAAGCTGTTTTACGAAGTCGTGGATCTGTGCAAGCCGTGCTGCCTCAAACACCTCGTCATCGGTGGCGGCGACGCGCCCATAGCGGATGTTGTAGAGGATCGTGTCGTTGAAAAGCACCGTATCCTGGGGAACGATGCCGATTGCCGCGCGCAGGGACTCCTGCGTCACGTTGCGAATATCCTGTCCATCGATCAGGATGCGTCCCGATTTTACATCGTAAAAGCGGTAGAGCAAACGCGAGATGGTCGACTTGCCTGCTCCCGATGGCCCCACGAGCGCCACAAGCTGACCTGCCGGAACTTCGAATGTGACCCCACGAAGGATGGGCCGCGCTTCATCGTAAGAGAAATACACATCCTCGAAGCGGATGTTGCCCTGCGAAACGCGCAAGGGTTTTGCATCCTTCGCGTCCTTGATCTCCGGGTTTTGACCCAGCAACGTGAACATGGCCTCGATATCGATCAACGCCTGTTTCAATTCGCGATAGATCATGCCCATGAAATTCAGGGGCTGATAGAGTTGAATGAACACCGCGTTGACCAGCACGAAGTCGCCAACGGTCATGGTCCCGTTCGAAACACCACGGGCAGCCACCATCATGGCCAGGATCATGCCCGTCGTGAAAATGAGGGCTTGGACCGCGTTCAAGACCGCGAGCGAGTTATAAGTCTTGATCGTGGCCTTCTCATACCGGGCCATGGAGCGGTCGAAGCGATCCGCCTCCCAACGCTCATTTCCGAAATATTTGACCGTCTCGTAATTCAACAGGCTATCGACGGCCTTGGTGCTGGCGTCGGTATCGGCTTCAATGTATTCGCGTCGTATCGCGATACGCTTCTCGCTTAAAAAGAAGCTGAACCACGAGTACACGCTGACCATGGTCAACACGATCACGACAAGTTGCCAGCCGAAGTAAACGCCGAACAGAACGCAGACGAACAACACCTCCAGGATGGTCGGGGCCATGTTAAGAACGCCCATCCGGATGATGAGATCGATAGCGGTCTTGCCACGCTCAAGGACGCGGCTCAGGCCACCGGTCTTGCGCTCCAGATGAAATCTCAAAGACTGGTTATGCACATGGCGGAACGTGCGCAACGCCAGAACCCGCGTCGCGTTCTGGCCAATCCGTGTAAAAAGCACATCGCGAAGCTGAATGAAGCCCGTCATGGATACGCGCGCCATCCCGTAGGCGAAGATCAGGAAGAACGGCACCGCAATCGTATTCAGCGCTGCGCTCGCCTGAGGTGTAGAGGCAAATGTGTCGACAGCGGCCTTGTACGCGAGCGGCATCGCGATGGTGACGACCTTAGCGGCGAGAAGAGCGATGAACGCGAGCACCACCCGTACACGCAGATCCCGCCGGCCTTCGGGCCACACAAACGGCAGCAGATACGACACGATTTCGCGATGGGCTTTACTGTCGCCTTCGCCGGACGCAGCGGAGGTCAGGGGAGGATGAACTGCACGTGGGGTCACTAAAGCCTCGTCTGAGATGCGCGATGGGTAAAGATGCTGCGATGGCCGCGCTTTGATCCGCGCCTTATATATAGCAAGGCTTTGCGCTTGCGCGACTGGAAAACGGCGCGGCCGCTGCTTTGTGCCGATCCGCCGCCTTGACCTCGTTGCAATTCAGTGAGATGACGGTGAATGACGATAAAAACAATCAAGAAGTTGTGTGTCTACTGCGGATCAGGTCTCGGTCGCGATCCATTGTTCCAAAAAGAAGCCCAGGTTTTAGGCCGGGACCTCGCGCAGGCGGGGCTTGGTCTCGTGTATGGCGGTGGCGGCAACGGCCTCATGGGTGAGGTGGCCCGCGCCACTCAGGCCCACGGCGGCCACGTCACAGGCATTATACCCACATCGCTCGTGGCATTGGAGAACGCGCCCGGCGATATCTCCGAGCGGCACGTGGTGGCAAGTCTGCATGAACGTAAAATGCTCATGTTCAACATGTCGGATGGCTTTGTTGCCCTGCCCGGTGGCCTTGGCACGCTTGAGGAACTTGTGGAGCAACTGACATGGGCGCAGCTTGGACATCACAGCAAGCCTGTATATATCGTCAACAGCGGCGGCTACTGGGACTTGTTGCTCACCTTATTCGAACAGATGCGGTCGCAGACCTTTATCAGGCCGGGCCTTGAAACCCGCTACATTGTGGTGGATAACGCGCGAGACGTCATACCCCTGTTCCTCGAAATGGAACGAACGGCACCGGCGTCGGACAGCGATACTCTTCAAACGCTCGCGGGTTGATCTCTTTCGCGGGGATTCGTTCCAATCTTGTTAATGACCGGTTGAATGCATGGGCGCAAACGCCTTCAGCAAGCAACGTCGAATTAAACAGCTAATCGTCATGATCCTTCTCGTGAGGCAACCGGGCCGATGGTGTGCCCTTGGTCGTCGGGGAAGGTGGATCGCTGGCCGGAAAGCTTTCGTTCAGCGCGTCGTCCAGTGGATCGTGGTATGACTTCGTCTTCTCCGCGTCCTGGCGTTGCTTGTATTCTTTCAAAACCTTTGCATCTGACTTTTCATCTTTGTGTGACGTGCCCATGGCGGCCTCGCGGGTGTGTGATACCTAAGTTGTGGAAACCGGGCAGACCAAAGCTTGGTTCCAACGAAGTCGTGGTAATACCCGCTTAACGCGAGGGGCCATGACGCCAGAGTTCGACCTGATCATTTCTGGCGGTATTGCGGTTCTGCCCGGTGAAACGGTTCAGGCTGATATCGGTATATCCGATGGCCGAATTGCGGAAATTGGATCTCTCGACGTGCGGCGCGCCGCAGATGTTTTTGTCGCCACCGGACTTCATGTCCTGCCCGGCATCATCGATACACAGGTGCATTTCAGAGAACCCGGTGCCGAGCATAAGGAAGACCTGGAAACCGGTAGCCGGGCAGCCATCCTTGGCGGTGTCACAGCCGTATTCGAGATGCCTAACACAAATCCGCCGACGACCTCCGCAGAGGCGCTCGCCGACAAGCTTGCACGCGCCGCTGGCCGTATGTTCTGCGATTACGCATTTTTCATCGGCGGCACGGCGGAAAACGCAAGCCAGTTGGCAGCTTTGGAACTCCTGCCTGGGTGTGCGGGCATCAAAGTGTTCATCGGGTCATCCACGGGAAGTTTGCTCGTGGAAGATGCCACCGTTTTGCGCACCATTCTTATGCATATCTCACGCCGCGCCGCGTTTCACTGTGAAGATGAGGCGCGCCTTCGGGAGCGCAGGAGCCTCGCCATCGATGGTGACCCGGCGACGCATCCGGTCTGGCGCGATGAAACCGCGGCCCTGATTGCAACGCAACGCCTTGTCGAACTGGCCATCGAACTGGATAAACCGGTTCATGTCCTGCACGTGTCCACAGCGGAAGAGATGGACTACCTGCACTTGCGTAAGCCGGGGTCGCAGGTCAGCGTTGAGGTCACGCCACATCATCTTTCGCTCTCCGCGCCGGAGGCTTATGCGCGTCTTGGAACGCTGGCGCAGATGAATCCGCCGGTTCGCGAGACCCGTCATTTAGAAGCGCTGTGGGCCGGGGTGGGGGACGGAACGGTCGACATCCTTGGATCGGATCACGCGCCACACACACTGGATGAGAAAGCGAAACCCTATCCGAACTCGCCCTCCGGTATGCCTGGCGTGCAGACCCTGGTTCCGGTCATGCTCGATCACGTGAACGCTGGCCGTTTATCATTGGAACGATTTGTCGAACTTGCCAGCACCAACACTGCGCGGCTTTTTCGCATCTCGGATCGCGGCTCCATCGCAGTGGGAAACAAGGCCGATTTCAGCGTCGTCGACCTGAAAGCGCAACGAGAAATTACCAACAACTGGATTGCAAGCCGCAGTGGGTGGACGCCTTACGACGGTCAACGCGTCACTGGCTGGCCCATTGCAACCATCATCAGCGGGCGCGTTGCAATGCTCGACGGTGCGATTATGGCCGAACCGTTCGGGGTGCCTGTGCTGCTTGACGAAAGACGCGACGGCGTTAATGCCGAGGGGCCGGGCAATGCCGATATCACTCCTTCATGAAATAATGCCAAACGCCGCTTTTGCTGATGCCTACCGCATAATGGGTATATTTTCCGGCGGCGACCATCTCGTTAACGCGCGTCGGAGGCAGAAATCGGTAGATGTCCACCTCCTGACTGGGGGTCATCGCCGCAAGGGGGATCGCTGCGTGGTATGGCCATACGATCATCTCATCTTTCGCGGCAGGGTTCGTAATCGCATACCCGGTTGTCATGATGTTGAACAAAAGCGCCAGCATTTCGCGCCCGTTGCCATCAGCCGACATCGTTTTCAGATGCGCGATGGGATCGCCGACCGGCCCATGCCCAAACGATGGCTTGATCTCGTTCATGTCTATGGCGACGCGAAGCTGTTCCACATCGCCGCTCGCTGCCGCCTGAAGGATCGCCTGACGCATCCGCTGCACTGCCGTCGGCAGTTTGCTGACGTCTCGGCTGACCTGCGTCGTCGGCACCGTTTTGATTTCAGCAGAACCCGCGTTTGCGGGCATGATGAGCATCGCGGCGATGACCGCTGCCTTGAAAATCGTCTCGTCGCCCATGACGTCTGTCCCCAACATTTTTTACCGGCAACCGAAGTTTCTACCGCAAAGGTAAAGTCCGAACGTGCTGCACAGTTGCAAACCGCCTCCAGTTCGCGGCATGGATGGCACGGAGAACAACGCAACGATCGAACGTACTTCTCGTTTGTTTTTTGGCGTGAACATGGCAGACAGGGAACGCGGCTCAAACGCTGTCCGCAAAATAAAGGCGCATCCGGTTGATACTGGCGCAATCGATCATCGATCCGACCCGTTATGCAATCATCGGCCTGTTTATCGGGCTGCTGATCGCGGCACCCGTTGGGCCGGTCAATATCGTGTGCATTCAGCGCACCCTTGAGCGCGGCTTCTGGGGCGGCTTTGCGGCAGGGCTTGGCGCGGTTCTGGCTGACGGCGTCATCGCCACGGTGGCGGCCTTCGGCGTATCGGCCATCTCGCACTTCATGAAGGCCAATCAGCTCAAAATCGAGTTCATCGGCGGACTGATCCTGACGGCGTTCGGCGTGCGTATTTTTCTGCAAAGGCCGAAAATCGTTGCCAGCGCCACCAGTAGCCTTGCACGGTTGCGGCGTGTCGCGGACATTCTGCCTTCGTTTCTGAGGCCAACGTTGCGCTACAAGATCTGGCGCCTGGCACCCCACCTCACCATCGTTCCGCAGACGTTTTTTCTGACCATCACAAATCCAGGTGCAATTCTCGGCCTTTTTGCTCTATTTGGCGGCGGAACTTCGATTCTCGGCGGGATCGAAACAGGGTTGCAGGCCATAACCGTGGTTTGCTCGATCATGGCCGGAAGTCTCTTGTGGTGGGCGGGGTTATCCCGGCTTATCTCGCGGGTCCGTCATAAATTAACCGAGGGTCGACTGAAGCTTCTCAATCAAGTTGCTGGCGTGGTCCTTATCGTTTTTGGAGCGGTGTTGTTTGTTCAATTGGCATTCGGTCTGGCGGGACATCGTCTCGCGATTTTCGATAACGGAGAACACCCCGCGACAGTTGTCGCCACGCACCGGGTCGACATCTCACCCGCCAGCAACTGACGGCCCGGCTTCGTTTCCTGATGCCAGACCAGCCGTCACCCCCAGGCCAAAGATGAGCCGCTGGCAGAACGCAGGTGTTCCGCCGGGCGAACGTATTTATGCAATAGGGGACATTCATGGCCGCCTCGACCTGCTGGATGGCTTGCTTGATATAATTGCGGCGCATAATGACGCGTGGCCCGTTCGCGCGTCCACCCTGGTCTTTCTCGGCGATTATGTGGACCGTGGACCATCGTCGAAAGGGGTCGTCGACCGGTTTTTAAGCGGTTTACCAGCGCAATTCAAAACGCGTTTCCTGAAGGGGAACCATGAAGCGCTCATGCTTGACTTTCTGGCCGATCCGGAGACCGTTGGGCATTGGCTGCCAAACGGCGGCGACACGACCATGCTGTCTTACGGCGTCGACGAGGATATTGTTGAGTTCGCCCGGTCCGGGAAATCACGCAGGCTGCGAGATGCGTCCCATGCGTTTGCGGAAAAGCTTCCAGCGGAGCATCTCGCATTTTACGAATCCCTGGACACGAGCTTTTCGTATGGCGGATATTTCTTTGTTCATGGTGGCGTTCGGCCGAAAGTAAGGCTCGAAGATCAGAAGCCCACCGACATGCTGTGGATCAGGGACAAATTCCTGAATTATCGCGGAGACTTCGGAGCGGTCGTCGTCCATGGGCATACGCCCGCCGCGCATCCCGAAGACATGGAAAACAGGATCGGCATCGACACGGGGGCGTGGCGGTCGGGGCGTCTCACGGCAGTCTGCCTTGAAGGCAATGCGCGGTCTTTTCTGTCAACAGCTTCGGATCGTTAGCGTCGGTGGGGTCTTCGACGGAAATACGAAACTCAGTTGTCATGGCCGGGCTTGACCCGGCCATCCAGAGGAATGGATAGTCGCCTACAGTATGAAAGCCTGGATGGCTGGGTCAAGCCCGGCCATGACATAAGCTGGATGGCTTTGTCTATTTCAGACAGACACTAGTATGTCGACGCCTGAAGTCCCGGTGTCGGACCGGAATGGAACCTTTCACGCCACGCGATGACCTTCGGGTTCATGACCGCGAACCAGACCGGCGGCAAAAGCGCGATCATGAGCATCGTCGAATAGCCGAACGGCAGTTGCGGGGCATCGTCCGCACCATGGTGCTGAAGCACCGGGTATCTCCTTTGCGGGTGGGCGTGATGATCCGAGTGCCGTTGCAGGTTGATGAGAAAAAAGTTCGTGACGCGATGAGACGAGTTCCACGAATGATGAGGCTGGACCCGCTCATACCGGCCAGCAGCAATTTCC
This sequence comes from Rhodomicrobiaceae bacterium, assembly GCA_965247345.1. Lineage (GTDB taxonomy): Bacteria > Pseudomonadota > Alphaproteobacteria > Rhizobiales > Rhodomicrobiaceae > Rhodomicrobium. Next base: position 61,397 of record CBDFGZ010000023.1, on the reverse strand, counting down.
CGCCGCATCAGGCCGTAGTGCTCAACGTAATTGATGATTTCCAGCAGTGAAAAACCAACCACGGCCTGAATGACGAAAAGAACGACACCGAACCAGCCAGCAAGCGCGTAAGCCACCACGAGATACAGGATGGACGCGACCAGATATCGAAAAAACGGGTTCGACCAGCTCAGCATCGCGTGCCCGCGACGGGATGCGCGTCCGCGCTGAATGCGCCATGCTGACGCGAGGCTACCGAACACGGCGCGGGGATAATAAGTATAGAAGCTTTCACCGAATCGAGCCGTTACAGGATCTTTGGGCGTGCCCACATGCAAGTGATGCCCGTGCACATGTTCGATACAGAAATGCCCGTAAAGCGTCGATGTCATGAGGATTTCGCTGAGCGCGCGTTCGAACCTGTTGGTTTGATGCATCATCTCGTGAGCGTAGGTGATCCCGATCCCGCCGGTGACAAGGCCGAGGCTGGCCGCCACAACGATCAGCTCCAGTTTGCTCAGGTGATCGGTATAGCCGGCTACAGCGATAACAATGTAGATCGCTGCAAGCTGAACGGGCACCCAAGCCCAGGTTAAAGCGCGATACCAGATCAGCGCGCGTTCTTCGGTATGGGGATTCATGTTTTCGGTTCGCAATCCGCTGACGTAATCCACGATGGGGATCAAAAGCAGAGCGTAAATGCCGCCGGCTGCGGACCAGATCCCGCCGTAGGTCAGCGCCAAGGCGACGGGAATTATGAATGTTAGTGAGAGTGTAAACGGCAACACATGATTGATCATTAGCTTGCCTCCGACTTTTTCATTTGTCGGGAAGAATATCATAAAAGATACAGTTTATCGTCGGTAATGCATATTTCCCGCAGCGAGTAGCGTTCAGTGTTCGTCCAGGCTTAGGTTGGCAAGCGTCGTTCGCGGCGGTTAAGGCTGCTTCAAAGGCTAAGGAATGCCTTTGTGGCAAGGGGCGATTCACCGCTTATCGTGGGCCTTTAAGTCATCCCGCTGCATTTTCCTAACCAAAAGCCCGTCCGATTAACGTGCGGTTGGCCGTGTTATCCTGTGATCCGCGATGCTAAGCCGACAAACGGATATCGGCTGAATTCCCCGGAAGCACATGCATGCTGTAATCTTCCATGAGCGTTCGCGTGATCCGGCCCACGGTAAAGCGGTGAGCGCCGATCTCGGAAACAGGCGTGACTTCGGCTGCCGAGCCCGTCAGGAAGCACTCCTCGAAATCCGCCATTTCTTCCGGACGGATCGCGCGCTCGATGATCTCGACCCCGCGGCGCTTCGCAAGGCCCATCACGGTGCGGCGCGTGATGCCATCCAGGAAACAATCGGGCGTGGGCGTATGCAGCGTGTTGCCCTTGACGAAAAACACGTTGGCGCCTGTGGCTTCGGCCACCAACCCGCGCCAGTCCAGCATGAGCGCGTCGGCGAAGCCCTCGTCCATGGAACGATGTTTTTCCAGCGTGCAGATCATGTAGAGGCCGCTTGCTTTCGATTTGCAGGGTATGGTCGCAGGGTCTGGACGTCGGTAATCCGCCATGCGCAGGCGAATGCCCTTCAGACGCTCTTCCATCGGGAAATACGATCCCCAATCCCAGCACGCCACCGAGACGTGAATTTTGGTCGCCTTGGCGGCAACGCCCATTTCTTCCGCGCCACGCCACGCGATTGGCCGCAAATAGCCGTTCACCATGCCTTGCGCTTCGATGACATCACGGTAGGCCTGATCGAGTTGCGCCACACTGAACGGCACCTGAAACCCTAAAATCTTCGCGGAATTATGCAACCGTTCGGAATGCTCGGTGGACGCGAACACGACGCCATTATAAATGCGTGCGCCTTCGAAAACGGCACTGGCATAATGAAGGGCATGAGTCAGCACATGAACTTTCGCATCGCGCCACGGTACAAGAGCGCCGTCCATCCAAATGAAGCCATCGCGCTGGTCATAAGGAGTGGGGGCCATTGTCGTCTCCAAAGTCTTGGTTTGTTGATTGCGGCGGTGCGATATCGCTCGAAGTGCGCTGTCTCGTCATCGTGAACAGGAAAGCTAAAGAGCGCGCGCATACCTGTCAACACAGGTTATCCGGTGTCAGGGAACCCCGGGGCTGATCCGCGGTTGCAAAACTCAGTTAACGGCAACAAGGTGCTTTGCCCATTCAGCGGCGGCCGCTTCTGCTTCACGGCGATCAGGCCCGGATATCCGTACCTTGAAAAATTTGCCATGCCATCCGGCGAGACACAGAAAGCTGTCCAAGCGTTTGCCGCTTTGAGCGAAAACGATGTCGTAGACGGCGCAGCTAAGGTCCGCACTGTCTTTCGATGCCTTGATCTGAATGTCCTGAACCCAATCGGCCTTACTGTACACACCCGCATTTTTGACCTGCGTGATGTCGCCTTTCGCGAGATCGAACTCTTTGACAACCAAAGGTGAGCTCACGCCATCCGATATGTCCGGTCGACCTTTGTCATAGATATATACGGTCATGATCCACCCCTGACGGTTATAGGAATACGAATATCCAAGACCGGGATTTCGAGTTTCGTAGTCCTTGCTTGTGCCACGCGCGAACCCCGCAATCGCGGAGGGAAACTTCAAACCAAGGTATGTGTCCGTTGTTTCCGCCCGCGCGACAGAATTAAGAAGACTGGCGGCAATCAACAGAAACGGCGCCATACAGACGGCAACTCGCGCTCGATATGTCATTCACTATCCCTCCTGACAACCAACTCGTTTGACCGATATCTCTTGCATCAGGCAAAAAGTTGTTCTGATGTGGATTCTGACGAAAGACCGTTTATATCGAGAGATACGTTTTTGACGACATCCAATTTGACGGCACCTGGCAACTCCAGCACCCTGACCGCACTGAAAGACGATGCACTTCATATTCTCGTGGTGGACGATGACGAGCGTATTCGCGATCTTCTGAGCGGGTATCTGGTTCAAAACGGGTTTCGCGTCACGCAGGCCGAGAACGGGGCGGCGGCCAAGGCGCGGCTCGAGGGTCTGACGTTCGACTGCATCATCCTCGACGTGATGATGCCCGGCGAGGATGGGTTTTCCGTGGCCGCCGCCGTTCGCAAGACATCGGACGTGCCCATCGTCATGCTGACTGCGCGATCCGAGCCGGAACACCGGATCACGGGGCTTGAGCTGGGGGTCGACGATTACGTCCCGAAGCCCTTCGAACCGCGCGAACTTCTGTTGCGAATCCAGAACGTGGTTCGGCGCAGGACATCCGGCAAAACCAGCGGCGGCGAAGCGCGTTTTGGACATTTCCACTTCGATCTCAAGCGCAACGAGCTTCGAAAAGGCGACGAAGTCATCCGCCTCACGGACAAGGAGCGCGAGGTGCTGCGGGAATTTGTCCTGTCCAACAGCGAACCGCTTGCACGCGAAGATCTGGCGCGCATCGGAGGTTATGAAAATGAGCGTGCCGTCGATGTTCAGATCAACCGTTTGCGGCAGAAGATCGAGACCGATCCCGCAAATCCGGCTTTTTTGCAAACCGTGCGTGGCAAGGGCTATGTCCTGTTGTTGGATTAATCAAGCGAGCAAAGGTCGCGCCTTAGAAATCGACCCGCATGGATGTAAATGAAACCCGCTCTTAGGACGTTTCCCCGGGACCTTGCTCAGCCCGTTCGTGACCCTGATTCCGCATCGCGCGCGTGGCCGCACCTGTTCCTCACCCGTGTTTTTGCGGTGCTGGGGACATTCGCGCCGAAGGGACTATATACGCGTGCCTTGATCATCATCATCGCGCCGATTGTGATCCTGCAATCAATTCTGGCGTTTGCCTTTTTAGACCGCCATTGGGATGTGGTCACGCGCCGCCTGTCGACGGCGACGGCCCAGGACGTGGCCATGATCGCTGCATCCTATGATTTCTATAAACAAGGCGGCGCACCCGAACTCGAACGCCTCGCAGCCCTCGCACGAGACCAACTGGGCCTTGTGGTCCGCTTCGTGCCCGACGAAGAACTACCGACTTTGCGGCCAAAACCGTTCTTTCGTTTTCTCGACCGGTATCTTTCGGGCGAACTCAGCCGCCGCATCCGAAAGCCCTACTGGATCGACACCACGGTCGGGTCGTCGCGGTATGTGGACATCCGGATCAAGCTGGATGGCACCGTTATGCGCGTCCTTGCCCCGCGCGCGCAACTTTATCCATCGAACACACACGTTTTCATTGTCTGGATGGTGGTTTCATCCACGCTTTTGCTGACCGTCGCGATCCTGTTCCTTCGCAATCAGATCCGGCCCATCCTGTCGCTTGCGGAGGCGGCCGATCGTTTCGGACGCGGGCGAAGCGCGCAGCCCGATTTTCGCATTCGCGGCGCGCGGGAAGTGCGGCTGGCGTCGAAGGCGTTCCTCGAAATGCGCGACCGAATCGAGCGGCACGTGGAACAACGCACGATCATGCTGGCGGGTGTCAGTCACGATCTTCGCACAATCCTCACACGGTTCCGCTTGCAACTTGCGCTTTTACGATTGCCGGAAGTCGAGGCGCTGAAACGCGACGTGGATGAAATGCAGCAGATGCTGGAAGATTATGTCGCCTTCGCCAAAGGGGACGCCGGAGAGAAAACCAGGCGCATCAACGTAGGGCGCGTGTTGGATGAGATCAAACAGGCAGCGGAGACGCCGGGAAAGGTGATCACCGTAAACGCGAAGCAAGACCCGTTGATCGCCGCACTTCGGCGCAATGCGTTCAAGCGGGCGATCCTCAATCTAGTGGCAAACTCGACCCGATATGCAGACCAGATCGTTGTGCGAACCCTGAAATCGCGTGGCTGGCTCACGCTGCTGGTGGAGGACAATGGTCCTGGAATTCCCCTCGACAAGCGGGAGGAGGTGTTTCGCCCGTTTTACAGTCTCGACACCGCTCGAAATCAAAACAAGAAGAGTTCCGGTCTTGGTCTCGCCATCGCGCGAGACATCGTTCGAAGCCATGGTGGCGATATCGAGCTTGGTGACAGCGCGCTCGGCGGCCTGAAGGTGATTGTCCGCATTCCCATCACACCGACAACGGAAACGGCTTGAGTCGATCCGATGCCTTGCGCGACCGCGAGGGCGCGAGGTTGTGAGATACGAGCGCGTGACGATTGACATCCGACTTTCTGCTCTGTAGCTCAAGGCGGATGCAAACGAGTTACTCGCTCACATACTTGAGACGCGGGGCGGCCCGCCGAATCTATCCGGGTCCGTTTAGTTGTGAGTGGGAGTAAGTCATGAGCGCAACGATAACGCCGGTGATATTATGCGGGGGACATGGAACCCGATTGTGGCCCATCTCAAGGCGCGCCTTCCCGAAACAATTCGTTGTCATCGATGGAGATTTATCCACCTTTCAGCAAACGGCATTGCGCGTTTCCGGTACGTCGCTCTTCAACGCCCCCATCGTGATTGCAGCCAACGATCATCGCTTTATAGCCAAGCGTCAGCTTGCAACCATCAACCGCGACGCGCGAATTTTACTGGAGCCCGAGCCGCGCGAGTCCGGGCCGGCGCTGCTCGCGGGTGCGATGCTGGAAACATTGGCAGACAACCCTGATGCGCTCATGCTGTTTCTGGCTGCGGATCACGATATCCCTGACAGAAGTGGCTTCGTTCAAACCTGCGTCGAGGGTCTTCCCGCCGCAAGTTCCGGCCATATCGTGACCTTTGGGATCAAAGTAACCGCACCGGAGACGCGTTACGGCTACATCAATCCGGGGGAGGCTCTCGACGAGTCTGCCCGAACTGTGAAAGCCTTTATCGAGAAACCAGACCTGGAGCGCGCCGCACTTTACCGGAAACAAGGTTATCTCTGGAATTCCGGAAACTTCCTCGTGCGGGCGGACGTGCTGATCGAGGAATACGAGAAACGCTCGCCAGAAACTGTTGTTGCGGTAAAACGGGCTGTCCAGGGCGCGACATTCGATCTGGGCTTCACCAAACTGGATCCGGCCGCGTTTGGCGAGGCGCAAAAGCAGTCCATCGATTATGCGGTTATGGAACATACGAAAAAAGCCGCCGTCGTGACCGCGCGTTTTGGATGGTCGGACCTTGGGACCTGGGATGCCTATTGGCAACACAAGCCTCACGACGAGCAGGGTAATGTTTTTTTATCCGCCACTGAAGCCGTCGAGACGACCGATTGCCTGACGTTATCGGATGAAGCGCTGATCTCGCTTGTCGGGGTCAGGGACCTCGTCGTCGTCGCAACCCGCGATGCGGTTCTCGTCGCAAATCGCCATGAAGCCGACAAGGTCAAAACCCTGGTTGCCCAGATGAAACGCGCAAACCGCCCGCAGGCCGATACTCACTCGCGGTGCGACCGGCCCTGGGGCTGGTATCAGACCCTCGATCTTGGCGCGCGCTTTCAGGTCAAGCGAATTGTCGTTTATTCCGGCGAACGGTTGTCGCTGCAAAAGCATTTTCACAGGGCAGAGCACTGGGTTGTCGTATCGGGCACAGCACTCGTCACCAATGGCGAAACGCAAATGCTGCTTCGTGAAAACGAGTCAACCTACATTACGCTTGGTAATGTTCACCGGCTTGAGAACCCCGGCAAGATCGATCTCGAACTCATCGAGGTGCAAAGCGGAAGCTATCTGGGCGAGGACGATATCGTGAGACTGGAGGATGTGTATGCGCGCACTTAGCCTGGTTGCGAAATCGCTGAAGGCGCTGAAGGCATTGAGGCTGCCGATCATCGTCAGTGAACAGCGGCCTTTCATTAAAATGGGCTCTGCGACGGAGGGGTGCCATTATTAGAAACACACTGCACCTATGTCGCAGTCTCAGACCGGTTCGGCGGAACTGAGGTGGTCTAGCTTGCGATTCGAGCGTATGCTGCAGCACTAGAGCATTTTCAGCAAAAGTGTGAGGGGTTTTGCTTCTCGAAAATGTGATTAAACAAAGACTTGGAGCGCTTTAAGACTTGGATTAAGTCGAAAGCGCTCCTAGACTTTTCAGCCAGGTTGCCATGCGCCCCTTTTATTTCCGACACCCCATTTCCGACCGTGGCCCCGCTCCGCGCCGCCATCCGTGACGCAATTCGCGCAGATGAAACCGAGACCGTGATGCGGCTCGCGGCGGCGGCTCATATGTCGACGGCGGGGAAAGCGCGCGTCGCTGATCGCTCGCGCCGGCTTGTTGAGGTGATCCGCAAGGAGCGCACCCGTGCGTCAGGCATCGATGCGTTCATGCACGAATACGAGTTGTCGAGCCAGGAGGGCGTGGCGCTCATGTGCATGGCTGAAGCGCTGCTCCGCATCCCCGACGACGACCACACGCGACGCGCTCATCAGGGACAAAATCGGCCGCGCGAACTGGAAGCGCCATGCGGGTGCATCGCCGAGCGTATTCGTGAACGCGTCCACCTGGGCGCTGATGCTGACAGGCCGCGTGGTGAACATGGAAGCCACACAAGCCGAAGACGGCTGGTGGTCGACCCTTCGCCGCGTCGTGCATCGCGCGGGCGAACCGGTGATCCGCGAGGCGGTGGAGCAGGCCATGCGCATCATGGGCCGCCAGTTCGTGCTGGGCCAGACCATCGACGATGCGTTGAAACGGGCGCGCGAGGGCGGCAAGCGTGGCTATCGCTATTCCTACGATATGCTGGGGGAGGGCGCGAAGACGGGTGCGGATGCGCGACGCTATTTCGACAGCTACAAATCCGCGATCCAGTCCATTGGCGGGGCGGCGAACGGTAGCAACGTATTCGAACGCGCGAACATCTCCGTGAAGCTGTCGGCGCTGCACCCGCGTTATGATGCCGCGAAGCATGCGCGCGTCGCTGCCGAGCTTCTGCCGCAGATCAAGGCACTGGCCGCCGAGGCGAAAGCCCAAGGCATCGGGCTTTGCATCGATGCGGAGGAGGCAGACCGGCTCGATATTTCCCTCGATCTCATCGAGGCGCTGGCGAACGCGCCGGAACTTCGCGGCTGGGATGGCTTCGGCCTTGCGATACAAGGGTATCAGAAGCGCTGCGCGCCGCTGATCGACTGGCTCGCGAATCTGGCGCGTCGCTCAGAGCGGCGGCTCATGGTGCGGCTCGTCAAGGGCGCGTACTGGGACGCGGAGATCAAGCGCGCGCAGGAACTTGGCCTCGACGGATATCCTGTGTTTACGCGAAAGGTTTCGACCGACGTATCCTATCTGGCATGCGCGAAGAAGCTGCTGGCCGATCCGGTCGCGTTCTATCCCTGTTTCGCGACGCACAACGCGCACACGGTGGCCAGCATCATGGAGATGGCGAACGGTGCCGAGTTCGAGTTTCAGCGGCTCCATGGCATGGGCGACGCGCTCTACGATCACATTCTGGCCTCGAACGAACCGCGCCCCGTGCGTGTGTATGCGCCCGTCGGCAGCCACGAGGATTTGCTGGCGTACCTCGTGCGGCGGTTGCTTGAGAACGGCGCGAACAGCTCCTTCGTGAATCGCATCGTGGATGAGAGTTTGCCCATCGATGAGATCATCGCGGATCCGGTGGATAAAGTGCGCGGGCTTGCGAGCGTGCCAAACCCCAACATTCCGCTGCCATCAGCGATTTTTCCCGATGGTCGCGTGAACTCGTCCGGCGTCGATCTTGCGCATGTGCCGACGCTGGAAAAGCTGAAGACTGCCCTCGACTCCGAAACGCAGGTGGTCACGCAAGCCACATGCTTGATTGGTGGCGAGACCTCCGGGAAGGAGTCACGCGATGTCATAAATCCCGCCGACCTCAGCGACATCGTGGGCACAGTCCGCGAAGCTACCGCCGAGGACGCGACGCGAGCCATCGAACTCGCCGCCAAAGCGCAACCCGCGTGGGACGCAACGCAAGCCCACGACCGCGCCAGCATCCTCGAACGCGCCGCCGATGCTATGGAAGCCGCGCCGGATCGCCTGCTGATGCTGCTCGTTCGCGAAAGCGGCAAGACCCTCGCCGATGCCGTGTCCGAAGTGCGCGAAGCCGTGGACTTCCTGCGCTATTACGCTGAGCGGGCGCGCGCCGATTTCAGCCAGCCGCAGGCGCTGCCCGGCCCAACCGGAGAGCGCAACGCCATCAGCCTGCACGGGCGCGGCGTGTTCCTGTGCATTGCGCCGTGGAATTTCCCGCTGGCCATTTTCGCCGGACAAATCGCGGCGGCGCTGGCAGCGGGTAACGCGGTGATCGCCAAGCCCGCCGAACAAACGCCACTTGTCGCATTCGAGGCCGTGAAGCTGCTGCACGCGGCGGGCGTCCCTGCCAATGCGCTACACTTTCTCCCCGGCGATGGCCCCGTGATCGGGGCTGCGCTGCTTGGCCATCGCGATCTTTCCGGCGTTGCGTTTACCGGTTCGACCGAGACTGCACAGACCATCAACCGCGCGCTGGCGGCCCGTCCGCATACCATCATCCCGCTGATCGCCGAAACCGGTGGCCAGAACGCGATGGTGGTGGACAGTTCCGCGCTCCCCGAGCAGGTGACGCGCGACGTGCTAACGTCCGCGTTCCAGAGTGCGGGGCAACGCTGCTCGGCATTGCGCGTGCTCTATCTCCAAGACGATATCGCGGACAAGATGATGGCCATGATCGCGGGCGCGATGGCGGAACTGAAGATCGGCGACCCGCGCCTGATCGACACCGACATCGGCCCTGTCATCGACGACGACGCCCGCGCAATCCTTGAAGCGCACGCCGGGGCCATGGGACGCGAGGCCCGGCTCATCTACCGGATGCCGCTTCCGCCCGAGTGCGCGAACGGCAGCTTCTTCGCCCCATGCGCGTATGAAATCAGCGATATCGGCGTGCTGGAGCGCGAGGTGTTTGGCCCGATCCTGCACATCGTGCGCTTCAAAGCGGGCGACCTCACCCGCGTTGCCGACGCCATCAACGGCACGGGCTATGGCCTGACAGCCGCGATCCACAGCCGCGTCGACGAAACCGTGGACGTGTTCACGAAGCGCATCAAGGCTGGCAACGTGTACGTGAACCGCAGCCAGATTGGCGCCGTGGTGGGTGTGCAGCCCTTTGGCGGCGAGGGTCTATCTGGCACGGGGCCAAAGGCTGGCGGCCCGCGTTATCTGCATCGTTTCGCACTGGAGCGCGTCATCAGCGTCGATACGACCGCCTCCGGCGGCAATGCTACGCTGATGGCGGCTGAGGACTGATTGCGATCCGCCGCATAATCTAAATGCCGAGGCCGTCCAGTTCAGGAATGCGCTTGGCTTGACGGCGAACGCGGTCCGTGGATCGCCGTGCGCTCTCGGTATCGCGTTCCGCGTCGGCCACACGCCTGCGAAGACGCATGATTTCCTGTTGAAGGATTTCCAGTCGCGACGCGGCTTCCGACCTGTAAAAGCGTCTCGCCAAAGCAAAAGCGATCAGCGACGCGAGCAGGACCACGACTGCGATCTGGATGATCAACTCCGGTAGACTTCCATAAGCGGCTATATTCATCATGCGTCGACAACATCCTGGTTATTTGCTTATCTAATGTCAGATCCCGGTTCACGCCGTTTCGCATATCCGCGTCTATCGCAGCAGGAATTCAACACGTCGATTGAGCTTCAAAACGTCGGCAGAGCCCTCCGCGTGAAGGGGACGGAAGGCACTGAAGCCAACGGGGCTAAGCTGACCCGTCTTGAATCCCAAAGCTTTGAAGGATTTGATGACGGCCTCGGCGCGTTGCCAACTCAGTTGCATGTTGCTCTGCTGTTCGCCGCTTTTGTCCGCATGGCCGCCAACATCGATTTTTGCTTCAGGGCAGGCTTCCAGTGCTGCCCCGAAGGCCCGAAGCTGCTGCGTTTGTTTGAACGAAACGGACGCGCTCCCTTTTTCAAAGTAGACCGTGGTATTTCGAGCCAATGCCCGGATCTGTCCTGCGCACGACTGATCGGTCAGAGCGGCAGACTTCAACGCGAGCGGCGTCGCGCGGGAGGAGCCAACGTCGGCATCCAACGCCACCGCGCTGCTCGCTGCGGACGAAACAGTTTGCTGATCGACTGCCGCAGTCCGCATCGCCGCCGTCTGCTCAAGCAACATTATGGAAGCGGATCGCGTTGTTTCGATCCCTGTTCCCGGCCTTGGTGCATCGAAAATTCCGCGAGTTGGTGCGGCTCCAATCGTGAACGGAGCGTCAGAGCGCATCGGGGCCTGCTCCGGACGTGACGCTGCATCGGTCTCGGATGTGATAGGCACCATCTGAATGGCGACACTCGGGGTTGCCGGGCGGTTTGAAAGACTTGCGGTTTTTGTCTCGGGGGCGCTTGTTTCCGGTTTCGCCGCTTCGGCGGTCTTCTCGCTGCTGGTGTCGTCTTCGCTTGCCGGTTTGGAGCCGACCGCACTTCGGGTCTCCGATACATCGACCGTCACGTTCTGTGGAACAGGGGTTTGCATCGTTACCGTATCGCCGGAGTCTTCCCTCGATGCCAGCGTCGGGTTCGGTTGCAAGAGCGGAAAATTCGCCGCCAGAGTTTCGCGAAATGGCTCGAGGGGCTTGGCCGCGATGACGACCGCGCTGACTGCGGTTAGCGTGCAAAGGGAAAGCAGTCCGGTCGTCAATAGCCGTCGCTTGCCGCTGCGATTGGCCCTTCGAAGCTGGTGCGCAATCCTTGCAACAGGAATACGAGCCCGCCGCGTGTCTTTCAACATCTGGGAATACGTTGCCATTCCGCACCTTGACGCAATACGAAAACTGTTTTGCTCTTATCGATCAAAAGCAGTAAAGGCGTAGTCGAAGTTCGAATTACCGTCAAGTTAATGACGAAAAGAGCCAGGACAAAGTAAAAACCGTGTCGTAATTTAGCGAATTGTATGCAATTCTTAAGTGGTTTGAGTACATTCTATAAAAGCAAAGCAAACAGGAAGCGCGTCGCCACGGTGAGTAAGAACGCAGCGAAGATGAGTTCCAAAGTTCGCGGCTTAAGTCCGTGGGCGACTGCAACACCAACCGGCGCGGTCAGTACGCTGACAGGCGCGATGATTGCGACGCCAAGCACGTTTACGAAGCCGAGCGAAAACGGTGGCAAGCCCGCAGTGTGCCAGCCCTCGATCATGTAGCCGATCGCGGCGGGGATGGCGATGACTGGGCCAAACCCTGCTGCCGTGCCGACTGCGGTGTGGATCGGAAAGCCGAAAAATGCCATATAGGCGCTCACGTAGGCACCGCCACCGATGCCGATGAGCGTGGAGATTACCCCGGTGCCAATACCCGCTGCGGCATTCCAGGGGAGGCCCGGAAGCACGCCTGTTCCTCCGGGCTGTCCGTTTTTCAGGAGCAGACGGGACGAAATGAAAACGGCGGACACGACGAACGCGATTTTCAGATAGCTGGATGGGGATCGTGAGGCCACGATCACGCCGACGATGACGCCCGCGAAGACCCAGGGGCCGAGTGCTTTCAGCACAGACAAATCGAAAGCGCCGCGCTTCTGATGGGCAATGACGGAACGGATCGATGTCGGGATGATGATGGCCAGCGAAGTCGCCACGCATGTGACCATGCGCACGCTTTCATCGACGCCCAGAAAACCGAACAATTCATAGAGGATCGGAACGATGATGCCGCCACCGCCAACGCCAAGAAGCCCCGCGAGAAAGCCAGTCAAAAGTCCGCCGACGAGGAGCGCCAAGGTCAATTCGGCCAGTTGGCTGAACGGAATATCGAAGATCATCATTCTGAGGGGACAGCAGCGGATTTCAGGTGTCGCTATCTGAGGCCTTCAAGATTGGGAACGCAAGGACAGTTCTGCCTGAATTGAGCTTCAGACGAATTCAAATGGCGAGCATGCCGAAAATGTGACCCTCGGCTTCGCGGCGAGGACGATCCAAGCTGTTGCAACTTAAACGGATGATGTCCTATTGTGCTGTATGATTTTGAGCTTCGTTCTATCCTGCTACAGGATGCGGACGCACCAGGGATCACCACACGAGCCTGTCGTGATAAAAAAGGGCTTCGTGCCTTCAGCAGAACAACATGGTTTTTGACGGATGACAAAATTCGACTATGACCTGTTTGTGATCGGCGGCGGATCGGGCGGGGTGCGCGCCGCGCGGCTCGCGGCAACGCTCGGGGTTCGGACGGCAATCGCCGAGGAGCATCGCTTGGGCGGAACCTGCGTCATAAGGGGGTGCGTTCCCAAGAAGTTGTTCGTCTACGCGAGCGAGTTCGGTCACGCCATAGATGATGCCCGAGCTTACGGTTGGACAACCGGAGAAAAGCGCTTCGACTGGCGGACCCTGGTTGCCAACAAAGATGCCGAAATCGCCCGGATCAGCGATGTCTACCGCCGCAACGTGCAGGCCGCTGGCGCAAACGATTATTGAAAGCAGGGCGGAAGTTGTCGGGCCGAACACGATTCGCCTCGTCAACGAAGACCGCACGATAACCGCCGAGCGCATCCTTGTCGCCACGGGCGGTCATCCATTTATCCCGGATATTCCTGGCCGCGAACTGGGCATCACGTCCAACGAGGCGTTTTATCTTGAGCAACTGCCTGAAAAGATCGTGATCGTCGGGTCGGGGTACATCGCGATTGAATTCGCGTGCATTTTCCAGGGCCTCGGCGTCGAGGTGGAGCTTGTCTTCCGAGCCACCGAGATTTTACGCGACTTCGACGTGGATATGCGTACTGCATTGACTGATATTCTCCTCGCCAAAGGCATGACGCTCACGGCACAAACCGAGATCGAGTCCATCGAGAAGACAGCCAAAGGCTTGCTCGCGATGACGAAAGCCGGACAAGCCATGCCCTGCGACGTGGTGATGTTCGCGACGGGCCGTCAGCCTAATACGGTAGGCCTTGGACTGCAAAAGCTTGGTGTCGAGTGCGGCTGGAACGGTCGTATCATCGTGAATGACGCCTACCAGAGTTCGATCCCGAGCATTTACGCGGTAGGGGATGTGACGGACAGGGTCAACCTCACACCCGTGGCACTTCGCGATGCGATTGCGTTTATCGAGGCGAACTATAAGAACAATCCACAGCCAGTCGACACCACGTTCCTGCCAACGGCGGTTTTTTCACAGCCCGAAATCGGCACGGTGGGACTGACGGAAGCCTCGGCGCTGGATATGTATCGCGAGATCGATATCTACAAATCAAGCTTCAGACCGCTGAAGAATACCCTGTCCGGGCGTCCTGAGCGCATGCTGATGAAGCTGATCGTGGATCGGGAAAGCGACAAAGTTATCGGGTGCCACATTCTCGGGCCAGACGCGGCGGAAATGACCCAGGTTCTGGCCATCGCCATGCGGCTCGGCGCACGTAAAGCCGATTTCGACGCCACGATTGCGTTGCATCCAACGCTGGCCGAGGAGCTTGTTACCATGCGCGATAAGTGGAAGCCGTCGGTTTAGACGCATTTGGGAGTTTGCCGGGGTGGAGCGTTTTTTCGTAAAATAAATTAGGATGCGCTTCCGGAACATTCAACTTCATCAGGTAATAACGATGCGGAGCCGCTTGCAAATGTTTTTGGCTTTGCGGCGGGTAACTTAAGGCTAGAGGGCGTTCGTTTTCAGATTTGCCGGCGCGGCGTCATTCCCGCCGCGCAGGCATGTGAATTATATGAGGCACCTTTGCAACTTCTGTATGCGATGATAGGATTGGTTGCGACCCTTTTAGCTGTTGCGTGGCTTGGAAACTTCGACCTCGCCATATTGAAACAGCCCGCTTATCGGTGGATCGGAGCTTCTCTCGTGTTTGGCATTGCTTTTCTGTTAACCCGAAATCTTGGGGCTGCTGCGGTTGCAGTGCTTGCGTTCTCGCTGATTTTTCAAAAGAACAAGTTCGATCCACGGCAGGGCGGCATTAAGGTTGCCTCGCCTTCAATGACGCTGGCCGAGGCTTACGACATTTTCGGCTTGAAACCCGGCGCAACCCGCGACGAAATTCAGAACGCTTACTGGAAGGTCATGAAAAGAAACCATCCCGATCAGGGCGGCTCCACCTACTTCGCGGCACGAATAAACGAAGCGAAAGAGTTCCTTCTGCGCGTGCAAACTGACGCATCATTTCGCAGGTCGTAACGCTTCTGCCTTATAGGCAAGACGGTGCATAACTGTCTATGCTGCCCTCTCAATCGAACGCATCGATGGCGGGCGCATCGGCGCAACGAACCGTGGACTGATCGGGCGACCGGAGCCATTCGGTCAAAGCATCGATGCCTGCTTCAAGCGCCTGGGCGAACGCATCCGTCTTGCGTTTGAACATGAAGCATCGGCTGAGTTCGGGATCCTTATCAGGTAAACGTCGAGCGTAAATCCGAACGTGCCACTGATCTTCCGCGAAAATCAAAGCAGCTTCGTATCGCATCACGCCTCCGGGCGACGTGTCCGGCATTGCGTAAAACCGGTCACGAACCGCGTTGGCGTTGCCGGAAGCCGCGTTGAAATCACCGGAAGCAACCGCTGACGCAATCAATCCCGCTTTCGGGAAGTGCATCAGCAATCCCCGCCGGCGTCCAATGGATTTTAGCGTTTCACGCTGCTCGTACCCGTCCCATCGCGTATAGGCTACGTGGATTGAACCTCCGGCTTTGCCGCTGAGGGGCAATTGAAGCGCGGGTGGATTCAATGGCGCACTTTCGTCGGCGATATATTTCAAGCCTCTGCCGTCCAGCACAGTGACTGAAATCTGAAGCTCCGGCCGTCCGCTCCAGATCGTTAAGCCCGCTTCACCAAGTACGGCATTGATTTTCTCCCGGTCGGCGGTCATGCGCAGAAAATAAGGCCGGTCTCGTGTGCCCTGCTCATCATTTTTTTTGAGATGCTTGTTGCGATCCTCGTAGGTGTAATTCGCGATAAATGCGGTGGGATTTTCAAGCATTCGCTGAACTGGGCCCGATGTCAGCGCATCGGGACGCCCCGTGACCTTGACCGCGATTTCTTCCAACCCCTCGCGAAACCCCACAAGTCGCTGGGGTTCTTCGACACCGGTCACGATGGTTTCGGCCTTGTACAACTCCGGCGCGACTGCCTCTTCAATAGCGGCCGCCGGCGTTTGCGCAAAGACCGGGACCAGCGCCGGAAAAAGCAAAATTCGCGCCAGCAAAATTCCCCCGAGAAAGATTCGACACGCGATGCGACATCCCATGCGACACGCTCCCTGTTTCAAGATCGCAGGCTGATACCCTGTTTTGACCCCGAACGCGAGCGCGGCGGCCATTGTTGCAGTGCACAATAAAAAGGCCGACTGCCAATGCGATCGGCAAACACGATGCTGCGAAGCGTCAGTTTTTAGAGGCCAGCCAACACGCGCTTGAAATTGCACACAATCCGAGTTTGGCACACTCTTTGCCATAAGTAGACCGAGGCGTCTCAACCGCGTGGCGGTTTCTGGCACGGGCGACACGATGCCGGAGGGTAAGCTGAAGCGAAGCGCATCAAAATACCGTTAAGCAAAAAAAGGATCAACCCTTGGCTAAGACTGGCGACCACAGCGTTAGACGCTCGACGTTATCCCGACGATCATTCCTGCAAACAGCGGCGGGGGCGACCGCCGTAGTCGCTGCCGTAAAATCCTCCTTCCCGTTCGGAGTGCCTTCGGCTTATGCCGCGTCTTCACCTGAAGTCACGAAGGCAGTCCTTGGTTATATCGCGCTCATGGACGCATCACCGCTCGTGGTCGCGAAGGAGAAAGGATATTTCGCGAAGTACGGTGTGCCAGATGTGGAAGTCTCCAAGCAGGCATCCTGGGGTGCGACGCGTGACAACCTTGTTCTGGGAGGTGCCGCGAATGGGATCGATGGAGCGCATCTCCTGACACCGATGGCTTATCTCATCACCGCGGGCAAGGTCACTCAGAACGGCGTGCCGACGCCGTTGCAGATCATCGCCCGCCTTAATCTCGATGCACAGGCGATTTCCGTCTCGAACGAATACAAGGATCTGAAAATCAGCACGGACGCCACCGCACTGAAAGCCGCCTTCGAAGCCAAGAAAGCAGCGGGTAAGGAAGTCAAGGTTGCCGTCACGTTCCCTGGCGGCACCCACGATCTGTGGATGCGCTACTGGCTGGCTGCTGGCGGCATCGACCCGGATAAGGATGTTTCCACCATCGTTGTACCGCCGCCGCAGATGGTGGCCAACATGAAAGTGGGTACCATGGATGCCTTCTGCGTGGGGGAGCCGTGGAACGAACAACTCGTGAACCAGAACATCGGCTTTACGGCCTGCACCACGGGCGAAATCTGGTCGAAGCATCCCGAAAAGGCACTGACGCTTCGCGCGGACTTCATCGAAAAAAATCCGAACGCCACCAAGGCGATCCTCATGGCGGTTATGGAAGCGCAGCAGTGGTGCGACAAGCCCGAAAATAAAGAAGAAATGTCAACCATCGTCGGCAAGCGTCAATGGTTCAACGTGCCCGTCGCCGACATCGTGGGTCGCGCCAAAGGCGATATCAACTACGGTCGCGGCAAGGTGGAGAAGGGGACTAAGCTTTACATGAAGTTCTGGCAGGACTTCGCGTCCTACCCATTCAAGAGCCACGATGCCTGGTTTGTGACGGAGGATGTGCGCTGGGGCAAGCTCGGGCCTGATACCGACATCAAGGCGCTGGTCAACAAGGTCAACCGCGAAGACCTGTGGCGCGACGCGGCCAAGACGCTGGGCGTGGCCGCCGCCGATATTCCGGCGACAACGTCGCGAGGCAAGGAGACCTTCTTCGACGGCAAGGTCTTCGATCCCGAGAACCCTAGCGCTTACCTGAAGTCGCTCTCGATCAAGCGAGCCGAGGTTTGATGCAGGGTCCACCACACACGGTCATGGCCGGGCATGACCCGGCCATCCAGCGCGACACACACGATCTCGCCGAGGAGGTTCTGGATGGCCTCCTCGGTAATTGCCATGACAAGAGGAAACGTTGACATGAACCAGATGCCGCGAGCTTTCGAGGCCGATCCGCTAATGAGCGGGTCTGTTTTGGTCCCCCAAACTTCAGCCTCGGCCTCGACGCCGTCGCGCATCAATGCCCGGACTCCATCACGTTTTCTAACAATTGTGAACGGAATTGCCGGTCGCGTCATGCCTCCTGTCATCATGCTCGGCATAATTCTCGTCGTCTGGGAAGTGCTGTGTTCGCGCACGGGCGCATCGCTTCCCGCACCAACAAAAATCTGGGCTGAAGCCAAAGACCTTATCATCGATCCGTTTTTCATCGCTGGGCCGCAGGATATCGGCTTGGGCTGGCGCGTGTTGACCTCGCTGCAACGGGTCGCCATCGGCTACAGCCTCGCTGGCGTGATCGGCATCGCCATCGGCGCGATCATCGGACAATCCGTGTGGGCCATGCGCGGGCTTGACCCGATCTTTCAAGTCCTGCGCACCGTCCCTCCGCTGGCGTGGCTGCCGATATCGCTCGCGGCTTTTCGCGATGCGCAGCCCTCCGCCATTTTCGTGATCTTCATCACCGCTGTCTGGCCGATCATCATCAACACCGCCGTCGGCATCCGCAATATTCCGCAAGACTATCGCAACGTGGCGAAGGTGTTGCGGCTCAATCAGTTCGAGTTTTTCTATAAAATAATGATCCCGTCGGCAGCGCCTTATATCTTCACCGGGCTTCGTATCGGCATCGGGCTGTCATGGCTCGCCATCGTCGCCGCGGAAATGCTAACCGGTGGCGTCGGCATCGGCTTCTTCATCTGGGATGCCTGGAATTCATCGCGGCTGTCCGACATCGTGGTCGCACTCGTCTACATCGGCATCGTGGGCTTTGTGCTCGACAGGCTGCTGGCCGCGCTCGCCTCAATCGTAACGCGCAACTCGCAAACGGCATAAAGGGCGATCATGGGCGCGTATCTCAACATCGATCATCTTGACAAGACGTACAGCCGCGGCGGCAAGGATACGCACGTGCTGAAAGACGTCACCTTGCGCGTGGAGAAGGGGGAGTTCGTCTCCATCATAGGCCATTCCGGCTGCGGCAAATCCACGCTGCTGAACATTGTGGCTGGTCTCACGCAGGCGACGAACGGGGGCGTGATCCTCGAAGGCAAGGAAGTCCGCGCACCCGGGCCGGACCGCGCGGTGGTGTTTCAGAACCATAGTCTGCTGCCTTGGCTCACCGTTTACGACAACGTGAAAATGGGCGTCGACAAGGTGTTCAGCGGCACGAAATCGAGGGCCGAGCGGCGCGAATGGATCACGCACAACCTCAGCCTCGTGCAGATGACCCATGCGATGGACAAGCGGCCCACGGAAATCTCCGGCGGCATGAAGCAGCGCGTCGGCATTGCGCGGGCGCTGGCAATGGAGCCGAAAGTTCTGCTGCTGGATGAACCATTCGGCGCGCTGGATGCGCTCACCCGCGCACATTTGCAGGACCGGGTCATGGCCATCCACGCCGAGCTCGGCAACACGGTCATGATGATTACCCACGACGTGGACGAGGCGGTGCTGCTGTCGGACCGCATTGTGATGATGACCAATGGTCCGGCGGCCTGCATCGGCGAGGTGCTGGATGTGCCACTGCCGCGCCCGCGCCGCCGCATCGAGTTGGCTGCCGACTCGACGTACATCCGCTGCCGCCAGAGGGTGCTCGAATTTCTTTATGAGCGCCATAGCTATGTGGAAGCGGCCTGACGGGAGGCGAGAATGGAAGACACCGAGATCGCGCTTGTTCAGGACAGTTTTGCCCTCGTGAAGCC
This sequence comes from Rhodomicrobiaceae bacterium, assembly GCA_965247345.1. Classification (GTDB taxonomy): domain Bacteria; phylum Pseudomonadota; class Alphaproteobacteria; order Rhizobiales; family Rhodomicrobiaceae; genus Rhodomicrobium. Next base: position 41,785 of record CBDFGZ010000023.1, on the reverse strand, counting down.
TATAGCAACGCAGGCCGCCGCGCTGTTTTATCGACGGCTGTTCGAGATCGCGCCTGAGGTTCGCCCGCTTTTCAAGGGCGATATGGCCGAGCAGGGCAAGAAGCTGATGGGGACGCTCGCTTATGTGGTCGGCGGTTTGCGTGATCTGCCATCGATCCTGCCCGCCGCAAGCGACCTTGCCAGGAAGCACGTCGCATGGGGAGCAAAGCCCGAGCATTATCCCGTGGTGGGCGCGGCGCTGCTATGGACCCTGGAGCAAGGACTTGGTCCAAAATGGACCCATGAAACCGCCGCGGCCTGGGGTAGAGCCTATGCCACGCTCTCGGATTACATGATCGCGGAAGCTTACGGCCCGGTGCCCGTGCAACCTTCCGCAGGAGGTGCATGATGACAGAAAAGCTCGTCATTATCGGCAACGGCATGGCTGCGGCGCGGCTCGTTGCCAAGCTTACTGAGAGCAGCGCAGACCACGATATCACCGTAATCGGCGACGAGCCGGGGTACGCCTACAACCGCGTGCTCTTGTCGTCGCTCCTAGCGGGGGGTAGCGTTACGGCTGACTTGGATTTGAAGCCATCCGCATGGTGGGGTGAGTGTGGCGCGTCCGTGATATCGGGTGTCGCCGCCGTCGCTATCGACTGGGATGCGCAAAACGTCGTGCTTGCGGACGCGCGTTGCGTGGCTTTCGACAAACTCGTTTTCGCGACAGGATCGCGCGCGTTGCGATTGCCGGTCGAAGGCGCGAACCTGCCTCAAGTGCATGTGTATCGCACCTGGGACGATACCCGCGCGCTGGAAGCACTCGGCGCGGCAAGCGCGCAAGTCGCGGTGATCGGTGGCGGATTGCTGGGCATCGAGGCCGCTTATGGTCTCGCCAAGCGCGGCGCAAAGGTTACGCTGGTTCACATCATGGATCGTCTGATGGAGCGTCAGCTCGACGCGGGGGCGGCCGCGATTGTGCGGGACGCACTGGAGACTCTAGGCATATCCGTCATACTCGGTGCGCAGACCTCCTCGATCCATGGGAATGATAAGGTCGAGGGATTGAGCCTCGCCGATGGTCGCGTCATCCCCGCCGATGCCGTGGTGATGACGGCGGGTGTTAAGCCGAATGCTGAACTCGCCCGCGACGCGGGGCTGGCCGTCAACCGCGGCATCGTCGTCAACGAACAACTCGAAGCGAGCCGCGCGAATGTCTATGCCATCGGTGAATGCGCTGAGGCTCACGGCCAGTGCTGCGGGCTTGTGGAACCGGCCTATGCGCAGGCGGATGTCCTTGCGAACCTGCTTTGCGGCGGTGTGGATGCGGGATACACACCCGCTGCACTTTCAACGAATTTGAAGGTGTCCGGATTGCCCGTCTTCTCCACCGGTGACTTTCTTGGCGGTGATGGTACTTCGTCCATTTTACTGCGCGATCCAAGTGCCGGACTTTACAAAAAATTCGTGACGCGGGACGGACTGCTCACAGGCGCTGTGCTTGTCGGCGATACGGGCGACGCCCCGTGGTATCTCAAGCTGATCCGTGAACGCACGCCGATCTCAGCCTTCCGGTCCGGTCTCGCATTCGGTGAAGCTTATTGCCAGGGCGCGCCGTTGCTCACTCTTAAAAAAGCGGCGTGACGCGGCGATGACAGTGGATTTTACTGCCGAACAAAAGCGTTATCTGGAAGGGTTCGCGTCGGGCCTGGCGCTGGCGAAAGCCGCGAAGACGAACGGCTCGCAAAATGGAGCGGCAGGTGCCGATCAACCCTCAGGCCCGGATGCGGAGCATATCACCGCTCAGAACCGCACGGTTGCCGATGGCGGCAAGCTCGCCGATCAGGAAAAATGGAAGCGCGATGAACACCCCTTCGATGCCTATGCGCGGCTGAAGGATCAAGCGGCCAGAGACGAGTTCCCGAAGCCCGCCGATAACTTCCGCTGGCGATATTATGGCCTGTTCTACGTCGCGCCAAACCAGAATTCCTATATGTGCCGCCTGCGCATCCCGAACGGCATTCTGACCTATTGGCAGTTCGCGGGCGTGGCCGACATCGCCGAGCGGTACGCTGGAGGCTACGCCCACGTCACCACGCGCGCGAACCTGCAAATCCGCGAGATCGAGGCCAAGCATGGGGTCGCGGTGGTTGAGGGCATTCAGGACCTCGGTCTCGCCTCGCGCGGCTCTGGCGCGGACAACATCCGCAATGTCACCGGCGGTGCGACGGCGGGTATCGATCCGCAGGAGTTGATCGACACACGGCCTTATGCCCGCGAGTGGCATTTCCACATCCTTAACGAGCGCGCGCTTTTTGGATTGCCGCGCAAGTTCAACGTGGCCTTCGATGGCGGCGGGCGCATCGCGACATTGGAAGAAACGAACGACATCGCGTTCCAGGCCGTGCGCGTGCACGACGGCTTCGGCATCGAACCGGGTGTGTGGTTCAGGCTGGCACTCGGCGGCATTACGGGGCATCGCGATTTCGCGCGGTCCACCGGCGTGATCGTGAAGCCGGACGAGGCCACACGGGTGGCGGATGCCATCGTGCGCGTGTTCATCGATCACGGCGACCGGACCAATCGCAACAAGGCGCGGCTGAAATATGTGCTGGATGCATGGGGCTTCGAGAAATTTTTGACAGCGGTGGAGGAGAAACTCGGCGCGCCGTTGACGCGAGCGACCGATGACGCGCTGGAGCCTCGCCCGGCGTTCGACCGGCTCGCCCATATCGGCGCGCATCCGCAGAAGCAGCCGGGTCTGTTCTGGCTCGGCGTCGTACTACCCGTCAGCAAAATGACAGTCGCGCAGATGCGAGGGCTGGCTGACATCGCGCGTGCGTTCGGCGATGGCGATATCCGGCTCACCGTGTGGCAGAACCTGATCCTGTCTGGCATCGCAGGCGAACGTCTAGCGCAGGCCAAAGACGCTGTCGCCGCGCTGGGTCTCACTACGGACGCAACATCCGTCCGCGCCGGGCTAGTCGCCTGCACGGGCAGCAACGGCTGCCGCTTCGCCGCCGCAGATACGAAGCGCCATGCGGAGGCCATCGCCGCCCATGTCGAGCCGCGCGTAACCCTCGACACACCCATCAACATTCACCTCACCGGCTGCCATCACAGTTGCGCACAGCATTACATCGGCGATATCGGACTCATCGGCGCGCGGGTCCCGGTAAACGGCGACGGCGATACGGTGGACGGTTATCACGTGCATCTGGGCGGCGGCTTCGGCACCGATGCCGCCATCGCCCGCGAGGTTTTGCGCGATGTGAAGGCCGATGACGCACCGCAAGTGATCGAACGGTTGCTGCGGTTCTATATGGCAGAGCGGGCGGGCGCGGCAGAGACGTTTCAGGCGTTCGCGAACCGGCAAGATGTGGCGCACCTCGCCGCCGTTGCGACGGAGGCCACGCCCCATGAATAAACACGCATTGTCATGGCCGGGCTTGACCCGGCCATCCAGACTTCTCTTGAGAGTTCAGGTTTCTTTCCACTGGATGGCCGGGTCAAGCCCGGCCATGACATCGAGGTATTCGGAGGCGCACCATGAATGACATGTCGCCGTTCGCGAAGCTTGCCCCGTCGCTGATTCCGGAAAATGCGCCGTTCTCCGATGAGCAACGGCAGTGGCTGAACGGCTTTTTTTCCGGCTTCATCGCGTTGGAACAGGCTGCGGCGCTTGCGGTTGCTGGCGTTCCGCAGCCGGTGGCGTTCGCGCCCGAGGCCGCGGCGGACGATCTCGACGATGTGCCGTGGCATGATCAAACGATTCCGCTTCCCGATCGCATGACGATGGCGGAGGGCCGTGCGTTGCCAGCGCGGATGATGGCAGCCATGGCTCAGCAGGATTGCGGGCAATGCGGTTACAACTGCAAAGACTACGCAAATGCCATCGTAAGCAAGGCCGAGGCGCGGCTGAATTTGTGCGTTCCTGGCGGCAAAGATACCGCGCGCATGGTCAAGACTCTTTACGCCAAGCTGGACGGCGTGGCGAACGGTGCAGTTCAAGATGCGAACGGTGCGGCGACCACAATCAACCTTCCCGCGGTCATAGCGCCACGCGGGCAATCTCGCGATAATCCGGCCGAGGTCGCACTTACCGAGCGCCGCCGTCTCAACAAGCCCGGCTCCGAAAAAGAGACCTGGCATGTGGAGTTCGCTCTGTCTATGGCAGGCATAGATTACACTGTTGGTGATTCGTTCGGTATTTTTCCCGAAAACGACCCTACGCTCGTAAGCCAAGTTCTGGCCGTCATCGGTGCAGACCCTACCGAAACGCGCGACGGCAAGACGATCGCCGATATTTTCCGCACCGAGGTCGCTCTGGGCCTCGCGCCCGATAATCTGTTTCAGCTTATTTCCTATCTCACTGGTGGTGAGCGGCGCGCGAAGGCGAAGGCGCTGGCGGCAGGCGACGACCCGGACAAGGACGCGGCCACTCTCGACGTGCTCGCCGCGCTTCAGAAGTTTCGCGGTGTGCGGCCCGATCCCGAAGCTTTGATCGAGGCGCTGGACCCGCTGCAACCGCGCCTGTACTCAATCTCGTCATCGCCCAAGGCCGCGCCGGGAAAGCTATCGCTGACGGTCGATGCGGTGCGCTACACGCAGAACAAACGCCAGCGGCTGGGCTGCGCATCCACTTTCCTCAGCGAACGCGCTCCGCCGGGCGCCTCGCTCCGTGCTTATGTGCAAAAGGCCCACAACTTCGCGCTGCCAGCAAATCCGGCTACACCCATCATCATGGTTGGCCCCGGAACCGGTATCGCACCATTCCGCGCGTTCCTGCAAGAGCGCGCCGCCATCAAAGCACCCGGCAAGAACTGGCTGTTTTTCGGTCATCAGCGCAGTGCATGCGACTTTTTCTACGAGGACGAACTGAACGCGCTGAAATCGCAAGGCGTTCTCACGCGGCTTTCGCTCGCATGGTCGCGGGACGATACGCAGAAGTTTTATGTGCAGGATCGCATGCGCGAGGTGGGCCGCGAGCTTTGGGCCTGGCTTCAGGACGGCGCGCACTTCTATATCTGCGGCGACGCGCAGCGGATGGCGAAAGACGTGGAGCGCGCGTTGATCGATATCGCCTCCACGCATGGCGGCCACTCAGCGGATACCGCAGTGGGTATCATTGGCGAGTTGAAAAAGGCCGGACGGTATCAGGCCGATGTTTACTGACCTCGTCCTTGTCATGGCCGGTCTTGACCCGACCATCCAGAAGCCACGGCGCAACTCCCCTGCACTAAGTCTCTATTTGAACACTGGATGGCCGGGTCAAGCCCGGCCATGACGGAGATAGAGCGCGCGGATATGGAACTAGTAAAAACCACATGCCCGTACTGCGGGGTTGGCTGCGGTGTGATCGCGGCCCCGGACGGCAAGGGCGGCGCTAGTATTGCTGGCGATCCGTCGCATCCCGCCAACTTCGGCAAGCTGTGTTCCAAGGGCTTGGCGCTTGGCGAAACGCTCGGTCTTGAGACCCGCGTTTTGCATCCCATGATGCGCAATGGTGCTGATGAGTTGGCGCGCGTTGAGTGGGGCGCAGCCCTCGACGCCGTTGCCGAGGGCTTTCGTTCTGTCCTTGAGCGTGACGGGCCGGACGCCATCGCGTTCTATCTCTCCGGCCAGCTTCTCACCGAGGACTATTACGTAGCCAACAAGCTGATGAAAGGCTTTCTGGGTTCGGCGAACGTGGACACGAACTCGCGGCTTTGCATGGCGTCGTCGGTGGCAGGGCATCGTCGCGCGTTCGGGGCTGATATCGTGCCCGGCTGTTATGACGATCTGGACGAAGCTGACTTGATCGTGCTGGTGGGATCGAACGCGGCATGGTGCCATCCCGTGCTATTCCAGCGGATGTTGCGCAACAAGCGCGAGCGCGGCGCGAAAATCGTGGTGATCGACCCGCGCCGGACCCCGACTGCTGAAGAAGCCGATCTGCATCTTGCCATCGCGCCCGGCATGGACACGGCTCTGTTCGCGGGGCTGCTCGTGCATCTCGCTCAAAGTCAAGCCTTCGACCGTGCCTTTGTGGAGACTCACACTCTGGATTTTCGGCCAGCCCTGGCGACGGCTCACGAGATCGCGCCGGACATCACCCGCATCGCCGCCATGACGGCCCTCGCTTCCGCCGATATCACGACGTTTTACGATTGGTTCACGGCCACGCAACGCACCGTGACCTGCTATAGCCAGGGCGTGAACCAGTCGGCGCAGGGCACCGACAAGGTGAACGCGATCATCAACTGCCATCTTGCGACCGGCCGCATCGGCAGGCCGGGCATGGGTCCGTTCTCGCTCACCGGCCAACCAAACGCCATGGGCGGGCGGGAGGTGGGCGGCCTTGCCAATCAACTTGCCGCGCACATGAATTTTACGCCTGCCGACATTGATCGCGTGCGCCGGTTCTGGCATGCGCCTCGCATGGCTGAAAGGCCGGGTTTGAAAGCCGTCGAGATGTTCGAGGCCATCGAGCAAGGCCGCATCAAGGCACTTTGGGTGATGGGCACGAACCCGGTCGCGTCGCTTCCGCGTGGCGATGCGATGGCCAAAGCCATGACGCAATTATCGCATTTCGTGGTGTCCGACAACGTTCGCTCCAACGACACGATCAATGCGGGCGCGCACCTCGTGCTGCCCGCAGCGGCGTGGGGCGAGAAAGACGGAACCGTGACGAACTCAGAACGGCGCATCTCACGCCAGCGCTGTTTCCTTCCGTTGCAAGGCGAGGCGCGGCCCGATTGGTGGATCGTATCGCAGGTTGCTGTGCGATTGGGGTTCGGCGATGCATTCGCATATGGCAGCGCCAGTGAAATTTTTGCTGAGCATACAGCATTATCCGGCTTTGAAAACGATGGCGCGCGCGCGTTCGACCTGTCGGGACTTGCGATTGAAGATAAAGGCGATTTCGATCACCTGGAGCCTTTTCAGTGGCCGGTACGGCGAACTGCGGCGCATGATCGTCTGCCTGGTCAGGCCGTCGAACAGAAACGGCTTTTTGCGGACGGGCAGTTCTTCACGCCGGATCGTAGAGCGCGTTTCGTTTCGGTGGAGACGCCGACGCTAGCAACCACGACGAACGATGCGTTCCCCTTGCGGCTCAATACCGGGCGTCTGCGGGATCAATGGCATACCATGACCCGAACGGGGCTTTCGCCGAGATTATGCGAGCATAGCCCCGAGCCGCAGTTGGACATTCATCCCGATCAGGCAGCGCGCCATAACGTGGTTCATGGAGGATTTGCGGCGCTCTCGACAGCCCACGGCTCCATGATTGCGCGGGTGCAGGTGACACCGCTTCAGAACCGCGACAGCGTTTTTATGGCGATCCATTGGACCCGCGAAGTCTCTCCTGCCTCCCGGGTTTCAGACCTGACCGGCCCTGCCACAGACCCGCACTCCGGCCAGCCGGAAGCCAAGGCAACGCCCTGCGCGGTCGTCCCGGTCTTTTTTGAGACACAGGGCTTTGCTGTGTCGCGGAAACGGCTCATGCCAACTGTAGGCAATATCGATCCACGGCCTTCCCTCAACCAACCCTTTCCCTTGGGCGAGAAGACCGCGCATGTCTCGGACGCTCCGATCAGCGGTGGGTATGTCACGAGGTTTTCCTGCCACGAGCCTGCAACGTCGTTGTCACAGCACGCGCCGGGTCTTGCAGCCGCCAGGTTCTCGATTGCAGAATATCGTGACGACGAACGCGGGGCCGTGCACTATGGGATTTTCGATGGAATGACCTGCGAGGCGCTCATCTTCGCAGCGCGCGATGCGCAGCATTTGCCGGACGTGAACGCTGTCGCGTCTGCGTTTTCTCGCGCAGCCGATCATTCGCAATCGCGTGCGGTGCTCCTCAGTGGCATATCCGGAACGGGTGGTGGGGGCGGCGGGGCAACGGTGTGCGCCTGCTTCGGGGTTCGCAGTCAAGCACTCGCGCTGGCCATCGCAGCGGGCGCGACCGATGTCGCGGCGCTCGGAAAAGCGACGAATGCGGGTACGAACTGCGGCTCCTGCCAACCGGAGTTGAGACGCCTTTTGATGTCCAGCGCCGCGGAAAACGCTCAGGGTCTCAACCCGCCGTGAGATAGTGCCGCATCTGTTCCGCTTCGGCCTCGGCCATAGCAAGCTTGTACTTAACCACATCGCCAATCGAGATCACACCGGCAAGCCGGCCGCCATCCGACACCGGCATATGCCTGAAGCAATGGGCGGTCATCTGACCCATGACCCAATCGATGGTATGGCCTTCGGAACAGGTTACGACCGCCTTGGTCATATGGTCGCCGACCGGTTGCGCGAGGGCTGCCGTGCCCTGGGTCGCAATAATGCGCACGATATCGCGCTCCGACACAATACCATGAATGCGATGCTGTTCGTCGACCACGATCACAGCGCCGATTTTCTGCCTGGCCAGGAGATTGATGGTCTCGTTGAGCGGCGTTGTCGGCAACACCGTAGTTACAGTGCGCCCCTTATCTTTCAAAATCCAGGAAACGGTCATAACTTCCTCCGATGCCGAGTTTCATCCCCGCTGAACAGGGCTTTCGCTTGTGCACCGGGCCGACCGCGTTGGGCGGGTCTTTGCTTGGCTTTCATAATGATGCCGCTAAAAATTCAATTATGCAACATTCACATGCCGACCGGGGATAAACTCGTTAGATCGCCAACTTCGCCCCAAGAAAATCGCGGATTTGACTGACAGGCACATCCCGCACCACGACTGCAGCTCCGATGGCGCGCAAAAGAATAAGCGTCATTGCACCTTCGACGACTTTCTTGTCCTGCAGCATATAACCGATCAAAGTCTCAACCGTTGGCCGTGAACCTGTCTGGCGTTCGAGGCCCGGGAAATCGACTGCGAAGCCGCAAGCGGACAGATGAGACCGAAGGTTTCCCGGCACATCCTCGCTGCACAAGCCTTGGGCATAGGAAAACTCCGCAGCCAGCACCATGCCCAACGCAACCGCCTCGCCGTGCAAAACAGTGCCGTTGTAACCCGCCCAGGCCTCGACCGCGTGGCCGAAGGTATGCCCGAGGTTGAGGAGCGCGCGTTCGCCCGTCTCAAATTCATCGCGCGCGACGATGGCAGCTTTCATTTCGCAACTGGTCTTGACCGCATGGAGAATCGACGCCTGATCCCCGGAAAAGATTGCCGAGCGATTGGCCTGAAGCCACTCAAAGAACGTGCGGTTGCCCAAAGCCCCATACTTGACCACCTCGGCATAACCAGCGCGGAACTCGCGCGGCGGCAACGTCTTAAGCGTATCGAGGTCGGCCAGAACGAGCGAGGGTTGATAAAACGCCCCGACGAGATTTTTCCCTTTGGCCGTATTGATGCCGGTTTTTCCGCCAACCGACGAGTCAACCTGCGCAAGCAATGTGGTCGGAACCTGCACGAGCGTCACGCCGCGTTTCACGATAGCAGCCGCAAATCCGGCCAGATCGCCGATGACGCCGCCGCCTACTGCGACAATCGCGTGGCCACGCTCGATCCCTAGCGCCAGAAGCGCGTCGCACACCCGTTCGAGGGGCCCGAACCCCTTCGATGCCTCTCCCGATGGGACCGATATCGGCGGACCGAGCAATAAGCCCTTCCGTTCGAGAGATGCAGCAAGCGGTTCCGCGAAACCCAAAACCGCCATGTCCGCCACAATCGCGTACTTGCGTCCCGGTAGGGCGCGTGCAATTTCCGTTGCCGCATCGGACAGAAGTCCGGACCCGATCAAAATGGGGTAGGCTCGCGCACCAAGCGACACCTCGACCGTCGCGTGGTTCGATGCATCAGCCATGAGCGCGAGCCTTCGTGAGATACGTCTCGATGAGGCGTGTGAGTTCGTCGACGATAACATCGTGGGACGTATCGCGGCTGACGAACTCGATATCGGCATCCTGATAATATGGTACGCGCTCGGTCAACAGTTTGGCCATGACTTCACGAGGATTGTCGACCTTCAGCAAAGGACGATTGTCGCGGCGGGACACCCGGTGCAAAAGCAGATCGAGCGGCGCGTTCAACCAGATGGAAACGGCGCGTTCGCGGATGGACTTTCTCGTCTGCCGGTTGATCACGGCACCTCCGCCAGTCGCTAAAACTTGCGGCCCCTGGGTCAGCAATCTACCGATCACCCGCATTTCACCTTCGCGGAAATAGGACTCGCCCCGCTCGCGAAACATGTCTTCGATGGTCATTCCGGCCGCGCGCTCAATCTCCACATCCGCGTCGCTGAATGGAATTTCCAAAGCGGTCGCCAGCCTTCGTCCGATGGACGACTTTCCAGCTCCCATCATGCCGATCAAAACCACGCTGCGATGATCAAGGCCAGACCGGATCGCGGCGGCACGAGCATTGTAGGGTTTATCGGATAAGGCGGGGATGGACATGCGACTTTTCTATTGAAAATAACTCCCCAGCTTAGAAGCAGCGCGCACCGCATGCAACCCATGACAATGTCTAAGTTAAAAACGAACCGGCGAACAATCGAACGGACTATGCCTTGGTTTTTCGGGATCCCATCGTCTTCCAGGCGCGATTGGCGAAAATCAAACTCGCAACTGTCAGTGTGCCGGTCAAACCATGAAGAACATGCGCCGCAATATCATGGGCTGCGCCTTCGAGTTTCATGGCATCGAGGCCGGCGTAAAATGCCTGCAATGCGCTGAATGCACCGACGACGAAGACGGCCTTGTTCAAACTGCGGTCGGATGTGGCGGTGTTTTGCTGCTCCTGATAGCGCTTGTCTTCCTCGATGTCTTCGATGGTCTTGTCGAGGCCTTCGAGGATGCGGTCACAAAAGGCAAGGCGCGGACCGGTTGAGCGAATTTGTTCGAGTTCGTCAAACAGATGACGCTCGGTGTCGTAGCGGAACGTGTTCGCGTAAAGATGCCGTTTATAGACCGTGAACGCCTGATATCGAAACGCGTAGAAGGGCTGCGTCGCTTTTTTCAGTTCGCGGGTGTCGGTGTCTTCCTGCCGGGCAAGCAACGCGTCGAGGCTGCCGTATCGCGTCAGATCGGGGCTGGATAGCCGATCCTGAATGGCGCTTGTCTCGCGTTCATATTTTCGAACGAGGAACTCGTTGTGCAGCGCCATAAGGTGCACGAGGAAGACATAAGGGCAGGTGCCGATGTAATCGCCGCCCACTTCCAGGCTGCGTGAGTGCGACACGACTTGAGAGAGCGAGCGTCCGTTGGCGAAGCGCGCGAAAAATGCTTCCTGTGCCTGTTCGTCGGTCTTTGGATAAACCGGATCGGTCCCATCCCGAAGCTCGGTCACATCCTGATTGAGAAAGTCGATAATGTTCTGAAAAAAGCCAGATAGAAAATAATAGCGGATATCGAAGTCCGGGTCGTTTGCGGACTTTTGGTCGAAGAACGCGCGATCAATGACAATGACCCCGGATCGGTCCCTTGGCGGGACACGCGGCATGTAGTTTTTGTTGTGCAAAAGCGCATGCCGTTTTTCGGATTGCAGCAGTTCGAAAAACTCCCGATCCTGAAACAGGAACAGCGCGCGCGCGGGCGGAGCCTGTAACCCTGGCACCTCGACGAAATCGGTTTTCTCGATGAGCTGTTTCCATAGCCGGTATGGGGTTTTGTCGTCTTCCGTGACATGGGTCTGAAACTCAAGGCCGGCACCGTGGATAAGTTCCGAGATATGACGCATGAACCGTTCGCGAACGAAAGCCCAGAACGCGTATTTTTCGCCGCCTTGAGACGGATCGCTATAATCGACGGCCACGTCGATCATCAGATCGTCGAGGAGCCAAAGGCCGGTTTGGGTCGAGCAGATTTCTTCGGGGATGATCCCCTCAGAAACTGTAAATTCCTTCGGAAACATGAATTTCTGCAGCATCGCCAGAAAATAGTAATCTTCGAAATCGTGTTTATACTCCGTCTGAAACGACATGTGATACGACAGCGCACCATCGGTATGCGCGTACCAGAACATGCGGCATGTCAGCATCCGCCAAACCGGTGCACCGAACTCGGCACGGAAAACCTGGCCCTCGGTTTCCCACTCGATGGACGGCGGTAAGGTGATGGCGATGGTTTCAACGACGCGTGGACCTTCGACGTCGATGAGAAATTCGTCGATTGTGGAGTTTCTGTCGCGGATGGCCACGTCGTTGAAGAGCGGATCGATGGCCTGACGCAGGGCACGGGTCTGGGCGTAGCCGGTTTTTACCGCCATACGTTGTTGCGGCGTCCAGTTCTTGAACACGCTTGCGATCCGCTCATTGGAAATATAGAGCGACATAGTGGCGTAGAAGGTTTTGTCGCGCGCCGCCTGAAAGGGTTCGACGGACACAGCCGACTGTACTCTGATATCCATTCAAGCCCCCAACCCCACGCCCACGCTTGCGGTTATCGGGCCGCCCGTTCCACCGGCTGACCCGAATACGCAATCAACTCGCCGAGTGTCGCCTCATTCAGCCGCCCTGTTATACCGATCCCGCGATGCCGTTCAAATGCCTTGACGGCGTTGATGGTCCAGATGTCCATTTGCGACGTGAGTGTCCCCGAGAAGAAGCCGAGTTCGAGCAGCTTTTTCTGAACGCTGAGCACGAGTTGCCGGTCGGCTTCGGCCCGGTCTGCGAGGGGGCCGCGCGGTGCCGATCGGGTCTCGAACACCATTTGCTTCAGCAGCCCATCGCTGAATGCACCTGACAAAGGTAAGCCCGCGTCGAATTCGTAGGCGATGACAGCGCCCCTTACCGAACCACCTTGTGCAATCTCATAACCTTTTCGCGTTAACTGGCGTTCTATGGCTGCCTCAACCTTTGCCTTCCGCTCGGGCTGTGTTGAAGCCGGAGGGGACGTAATGGCTGTTTCGGACAGAGCGCTGGATTTCCGGAGTACGACCGGAGGGGAGTCTTTCTGTGTCACCTCCGACAACGATATGGATGACGTCGGTTCTCCCGTTCGAAGCGGCCCCTGAAGGAACAAAGCATTCGTCGCTGTTATGGCAAACAGCGTCGAAATCGCAAACAGCGTGAGGCGGGCGCGCAAAGGGCTCATCGATCCGTAATGTACACAAACATAACTTTAAGAAAAGTTTCCTGAAGCCGCAGTTGTGTTTTTTTCAACGACGATGTCGTGGGCCTTTCGAGGAAGAAAGGAATTCGGACAAACTGAATAAACATATCTTAAAAGTAGTCGTCGCGAGTTTTCTCTTCTTTGGGTTGCATCCCTTAGTATCGTAAAAGCAACAACGGGTTGGATGCTGTCCCATGATGTTTTTACTGCGTCTTGCGTTCTGGATCATGCTGATCTGCCTTATCATTCCAAATTCTCGCGACGACGGACAGCGGATGCTGTCATCCGCCGGAAAAGCGGTGGAAGACGTTCGCGGCTTCTGCGGAAGGAATCCCGATGTCTGCCGTGACGCCCAAACGGCAACGACGTCGCTTCTGGTCAAGGTCAAGAACGGCATGGAAGTCATGGAAACCTGGCTGACCGAGAAAAATTCCGAGACGCCGAAACCTGAGCGAAAGCCGGGAAGCAACGAGGCTGCGCCTGCGCCACGGCCCGAGCCAGTACAGATCGCGCCGCAGTGGGGCAGCAGCACCCTGAAGGCTTCCGACAAGCAGGACGTGTGGCGCGGTCCCGATTCGAAGCTTTGATTGCAACGTCCCTAATACGCTTACTCTGCGGCGCGAAGCACCGGCGCGCCGAGCCCCACCTCCGGGTCGACCTCTGCCGCGAACTTTTTGAAGTTTTCAGCGAACATGGCCACGAGCCGCTGCGCTTGCGCATCGTAGGCTGATTTGTCTGCCCAGGTTTCACGGGGCTGCAACACGCCCGCATCGACTCCCGACGCAACCGTGGGCACCAAAAACCCGAACATCGCATCGTCCTGCATGGGCGCGTTTTCCAGTTCGCCTGATAACGCAAGGTTGATCAAGGCCCGCGTGACAGGCAGGGCCATGCGCTTGCCGACGCCATATTTCCCGCCGGTCCACCCCGTATTGACCAGCCAGCATTTGACATCATGCTTTGCGATATAATCTCTAAGCAGGTTGCCGTAGACGATGGGATGGCGGGACATGAACGGTGCCCCGAAGCACGTGGAAAACGTGGCGGCTGGCTCTTTCACGCCCTTTTCCGTGCCCGCGACTTTGGCGGTATAGCCGGACAAAAAGTGATACATGGCCTGACCCGCCGAAAGGCGAGCGATGGGTGGCAAGACGCCGAATGCATCGGCGGTCAGCATGACGATATGCTTCGGATGATCGGCCGTGCCGTCCAATGCCGCGCCTTCGATGAACGATATGGGATAAGCGCCCCGGGTGTTTTCAGTAAATGCGTCGCTGGAATAATCGGGCTCTCGGCTCGATTGATCGAGGACCACATTTTCGAGCACGGCCCCAAATTGGGAAACGGCGCGGCTTATGCCCGGCTCGGCCTCTGGTGAAAGCCGGATAACCTTGGCGTAGCACCCGCCCTCGAAATTATACAAACCTTTTGGCGACCATCCGTGTTCGTCGTCGCCGACGAGCGTGCGTAGAGGGTCGGTGGAAAGTGTGGTCTTGCCAGTTCCCGACAGGCCGAAGAATACCGCCGACTCGCCGTTTCCACCCGCGTTCACCGAGCAGTGCATGGGCATCACCCCGCGCGATGGCAGGACATAATTCAGGTAGGAAAACACGGACTTCTTGATTTCACCGGCATAGGACGTGCCGCCGATCAGAATGACACCGCGGGTAAAGTCGCATGCGATCACGGTTTCGCTGCGAACGCCGTGGCGGTGCGGATCGGCGCGGAAACTGGGCAGGTCGATGATCGTGAGCTGTGGCTTAAACCGATTGAGGCTTGCGCTGTCGGGCACGATCAGCAGATGCCGTATGAACAGGGCATGCCATGCATATTCGCAAAATATCCGCACCGAAAGGCGATGCTCGGTGTCCGCGCCAGCGAACATATCCTGGACGAACAGATTTTTCTCGGCCGCGTGAGCAAGAAAGTCCCCATGCAGGGTATCGAACTGAGCGCGCGTCAGCCCTTTCGCATTATCCCACCACACCGTGGATGCGGTTTCATCGTCGGCCACAATGAACTTATCCGCAGCCGAACGACCGGTGTGAATGCCCGTGTGCGCGCAAAACGCTCCCGATGCGGTCGCTTGTCCCTCGCCCCGGCGCACCGCCTGTTCATACAAGACCGGCACAGAGCCGTTATGCAGCACCGCTTTCGCGAGGTCCGGGGTTGCCAAGGCCGTTGCCGTGGGATTGAACGCTGACGTGAGCACGGGTGTATCTCCTGCAGGAACGTTTTGAAGTTTCATGGCGCGCCTGCGACTGGGTGGTGGACAATAGTCCATAGGACCGTCAATCTTGGAGTTTTGAAATATCAAAAGTGCGGAAATTGTGGATTATAGACCAATCTCCTATGTGACAGCCTGGCCCTGGCAGTGCATGCCCGCAAGCTGACGGCAAATGTGAACGGCAGCGATGAGGCTTGCTGCCACACTATTGCCGCGATATACCTATGCGTTGCCGGGTCGATAATTTATTTTGTGATGGTGCATTCGGGTAACAAGCGCCGGATGCCACCGAACAGCCAGACACAATTGGATATAAAATGCCAACCATCGCACTCGCGGATGACGACCGAAATATCCTCACCTCGCTTCGGATGCTGCTCGAAGCGGAAGGGTATAAAATTCTGGCGTATACGGACGGCGTTTCGGCGCTCGACGGGATTACGAACGATCCGCCCGATCTTGCCATCCTCGACATCAAGATGCCGCGCATGGACGGCATGGAGCTTTTGCGCCGGCTAAGGCAAAAGACCGAGATGCCCGTGATTTTTCTCACGTCCAAGGACGAGGAAATCGATGAACTGTTCGGTCTGAAAATGGGCGCGGACGATTATATCCGCAAACCGTTTTCCCAGCGCCTGCTTGTGGAGCGCGTGCGGTCGATTTTGCGACGAAGCCAGCCTCGCGACGCATCGGCCCCGCCGGAAGATGCAGCAAAGATCGTCGAGCGCGGCAAGCTGAAGCTCGATCCGGAGCGGCATACCTGCATCTGGGACAACAAACAGGTCACGCTTACAGTCACGGAGTTCCTGATCCTGCAGGCATTGGCGCAGCGCCCCGGAGTGGTGAAAAGCCGAGACGCGCTGATGGATGCCGCCTACGACGATCAGGTTTATGTGGATGATCGAACCATCGACAGCCACATCAAAAGATTGCGCAAGAAATTCAAAATCGTCGACACAAACTTCGATGTCATCGAAACCCTTTACGGTGTAGGGTATCGCTTCAAGGAATAATGTTTTCGTATTCGCGATGCTGATGAACATGACCGAGGGAAGTCTTGCGGACCGACAAGCACCCAGACAGCGCGTGCGGCTTGGCTTACGGTTGCGGCTATGGCGGGCACTTCGAAAGCTTTTTAGTCAATATCGCTTCAGCAGCATCACGCGCCGCATTATCGTTCTCAATTTGTTGGGGGTCACCTTCCTCGTGGCAGGTATCTTATACCTGAACGAGGGACGGGTTAAATACACGCAAACCCGGGTGGAGAGTTTAACCGCTCAGGCCGCGATCATAGCGAAGGCGATCTCTCAGGCAAGCGCGACACTTTCCGACAACTCCGACGATGGCGCACAGGGGTTAAGCGATTATCGCACAAGGCAGCCATCGGCACTGGGCAACCAGGAACTGTCTGCGCTCTCGTTTCGCATAAACCCTGAAATCGCGCCCATGCTTCGCGATCTCGTCGGCCCCACCCACGCCCGCGCCCGTATCTATGACGCGGACGGCACGCTGGTTCTGGACAGCAAGCAGTTCTACACGCAGGGTCAGATCGGTCGTTTCGATAATCCATCGCTGCAAAAGCGCGACGTGGACATCCTGAGCCGGGTCTGGACCTATATCCGGAACTCGATCTCCAAGCCCGACCTTCCAATATATAAGGAACATGGTACTGACGGGAAGGCCTACGATGAGGTTCGCGTTCCGCTGTTGAATGGAGGCCAGCTTCCGGTCATTCGCGTGACTGAAGATGGCGAGACCGTAATATCTGTCGGAATGCCGATCCTGCGCAAAAAAGCGGTGCTCGGTGCGTTGATGCTCACCGATCAGGGTGGCGATATCGACGCCATCATTGCCTCGGAGAGATGGCAGGTGGTATACGCGGCTCTGTTCGTCTTCGTGGTGTCAGGCATTTTATCGTGGTGGCTGGCCGGTACGATTGCCGGGCCGATGCAGAGGCTGGCGAAGGCGGCAGAGCGCGTTCGCAAGAACATCAAGAGCCGCGAGCAGATCCCCGACTTCAGCCACAGGGCGGACGAGATCGGCTTTTTATCACGCGCGCTGAAAGACATGACGAACTCGCTTTACCTGCGGATCGAGGCCATCGGTAGTTTTGCCGCCGATGTCTCCCACGAGTTGAAAAATCCGTTGACCTCGCTGCGCAATGCGGCCGCCCTTCTGCCCAAGGTGAAAAGCGACGACGACCGGCAGAAACTCATTGATATCATTCAGCATGACGTTCGCCGTCTGGATCGGCTCATTACCGATATTTCGGACGCTTCTCGCCTTGATGCCGAACTTGCGCGGGAGAACTCGAAACCTGTCAACATGGCGAGCCTGTTGAGCACATTATGTGAGGTCACGCAGGAAAGCCGGGTCAGCCATGGGGTACGCATCGTTTGCGCTATCGAAGGGTGTCCCGATCCCAAAGCCTGCCACGATATGATCGGCTATACGATCAATGGGCACGGCAGCAGGCTGGGCCAGGTCATCACGAATCTTCTGGAGAACGCTTTGTCTTTCTCACCGGTGGAAGGGGCCATTTATGTATCGGCACGGCGCCTGCGTCGAAAGAACCAGATCGAGATCACAGTCGAGGATGAGGGGCCTGGTATCCGGCCAGATAATTTCGAGAAAATCTTTCAGCGGTTTTATACCGATCGACCGGAGCATGAAGCCTTTGGTCAAAACTCAGGACTTGGCCTCAACATCTCGCAACAAATTGTTCAGGCTCACATGGGCAAGATCTGGGTCGAGAACCGAACGACGCCGGAACCGGCGTTAGCGACCCGCGGAAAGTTCAAACAGAAAAATGCGGGAAATCATCACGAGCCGGCAAATCTTCACGAGTCGGCGCGCGGTCCGGATCATCAAGCAACCGAGTCCTTCTGTTGCGGCGTGACAGCGCGATATTCTTACGGCGCAAAGTTTATCATTCGCTTGCCGGCGACCGATGCGACAGCCAGCGACGCTAGGCCGTGACTCTCGGGATAACGCTTGTACACGGAACTTGCGTGTCGCTCGACAAGTGCGGCGCGTTGCTTCGAGGAAAGCCGGGTTCCGGCAAAAGCGATCTGGCCCTGCGCTTCATCTATTTATCGCTGCGCCACGTGTCTGAGAATCGCGCCCTGATCGCCGACGACCAGGTTCGGCTTGAGCGGCAGGGCGACCACGTCATGGCGTCGTGTCCGTCGACGATTGTAGGCCAGATCGAGGTGCGCGGTGTGGGGATCATGACGGTGCCCGCGCTCGCAACGGCGCGCCTGGGCTTGATCGTGGATCTTGTCGCGGATGGGAAAGAACCCCGATTGCCGCCGACGGACGACCGGGAGGTGATACTGGGTATATCGATCCTGCGGATGAACCTCTGTCCATTCGTCCCCTCGACACCCATCAAGCTCGCGTTGGCACTACAGCGCATCTCAGCAAGTGCAGTGGAATAACTCTGTATTAACTCCGTTACGGATACTAATCGCTTGAACGGTGACCGCGCCCGGGTCACACTGTATTCACTTTCACTCTCACTGGTGTATTCGAAAACACAGGTTCTTTATGATTGGCGTGATCATTGTTACACACGGCCAACTTGCTAAAGAATTTTTAGCCGCCCTTGAGCATGTGGTTGGACCGCAGACTCAGATTGAGCCGATTGCGATTGCTCCACAAGACAACATGGAAGAGCGCCGCAACGCCATTTTGGCGGCAATATCAAGGGTCGAGACCGGAGATGGCTCCATAATCCTGACGGATATGTTTGGGGGAACGCCGTCCAATCTGTCCATTTCGGTCATGGACAACGACAAAATCGAGGTGATCGCAGGCGTGAATCTTCCCATGCTGGTCAAACTTGCAAGAATTCGCGAGGAAGTGACGTTAAGCGATGCGGTGCGACAGGCGCAGGACGCAGGACGTAAATACATCCACGTGGCGAGCCTCGTTCTCGATACCCGCTGATGGGTGATCCCGTAACAAGACGTATGATTTTTGCCTCGGGCATTTATCAATGCATTGCCGAGGTGCCGATCATCAACAAGCGTGGTCTCCACGCACGGGCATCGGCAGCGTTCGTCAAGACCGCTGAAATGTTCGACGCGGAGGTCACAGTCACCAAAGACTGTCAGGCCGTGAGCGGCGGCTCTATCATGGGGTTGTTGATGCTCGGAGCGAGCCCCGGCTCCACCATCGTCATCGAAACAGAAGGCCCCGAAGCCGAAGAGGCGCTCGAAGCCCTGACCGCATTGATAGAAGCACGCTTTCACGAGGGTGAGTGACGGCAGCAGCGGCAGTTAAAAATGTCGGGTACGAGATGCGTCAACTCTTTTTCTTATGCAGCGCGCCGGGCTTATGAATCGCTTCCTTATGAGACTTGCTGGTCTTGACCACGTATTGCGGGTTTTCAGGAGTGGCATTGGCCACATGTCCTTTAATACGTTCATCTGACGTGATCTTTCGCTCCACTTTTCCCTCTGTCTCTCCCTGAGACGTATTCCAGGTCACTTCATCGCCGGGCTTCAACTCTTTTGCCATCGTGATCTCCTTTTGTGAGGGAAAACGACAGCGACGGAAGAGTTCCGCAGGTCAGGTCAGGCGACCTTTCCTCGCAAAAATTGAATGATCGCCGAAAAATCTTTTTCACCATCGCCCTGATCCGAGAGTAGTCCGTAAAGGGAAGCAGCTTCGGCACCGAGCGGCGTGGCCGCGCCGACATCCCGTGCGGCATCCTGAGATAGACGCAGGTCCTTCAACATCATGGCCGCTGCAAAACCAGCCGCGTAGTCGCGGTTTGCCGGACTCGCCGGAACTGGTCCGGGAACCGGGCAATAACTGGTCAGCGCCCAGCATTGCCCTGAGGATTTGGATGCGATATCGAAGAGTGTCTGGTGTTCCAGACCGAGCTTTTCAGCCAGCACGAACGCTTCCGAAACGGCGATCATGGAAACGCCCAGGATCATATTATTGCATATCTTCGCCGCTTGCCCATTCCCGGGTCCACCTGCATGCACGACCGTTTGGCCCATCTGCAACAGAATCGGTTTCGCCCGCTCGAACGCTGTCTGCGATCCGCCGACCATGAACGTCAGCGTTCCTGCCGTAGCACCGTTGACCCCGCCAGATACAGGCGCATCCAACATGGATAAACTGGCTGCTTCAGCGTGGGCGTTCACGGAACGCGCGGTCGTCACGTCGATGGTCGAGCAATCGATCAGGAGCGCACCGGGTTTTGCCGCAGCGATGAGGCCGCCATCGCGCTCAATATAGACGAGGTTCACGTGCGCCCCCGATGGAAGCATGGTCACGACCACGTCTGCCTCAGACACTGCATCCAGGGCCGACGAACCTGCGCTGGCTCCCTTGCCAACAAGCCTGTCGATTGCATCGCGGGATAAATCGAAGACCCTCACACCATGCCCAGCCGTCAGCAGATTGTTCGCCATGGGTGCGCCCATGTTTCCCAATCCAATAAACGCGATTTCAGCCATGGCTTCTCTCCGGTTCCGTTTGTACTCAGTCTAACAGAACGACCGACGGCGGTTAAGTGCTCAGCACCGGATAACCGGGACACAATCCTGTATCCTTAATGCGGCACTTCCCCTCTTTTCCGTTATGGCCGTCCTCGACCCGGCCATCCAGTAAAACTGAAAAAGTCTCAAAACAACGATACAGATTTGGTGTATTGGCCCAGAATCAGCCCGGCTATTAAGATTCAGTCGAGGTCTTACACACTCGAAGGGCATTTCATCCATCAAGACCCCATTAACGCTGGCACTACATGTTTGATTACATTTTTCGAATAAGCGCGTAGACTTTCTCCGTGTGACAGGGGAGGGAACTCATGGGGCGGTTTCGGATTTTCATGGTGCGCGCGGCAATTTGTGCGGCGGGCATCTCGTCTGCCAACGCGGATGTGCTGGTCCGCGTCAGTCAATATGACCAGTCCATGCGCGTTTACGTGGACGGCAATCTTGAACACGAATGGGCTGTGTCCACGGCGAGGCGGGGCTATCGTACTCCGGTCGGCAGCTACCGGCCCATGTCGTTGAGTCAGTTTCATCGATCAAGCATTTACAACAACGCGCCGATGCCGCATGCGATCTTCTTCAAGGGCGGATACGCGATCCATGGGTCTTATTCCGTTGAAGCGCTGGGAAATCCGGCATCTCACGGGTGCATCCGCCTTCATCCGGCACACGCCCGCGAATTGTTCGCGTTGGTGCGCGAACACGGTCCTGTTTCAACCCGGATCGTTATTTCGAACTGACTTTGCTGTCGTCCGATGCCGATCCGAATTTCAAGAATGCCGTAAGGAATTCCCGAAGCCGGGGTGCCTTGGCCTCGATGTACGGGAATGGCCTCAAGACTTCAAGCGCCGCGATCCCGATGCGGATCGTGAAACTTCCGTTGATGACACCTTCGCCAAGTCGGCGCGAGATGCGGGCGGTGATCCCGTGGCCGATAAGCTGATGCATCAGGCCGTCGGTGATCGCAAGACCGCCGGTGATGGCCAGATGACTTCCGATCATTCGAAACAGACGCAGTGTCGCCAGAAATCCCGGCCTTCCACCGTACAAAACCGCAAGATTGCGCAACAGGCGCACGTTGGCGAACGCCACGAACGCAACGTCGACGATGGCGGACGGACTGACAGACGTCACCGCCGCCACGCGCCGCCCCGCTGTGCCGATCATCAATCGCGCCTGCTCATCGAGCGGAGATAACAGCTCGCGCTCCGCGAGCGTCAGAATTTGTGTCGCGTCCAGTACATCGCGCTCATGCTGCCGAAGCGCGCGGATCGCGGTTGCGATATCGGATCGCCCCGCGAAAAGACCCCGCAGGTCCGCAACCGCCGTTCGCGCCACGCGCGCGTCTTTCGTTGACGATGCCAATGCTGCCCGCTGACGTAATGCCGTGAGCGCCGATAAGCGACCAAGGCCGATCACTTCACGCGCAATCATCATGACGAAGGCGAATGCGGCGACCGCAAAGAGCGCCGTGGCGATCCAGCCGAGCCAGTCTCCGCGCTGGATCAGGGCTGCGATGGTGTCGTTGATCCAGAGCAGGACGGCCATCAGCAGCAGGCCGCCGAGCGCGCTCAGGAATATGCGTCCCCAGCCGCGCCCGCGCTCCTTCGGCGTCACCAACGGGTCGATATCGTGAACCGGCGGTGACGGAGGTTCCTCGACAACCAGTCTGGCATCGTCCAGTGCAAATGCCGCTGGTTTGCGATCCGACGGGTTCGTCATGACAGCTTATCCGCTAGCAGGAAATTGAGCGCGCGATCGAGACGTGTATGGGGCAGCGCGACGGTTTTCCCA
This sequence comes from Rhodomicrobiaceae bacterium, assembly GCA_965247345.1. GTDB lineage: Bacteria > Pseudomonadota > Alphaproteobacteria > Rhizobiales > Rhodomicrobiaceae > Rhodomicrobium. Next base: position 19,243 of record CBDFGZ010000023.1, on the reverse strand, counting down.
AACTCGGGCGCAGGCTGTGATGGAGGCCGAAAGCGCACGAAGTGCAACGGCGCACGGCCATCCTGCATCCAGGTCGGGGATAGCGCGAGGTTAGGATCGACCGGGAGATCGCCAGGGAAGATCGCCAGTTCTTCACGACCGTTGAAGGTGCGACCGTCTACCTGTTCGCCCTTCAGCGGAACACCTGCAATACACAGCAGCGTTTCGCCATTCTGCTTCACCGTCGCCTCACGCGTTGAGCGGATACTCGCGATGGCGCAAGCGTCCACGTTCGCACCGGCAAACGCGGCCCGCGCCATGCTTTGTGCCGTGACCAGCTTCAGGATGGCCTCCAGCCGGTCATGGTTCGCATGGTGGAGGTGGTCGGCCTTGGTGGCAGCGAAAACGATACGATCGATCCTGCGGCCTGTAAAATATGTGGTCCAGCCATTTTCGCCCTGCTTGAAGCATTCGAGAATTTCTGAGAGCGCGCGCTCCAGATCTTCGACGGCGTTCGGACCGGCGTTCAGCACAGTCAACACGTCGGCCAGGACAATCTGACGGTTGAGCCTCGCGAAATGATCGCGGAAAAATGGCTTCACGGCATGGGTCTTGTAGGCCTCGAACCGTCGCGTCATCATCGCGCCGAGGCTGTCGCGGGGTAGGATGCTTCCGGATTGAAGCTCAAGTGGAAAAAATGTGACGGCGGGCGAGCCGGCCAGATCGCCGGGCAGAAGAAAGCGGCCAGGCGTCAGGCTCGAAAGCGAGAGCGCATCCTGACGACATCGCGCAAGGTAGGCTGTAAACAACTCTGCGCCTTGGCGTGCGACGGCTTCATTCTGCGGTGCATCTGCTTTTTGTCGGCCCAGAAATTCAAGCCAGGGCTGCGCTTCCCCTGCGCGGAATGGCTGGCGCGCCAGCGCAATGGCCTTCGCCGACCAGTCCTCGAATGTCATAGAAAGCAACGGCAGGTCGAGCAGCCACTCGCCGGGATAATCCACGATGTCGAGATGCATCTTGCTGACGCCAAGACTGCGCCACAGGGTGCCAATCGGTTCGTACTCGATGGTCAAACGCAGTTGACTGATAGCACGCGTGCTGTCAGGCCAGACCGGCTCGGGCGCTGTCAGCATCGCGAGGTTGCCTTCGTAATCGAAGCGCGGAACCGCATCGTCCGGCTGGGGATCGAGATACGCACGAAGGAAGCGCCCTTGCGCGAAAGGCTGGAAGAATGGAAGCCTGCCCCGGTGAATGAGGTTATGGACCAGCGACGTGATAAAGACTGTCTTCCCCGAACGTGCAAGGCCGGTCACACCGAGCCGGACCGTCGGTGTGATCAACTGACTTGCTGCTTCGGCCGTTTGGGACCAAGCCTCGGTTACTGTTTTAGTAAAGCGCTCGAACATTCAGGACCAATCGTCATTCATGGTTTCTGACGCAACCGGTCGTTAACATTGTGAGGTCAAGCGCGGGGCGCGCCTGTCGTCCAACGTGTGTCAGGGCAACAAGCGAACGCTCAACCAAGGGCGACATCATTAGCGGAACGCGGCTCATCGATGGTCTTATGGTTATGTCCTGCGCGGAACTGCCGACCCATTTCATAGGCCATCTTGCGCGAGCGCATCACTGCGCCCAGGGGACGATGCGCCGCAATGCCGTGCCATGGGCTGAACGAAAGGCCATCGTCAACGGCGGATGCGCGCGCATCGGTCCAAGCGTCCTGTGGTGGCGCGACGATCCGGGCGACCGCAATATACGGGCTTTTATCTTCGGGCCAGACCACGGCTGCGTCCTCGATGGGCATGGTTTGCAAATCATGGCAGAACTGAACGCGAACCTCCCATTCCGCACCTTTGGTCTTGAAAAAGTCCACCACTTCCTCGCGCAGAGCATTGGGTCTGCCGCTCATCGCGATTTTCTTGTCTTTCAATGCAAGGAGTTCGGGTGACACCGGTACAATCGAAACTTTCACCATATATGGCCCATAAAGGATCGGCACCTGGCTGTAATAGGTCTCACTCAAGGGGTTCGTCGGAGGATGACCGCCAAGGGTTTTAATGATCCCGCTCTCACGACCGAAGGCCTCGATTGTGGCTTCAAGGGTCTGCAAAACGGCCGACGCCGCTTTTTTCAAACCCGGCGCTCGGTCGGTCGTGGCGGCGAGCAGTTTTAGATTTCCAAGGAAACCTTTCGGCGTCGGGGCCGCGAAGGCCGGTGCGTTCACCATCAGGAAGTCTTGTGTGGCAGCATCCTCAGACCCGGAAAGCCGCTCGCCTTCGACGCCGATCACCTTTACGGCGAGCCCGCGCGGCACTGAAATGCTATCGTCGAGCACGTCGCCGGGAATCGTCGATATTCGCATAACGACGGGGTAGGTCGCAGGCTTGGCGAAAATGCCTTGCGCTAACGTCTCGACCAGTCCGTCGAGAACGCGCAACTCACACTTCAGGATGCCATGACTTTTGGCATGGACGCTGCGCACGGCGTGGCCGTAGTCCCTGAACGTGGTATCGCTGATCTTGCGCATGGTTGCAGCAATGGCTTCCGTCGTCCGCTGCTCATCATCGGTTACGATCTCGAACGAGGGATCGTAACGGAGCGGGGGAAGATTTGGCGATGCGGGCATGAAAACCTCCGGCGTTGTTCAGGTAAAAAAGACCTTCCTGGCCGAAATTAAGTGATGCGATCATTCGTTCCGGTCTGCTTAAGAGTTCATCTGCATTACGCCTATGCTATAAAGGGGAGCTTCAACCCCCATAATAGGATTTTGCCGTTTCCCAGGCCGTCGTCTGCAACGCTGATGCCGTTGCCTTGTCCAGCCCGGCTGTGAAGGACAAACCTTCCGGCGACCTGTTGAACACCGACGCATAAATCGTGCAGGCCCCAAGATAACTTCCGGCCAGACTCGGATGTCGTTTGTCTGGCGCATAAAGATTGATTTCAGGATGCTTTTCGATAGTCCGCGCAAACGCGAGGCCTGCGGGGATGACCAGCGCGTTGTTGTCGTTGCCTGCCTTTGTGTACTCCCTGGCGAGTTGAGCGGTCATTTCCGGCGCGTCGGCATAAGGCCACGACATGAAGAGCACAGGCTCGGCCCCGTGAAGGCGGGCGATGTCGCTATCTTTTTTCGCAGTCTCGTGAAATTTCGACTGAAGCTTGGGATGGATCGGGCATAGACTGCAATCCATCATGATCGCGAGGTCGAAGATTGGCGTGCGCTGCTTGAATTCGATATCGTTCGCTGCGTTGAACCTATAACTTCCCAGCGCATCGGACCGGAAGTACGATTCCATATCGTGCCAGTCCAGACCTGCCCCGCTGATCGTCGCCATCACACCGCTTATTGTGGTGGAAGGGGTCGCTGCGGACGCAAGCCGGTTCACCATGGAAGGCATGCCATTGTTATAATAGAAGAAACTATTTCCTACATAAAGCGCCGACAACGGTTTCGCGGTGGTGAGGATCTGGACGTTTGGTCTCGTTTGCGACCAGGACGGTTGCGCGAGGTCAAGTCCGACAATCAACGTGAAAACGAGATATTTAGCAAGACGCAGAGAAAAACGAGTTGCCATGATGTATTCTCCTTACATCGTTTTATTGAAATCTCAACGCGGAGTTTTTTCGCGGATCAGACCTTCCTGCGCGACGCTCGCGACGAGCATGCCGTCGCGGCTGAAGATGCTGCCGCGCGTGAAGCCCCGCGCCATCTGTGCGCTCGGACTGTCCTGAGCGTAAAGCAACCATTCGTCCGCACGGAAGGGCCGATGAAACCACACGGCATGGTCGAGGCTTGCGAGCATCAGGCGCGGATCGAACAACACGCGGCCATGGGCCACGAGCGCCGTATCCAATAGCGAGAAATCCGACGCATAGGCCAGCACACATTGGTGCAGGCGCACGTCATCGGGCAGCGTGCCGTTTGCCCTGATCCAGATGTATTGTCGAGGTTCCGCTTTCTCGCCGGAGATATAACGCGAGATGTCGACGGGCCGAAGTTCGATGGGCCGGTCGCGCTCCCAGTAGGTGCGCATCACCTCGGGCAGGTTAGGCAGAAGTTTGGCGCGCAATTCGGCCTCGGACGGCAGATTGTCAGGATCCGGTACGTCGGGCATCGGGATCTGATGATCGAAGCCGGGCTCACTCTTATGGAACGACACGGACATTGTGAAAATCGGTTGCCCGTGCTGGATCGCCTTCACCCGCCTTGTCGTGAAGCTACCGCCGTCGCGGATGCGCTCCACATCGTAAATAATCGGCACTTTTGGATTGCCGGGCAGAAGGAAATACGCGTGCATCGAATGCGGCAGACGGTCGTCGGCATCGACGGTGCGGTCTGCCGCCACAAGCGCCTGGCCCACCACCTGCCCACCGAACACCCGCTGCCAGCCGTTCTGGGGGCTACGCCCTCGAAACAGATTGTGTTCAAGTTTTTCCAGATCGAGAATGGATAGAAGCTCTGCGACGGCGGCCATCAGGTGTCTCCGGGGTGCATCTCAATCAAAGTCCGGGAGTTGCCACGCCGTGTCAAGCAGATCGCGATGGTTCAAGGCGTCCAGTTATGAACGCTATCCCGGTGCCTGTTTGCATGCTGATGGATTTTTTTCCGCCGTCTGGCCCTCGGCAACCTGAAAGATGGCAAGATACCCCTCGGTGCCTTTTAATGGCTTGAAGCTGATCTGGGCATAGTTCATGGCTTCCATCTCACAGCGCAGCAGATCTGGCGGCGTGCCATGGCTGGCGGTTCTGCGGTTGGCGTCGATGATGCCGACTTTCGCGCCGGGTTTAAGCGCGGGTTTTAGATTGGCCATGAACGCGAACGGTTGCGCAATCTCGTGATACATATGGATCATGATCGCGGCGTCGAGGGATTGCGGCGGGAGACGCGGATCGTGGGGTTCGCCAAGGCCGACGGTGACGTTCCCGAGTTTCAAATCGCGCACGCGTTTGAGGAGGCCCGCAAGATATTTCGGCATCACATCCTGCGCCAGAATGCGTCCATTCTCACCGACGAGAGGCGACAAGCGCACGGTGTAATATCCGTTCCCCGCGCCGATGTCCGCAACGGTGATGCCCGCCTTGATGCCCATGCCATCGATCAATTGCGATACTTCTTTCGCGGCGTCGCGCTCGTCCTCATCGTGCCACATCGGGCTTATGATGGTTGCCACAGGGCGCGATGGCGCGGGGAACGCGTTTGCGGCCAGGCCCGGTGTTCCAAGAAAAGGAATTGTGTCGTCTGCAAACGCGGGCCTTGCCACAAGCATTGCAAGCAAAGCGAGAGAGCGCCAATGGATGGGCATGAAGACACCTTTGTCTTGTTCGCGGGGTCAATCTGTACGCGAATCCAAGGGAAGCGTCTGACGAAAGGTTAAGGAACTCAAATCAATTTTAGCATGTTTGTGTCCTGACAATGCTAAAATTAACCATCCTGGTCAAGGAGCAAATATGAAAAGTATCATTGCTGTCGCAATCACGGGACTTTTATTCGCGTTTACCACCATTGGCGCATCGGCAGGATCGATCGACACGTCGTTGTCGCGCGGCCTTGCTGCGGGTGGCACGATGACGACGAACATCCAGTACGGCAGTGGCGGATACGGTGGCGGCGGACGCTATTGCGAGCGGCTTCGCCGCGCCTGCGAGTACAAAGACGCTCGTGGCGAAACCGGCGAAGGCAATTGCCGCCGGTATCGCTCGGAATGCGGCGGTCGCGGGTCTTATTGCGAGCGTTTGCGTCGCGCCTGTGAATACAAGGACGTTCGCGGCGAGACCGGTCAGGGCAATTGCCGGGAATATCGCCGTCAGTGCCGCTAATTTTTTGTCGATATCGTAAAAGCGCGTCGTGAGGCGCGCTTTTCTTTTGCATCGTATGCCCAGCGCCATCTTGACACGGGTTCGGCCCCGTGGCTTTCATGCGACATGACCGTTTTTGAATTCGAACGTTTCCTGACGCGCCCGACATGACAATCGCGTTCATTTTTCCTGGGCAGGGCAGCCAGACCGTTGGAATGGGCCGCGATCTCGCGCAGAAGTTTCCCGTCGCTCGCGCAGTCTTCGATGAGGTTGACGATGCGCTTGGAGAGTCCCTGTCCAGCCTGATTTGGGACGGGCCGCTCGATAGGCTCACGTTGACACGGAATGCCCAACCGGCCCTTATGGCTGTGTCATTGGCCGTCATCAGTGTGATGCAGCGCGAGTTCGGCAGCGCGGCAACGCCCGCTTTCGCAGCGGGGCACTCGCTTGGCGAATATTCGGCGCTTGCCGCCGCAGGTGTGTTCTCCATCCCGGACGCCGCGCGCCTCTTGAGATTACGTGGTGACGCGATGCAGGCTGCGGTTCCGGCGGGGGAGGGCGCGATGCTGGCGCTTCTCGGTGCGGAAATCGATCAGGCTCGAAATCTTGCCGATGCATCCGCTCAAGGCGATGTCTGCCAGGTGGCGAACGACAATGCGCCGGGACAAGTGGTGATTTCCGGTTCGAAAGCTGCCTGCGACAGGGCGATTAAACTTGCCGCTGAGCATGGCGTTCGGCGCGCCGTACCACTGCCTGTCAGCGCGCCATTCCATTGCGCGTTAATGCAACCAGCGGCAGACGCGATGGCAAAAGCGCTCGACGAAGTGAAAATGAATGCGCCCGCGTTCCCCATCATCAGCAATGTAACCGCCGAACCTGTGACCGATCCAAAGGAGATCAAACGTCTGCTCGTCGAGCAGGTGACCGGCGTCGTTCGGTGGCGGGAGTCGGCCGCCTACTTTGCGGCTGCGGGCGTGACGACCACGTTCGAGATCGGCGCGGGCCGCGTGCTGACCGGCCTCGTCAAACGCATCGTGGCAGCCGTCGACGCGCGATCTGTCGGGACGGCAGACGAAATCGCCGCATTCGGGACGTGGCTTGCCGAACGCAGGAACTGACGTACAACGTATGAATATGCATGGATGAAACGGGACCGGAATGTTCGATCTGACAGGAAAATGCGCGCTCGTGACCGGAGCGACCGGCGGCCTCGGCGAGGACATCGCAACTGCGCTCCACGGCCAGGGAGCAACCGTCGCTTTATCTGGCACCAGGCGCGACAAACTCGATGCCCTTGTTGCGAAGATTGGCAGCCGCGTTCATGTTCTGCCTTGCGATTTACGCGACCGCACACAAGTTGCCGCACTCGTCGGTCAGGCTGAGGCCGCGATGGGACAAATGGACATTCTCGTGAACAACGCGGGCGTCACGAAAGACAACCTGTTCATGCGCATGCGGGACGACGAATGGGATGATGTGATCGCCATCAACCTGACGTCAGCCTTCGTGCTTTGCCGGGCGGCACTTCGCAACATGATGCGCCGTCGGTCGGGACGAATCATAAACATCGCCTCCATCAGCGGCGTGATCGGCAATCCAGGGCAAGGCAACTATGCCGCCTCGAAGGCTGGTCTCGTCGGGATGACAAAATCGCTGGCGCGTGAAGTGGCGTCGCGCGGCATCACTGCCAACTGCATTTCTCCGGGGTTCATCGAGACCCCCATGACCCACGGCCTCAACGAGAAGCAGACCGAAGCGATTGCGAAAGCCATTCCCGCAGGCGTGATGGGCAAGCCAGCGGATATTTCAGCCGCAGTGGTATACTTCGCGAGTGACGAAGCCCGGTACATTACAGGCGAAACGCTGCATATCAATGGCGGAATGGTAATGGTTTAAGCCACGAAGCGTCACAGTTCCACCTGGAATTCGTGCTGTTATTTGATCCGCAGGAAAATACGGGGTTTTGATTGAGGTTCATGCGAACAGCCATGGCGATGAAGCGTCTTTCAAATCTGGCGGTGATTGGCGCGCTTGCGACGGTTGGCACGGCCCAGGCAAACGCGGAACAGGGGACGTTTCCGGACTTCTCCAAGATTTTCAGCGCCCCGGAAAAGAAAGAACCTGTACCCGTCGCCCCCGCGAAAGCAGCGCGCCCGGTTGCACCAAAAAAGGTTGTCGCGTCCCCGGCTCCGGCTGCACCAAATCGCCCTGTCCTGCCGCGTAGCGACGTGAAGCAGGCGGCGCAGAGTGCTCAGGTCGACGCTGAACAGGCGCGAGAATTGTACATTCGCCGCAAGCGGCGTCTCGATCAGATCGGCGCGCAGCAGCGCGAACTCGATAACGACAAACAGGCTCTGACCAGAAATCGCGCGCGGATGCAGGCAGGGCTGGTTGAGACGACAAAGGCGCTGCACCTGTCCGAGCGCAGATTGACCGAACTTGAAGATCGGCTCGTACAGGCCAGGAAAGCGGCTCAGGAGCAGCGCGTAAAACTTGACGACAAAACAACTCAGATGTCGGCACTCTTTGCGGTGATGCAGGGCATGAGCCGACAGCCGCCGCCCGCCATGGTCACTCACAGCCGCGACGCCTTGAACATGATACGCGGCGGCATGGTGATGGCGACCTTTTACGGGGATATTGAAAAACTCGCGACCCAGGTGTCCGGCGAGTTGACACAGCTTGAGGTGGTTCAGAAAGATGCGGAGGTCCAGGAGCAGCGTCGCAAAGCCGAACAAATTCAGAACACCCGGTTGAAAGCCCAGATCGAGTTATTGATTATAGAAAATCGCGAACAGTTGAAGACAGCTCAAACGAGCCTTGAGGATCTTCAGAATGTTGCGAAAATCCATACCGCCAGTCTCAAAACCCTGCAGGATGTGGTTCCGAAGATCGACGAAGAGGTCGCTAAGCTGTCAAGCTTAGGCCTTTATCAAAGCGAATTGAAGCAAGGGGCCGCGGAATTGTCACCAGGCGAGGCAAAAGTTGCGATGCAGCAGCCAGGACGCATGAAACCGTCCATCCCTTTCAGCAAGGCGCAGGGGCTATTGCCGATGCCGGTTCAGGGGAAAATCCTACTGAGGTTCGGCGAGGAGCGCGATAAGGTGCCAAGTTCTGGGCTGTATGTCCAAACCCGCGCCCTCGCGCAGGTCATTTCACCCTGCGATGGCTGGATTACTTACGCTGGACCGTTCCGATCCGATGGACAACTCTTGATTATCAACACCGGTGACGGTTATCATATCTACATGGCAGGAATGGAACGTACCCATGTGTCAGTAGGACAGTTCGTTCTCGCGGGCGAACCGGTGGCTGTGATGGGTCCGGCTGAAACACGCCCTGGCGAAAATGTTTCGGTGCAACCAACCCTTTCTTTAGAATTCCGTAAAGACAAAGATAAACAATCCATCGATCCCGGCCCTTGGTGGTCCGCAGGGGTTGGAAGAGGATAAAATGAATGCGTAGATCCGAACTGGCGCTTGGTGCTCTTCTCATCATGCTTGTGTGCGCCGCAAGCATCTTCATGCTACAGACGAACCGACGTGGACAGGCGGTTGCGGCCAATTCGGACATTTACAAACAGCTCGATCTCTTCGGAGAAGTGCTTGAGCGCGTGCGCAGCGAGTATGTGGAAAAGCCCGATGACACGAAACTGATTGAGAATGCCATCAGCGGAATGCTGACGGGGCTCGATCCTCATTCGAGCTATCTCACGAACAAAGAATTCCAGGACATGCAGGTGCAGACACGTGGCGAGTTCGGCGGGCTTGGCATCGAAGTGACCATGGAAGATGGCGTCGTGAAAGTGATCTCGCCGATCGATAACACACCTGCCGATAAGGCCGGCGTTCTTGCAGGCGACATGATCACTCATCTCGATGGCGAGTCGATCCAGGGATTATCCCTCAACGACGCTGTGGAAAAAATGCGTGGACCGGTGGATTCCCCGATCACGCTGACCATTCTGCGCAAAGGGTATGCCGCGCCGGTCATGACCAAAATCGTTCGCGATGTGGTGCGCATCAATCCTGTGAAATACAGCGCTGAGGATGACGTCGCCTGGATCAAGCTGAAGACCTTCCAGAGCGAGCATACTTACGAATACATGAAGCAGGCCATTGAGGACCTTAAGAAAGCAATCGGACCAAAGCTCAAGGGGTATGTGATCGACCTTCGCAACAACCCCGGCGGTCTGCTGGATCAGGCGATTTCGGTTTCCGATGCATTCCTTGAACGAGGCTCCATCGTTTTGACCAAAGGCCGGAACGCCAGCGAAACGCAACGGGCTAACGCACGCCCCGGCGACCTTACCGATGGCAAGCCGATCGTCGTGCTGATCAATGGTGGGTCGGCCTCAGCGTCGGAGATCGTCGCCGGCGCCCTGCAGGATCACAAACGCGCTGAGGTCATCGGTACGCGCTCATTCGGCAAAGGCTCGGTTCAGACCATGATACCACTGGGTCAGAACGGGGGACTGCGTCTCACCACGGCTCGATACTACACGCCATCGGGGCGCTCGATCCAGGCGACAGGCATACAGCCGACCTACGTCGTCGAGCCGGAACTGCCGGACGAAATGAAGCAGCAGATGGCAGCATTCGGTACGCGTGGTGAAGCAAGCCTTCGCGGCCATCTGAAAAACGACGGAGTGACTGAGGCGACCGGCAGCATTTCCTACGTTCCGAAAGAAAAAGAAAAAGATGTGCAGTTGAAAGCCGCCATCGATTTGCTTCACGGAATTAAGCCGGAAGTCGTCAAGAAAGTCGAGAACGCCTCTGTACCCGAGAAAGCGTCCGCCGTTCCGAACTGAAGCATTCTCAGCAAAAGTGTGATCGGTTTTGCTCCTCGAAAATGCGATAAAACAAAAACCTAGAGCGCTTTCATGACTCTGATTAAATCGAAAGCGCTCTAGAGTTTGTCAGCGGTTGAACGAATCGGGATTCCCATTTTGAGCGAACCGTGATTCATCATGGATGCTGGAGGAGGCCAGTATGCATGACGCGAGCTTATTCCATGGACTTGCGTAAGCGTGTTGTGGATGCAGTGGTATCGGGATCGACGGTGCGTGAGGCTGCGTCCCGCTTCGGCGTTGGGGTTTCGACAGTGGTCAAGTGGCATCAGCGGCAACGCACAACAGGCAGCGTGGCGCCGAAGAAAGTTGGCGGCCACCGCCGTCCGGTTTTGCGTGAGCAAGCCCGTACTTTTATCGTGAGGCGGATTGCCGAAAAGCCTGATCTGACGGTTCGCGCGTTGCAGGCGGAGCTGTTGGAGCAAGGCCTCAAGGTCAGTCACGACACGGTATGGAAAGGCCTTAAGGCCGAACAATTGAGCTGTAAAAAAAACCGTGTTCGCACAGGAGCAGTTGCGGCCCAAGACGGCGCGCTTTCGCGAGCGCTGGAAGGCCTATCAGAACAAGATTGACCCAGGACGGCTTGTGTTTGTAGACGAAACTTGGATCAAGACAAACATGACGCGCGTGCGCGGCTGGAGCAAACGCGGCATACCCCTTCACGCCAAAGTTCCCCATGGGAACTGGCAAACGCTGACCTTCATGGCCGGGCTCCGGCTCGACCGCATTGACGCTCCATGGGTGCTGGATGGCCCTATCAACCGCGAAAGCTTCGATGCTTGGGTCGAGACCCAGCTCATCCCCCTTTTGAAACCGGGTGATATTGTGGTTCTTGACAACCTATCGAGCCACAAAAGTACAAGAGCCAGAAAAGCGATTAAAGCAGCGGGCGCCCACCTGTTCTTCTTGCCGCCCTATAGCCCCGATCTCAATCCGATCGAGCAAGTCTTCGCGAAACTCAAAACCCTTATCCGAAAGGCCGAAGCAAGAACGGCCGATGATCTTTGTGAAGCCGCTGGCCGTGTCCTTCAAATGTTTTCAGCCACCGAATGCGCGAACTATCTCAGAAATGCAGGCTATGCTTCCATCTGAACCAAACAGCCTTTAGTTTTTGCAACAACTCCGAGAAGTTCTGGAAAGGGTCGCGTCTGCGGCCCTTTTCTATGGTCGTTGTGAGACGGGAAACCCGAAGCATGCCAGACCGCAAAACAGTGACGGTCGCACTCTCGGACGATCATCCCTGCGACAGCCTGCACACGCATGATGGAATGGCGCAAATGTCCCGGTTTGCCGATGGATTGTGAATGGTCAACGCTCCGGGTGCAGAAGAGTTTCAAACAACGATTGCCACTCTTTCGCACGCTTGCCCCAGGTTGCGAGATTAGGATCGCTGACGCACCTGCGGTGCAGGTTCATCCATAAAACATCGTCGGTCAAAAGCCGAACCGCGCCGACGGTAAACCCTTCCAGATCACTTGCGATCAGTCCCGTTGCGCCATGTTTTACCCGCTCGCTCAGCGCGCCATCCCCCAACGTGACGATGGGGACACCGGACGCGGTGGCTTCGGCGGCGGCAAGGCAGAACGTCTCGTCGGCTACACCCGGGATCAGCATGACCCGAGCTGAGCGCAACGCGTGCGCCAGTTCGTTCCTGGGCACACTGCCGCGCAGCACGATCCGTTCGCCAGTCTTGCACAACGCTGCGGCCTCGGCTTTACGCGCTTGCGGATGAAAGACATGAAGCTCAGCATCGGGGACCGCTTTTGAAATCTTCCGCCACGCGTGCACAACAAAATCAAGGCCACGGCTCGGCTGCGAGGTGAAGATCGCGCGCGGCCGACGCGGCCGCGTATCGGCGAAGGGCGAGAAAAAGTCGTCTGCGATGCCATGGTGGAGGATCGAGCGTCCGGCATAGGGTAGCAACCGATGGAGCAAGCGGCTTTGATACTCGCCGAGCATAACCGCATGTGGCCTCTGATAAAGCAGCGCGGCGAGGGTGCGGCGCTTAAGTTGCGCGCGGGTTGATGGTGGATTATGGAGCCAAACAACTGTGCGTTTGGCCCTCACACTCCACAGCACCCGCGACGAGTTGACGCCAACCGCGATGTCGCAGGGGGGCACGGCATCGGCCATGGCAAGCGGCACCCAGGTCACGCCATATTCAACGCTGCGGGTGTCGAGCCTGTTGAGTGCAAAGACATCGTGTCCCAGTCTCGCCAGTGCGGTCGCAAGGTGAATGACCGAACTTTCCGTGCCGCCCGCGCCGCTCGTGGTTAAACTCGCGTGCGTATAACCGGGATGATTGTGGTTATCCTGAAGAAACGCGATGCGCACTATATACGCTCGCGAACATCCGTCGTAAAGCCGAGCGCAGCCACAGCGGTTGCCAGCCAGCCCACAAGAAAGCAGATGCCGCCAAACGGAACGATGCCGCCGCCGGATGTCAAACCCGATGCAAGCTGGCGGTAAATCCCGCCTGAGAAACACACGACGCCCAGAGTGAAAGCAAGCGCAGCGACCTGCAAGGCCCAACCGGACCATGCCGTCCGTTGATTGTTCGTGACCATAAGCGTAACCGCGACGCCGAAGAGTGCGAGAACATGAAGCGCGTGATAAAGCTGCGCCGTGTCAAAAATGCGTACAGGAACCGCCAAGGCTTCAGTCTGGGTCAAGGCATAGGCACCGAGTGCGCCCGCGATAACTGCAAAAGCGCCAAGACATCCTGTCACGGCGATCCAGTATTTGGGGTTCATGACGTATAGACCTTTACAGTTTTAATCGATGGTGGCCCAGAGGGTAAACATACAATCGTTTATGCCGACGATCCGCTGTCGAGCCAGAGTTTGTAGGTTATGGAGTCAAGCAACGCCTCGAACGATGCATCGACGATGTTTGGCGAAACGCCAACGGTAAACCATCGCCGCCCGGTACTGACATCAAGGCTCTCGATCAGAACGCGGGTCACGGCATCGGTGCCTCCCGAGAGGATACGGACCTTGTAATCGATCAATTGCAAGTCGTTGATGCTCGACTGGTAAATGCCGAGGTCTTTTCGCAAAGCCTGATCCAGGGCATGCACGGGGCCATTGCCTTCCGCAGCATTAATCACCGCGGTCTCACCGATCCTGACCTTGACGACAGCCTCCGAAACCGTCTCAAGCCTGCCTTGCGCATTATGGCGCCGTTCGACGATGACCCGGAAACTTTCCACGTCGAAAAACGAGGGCACATGGCCGAAACTTCTGCGCGCGAGAAGCTCAAACGAAACTTCGGCCGCTTCGTAGGCATAACCCAAAGTCTCGCGCTGTTTGACTTCGTCGAGCAAAATCGCGATGCGGTCGTCATCCTTCTCAATGACGATGCCAAGTTTTGCCAGTTCCGCCGTAATGTTGGATCGACCGGCTTGACTTGAGATCAAAAGATTGCGTCGATTGCCGACACTTTCCGGTGCGACATGCTCGTAAGTGCGCGGGTCTTTGCTCACCGCCGAGGCGTGGATTCCGCCTTTGTGCGCGAACGCCGATTCGCCCACATAAGGGGCGTGCCGGTTCGGCTGACGGTTCAGGATTTCGTCCAGCAGGCGGGAAACCGTTGTAAGATTTTTAAGCTGTTCGTGGCTGATGGACAGCTTGAATTGCGACGCAAACGGTTCTTTCAAAAGCAGCGTGGGAATGAGCGAAGTCAGGTTCGCATTCCCACACCGTTCGCCCAGCCCGTTGATGGTGCCCTGAACCTGTCTCGCGCCAGCCAGAACCGCCGCGAGTGTATTGGCCACGGCGTTCTCGGTATCGTTGTGGGCGTGGATGCCAATGCGTTCACCGGGGATATGAGCGAGCACGGCATCGACGATGGTTGCAACTTCGTGCGGGAGCGTGCCGCCATTCGTGTCGCATAACACGACCCACCGCGCGCCTGCCTCATATGCCGCATTTGCGCATGACAGCGCATAATCCGGATTGGCTTTATAGCCGTCGAAGAAGTGTTCGCAATCGATCAGCGCCTCCGCGCCAGACTGGCGAACGGCCTCCACGGAGGTTATGATAGACGCGATATTTTCCTGTGGCGTGATGCCGAGAGCCACGTCAACGTGATAATCCCATGCTTTCGCAACAAGGCAAATTGCCTGCGCGCCCGATTGCAGGACGGCCTGAAAGCCCGGATCGTTTGCTGCGGAACGCCCGGCGCGCTTCGTCATGCCGAAGGCGGTCAGCTTTGCCGCTTGCAAACGCGGCGCTGCGTGGAAAAATTCTGTATCGACCGGATTTGCACCGGGGAAACCCGCCTCGATGTAATCGATGCCGATTGTATCGAGTGCTTCGGCAATGAGACGTTTGTCCGACACGGAAAAATCGACGCCCAGGGTCTGAGTGCCGTCTCGAAGCGTAGTATCGAAAAGGGTAAGGTGGTCTGTCATGCTCTCACGGCGTCAACCAGATGAAGATAGACTGGTGTCGAGTGAGATTGCGGGCGCTTTTCCTTTTCTGCCGCCGCGGTCAGGGAAGTCCTGCTGGAGATCAGTCGAAGAACGTGACCGCTCTCGCGCTCGGCAAGGATGCCATGCATCAAGCCGTAATAAACAAGCGTCACACCCAAACCGGCTAGAAAAAAGAACTGGGCGACGGGGCGCTCGCTGACACCGAGAAGTGGCATAAGCTGGAGATAGAACCCAATCAACATCAGCGGCGCGCCAAAGCGAATATCGATCCGGCGCGAGCACAGTTCACGAATCGTGTTCCGCAACCGATCTGTGCTTGGTGCGGCTTCTGCCGCGAGCGCATCGTGGGACGTGAAGGCAAACGCACGCAACAAAATGACACCTCCAACGAGGGCGAAAATCAGACCCGTCGCCGTAAACGAAAATAGTGACATGGTAGCCTCTTCTTTAGTGGCAGCGGCAATCGTGTTTGGTCAAAGCCGCCAATGATGGTCTGTGGCTCTTGACCCTTTTGCCGGGGACTATGCAACAGACTTGGTTAACGCCGTTTTAGCGACGTTTTCTAGTTCGCGAAACAGGAAAATAGAGTTCCAGAGCCAGCGGCATTCAAGTCGTAACGATCTTCCGCTATGTCCGCCCAGTGAAGGCGGGGATCCGTCTTTGAACGAGGCTGATTGCTGCTCAAACTTATTGTGTCCAAAGAAAGATTTCCGCCTTGACGGGAGTCAGATCGATAGGTCAACAAGCTTTCACTGCTATTAGAATCTGTCCGAGACAGACGGAATCCTCGACTCCACGTCATGGCCGGGCTTGACCCGGCTTTCCAGACTTTCTTATTTTGCCGGTGAAGATTTATTCGCTGGATGCCCGGGTTAGGCCCGGCCATGACGACCGAGTTCATGTTTCTGCATAAACCGGACAGTCTCCAGAATTCAGAAATCGCCCTGTCCACCCGCGACCTGCACTCTCTGACTGATGCGGGCGTCAAGGTCGTGGGTGCTAAAAACTGAACGACTATGGCTACCCGGTGATGTATTGACCGCCATTCGCGGTAATCGTAGCTCCTGTGATAAACCCGGCATCATCGCTGGCGAGGAAACTGACACACTTTGCGATTTCATCGCCTTTGCCGAGGCGTCCCACCGGGATCTGGGCAATGATGCCTTCCATGACTTTGGCGGGGACCGCGGCAACCATGTCGGTGTCGATGTATCCAGGGCAGATGCAGTTGACGGTGATGCCTTTTTTTGCACTCTCCAGTGCCAGCGACTTCGTAAACCCGATTACTCCAGCTTTTGCGGCTGAGTAGTTGCACTGACCCATCTGGCCTTTCTGACCATTGATGGATGAAATGTTCACAATCCGCCCGTAATTTCTTTCGCGCATGCCGTTCAGGACGGGTTGGGTCATGTTGAACAGGCTGTCCAGGTTGACACGCATGACCTCGCGCCATTGTTCAACGGTCATTCGATGGAGAACGGCATCGCGCGTGATACCTGCGTTGTTCACGACGACCGCAATTGGCCCAAGTTCGCTTTCCACACGTTTAAGCCCGACGTTACAGCTTTCATAATCGCCCACATCCCACTTGAACACCGGGATGCCTGTCTCGACCTTGAATTTTTCTGCGGCTTCGTCGTTGCCGCCATAGTTGGCGGCGACGCTAAATCCGCACTTTTTCAATTCGACCGAGATAGCGCTCCCGATCCCGCGTGTGCCCCCTGTTACAATCGCTACCCGAGACATGCTTCCTCCAATACGCTTTTTTTCTTCGCGCATTATATGCCATTTTTTTAAGGATATTGCACGATCAGGCTGCGCTGCGGGAGTGCTCTGGCGTGTCAACCATTAGTGGTACTTCTTATTCATATCGTCATCGCCGAAAATGAGAGGCACCATGCATGCGCTCGTAAGCTGGGCCGTGATCGAGTCTTTTTTGACTGCCATCTCTTTAATGATGCCGTTTTCGGCCCAGAGGGCGTATCGCTTTGAGCGAAACCCAATGCCAAAATCGCGCCCGTCAAACAACAGGCCGAGACCGCGGGCGAAATCGCCATTTCCGTCACCGAGAAACATGAGCTTGTCTCCCGCGCCCGATACCTGTCCCCACGCGGTCAGTACGTGAATGTCATTGACGGATGTGCAAGCCACGATATCGACCCCGCCCTCTTTGAACATGTCGTATTCATCCAGGACGCTAGGCAGATGCAGGGCGTGACAGTAGGGCGTGAACGCGCCAGGCATACCGAACACGATCACGCTTTTCCCCATAAAAATATCGTCGGACCAAACGCGATGGGCACCCGCCGGAGTCATGATATCCAACTCGACCCGTGGTATGGACTGTCCGTGGTAGTCTGTCATGACAGGCTCGACCCTAACGATAGAATAACCGAACGTTATCGTCAGTATCATACAATGCCATGGGAAATAAAGCGAATCGCGAATAGCTGTTGATCCATTTTAACATTAAAAGCGACTGGTGTTTAACGGGGTGCGAGGCGGGCCTCTTCAACCGCACACTCCCAAATGCGGTCGGGAGGCACACAACGAACAGGCCCCATTCCTCGTAACCAGAGGGTCACTAATAAGCTCGCAGTTCCATCTCGTCGTCGAAAATTCGGTTGATGACGTCGGCACTTGTCATATCCGAGTCGTTGCTGGCTCTTTTTATAGCGATGTCCCTGATAACCCCGTCTTCGGCCCACATCGCGTACCGCTTTGAGCGAAAGCCCATTTTCGCTGGCCTGTAGTCAGACAGAAGATTCAAGCTTCGCGCAAAGTCGCCGTTTCCGTCCGCGAGAAACAGGATCCTGTCTTTGGCCCCGGACGCTTCCGCCCACGCATCGAGAACGTAGACATCGTTAACCGACGTGCAGGCGACAATGTCGACTCCTCCGGCTTTGAAGATCTCATATTCGCTCAAAATGCTCGGCAGATCGAGTGCGTGACAATACGGCGTGAATGCACCGGGCATCGCGAAAACGAGAACGCTTTTCCCGGCGAAGACATCTTTCGATGTGACGCGGCAAGGGCCATCCGGCGTCATGATATCAAAGAACACGTGAGGAACAGGCGAACCAACATGAATCATGGCGCACTCGAAACAGAGTTATCTTTTTCAATTTGAGTAAAATTTATTTAAGGTCAGACCGTTCCAAGTGCATCGTGTTTTTGAGTTCGCTGTAGGAAACTCCTGCAGCGCGACCAAATTGCAACGTGGCGCAAAAGAGTTACAGACCAGGATTGCGTTTGAAAAAACACTTTCGCAAACGCCCGTCTCAAACTAAAAAAACGACCGTTCCAGGCTTGTCAGCAACTGAACAAGCGCGTGCGCGCTCGTGACATCGGCCTGAGTAAAATCGGGTTCCACATTCAAAACCTGAATAACACCCTTCTTCACCCACATGGAATATCGTTTGGAACGCCAGCCCAGCCCCAACTCGCGTGCTTCAAACGTCAGCCCCATGGCTTTTGCAAAGTCCGCGTTTCCGTCCGCCAGAAACAAGATATCTTCGTGGACATCCAGCTCAGCGGCCCATGAGTGCAGCACATGGATGTCGTTCACGGACGTAATGGCCACCGTGTCGATACCCTCCGACCGGAACACGCGAGCTTCGTCCCGGATGCTGGGCACATGATGATAATGACACGTTGGCGTATAAGCGCCAGGGATGCCGAATAGAACGACACTGCGGTTTGCGAAAACTTCACGGGAGGATATAGCGCGTGGACCGGAACCGGTCATGACCTGAAAATCCACTTCAGGGAGTGTCATTGCGTTGTTCAACACGATTGCCCAGCCTCGGATGACATTTACAGATATATCAGAGTGCCATAGCTTGAACGCATAAGCTTTAACAAAAAACAAGACGTTTTGACTGATTGTGAATTGACGAGGTTGGGTTAAGCGCAATCTCGCTTTAACGCCAGTTACGAGCACCTTCCAGGTGACATTCGGGGTTAAGTTCTGTGCGCATGTGCTCAGGTTGGGATAAGTGGGCTTCGAGACAAGCTCAGTGATGTTTCGTAACAGGCAGAAAGAAACGGCGGAAGGTTGGGACTCGATAGCGTGCTGCAATGTGAGTTGCTTTTACGCGCGTCGCTCGACAGCGATAGGGGTGGACAATGAGCGTATCGGAACCAGAGCGTGTCGGAACCAGGGATGCGCGACAAAAACGCGGCAC